>CANHVY010000070.1 GCA_947464185.1 Burkholderiales bacterium
GACAGCCCGCCGCGGCGTCGAGGACAAGGCGCTGGAGTTACGGGAAAGCATCAAGACGCCGCCAAATGCGATGCCCCTGCCGCCGGATGTGGAGCAAGCAATGAAAGCGCTGCTGTCACGGATCGATGTCGCGCTACAAAACTCAGACAAGACGCGCAAGGCGGCCACGCGGCTGGCCGAGGACACGCGCGAGATCGGGGCGCGGCTGCAGAACACGGTCCACGCCATTGCCGCGCGGGTGGACGGCTTCATCGCCCAGACAGTGCCCGATCTCACGGCCGTGCCGCAGGCCATCGCAGGCCTAGGCGGCTTCGCCGCCGCGTTCGCCCCAGGGGCCGGGATCGACAACACGCTGGCGAAGGACCTGAAGGCATCCTCGGACAAGTCTGGCGAAAAGGCCAATTCAGCCAACGAGGATTTGAAGGCGCGACTCAAGAAGGTGCAGGACCTTTCGGCCAAGGCCGAAAACCTTGTCGAGGCGCTGGCCGCCGCGAACGAAAAAGTGATTGAGCAACTTGGCGCCGTGGACGGCAGCGCCGTGGTCAGCGCCCTGAAGGAGTGCAAAGTAGCTGACGTGGCGCTGCCCCTCTCCCTGGAGCCATCGACGCTGTCGGTGGATGCCAAGGGCGGGCCCGGCAAGGGCTTCGCCATCCGGGGAGGTACCAAGCCCTACATGGTGCGCTGGCTCGACGCCGCTGCCGACGGACTGAGCCTCAGCTTCACCGGTGGCTTTGCTGATTTGGCCCAGGTCAGCGCCACGAAAGAAGTGCCCGGCGGCGGCTATCGCCTGCAGGTCAGCGATTCCGCGGGCGGCAGCACCCAGCTCGTGGTGACGGTGATTGGCACGCAGGCAGCAGGGGCCGCCAGCGGTGGCTCGCCAGGTTCGTCCGGCCAGACTGACTTGACACTACTGGTCAGGAACATCAATGAGCTGAAACCCTTTGACGTGGTATCAACCAAGATCACCATCGAGCCAAACGGAGCCAGCCTGACTGAAGACAAGAAAAAGGTGGTGGTGAAGCTGAAATGCAGCCCGCCACCGGCCGAGGACAAACGCCTTGCAAGTGCCGACTTGGTGAGCAAGTTGCTCGGGGAAATCAAGTCGCAAACCAAGTCCGACCCGCCAGCCAATGCCAGTGGTCTTGTCGAGTTGCAGCCGACCCCTGCCAACTGTCTCAAGGATTGAGCGATGCGTGGCGGCTCATCCAAAAAAGGTCCGCCACAGCGTAACTGGGCGGGCGAAGCCGAGGCCCAGTCGCTGGTGCTTCATCCGGCGGTGCTTGGGCAGGCCATCGAGAACAGCCGTGCGCTCGCCGACGATGCCGCCCGCATGGAACTGGCGCGTGAAATCGCGCTGGCTCGCGGCCCCGAGCTGACTTTGGCCTATCGCAGCGTGGTGATGGTGCAGCCCGGCTATCGCAAGACGCGGGGCCATGATGGGCGGGAGCAACTGACGCGCGAGCCCTGCGTGGTGTTCGTGGTGCGGCGCAAGTGGGCCCGCAGCCGCACCGCCGAAGGCGACCTGCAATGCGTTCCGAAATGGCTGATCACCTTCGCCGAGCACGCCGGGCAGCGCCTGCCGTTCGCCGTGCCCACGGATGTGCAAGAGATGGCCGGGTTCAGTGGCGCGCGCGCGCACGGCCCGGGTTCCGTCTGGGTGCAGCCCTCGGAAGGGTCCTGGGAACACGGCGCAGCGGCCTGCGCCGTACGCCTCGACAGCGACGAGGGCAGCCAGGTGTGCCTGCTCAGCGCGCAGCATGTGTTCACACCTTCGGCCCAGGTCGACGGATTGGAGGTCCAAGGCGGACTGCACGCCTGGCCACTGGACGCCGAAGGCCAGCAGCTTGGATCCCCCATGGTGGCCACTTCGTTGCCAGTCGGCGGGGTGCTTCGCGGCGACGAGAACCCTTACAGGCCCAGCCTCGACGTGCAGTTGGCACGGATAGAGAACGAGGACGCCGCCCGCTCCATCGTGGGCGCGCGCCGGCTCGACCCTGCGGAGCCCTGGGTACGCACCCCGCGGCGCCTGGCAGAACTGGCGGCGATCCGCTGGTTCCATTTGCTGGTGCCAGACAACAACGGCCCCGCGGCGCGCGGCCCGCTGCAAGCGCAGCTCGACACCTGCATGGCCTTGCCCTACGCCTTGGACTATCCCCTGCGCAGGGGCGGCCAGTTTGTGTGGGTGAAGGTTTATCACGACGAACTGCTGAAGCTCCGGGTGGAGCAGCAGCCGTACCCTGAAGCGGGTGACAGCGGCTGTGCGGTGGTGGTGAAGAATTCCGATGGCAGTGTCACTCTCGCCGGTCTTTACATCGGGGGCGGCGGTAGTGCCGCCTACGCCATCCCCGCCTGGCATCTTTTCAACACAGACCGATGGTGGCAGTACCCGCAGGGCGCGCGCATCGAGCCGGTATCGATCTGAGCGAAAAATCGTGGATCCTCCGGCGCAGATCCAGGCTGCACTGGCAGCTCCCTAACCTGCATCCGCGAAGGGCAAGGCAACGAGGAGGTTGGTCGGCTGCACCGGTGGCTGCGCCAGCAGTTCGGCGCGAGCTGGTAAACCGGGGCGGGGGCCGGCCGGGCGGGTCCAGCCCCGCTCAGCCCACCACGCGCCGCACCACCCGCGCCGAGGCCACCGTTGCCAGCACCGACAGCGCCATGCCCACGCCAATCACCAGCCCGTAGCCACCGAGCTGGTCGAAGGCCCGCCCCGCCAGCACCGGGCCCAGGAGGTTGCCCAGGGCCGCGCCGCTGTACAGCGTGCCGATGACGCTGGCCAGCGCCCGCGCACCGAACAGGTCCATGCACAGCGCGGGCAGCAGCGAGACGATGCCGCCATAGCTCAGGCCGAACCACAGCGCAAACACTGCAAACGCGGTGTAGCCGTCGGCCGCGCCCCACAGCAGGTAGGACGCGCCCATCGAGCCCTGCATCAGCACCAGGGTCAGGCCCCGGCCCAGCCGGTCGGCCAGCGCGCCCATCGAAAAGCGCCCCACCAGGCTGCCGATGCCGATCAGGCCCACCAGGCCCACGGCCGCGGCGTTGTCGATGCCGGCATCGCGCGCGGCGGCGGACACGTGCGCAAAGGGCACGAACATCGTGGGGGCCGCCAGCACCGTGGCGGCATACAGCCACCAGAAGGAGCGCTGGCGCAGCGTCTGGCGCAGCGTGAGGCCCGGCGGGGTGTTGACGGCCGCCAGCGAGACCCCTGCTCCACCCGCCGCATGCGCGCCGGCCAACGGGGCCGAGGCCACGGGCGCGCGCCGCATCAGCCACGCACAGGCCACGCCCAGCAGCAGCACCCCCAGCGCCACCAGACGCATGGCGTCGCGCCAGGGCAGAGTGGCAATGAGGGCCGAGGCCACCAGCGGCACCACCAGCGTGCCGGCACCGATGCCGGCGCTGGCAATGCCCGAAGCCAGGCCGCGCCGCCGCGTGAACCAGGGCTGCACGCAGCCGATGGCCGGCGTGTAGACCAGGGCGATGCCCAGGCCGATGCACACACCGTAGCTCAGGACCACCGCCCCCATCGAGCCCGACAGGCTGGTGCCCAGCAGGCCGGTGGCGATCAGCACCATGCCGCTGACGCAGGTGACGCGCGGGCCGAACCGGTCGGCCAGCATGCCGCCGCCCACGCCCAGCACGAAGTAGATCAGCCCGCACAGGCCGAACACCAGCGACACATCGGCCCGCTGCGCATCGAACTCGCGCGCGAAAGACTCGAAGAACGCCGCGAACGAGTACGCCACGCCGAAGATGACGGCCAGGCTGCCGAAGCAGGCCCACACCACCACCCAGGCGTAGGGCGGTTCCTCGGCCGGGGCTGGAGGGGGCTGCATCACCGCGGCATCGCCTGTGCGCCAGGTGCGCCTCAGCGCTCCCTGAAGGCGTTCTCCCGCATCGCGACGATGGGCTTGGACAGGAACTGCAGGATCGTCTTCTTGCCCGTGATGATGTCCACTTGAGCCTGCATGCCGGGCTGGATGGGCAACTGCTTGTCCAGCGCGACGATCGCCTTGGTGGCGGTCTCGATGCGTACCTGGAAGAAAGCTTCGCCCTTCTCGTTGGGCACGGCATCGGCGCTGATGTTCTTCACCGTGCCGTCCATGGCACCGAAGATCGCGTAGTCGAACGCGGTGATCTTCACGCGGGCGGGCTGGCCCAGCTTGACAAAGCCGATGTCCTTGGGCGACACCAGGGCCTCCACCACCAGGTCATCATCCGCCGGCACCACCTCGACGATGGGTTCACCCGGCTTGACGATGCCGCCCGTGGTGTTGATGAACAGGCGGTTGACCACGCCCTTGAGCGGCGAACGGATCTCCGTGCGCGCCACCCGGTCCTTCAGGGCCGGCATGGACTGCTTGAGTGCGCTGAACTCGGACACGGCGCGGTTGAGTTCGGCCAGGGCCTCGGAACGGTACTGCCGCGTCACCGTGTTGCGGCGGGCCTGCGTTTCCTCGATGGCCGAGCCCAGGCGCGTGATCGCCACCTCGGACACCTGGGCGCGGCCCTCCAGCTCGGCCAGCGAGCGGTCCAGCCGCACCAGCTCCAGCCGGGGCTCCAGGCCGCGCTCCACCAGACGGGCCACCGTGGCGCGCTCTTCCTGGCCCAAAGCGAGCGTGCGGCGCGCCGCCTGCAGCGAGATCTGCGCTTCGTCCAGTTCGCGGGACTTCTGCGCGACCTGCGCGTTCAGCACCTCGATCTGCGACTCCAGTTCGAGCTTCTTTGACAGCAGCGCGGCGTTCTCTGCCGTCACCACCTCGGACGCCGAGTACAGCACCGCACTGGAGTAGTTCGCCGGTTGACCGGAGGCTTGCGCGGTCAGCCGCGCCACTCGGGCCTCCAGGGCCAGCAACTGCTGCTGGCGCGACTTCATCTCGCCGTCGTGCTGCACCGCACTCAGCAAGACCAGAAGATCCCCGGCCTCCACGCGCTGGCCCGGCTTGACGCGGATCTCGGTGACGATGCCGCCCTCGAGGTTCTGCACCAACTGCAGCTTGGCCGAAGGGATCACCCGGCCCTCGGCCCGGGTCACTGTATCCACCTCAGCCACCGAAATCCAGGCGAACAGCACCACGAAGAACAGGGCGATGGCCCACAGCAGCAGGGCGGAGGCACGCTTGAGGGCGCCGCCGCGCGCTGCGCTGGCAGCCACCGTGCGCGGTGCCCGCTCGCGCGCGTCGCTGACCACCGGGTCCGGCGGCGCAGGGTGGGCCGCCGACTGCCCGATCGGCTTGGAAGAAGAGGTTTCAGTCATGAGGTTTCACAGGGCATCGTCACGCCGCCGGCCCGGCATCCTGGGGTCCCACCGCCGCGGGCGGTGCGGAGGCGCCTGAGGGTCCTGAAGTTGCGGAGGTGCCCGCAGGACCTGCCGCAGCCTGCGCCTGCTGCTGCCGCATGAACTGCTCGGGCGAGCCCTGCGCGACCACCTTGCCCTGCTCCAGCACGATGATCTTGCGCACCATCTGCAAGAGGCTGGCCTTGTGCGTGATCGTCACGAAGGTGCGCGGGCCGATCTCCTGCGACAGGCGTTGCAGCACCGTGGTCTCAGAGCCCGCATCCATGGCGCTGGTGGCTTCATCGAAGACCAGCACCGCCGGCTTGCTGACCAGGGCGCGCGCGATGGCCACCGCCTGGCGTTGCCCGCCTGACAGGCCCTCGCCACGCTCGCCCAGGCGCATGCCATAGCCCTGCGGGTGCTGCCGAACGAAGTCGTCCACACCCGCCACCTGCGCCGCGTGCAGCACCTGGGCGTCGGTGGGGTAGTCCGCACCCAGGGCGATGTTCTGCCGCACCGTGCCGCCCAGCAGCCACACATCCTGCAGCACCACGCCCAGGGCGCGCCGCAGGTCGGACGGGTCCAGTTGGCGCACGTCCACGCCGTCGATCAGCACCGCCCCGGAGTCCGGCTGGTACAGGCCGAGGATGAGCTTGGCCACCGTCGTCTTGCCCGAGCCCACCTTGCCGAGAATGGCCACGCGCTGGCCCGCCTCGATCTTGAAGGACACGTCATTCAGCGTGGGCCGGGCGGCGCCCGGGTAGCTGAAGGTGACGTTGCGGAACTCGATGGCGCCTTTGAAACTGTCGCGCGCCAGGTAGCTGTGGCCGTGCTGGTGCTCGCGCGGCTGGTTCATGAAGTTGTTCAGCAGCTTGTAGCTGTGCAGCGTCTGGTTGATGCGCGTGAGCAACTGCGTGATCTGCGCCATGGGCGCCACTGCCCGGCCCGACAGAATGGTGCACGCGATGATGGCCCCCATGCCCAGGTGGCCGTTGGCCATCATCAGCGCACCCACGGTCACCACCGCCACCTGCACCGCCTGCTGCGCCAGGGAGGCCACGTTGCTGGCCAGTTGCGCCAGAAACCGCGTCTTCAGCCCCACCTGGGACTGGTGCGCCACCGCCTCCTGCCAGCGCTTGCGCATCAAGGCCCCGGCCCCCAGCGCCTTGATCGTCTCCAGGCCGCTGAGCGTCTCCACCAGGATGGCGTGCTTGTGGTGCCCGTCTTCCTGCGACTCCTGGATCAGGCGGGACAGCGCCGGTTGCACCACCACGCCGGCCACCAGCATGACGGGAATGGCGATCAGCACCACCCAGACCATCGGCCCGCCGATCATCCAGATGACGACGATGAAGATCAGCGCGAACGGCACGTCGATGAACGTGGTGAGCGTGGCCGAGGTCAGGAAGTCGCGGATGGACTCGAACTCCTTGAGCGTGCTGGCCAGGGCCCCGCTGCTGCCGCGGCGCGTCTTCATCTGCGCGTCCAGGATCTGCTCGAACAAGGCATCGGCAATCGCGCCATCGGTGCGCGCGCTGGCCAGATCCAGAAAGTAGCCGCGCACGGTGCGGATGATGAAATCGCTGACGAAGATGATGCCCACGCCCACCAGCAGCGCCATCAGCGTGTCCGTGGCGTTGTTGGGGATCACGCGGTCGTAGACGATCATCGAGAAGATCGAGCTCGCCAGGGCGAACACATTGACCAGCAATGCCGCCAGCGCCGCCTGCAAGTAAACACCGCGCGAGCGCTTGATCGGGCCCCAGAACCAGTGCCCGTGGCGGCCAAGCGCGGCGCGCTCCAGCGGCGCGCCGGTGACGGCATCGGTCACGGCGATGTCGCGCTGCGCCAGGCTGTAAGTGGTGCCGGCCAGACGGTCGTACACCTCCTCCAGCGCCAGCGGCTGGGGCTGCTCGCCAGCGTCCGGGTCGACCACCAGCACCTGCCCTTCCTCATGGGTGCTCAGCAGGGCCAGGGCCGTGCCCTGGCGCGTCTGCGCAATCGCGGGCATGGGGGGCAGGCTGGGCCGGACCGGGTCGAACTCACCAGCCTCCACGTCATAGCCCAGGCTGTCGGCCGCCTCCAGCAGCGTCTCGGTCGTCCAGACCTCACGCCCGCCCGCTACGCGCGCGCGCAAGGAGGCCGAGGACATGGGCCGCTCCTGCCAGGCCAGCACGGCACGCAGGCAGGCCTCCATGGCGTCGTGCAGGGGGGGCTCCGTCACAGGGGGCACGGAAGAAGAGGGCGCGTCAATCATATTTCATTGTCCGTGACGCACCAGCAAGGTGGTGCGCTTCATCGCCGGCCCTTCAGCCAGGGCAGCAGCGGCGCCAGCGCAGGCGCCGGCGCATCCACCGGCACGTTGAACATCGGCGCCAGGTCGGCTGACAGGTGCAGGAACCGGTAGCGCGCCAGGGTCTGGTTGGCCACGGAGTCGATCAGGTCACGGGTGGCCTGATGCAGTTCCTCCTGCGCGCGCAACAGGTCCAGCAGCGAGCCGCGGCGGAACGCGAACTGCTCGCGCACCGCTTCCAGGGCCACGGCCGCCACCTGCGCCGATTCCTTGCGGGCCAGCACCGCCGCGCTGCTGTTCTGGACGTCCGCCACGGACTGTGCCAAGGCACGCTCCAACTGGCGGCGCAGGTTGGTCTCGCCCAGCCGGGCCTCGCGCGCGCGCTGCTCGGCCTGCTGCGCACGGGCCTGATCGGCACCGCCGTTGAAGACGTTCTGACGCACCGCCAGGCCCACGCTCCAGTCATTGCCCGGGGTACCGCCGCTGCCCAGGTCGCGTCGGCGCAGGTTGGCGTCCAAGGAGATGGTGGGCATCAGCGCGGCGGCGGCAGCGCGGGCCTCGGCTTCGGCGGCTTCGGCCTGGCGCCGCGCCTCCACCACCAGCGGATTCGCGCTGACCAAGGGCGCAAAGTCGGCCAGGCGTGCGCCGTCCAGCGCCGGTACCTCGGGCAGCACGAGCTGCCCGGGCGCGGCCTGGTCGAAGAACTCCACGTACACGGCCTCGGCCGCGCTGAGCTGATTGCGCGCCGCCACTTCAGCCGCCTGGGCGTCGGCCAGCCGGGCACGCGCACGCAGCACGTCGCTGGTGGAACTGGCGCCCAGTTCGGTGCGCTCCTCGATGAAGTTCAGGATCTGCTGCCGAGACAGCACATTCATCTGGCTGGCCGCCAGCACCTCCCGGGTGCGGAACAGCTCCAGCCAGGCGCTGAGCGCGCGCAGGGTGAGTTCCGAACGCTTGGCCTGGGCGCGGGCCTGCACCGACATCTCCCCCGCCAGGCGGCTGTCGATCTGGTGGTTCACGGCCCCGAAGTCCCACACCAACTGGCGGACCGACAAGGTCACGGCCTTGGAGTTGTCGACAAAGGCCGGCACGCTGGAAACGTCGGGCTTGAACACCTCATCGTTGCTGCGCCGCCCGCCCTCCACCCCGGCCGACACCTGGGGCAGCCAGCCGGCCCGCGCCTCGCGCGTGCCGTAGGCCGCGCCGATGCGCTGCTCGGCCGCAATGCGCGCCTCGGGGTGGCGCTCCACGGCCGCCAGCACCGGCGCCGACAAGACCGAGGTCGGGGCCCGCGTGTCGGGCGCGTCCACCCACCGCACCACCTGACCCAGGTAGCGGATCAACTGGTCCGCCACGGTGTTGACGCGCAGTTGCTCGAAGGTCTGCGGCAACGGGCCCGGCGGCGCAAAGGCCGGCAGTGCCGAAGTTGGAGTCGCAGAAGGGGCCGCCGAAGGGGCCGCTGGAGGGGCCGCTAGAGGGTTCGTCTGGGCGCGTACCGCCGAGCCGCCGCCAAGCCCCAGGGCCAGCAGCAGCGCGGCAGCACACACCGCCCCCCGGTGGGGGCGTGCAAAGGAAAAGGGCAAGGCAGTCAGCGGTTAGGTCGGGGCAGCTTCAGGCACCAATTGTCCCAGGCTATTGAGCCCATAGAACACGCCCGCGAAATCGAAGCGTTCGACCTGGCTCACAGTATCTACGCCATCCCGCCCGGAAACGGTATCGGTCAGGGTCAGGATGCCGTTGGAGAACACCGCGTTGTAGTCCGCCCGGGCGCCCACGTAAGTGGCCACGTCGATGCCGTCGCCACCGATGATGGTGTCGTTGCCCGCCTCGCCCCTGAACTGGTTGGCACCTGCGTTGCCGGTGAGACTGTCGTTGTAGATGCTGCCACGCAGGTTCTCGATGTTGATCAGGGTGTCGACGAACCCGAAACCATCGTTCGTGGCCTGCCCTTGCGCCAGGCTCGCCGTGACACCGGCCTCGGCGACGTTGTACTCCGCCCAGTCGAGACCGCCGGCACCGTCGAGCGTGTCCGCGCCAGCTCCTCCGGCGAGGCGGTTGTTGCCATCCGAGCCGATGAGCACATCATCCCAATCAGAGCCGCCGATCCCTTCAATGCTCTTGAGGAAATCGATGGCCCCCCAGTTGTCGCGGGCCCACCCCGTGTAGCCGGACGGCAAGGTGCTGGGCGTCACCGCTGACACGGCGGCACTGCGCGCAGCCGTACCGCCCAGATCCACGATCACCCCGGCAGAGTCGGGCAGGCGCGACGAACCGTAGTCCGCCTGGTCCAGCCCGGCACCGCCGTCAATGGAATCGGCCCCCTTCAGCCCCCTGAAGGAGTTGTCGCCGTCGTTGCCCAGGAAGGTGTCATTCCAATGGCTGCCTTCCACCCGCTCGATGTTCGCCAGGGTGTCTGAGGAGTCCCAGCCATCCTGCACCACCTGCCCGGTGGCCAGCGTCAGGTTCACCTGGATGGCATTGGGCGCGCTGCTGTAGAAGACCGTGTCGTATCCCCCCATGCCATCCACGGTGTCGTTCCCGCCACGCGGGTCGAAGGCTTCGGCCCGAACCGTGCCGACGATGCCGCCGCCATCCGAACCGGTGAGCCGGTCCGCATAGTCGGTTCCCACCACGCCGTTGACGCCCGTGAAACTGGTACGCCCCACGGTGTAGAGGTATTCGGGCTTGGCACGCGTGGCGGCGTCCGTGGCCAGGGAGTCGACATAGCCTTCGGCAAGATTGGCGTCGATGCCCATCATCGCCGTGGTGAACTGCAGCCGTGTGTAGCCGTTGCCCGTGACCGTGTCGTTGCCCCCCAGCGGCGTGTACCAGTTGGTCATGCCCTTCCAGAACGAGGCCGTTCCACCCGCGTTCACGGAAGTCTCGGAGAAGCCCTGGGCATCGAAAGCGTCATTGAAGCGTGTGCCTTCGATCATCTCGACGCCGCGCAAGGTGTCGGTGCCGGAGGACGTGCCCCCCAGCACATCGGCCACCGTGCCCTGGGCCAGGTTGACCGACACACTGTTGTTGGAATTGCGATAGGAGGCGAGGTTGTTGTTCTCGTCGCCGTAGAAGGTGTCGTTGCCGCCCTGGCCGCGGAAGTCGTTGATGCCATTGCCCGCGTACACCGTGTCGGCCCAGGGCGTGCCGAACACATAGCTGACGCCGGAGAACTTCACGGTCCCGTGGGCCGTGGTGTCATTGCTGACCGGCGCCTTCAGGTGGGTCATGTTCATGACCAAAAGCCCATCAGCACCCAGCGTCCGGCCATCCACGGTGATGCCCACACCGTTGGCAGGCACGGCCACGGTGTTGGTGTTGACCTCGGGAATCAGCAGGAAGCTGCCGTTACCCCGGATGACGTCGTTGCCACCTCGCACCGCCACAATGAAATAGGAGTTACCCCGGTACGGGCTGGTGAGATAGCCCAGGTGGTTGAGGGTGGCGTTCTGGCCATTCACTTCATCGTCGTAATTCGACGTCTGGATGTACAGGACGTTGGTCAGCGTGTCGGTGCCTGCGGTGTAAGCGCCCGCACCACTGTTGAGGGTGCCGGTGCCGGCACCGTAGGCCACCGTCGCCTGGTTGCCCGTCCAGTTCACGATGAGGCCGGTTTCCGACCAGGAATAGCCCACCTGCAACCCATCGGCCCAGCGCCCCCCCACCAAGCCATAGGTCTCCTGGGTGATCGTGTCGCTGCCGCCCATACCCATGAAGAGGAAGGACGCCGCCCCCTCTGAAGGTTTGCCCACCACCGTGTCAGCCTTGGTGGTGCCCAGCACCTCCTCGATGTTGGTGTAGGTGTCCGTCCCCGCCAGCCCGTTCACGGTGACCGTGCGCGTGCTCAAGTTCAGGTTGATGCCACTGGCGGCGGAGGTGTAGACCAGCCGGTCGTAGTCATCGCCACCGTTCGGCACCATGATGATTGAAGGCCAGGGCGTGCGGGTGATGTAGCCACCCCCGTCGATCGTGTCGGAGCCGGCGTCTTGCCCCAGGAAGAAGCGGTCAGCTCCCAGGCCGCCGTTCAGGCTGTCGTCGCCGTCGCCGCCGTCGAGGCTGTCGTTGCCGTCCTCGCCAAAGAGCGAATCGTTGCCCCCCATGCCGCGGATGGAGTCATTGCCCGCCCGCCCCTGGATGTTGTTGCCACCGCTGTTGCCCGTGAGCGTGTCGCCGAAGCCAGAACCACGAAGGTTTTCGATATTGATGAGGGTGTCGGTACCTTCGGCCCCGGTGTTTTGCGCCGTCGTCAATCCGAGATTGACCGCCACCGCATTGGCGGCCCGGTCGTAGACGACGCGGTCGATACCGCCGCCCCCGTCCACCGTGTCGTCGCCGCCTTGCGGCCGGAACCAGTTGTCGCCATCGCCGCCCTTCAAGGAGTCGTTGCCGGCGGAGCTGATGACACCCTCGATGTTCAGCAACGTGTCCGTGCCAATATCAGCACCGGTGGCGGTACCCGTGGACAGGGACAGGTCCACAGTCACGGCCGAGGTATTGCCCCAACTGAAATCGGCAATGTCAAAGCCCGCGCCACCGTCGATGGAATCATTGCCCTTGCCACCGGAGAGCACTTCAGACTCCAGCGTCGTGCTGTTGCTGCCCACCAGGGTGTCGTTTCCGTCGGTGCCGATCACGCCTTCGAAACCGGCGAGGGTGTCATTGCCACCGCCGCCTGAGGCCAGGCCCGTCTGCAGGTTGACAGTCACGGCGCTGGCCGACGTGCGGTAGTCCACGAAGTCGGTGCCGCCGGAACTCTGGGTGCCGCCGTCCAGGCTGTCGTCACCCAAGCCACCGGCCACGGTGTCTGAGCCCGCCCCGGCGCTGATGGTGTCGTTTCCTGCTCGACCTTCCAGGGAATTGTTGTTCGCATCGCCCGTGATGACATCGTTGCCGTCGGTGCCGTTGACGTTCTCGATGCCGCTCAAGGTGTCATTGCCCTGGCCCCCCGTGGCCAGCCCCGTGGTCAGGTTCACCGTCACGGGCCCCAGGCTGCCTTCGGGGATGCCCTGGTAGTAGTAGTCTGCCGTGTCAGTACCCGCACCGCCCACCAAGAAGTCGTCGCCCAGACCGCCCGTCATGTAGTCGTTGCCGTTGCCGCCTTCCAGCGTGTCGTCACCGTCTTCGCCCCGCAACTGGTCGTTGCCGTCCAGGCCGTTGAGGACGTCGTAAGAGAACGTCCCGTTCAAGTTGTCGTTGCCTGAGGTGCCGTTGACAGGGATGGGCGCTCGCAAGCTGATCGGCAGATAGTTGTCGAAGGTAAAGCCCTGCAGATCGCCCAAAGCCACGCCCTTGAGCACGAAGCCCGTCAGGCTGACGCCGCTGCTGCCGTCGCCGTCATAGACCACCAGGGTGTCGGGGCTGTTGCTGGAGGTGCCCACCGTGAACACGCCGTTGGCGCCCAGCGTGCCCTGCACGCCGAAATAGCCCTGGTTGGTCACCAGGCCGTTGAAACCGGGCGTTGAAGTCGCGCCCGTCAGGCTCAACCAGGATGAACCCGTCTTGCCTTCAAAGGGCGGGTTCAGCCAGACCTGGTCACCCACTTGCAGGTTCTGGATGACCTCCACCTTGCCGCCAGCGAAGGTGTAGGTGGCGCCGGCCAGCGTGGACCCGTCTGTGACGGCGCTGGTGTTGAGCGTCAACAGCGGCGAATCGCCTTGCTCGAAGCTGAAGCGGTCTTCGCCGGCCCCGCCGCGCAAGTTGTCAGCGCCCGCACCACCCGTGATCTCGTCGTGGCTGGCAGTGCCGGTCACCAGGTCATCACCCGCACCGGCCTCGATGTCCAGGCCCCAGCCCGCAACTGCATAGCCTGAAAGGTCGATCGTGTTGTTGCCGCTGCTGCCCAGCGCGAAAGTCGCACTGGTGACGGGATTGTCGTTGTCATCGGTCGGGACCTGCAACTTCCCCGCTGCATCGCGCAGCGCATTGGCTGCTGAGTTGCCCGAGTAGGTGACCAAGGCCCAA
>CANHVY010000071.1 GCA_947464185.1 Burkholderiales bacterium
CTGCAAATTATGCGTCGATGTACGACAAAACGCAAGTCACTTTAGTGACTACACATTCGGGCGCAAAAAAGGCCCGAAAGGGCCAAATTTGTGAGGCGTGACAGGGACTTGCTCCCGCCGCGCTTCATGTGAGGACGCGGAACTTCAGTTTAGGATGTCGCGCTCCATCTTGACCCGGGCCAGCTCTGCCCGCAGCCGCGCCAGTTCCATCTGCTCAGGGCTGACGGGCCGGTCCCCGGCACCGTGCAGCTCACCCTTCTCAGCGGCCCTGATCCAGTTGCCCAGCGTGGCCTTCGGGATGTCCAGAACCCGTGCCGTCACGGCCGCATCCTGCCCGCCCTTGACCAGCCTGACGGCCTCCAGCTTGAACTCCAGCGTGTACTTCGCCCTGCGGCGCTTGTCGTCTTGCTTGCTCATCTTTCGTGCTCCATCTATGCGATTTCATCATCAGCTATGGAGTACGTTCTTCAGGGGCAAGGCCAGTTTCGTGTACCGCTCTGAACGGCAGGCCGGACCAGACTGATCCGCGACGTTCGCGCTCGCGGGCCGAGTGTCGACGCCGCTCGGGACCGGTCTGTCAAGGGCGCGAGCCGCGATTGACCGTTCAACTCACAAAGCGAACGGTCAACGGCACCAGTCTGGCCGGCACCTCGGCGAGGACTGCTCTCGCCCCGGGCGAACTCAACAAACCGACCCAGACCGGGCATCCGATGGCCGAAGTTGACAGCCGTGGAGCAGTCACTGGTGGGAAAAGATCAGAGTGTCCCTGGCGGGGTCACGACCACCACTGGCCCCTTAGCATCTGGCGACGCATGTCCCGAATGTCCGCAGCCGCAGGAAGCCCATGGAACCACTCATGATTGCGCTGGCGTTTGTCGTCGGCTTTGCCGTGCAACTCGTGCGTTTGCCGCCGCTGGTGGGCTTTCTGGCCGCCGGTTTTGCGCTCAACGCGATGGGTTTCGAGCGCAGCCCGATGCTGGACACCATCGCCAACCTGGGCGTGACGCTGCTGCTGTTCACCATCGGGCTGAAGCTAGACATCCGCACGCTGCTGCGCGCCGAAGTCTGGGCGACGGCCAGCCTGCACATCGTCGGCTCGACGCTGCTGTTCGCCGCGATTCTGTTCGTGCTCAAGGCGCTGGGCCTGGCCCTGGTCAGCGAACTGGGCTGGCCCGTGCTGCTACTGCTGGGCTTTGCGCTGAGCTTTTCCAGCACGGTGTTCGCGGTGAAGGTGCTGGAAGAGCGCAGTGAGCTGGGCTCGTTCTACGGCCGCGTGGCCATCGGCATCCTGGTGATGCAGGATGTCTTCGCGGTGATCTTCCTGAGCGCCTCGACCGGCAGCCTGCCCACGATCTGGGCGCTCGGGCTGATCGCGCTGTGGCCTGCAGCCAGACTGCTGCGGTTCATGCTCGACCGTGTCGGCCACGGCGACCTGCAGGTGCTGTATGGCGCTTTTCTGGCCCTGGCGGTGGGCTACAGCCTGTTCGAGGCCGTTGGCGTCAAGGGTGATCTCGGTGCGCTGATCGTGGGGATGCTGCTGGCGTCACATCCGGCCACTGCGGGCCTGGCGAAGTCGCTGTTTCACATGAAGGAGCTGTTCCTGGTCGGCTTCTTCGTCAGCGTCGGGCTGGGCGCCATGCCCAACCTGTCGATGGTGATGATGGCGCTGGTGCTGCTGCTGGTGCTGCCGCTGAAGAGCGCCCTGTACTACGGGGTCCTGGTGCGCTTCGGGCTGCGCACCCGCACCAGCGTGCTGTCGACGCTGGCGCTGAGCAACTACTCGGAGTTCGGCCTCATCGTCGCCGCACTGGCGGCCACGTCGGGCTGGTTGTCGGCGGAGTGGCTCGTGGTCATCTCGCTGGCAGTGGCCGGCAGCTTCGTGCTGGCAGCGCCCCTCAATGCCGCCAGCGAACGCCTGTACGCATGGCTCAAGGGGCCGCTGGCGCCGCTGGAGGCCAGGTCGCTGCTGGCCGCCGATCAGCCGATTGCCGTCGACCAGGTTGACGCCGTCGTCCTGGGCATGGGGCAGATTGGCAACGGCGCCTACCAGCGCCTGATCGAAGGCCACGGCCTGCGGGTGCTCGGCGTGGACAGCGACGCGTCCAAGCTCGTCGCGCACCGGGCCGCCGGGCACCGGGTCATGGAAGGCGACGCGGTGGACTCCGACTTCTGGGACAAGCTGCTGCTCGCCGATTCGGTCAAGCTCGTACTGCTGGCCATGCCCGGCCATGCCGGCAACGTCTACGCGCTGTCGCAACTCAAGAACCGGGCTTTCGGCGGGCACATCGCCGCCATCGTGCAGTACCCCGAAGAGATCGACGTCCTGCGCCGGCTGGGCGCCGACGCTGTGTTCCACGTCTACGACGAAGCCGGGACGGCGTTTGCCGACGACGCGCTGGCCGGGCTCAAAGGCGCGCCAGCCTCGCCCTGAACGCGGCGTTTGCCCGCAGTTGGGGAACGCCGGGATGCAGGGCGCCACCACCCTTCGATCGAACGTCCCCCATGACTGTTCGGCCCAGTGGGGCTGGATCAAAGCCCCAAGGCTTGCTGCAGGACCTGACGCAACTCGCCCTGGGTCTGCGGTGTGTGCAGCACAGCCACGCGTCGGCCCTTGGCGTCGAACAGCAGCACCGTACCGTCACCGACCTGGTGTTGCTTGGCAAAGGTCTGACCGTTCGGCAACGCCAGCGACGCAACCACGAACTGCACCGAATCGGCAAAGTCGTGCCGCACATCGTTCAGCAGTTCCATGACCGACGCACCACCGGTGTAGTTGTTGTCCATGGTCAGCACGAGAACGGCCTGCCCCTGACCGATGCGCGACAAATCGGTGGGGTAACTGCCCTCGGGCAGTTGGTTCCAGACAAGACTGCCGAGTGCGACGATGGCAGCGGCCACGATGAGGCGCCGTCGCCAAGGTGACGAGTTGCGGTCGGGGGGTATCGGGAGCTCAGTCATCGCCAAATGAGGATAGCAAAGCGACGGCCAGCCGTGGCGCGCTGGCCCCGCCCCCATTGAGGGCATCGGTTTGAGCGCGCACCTGCTTCCCGGCTCAACTCCCCGACCGGCATGGCGTACTCGAACGCAGCCTGAAGCATCCAAGTTCGGCCTGGGCCCACCCGATGGGGTCGGCAGAGGCTCGGTGCCTACATGTCAGCCCGCGCGAGACCAGCGTCAAGGTCACCATAGACAACGTGGACAGCGCCGACACGAGTCGCCGTTCTAGATCCAGCCGCAGGGCCTCGTAGACGTAGCGTATCTGCTTGAGCATGGATTGCAGCGATGTCAGGAGCCGGCCGGTAAGCGGCCGGCCGTGAACGACGGTAGTTGGCTGTGAACGGGTCTTCCCTGGGTTCGCCACAAGCTGACTTTGGCGGACCGGCCCGTAGCACCGAAAGTCAGGCTCCTGGCGCCGCCACGAATTCACACTGACGGCCCGTTACTGCCGTTGGAGAACGGCAGGACTTCGGGCAGTCCACTGAGCCGGTCCAACCGCGCGTCGTTGGTGCGTCCTTGCGCGATACACGGATTCTTGCTAAATTGACTGTTAACCGGTTAACAGGCAAGCTCTCTTCTATGTCGATTCAGTCGTTCGCCTGCCCCGACACGGAGGGCCTGTACACCACAGGCAAGTGTCGCCGGTTCGTCAACATCAAGAGCGTGGCCGAGCGCAAATTGGCCCAGCTCGACGCGGCGCCTTCCGTGAGTTTCATGAAGGCCCCACCAGGAAACGACTTGAAGGAATACGACGGTGCCTGGCATGTGCGAATCAACGACCAGTGGCGACTGACCTTCAAGTGGGGTGAGAGCGGCCCCTATGACGTGCTCATCGAAGACCCACACTGACCCAGACCCGACGGACATTCGAACCCTGAACAGCACTGGAGAGCAACATGCTCAAGAACGGTATGCGTCCTGTCCACCCCGGTGAAATCTTGCTGGAGGACTACATCAAGCCCATGGGCGTCAGCGTGCGCGCCGTGGCCATCGCCCTGCATGTGCCTTACTCGCGTCTCAGCGAGATCGTCAAGGGTGAGCGCGGCGTGTCGGCTGATACGGCTTTGCGCCTGGAGCGCTACTTCGGCAGCGAGGCCAAGGGTTGGTTGAACCTTCAGGCAGCCTACGAGTTGCGAGTGGCCGAGATCGAGAACGGCAAAGCGATCGCCAAGGAGGTCCAGCCGTTTGCGCTGGCCGCCTGAGCCACGCCAGCAGGTTCACCTCGAGCGCCTGCAGCCGGCCAGTTCCCGACGGTCGTGACAGGCCGGTTCCTTGCATCCCGACTTATCGATGTCGCGGTGGATGCAACCGCAGATCGACCACCAGAACGCTGGACCTAGCCACCCACTCGTCGCAGCAGCGCCTTGAAACCCGCACGGGCTAAAGCAGCTTGCTCACGAGTTCGTCGCTCGAGGTCACGCCGTACTTGCGCAGCAACCGCGTCTTGTAGACATCCACGGTGCGCGGGCTTATCCCTAGCGCCTTGCCGATCTCCTTGCCCGAGCGGCGCTCCATCAGCAGTGCGGCAATGTCCCGTTCGCGCGGCGTCATGGCAATGTGCTGGGGCGACTCGACCTTGCCGCCGCGGCTGAGATCGGTGAAGGCCCACAGCGTCTCTTCGAACGGGTCTTCGCGGTTGCGGACGTAGCCGCTCACCTGGACCCAGAACAGGTCGCCGTTAGCCCGCCGCATGACGCGTTGGTCTGTATAGCGGCCAGCGCTTGTTAGCGTCGGTGTGATCCGCTTGCCGGTCTTGGCGAAATCCGCCTCGGTCGGGTAGATGGACTGGAATGACTGTCCGATCATCGCCTTGCGACTGACCATGAACATCTCTTCGAACACGGCGTTGCAGTCGACCACCACCCGGTGCCGGCCGATCGCCTGCCCAACTGGGGCGTTGTAGAACGCCCATTCATAGTCGACGGCGCTCTTGCCGGCAGCGGTCTCGCGAGCTTTCATCATCTACTCCAGTCAGGTTGCGAACGCTTAAGAGTATTGACTCGGCAGGCTGCTCCTCATATCTTAAGTGCTTAAGTGTTTAGTGACAAAGTCCGACATGGCCAGTTTCCTGTTCACCAATGCCGCCCTTCTCGACCCGCTCAAGCCGGACTTGCTTGAGGGCCACAGCGTCCTGATCGAGGACGGCCTGGTGAAGGAGGTGTCGGACCGGCCGCTCAGGTCGGCGGCCGCCCGCACGATCGACCTCAAGGGCAAGACCCTGATGCCCGGCTTGATCGACCTGCACGTCCACACCATTGCGATCCAGTACAACCTGCCGGGGCAAGTGACCCTGCCCAACGTTTTCGTCACGCTCAAGGCGTTGCCGGTCCTGCAGGGCATGCTGCGCCGCGGATTCACCACGGTGCGCGACGCCGGCGGCGCTGGCCTGGCGCTCAAGCAATCGATCGAGCAGGGGCTGGCTGTGGGTCCGCGCCTGTTCATCGCCTGCCGCTCGCTCAGCCAGACTGGCGGCCACGGTGATATCCGCGCCCGTTACGACTTCCAGGCCCTGGACACGCCCTGTGCCTGCTGCATCCGGGTGGGTGCCCTGAGCCGGATCGCGGACGGCGTCGACGAGGTGCGGCGAGCCGTACGCCAGGAACTGCAGATGGGGGCGGACCAGATCAAGATCATGGCCTCCGGCGGCGTCTCGTCGCCGACCGACCCGATCGGCGCACTGGGCTATTCGGAGGACGAGATCCGGGCCATCGTGGCTGAGGCCAGAGCTCGCGGCACCTACGTGATGGCCCATGCCTACACGCCGGATTCGATACAGCGCGCAGTCCGCTTCGGCGTGCGCACCATCGAACACGGCAACCTCGTGGACGCCGAAACCGCCCGGGTCATGGCCGAACACCAGGCCTATGCGGTGCCGACACTGGTGACCTACGAGGCCCTGACCACCGAGGGCACGAAGTACGGTCTGCCGCCCGAAAGCGCGGTGAAGATCGCCAGCGTGCGGGACGCCGGACTTCGCTCACTGGAGATCTTCCAGCGCGCCGGCGTCAAGATGGGTTTCGGCACCGATCTGCTGGGCGAGTCGCACCGGCTGCAGAGCGACGAATTCACGATCCGGGCCCAGGTGCTTTCGCCGGCCGAGGTGATCGCCAGCGCAACCACCATCGGCGCCGAGGTGCTGAACATGACCGGCAAGCTCGGCCGGCTGACCCCGGGCGCCTTCGCAGATGCGCTGGTGGTCGACGGCAACCCGTTCAAGGACCTGGCCTGCCTGACTGGGCAGGGTGAGCGCATTCCGTTCGTGATGAAGGGCGGCCAAGTTCAGTTCGACGAACTGGCGCACTGACACATCACGCTGCGTGCGCCTGAGTCTCCGTCACCGTTGCGTTGACCACCGGGTCCCGAACCGCCCCAACCCATGACGCTGCTTTCAATCCGGAACGTGTCCCTGCACTTCGGCGGTGTGCAGGCGCTGGCGGGCGCGTCGTTCGATATCGCCCGCGGCACGCTGACGGGTCTGATCGGGCCGAATGGCGCCGGAAAGACCACGCTGTTCAACTGCATCTCCGGGCTCTACCGGCCCACCGGCGGCGATATCGTGTTCGACGGCCAGCCGATCACCGGCCTGGCGCCGGACCGCATCACCGCGCGCGGCTTGATCCGTACCTTCCAGCTGGCGCGCGGTTTTGCGCGGATGACGGTGTTCGACCACCTGCTCCTGTATGGCCAGCACCAGCCCGGCGAGTCGCTGCTAGGCGCCCTGGTGGGCGGCCGCGGCGCCGCCGAACGCGAGGCACAGCTGCAGGAAAAGGCCTGGGCCGTGGCCCGGCGGCTCAAGCTCGAGCGCATCGTCGACGCCTTGCCAGGCAACATCTCGGGCGGCCAGAAAAAGCTGCTTGAGATCGGCCGTGCCTTGATGACCGACCCGCAGATGCTGCTACTGGATGAGCCGATGGCTGGCGTGAACCCCATCCTGGTCACCGAGATCGGCGACCACCTGCTCGCGTTGCAGCGAGAAGGGTTGACCATCCTGCTCATTGAGCACGACATGCCGTTGATCCGGCGTTTGTGCGACGAGGTGATCGTCATGGCCGAAGGCGCCTTCATGGCACGCGGCGACTTCGACCAGGTCGCCGCCGACGTGCGCGTCCAAGAAGCCTATCTCGGGGTGGTGCGCGCATGAGCCTGTTGGAGGTTCAGGGCCTGAAGGGCGGTTACGGTGGAGAAGACATCGTCAAGGGGGTCGACCTCGCTCTCGACGCCGGCGACTTCGCCGTGATCATCGGCCCCAACGGCGCCGGCAAATCGACCTTCCTGAAGATGATCTGCGGCCTGGTGGAGTTCCACACCGGCCGGATCGAGCTGGACGCGCAGCCGCTGAAGGGCGGTCAGGCCCTGTCGGCCGCTGGCATCGGCTTCGTGCCGCAGGAGTTCAACGTTTTCCCGTCGATGACCGTGCGCGAGAACCTGGAGATCGGCTGCTACCTGCAGCCTCGCCAGGCGCGTCGCCGCATCGACGAGCAGCTGGCGCGGTTTCCATTGCTAGCAAACCGGCTGCGGGTTCCAGCCCGCACCCTATCGGGCGGTCAGCGGCAGACGCTGGCGTTGGCCATTGCGTTGATGATGCAGCCGCGCGTGTTGCTGCTGGACGAACCGAGCGCCGGCCTGTCGCCGGTTGCGGCCAACGCCATGTTCGCCACCGTCGCGGGGCTGACCCGCGAAGGCATTGCGGTGCTGATGATCGAGCAGAACGCGCTGGCGGCGCTGGCCGTGGCCGAGCGCGGCATCGTCCTGGTGATGGGCCAGAAGGTGCGCGACGCCGCTGCCGCCGATCTGGTCCGCGACCCCGAAACGCGGCGCCTGTTCCTGGGCGGCCAGCCCGAGCCTTCCCAACCCTGATCTTCCTCCCCCTCACCTCGAAGGATTACCATGCCCCACGCAAACCTGTCCACGCGTCGCCACATCCTCACAGCCGCTTCGACCGCTGCCGCCAGCTTGGCCTTGCCCGGCTGGGCCCGCGCCCAGTCGAGCGAGCCGATCAAGATCGCGGCGCTGATCCCGCTGACAGGCAGCGGCGGCGCTTACGGCCCGACCATGCAGCGCGCGGCCGAGTTGGTGGTCAATGAAGTGAACGCCGCCGGTGGCGTGCTCGGACGCAAGGTGCAGTTGCTGGTCGAGGATGACCAGACCAACCCTGAATCTGCCGTCCGCGCGGCCCGCAAGCTGATCGACGCGGACAAGGTCTGCGCCATCATCGGCACCTGGGCCTCTTCGGTGACTACTGCCGTCGCGCCTCTATGCTGGGAGAACAAGGTGTTTCTGGCCACTGTGTCCGGCGGTGAGCACATCACCAACATGCCGCACCAGGGTTACATCGTGCGCACCCAGCCGACCTCCGCACTGCTCGGCACGGTGTTCGCGAACTTCATCGCCGACCAGGGCGGCAAGAAGGCCTATTTCGTCGGCCCGCAGACGCCGCTGTCGCAGTCGTATGGCGAGACGATCGAGAAGCAGATGAAGAAGCGCGGCCACATGTCGCAGACGATGCTCTATGAAGACAAGAAGAGCAGTTACCGCACGGAGATCGCCGAAGTGCTGCGAGCCAGCCCCGACTTCATCGTGCTGGGCGGCTATGTGTCGGACACGGCGGTGGTGGTCAAGGACATCTATCGCGCAGGCTACAAGGGCAAGATCGTCGGCATGGCGTTCGGCGTCAACCAGAAGCTGGTGGAGGCGGTGCCACCGGAAACGTTGGAGAACGTCTACACGATAGGTTCGTCACCGGCCGTCGGCGCCGAGTCGTACAAGCGCCTGCTGCGCCTGCTCAAAGCCGATTCGCTCGATCCGTACAGCTGCCAGATCTACGACCATGCCAGCTTGGTGCTGATGTCCATCGCCAAGGCCAAGCAGGCTACCGGCACCGGCATCAAGGATGCCATCCGGGCAGCGACTCATGCCGTGGGTGGCAAGGTCGTCGACAACGCGGTAGACGGCATCAAGGCCATCAACGCCGGCCAGCCCATCGATTACAGCGGCGCCAGCGGATCGTGCGAATTCACCGAAAAGGGCGACGTGGTCAACACCTTCTTCCGCTACGAGCAGATCAAGGGCGGAAAGATCAACCTGATCAAGGTCGCTTGAGCGGAGTTCGCCGGCAATTGCGTCCATGCACGAGTTCCTCCAGCATTTCTTGAACGGCATCATCTCCGGCTCCGTTCTGGCGCTGCCGGCGCTCGGCCTGACCCTGATGTTCTCGGTCCTGGGCTTTGCCAACTTCGCCTTCGCCGCCCATGCAACGCTGGGCGCCGTCGCCGGCTACCTAGTCAACGTGACGCTGGGCTGGCCGGTGCCTGCCTGCCTTCTGGTGGCGGTGGTGGCCGCCGGCGCTGCTGGCATCGTGAGCGATGCGGTGGCGTTGCGCGGCCTGCGCCGGATGCGCCGTACCGACGCGGCAATGATGGTGGCGATCGCCTCGATCGCGCTGAACATGGCGCTGGAGAGTGCGGTGCGCTTCCTTTTCGGCAACGACCATCGGAGTTTCGACCTGCCGCTGATGCGGGACGTGACGATCGCCGGCTTCCAGGTCAGCCAGCAACAGGCGATCAACCTGGGCTATGCGGTCGCGATGCTGTTGCTGCTGTTCGGCTTCTTCGCTTACACCCGCGCTGGCAAGGCCATGCGGGCGGTGGCCGACAACCCGGACCTGGCGCGCCTGAAGGGCATCTCTGCCGAGAAGGTGGCGCTGGCGGTGACCTTCGTCGGCATGGGGCTGGCCGGAGCCGGCGGCATGTTGCTGGCGCTGGAAACCAGCGTCGATCCGATGGTGGGGTCACGCATCTTGCTGATGGTGTTCGCTGCCAGCGTGGTGGGCGGGTTGACCAGCATTCCGGGCGCGGTGGCTGGATCGCTGCTGATCGGCGTGGCACAGGAGTTGTCGCTGCTGGTCATCTCGCCAACCTACAGCAGCGCTGTCGGCTTCATCGCGATCGCCTTCACGCTGACACTGCGGCCGCAGGGCCTGTTCGGGCGAAAGGGCTGACACATGACCAGCTACCTCCTCTTCGTCGCCACCATAGCAGGCGTCTACGCGCTTCTGGGGCTGGGCCTGGTCCTGATCTGGGGCCAGACCGGATTGGTCAATCTGGGCCTGGCCGGGCTCTTCGCGCTTGGCGCCTACGCTTCTGCGCTGCTGACCAAGAATCTGCCGATTTCGATCGCCCTCGGCTGGCTGGCTGCGATCGCGCTCACGGCCCTGGTGGGCCTGGCATTGACCTGGGTCACCCGCTCGATGCGTGGCGACTACCTGGCCATCATGACGCTGTCGTTCGCCGAGGTAATCCGACTGATGGCGGTGAACGAAGCCTGGCTCACCAACAGCATCGACGGCATCTCAGCGATTCCGGCGCCGCTACGTGCGGCGTTGGGCGATCAGTTCAACCTGTTCTACTTCGCGATGACCTGGGCCGTGGTGGGCGTGGCATACCTGCTGGTGCGGCGCTTGATTGATGCGCCCTTTGGTCGGGTGCTGCGTGCGGTGCGCGATGACGACCAGGTGGCCGCCGTGGCCGGCAAGGCCGTGCTCGGGTTCAAGATGAAGGCCTTCATGGTGGGAAGTGCTCTGGCCGGGCTGGCCGGGGCCCTGTATGCGCACTTCACCGCCTTCATCGCGCCGGACCTGTTCACACCGCTGATCACGATCTACATCTTCCTGGCGGTGACGGCCGGCGGCTACACCCGGCCGGCCGGTGCGATCGTCGGCGCGCTGTTCGTCAACTTCCTGCTGGAAGGCACCCGCTTCGGCGCCGAGCATATCTCCGGCCTGAGTGGGCTGCAGATTGCCTCACTGCGTGAGATCGTGATCGCGGTGGCCCTGATCGCGCTGATGCACCTGAGTCCTCAAGGCCTGCTGCCGGAGCGGGTCCGCCACGCCAGGAGACTCAACCGGACACGACCGAACAATGAATCGCCCTGACGATGCCGGACTGGGTCGGCTGGTCGCCACCTTGACCCGGCCGCACGAACCGACCGAGATGTTGCGCGAGGCCGCCGACCTACTGCAGCAGCGGATCGGTCATCGGTTGTTCACCGTACTGTTGATCTGCGCCAATCGAGCTGACACGGTGCGGGTCTACTCGGACAACCTGGACGCCTACCCAGTCAACCGCCTCAAGCGGATGGGGGTGACGCCCTGGGGAGATCAGGTGATCCGCTGCGGTGAGACCTGGATCGGCCGCAATCACGAGGACATTGCATGGGCGTTCCCGGATCACGCACTGATCCGCTCTCTCGGTCTGGCATCGGCTCTCAGCGTGCCGGTCGTCTTCGGCGGCAAGTGCCTTGCAGTGCTAAACCTGCAACACGAAGTGGACTGGTATCGGCCGGAACATATTCCGCTTGCCCAACAACTCGCACCGTTGCTGATTCCGGACCTTATGCGGCTCGAGCGCGCGGTCGATTCCAGGACTGCCCGCGCTTAATTCAATTCGATGCGGCGGTAGGCCGCTCCCACCTCGCCTGGAATCTTGTGGGCAAGGCCATCTCTGCCAGCTAGCTGGGGTAGCACGCGCGTTCGGCGCACCAGTACCGCAATGGGGGAGCGCAGACCGTGTGGGACGCCGGGGCAATTCGGCCCCGGTGCTGGCCTCGGTGCATGTGGGACCGACCGCTTCGAGGCGACGAGTTCGCGACAGCGGCTGTCGCCAATGGGTCGATACGAGTCCGCCGCGCCTGTCGGGACCGGTCGCTGATGGCAAAACAGGGCATCCGTAGCCCGGATGTCAGCTGTACCTTGAATAGCTGCCGTTCGGGCCATCGTTGGTGGCCGAACGTAAGCAATGGGATGGACGCCCCCACCTTTGACGGCATCTATGTGCCAGAGTGGAAGTGTCAGCAACCACTCGAACCGGAAGGGGCGTCCACCATGCAGATTACGACGATTGGCATTGATCTGGCGAAGAACGTGTTCCAGATCCACGGTGCAGACCAGCACGGCAAGGCAGTTCTACGCAAAGAAGGGCCTTTGGCCGTGACAGTGGCAACGTCTGTCACAGGTTGAGGCCCGTTACCCGTGTCAGCAATCCCGTCACCCGCGCCCGTCATGCAGATTGATGATGCAGATCGTTGTGCTCGGGCGGGTTCTCAGGCTTGCCAGACCCCATAGCCAGCCTCGCGCAGCGCAATGGCCAATTCGACCTCCATCTCGCGCGCAGCCTCGTAGGGCATCGGGTTGTACACCTCGTACAGCGCCGGCAGCAGACGCAGGCCGTACAGCTGCACGAAGCGGCTGGCCTTGAAGCCGGCCTTGTGCTTGTCGAAGCGCAGGTCCGGATCGGTGCCTGTCATGCCGACATAGACCAGCGGCTTTGAGAGTTGGTGGTCGGGGTTGGCCTTGCGAAATCGCGGCTCGTTCCACACCCGGGCGTCCAGTTCGACCACATACACATGGTGATGGTGCCGGCGTGCGCTGGGCATCAACCCCCCGCGCGCTTGACCCGGTGCCCGGCCTGGGTCAGAAAGGCCATCACGCGTTCGACGTGGTCTCCCTGCACCTCGATCACCCCGTCCTTCGCGGTGCCGCCGGCGCCACAGGCGGCACGCAGCTGCTTGCCTGTGGTGGTTAGCGCAATGGCGTCCAGCACCAGGCCTCGCACCACGGTCACGGTCTTGCCGCCGCGGCCTTGCTTCTCGCGGCTCACGCGCACGATGCCGTCGCCCGCAGGAATGGGCCTGGCAGCCTTGCAGATGCAGGCCGCCAGCGGCTGGCGGCAGCCAGGGCAGGTGCGTCCATGATCAGTGCTGTAGACCAGGGCCATGGCGATGCATCGTACAAGCGCGGCCGGGCTGCCTCTCTTTGGGCGGGGGACAGCGATAGCCCCAGACTGCCAGCCGCCTTCGGAGTTTGCCGGCAAATGGTTGCGGTCGCCGACTCCTGACCTTGGCTGGCCTATGGGACGGCTGTCTGGTCTGCCTCTGAAGGCTGCGTCCCAGGAAGTGGTGTAAGTCTTCAACCGCGGCAAGGCGCGAAGGGTGAAGCCCGTAGGGCGTAACCCGTAGCGGCTGGCCGCGCGGCGGCGACTCCCCCGGCTGGGGTGGTCATC
>CANHVY010000072.1 GCA_947464185.1 Burkholderiales bacterium
CACGTTGTCGCCGCTGCGGCTGTCGGCGAAGTTGAAGACCACCGCCCGGGTCTCGTTGAAGCTCGTCGTGCAGTACGTCCACAGGTACGCCTTGTGCGTCTTGCCGTTGCCCGGCTTGAGCATGGCCACCGGCGTCTCGTCGGCGTGCAACACCGCGTGGCGGCGCAACTCCGTGCTCAGTGCGTCCACCAGCGGCTGCAACTGCGCCCCGCACTCGCCCACCCACTGCGCCAATGTCGAGCGCGCGATCAGCATTCCGGCACGCTCGAAGATGCGCTCCTGGCGGTACAGCGGCAGGTGGTCCATGAACTTGGCCACCAGCACATGGGCCAGCAGCCCGGCAGTGGGGATCCCCTTGTCGATGATGTGCGCGTCTACCGGGGTCTGGATGAGCTTCTGGCACTTCGCGCAAGCCCACTTGCCCCGTACGTGGCGCTGGACCGTGAACACGCCAGGCTCGTAGTCCAGCTTCTCGGCCACGTCCTGACCGATACGCTTCATCTGGCAGCCACAGCCGCACACCGTGCTGTCGGGCTCGTGCTGTACCTCCACGCGCGGCAGGTGGGCCGGCAGCGCCTCACGCTTGGGCTGAGCCTTGGGCTTGCTCGCCGGGGTCGGGGCGTCGAGCTGCAGTTGCTCGATCTCGGCTGCCAACTGCGCCAGGTCGGTATCCAGCGTCTCTTCCAGCAGACTCTTCTGCTCGGCCGGCAGGCCCGCGCAGAACTTCTCGCTGGTGGCGGCGTACTTCAGCCGCTTGAGCACCGCCATCTCGTGCGTGAGCTTGTCCACCAGCGCGCTCTTGTGGCGCAGCTCCGTCATCAGCAGCTCCACCGTCTGGCGCAGCTGCGTCTGGCTCAGGGCATCGAGGTTGTCAACGGCAATCACGATACCGTGATCGTGCCCCAGAGCCGGGCCGCTGCCATCGGCACATTCAGCAATTGCAAACGGCTACAAGACCCTGATGATTCCAGCCTCTCCCACGCGCTGCCACGGCAGGCCCAGCACCAGGGCGTCGAGCTGAGGCTTGGTCAGCGCCACGGTGGCCGCCTCCTCGCGTGGCCAGATGAACCTTCCCGCGTTCAGCCGCCTGGCTGCCAGCCACACGCCGATGCCGTCGTGCACCAGCACCTTCATACGGTTGGCACGGCGGTTGGCAAACAGGTAGGCCTGATGCGGGTGCGCAGCGCCGAAGACCTGCACCACGCGTGCCAGCGCAGACTCGGTGCCCGCACGCATGTCCAGCGGCTGCGTGGCCAGCCACACCGCGTCGATGCGGATCACCGCAGCAGCTCGCGCATCCAGGCCGCGCAGTGCGCGGCCGCCTGCGCTGGCCAAGTCACCTTGACGCAGGTGCCCGGGCGCTGCACCTCGATCACGATGAGCGGCTCTGACGTGGCCAGGGCTACCGGAACGAATGAAGCGGTTGGGGTCTGAGCATGAGCACCCACGGCTACCGGGGCGGGCACCACTGCCGGACCCACCGCGCGGCCAGCAGTGACACCGTCAGCATCGGCCACCCACTTGCGCACCATGTTCGGATTCAAGCCATTTGCCAACGACACCGCCGACAGCGACATACCAGGCTGGCGGCACGCCGCCACGATGGAAGCCTTGAACGAAGCCGCGTGACGCCTGCGCGTACGACGCGCCGGAAGCTCAACTGAAGTGAAAGTGTCCATGTGTCCGCCAAGAAATGAAGCGGACACCAGCATCCTTCAACTCTCAGCGGGCATCAAGATGAGTTGGCCGGACGCTTACGTCCGACCGGGTCGCGCTGTGCAGATAATTGGTCGCGCAAGACTGAACACGCCGATAAGTGCGATAGCTGCTCCTAAGGGCGAGGACAGACCCCGCCCGAGCGGGCGGGCCGCGGCTGTTCCAGACCGGGCGACGGACGCGGCCGGCCTCGCAGAGGACAATGCAGCCAGCTTTTCAACCGCGAGCCAAGACCACGCGATTCCGGCCCTGGTCCTTGGCCCGGTAAAGGGCCTCGTCGGCGGCGCGCACCAGCTCCCCGGGGCGCGAACCCGGCCCCGGGTTGCTCGTCGCGACGCCGAGGCTCAGCGTGACATGCGGCGCGACATGCGAGGCGGCGTGCGGGACGTCGAGCGCCGACACCGCAGCGCAGAGCACCGCGGCGACCTGCGCTGCGTCCGCCGCCGCGACGCCTGGCAGCAACAGCGCAAACTCCTCGCCGCCGTACCGCGCGGCGACGGCGTACGGGCTGGTCGCGCAGCCGCGCAACACCGCCGCCACCGACTGCAAGCACGCGTCGCCAGTGGGGTGGCCGTAGACGTCGTTGAAGCGCTTGAAGTAGTCGATGTCGCACAGCACCAGCCCGAGCGGCTCGCCGTTCTCTTCCGCGCGTGCCCATTCGTGATCGAGCGCCAAGTCGAAAGAGCGCCGGTTGGCAAGCCCGGTCAGCCCGTCGAGCATGCTCCAGCAGCGTAGCTGGTCGCCCTGCTGCTTGAGCGCCAGGTAGTTGCGCACGCGTGCCCGGACGATGTCGGCGTGCACAGGCTTGTGGATGAAGTCGATGGCACCCGCGGACAGCGCGCGCTCCTCGATGTCGGCCGCGCCGTGGCTTGTCACGAACAACACGAGCGTGTCGGCGAGCTGGGCGCGGGTGCGCAACTCCTTCAAGACCGCGAAACCGTCGGCGCCAGGCATCTCGACGTCGAGCAGGACGAGGTCGGGCGCCACCCGGAGGGCGAGCGAAGTGGCTTCGTCCGGGCGGGTGGCGACGTACACCTTGCCCAGACTTTTGAGAAGGTTGGCGAGCACGAGCACCGTGCCGGGGTCGTCGTCCACGACGACGATCCGCGCCTCTTGGGGTCTCTCGGTGGAGCGCTTCATGACCTTCTGAGCAGGCCGCGCAGCAGCCCGGCAGCCTCGTCGAAGCGGAGCCGATCGATCGCCTCGGCGAGCGACGCGGCGCGAGCGGCGCCGAGTAGATCGCGGAGCGCAGGCCTTATCTGCTGGTACCGCTCCACTGCATCCGCTTCGCAGCGCTCGAGCTGCTCCACGAGGCCGCGAAGCGCGTCGTCGTCCAGCGCGGCATGCGGGCCGTCCGGGGCACGGTCGTGGCCGGTCAGCCCCACGCGCACCGCCACCATGAGTGCCGCCACCGCCGCGTCGAGCGGCGAGAAAAGTCCCTGAGCGGGCGCGCTGGAGCGCAGCGCCGCCTCCACCTCGCCGGCGATCACCATGGCCGCTCGCGCTCCCGCGTTGCCGAGTTGCCCGCGCAAGGCGTGCACGCGTCTGGCGGCGTCGATGGTGTTGCCGCGGTCGAAGGACTCCCGTGCAGCGCGCAGCTCTGGCTCGGCACCGCAAGCGAGCCCCTCGAGCACCTGTACGAAGAGCGCGACGTTGTCCCCGAAGCGGAGCGCGACGTCGTCGCTGTCGATTCCAGCGACCGCCGGATACCCGCTGGAGTGAACGGGCGGACGATCGCTGACCGTCGCCGACGTCACGAACCACGTCTCGCGACCGGCGTTCACCAGGGGCATCCGCACCCACTCGAGGAGCGACTCGACCAGGACGGACGGCTCGATCGGCTTGGAGACGTGTCCGTTCATCCCGGCGGCGCGGCACGCAGCCTGGTCGTCTGCCAGAACCGCGGCCGTCATGGCGAGGATGGGGATAGTCGCCGAAGCCGGGCGCGCGCGCAGCTGGCGAGTCGCCTCGAAGCCGTCGAGGACAGGCATGTGCAGATCCATCAGGATGGCGTCGAACGCGGCCTGCTCGACCAGCGCAAGCGCCTGCTCCCCGTTGCGGGCGATGGTGGCGCGCATGCCCAACCGCTCGAGCAGATCACGCGCCACCAGCTGATTAGTGTCGATGTCCTCCACGACCAGGATGTGGGCACCGCGCAGGGGCGCCGCGCGCGCCAGCACCGATGCCATCGGGTCGGTCGACAGCTTGAGCCGCTCCGGCCCGCACAGCTCCAAGAGCGTGTCGAGCAGGCGCGGGGCGGAGACCGGCTTGCGCAGCACCGCCTGCAACGGCAGCCCGCCGGCCTCGGCGAGCAGCTGTTCCTGGTCGAACGCTGTGACCACCACCACGACCGGCGGCTCGCGGAGCGCCTGTTCCTTGACGCGATCGTGGATCCACCGCACCACCTCGAGCCCGCTCATCGTCGGCATCCACCACTCGAGAAGCACCAGGTCGAAAGGGCGCTCCGGCGCGTGCTTGGGTGGCAACAACAGGGCGATCGCTTCGGCTCCCGAGTTCGCCTCCACGGCCTCGACGCTCAAGGACGCGAGCAGTTCGACGAGCACATGGCGCGAGCTCTCGACGTCATCGACGACGAGCGCGCGAAGGCGGCGGACTGTCAAGGGCTCCTGCGAGAGGTCGCGCCGGGCGCCCACGGGCAGATCAAGCTCGAAGTGCATGGTGCTGCCCCGACCGAGCTCACTCTCGACCGTGATGGAGCCACCCATCATCGCCATGAGTCGCTGGCTCAGCACGAGCCCGAGACCCGTACCGCCGAAGCGCCGCGCGATGGAGCCGTCGGCCTGCATGAACGGCAGAAAGAGCCGCGCCTGGTCTGCTGCGGAAATGCCGATGCCGGTATCCGCGACTGCGAACTTCAGGCGGGCGCGGGCCGGCGACGTCGCCGGCATCGCGGTCACGCTTAGCCGAACGTACCCGGCAGCGGTGAACTTCACGGCGTTGCCGACGAGGTTGTTCAGGACCTGGCCGAGCCGCAGCGGGTCGCCCACCAGAGTCGCGGGAAGGCCGGGCTCGACGCGCAAGACGAGCTCCACGCCCTTGCTTTCGGCGCCGAGCGCGAAGAGGTCGATGACGTTCTGGAGCAGCTCATCGAGGTCGAACTCCGTCTGTTCGAGCGAGACCCGATCCGCCTCCAGCTTGGAGTAGTCGAGGATGTCGTTGAGCGTGGACAGCAGCGCCTGAGAGGAGCTGTGGATGCGCTTGAGGTACTCGGCGATGCGCGGCGTCAGGTCGGGCAGGCTCGACCCGAGCGCGGAGAGGCCAATGACCGCGTTCATTGGCGTGCGGATCTCGTGGCTCATGTTGGCGAGGAACAAGCTCTTGGCGCGGCTCGCCGCCTCGGCTTCGACCTTCGCCATTGCCAGCGCCTCCTCGACCTCGACTTGGTTCGTGAGGTCGTAGTTGACGCCGATCATCCGCAGCGGGCGGCCCTCGGTGTCATAGGTGGTGCGCGACGCAGCCTTGATGTGGTGGATGGAACCGTCAGGCCAGATCACGCGGAAGCGCGGCGCGTAATCGCGCTCCCCGCGCAGCGCGGCCTGAATTTCCTCCTCGGTCCCGGCCTTGTCCTCGGGGTGGATGGCCACCGACCACGCTTCGTAGGCGCCGCCAAAGTCAGTCTGTTGCAGGCCATAGAGCTGGTACATGAAGTCGTCCCAGACCAGGACGTTGTTCGGAACGTCCCAGTCCCAGACCCCGACTCCACCCGCCGTCGTGGCCGTCGATAACCGCTCGTTTGCCCTGCTCAGGTCGAGGTGGCGGGTCTTGTCGCGGGTGATATCGCGCACCACGCCCTGTGCGGCGCGCGGCGTGCCGTCGGGACCCATCACCCAGACGATGCGCTGCTGGAGCCAGCGGACGTCATCGCCGCGGACCAGGCGGTGTTCCAGCTCGATTACCCCAGCGTCGGCGGGAGGGCCGGCGAGCGCGGTGGCGACGTCCAGACGATCAGGTGCGGGACAGGCCCCGAGCAATGCCGCGAAGGTGTCGGGCAAGGTCTGGCCAAGGAGCTCGCGCGCGCCGTCGGACCAACGCAGCGTCCTCTCCGGAAGCGTGAGTTCCCAAGCGCCAATCGCCGCCAGCATCTCGAGGCCGGTGGACATCAGCCGGGTCGATGTCAAGGGCCGGTCGTGGGTGGTCAAGAGGTCTGCGCCCTCTTCAATCGCCGTCGCGAGGGAAGTGGCCTCGGGGAACCGAAAGCGGTAGCTCGCGCACCGCGGTCGCGCGGTCGATACTCGCAGCCGTGACCTCGCCGCCGCGAGCCCATCCTGCACGCACTTTGAGACCGCGCGCCACGAAGCCGGCCCTGGGCAGAAGCTGCCGAAGGCCGGTGCGCAGCAAGGCGACTGCTTGTTTAGGCATGAAGCTCCTCCACGAGATCGAGCCGATGCGGGTGATGGGGTGTCGCCGCGGCGCGATGGCGCCATGGCGACACCCCACGACGGACGGGCATTGCCGAGCATAGATTCTTTTGCTGTGATTTCCTTGTGTTCTGCAAAGAAGCTCAGTGCATGCGCCCTTGACCTGCAAACGGGCTGAGCGGGAGTCGTTGGGGCGCACTTCAGCGCCCGACCGACGAACCGCCGTTCTTCCGAAGCCGCTCCATGCTCCTGCACAAGATCATGCTGATCCGTCACGCCGAGAAGCCGGTGCTTGAGCTGGACAGTCCGCGTCGACAAGCGGGGCGCGTCCGACGGCAAGAACCTCTAGCCGCGCGGCTCCATCCCCAGCACCAGTTGCGGCAGGCCCGTGGACAGCACCGGCAGCAGCGCGATGAGCAGCGTGCCCACGAAGATGGCGCCCATGGCCGGCAGCACCGAAGCCGCCACGTAGCGGATGTTCTTGTTGAACATCGCCGAAGCGAAGTAGATGTTCAGCCCCGCCGGCGGGCACAGGAACCCCACCTCCATGGCGGCCAGGAAGATGATGCCGAAGTGCAGCGGGTGGATGCCGTAGGCCTGGGCCAGCGGCAGCAGCAGCGGCACCAGCACCACGAGCGCCGCGTAGATCTCCATCAGCGCCGCAGCGGCAAACAAGAACAGGCACAGTACCAGCAGGAACACGTACTTGTTGGGAATGGCCCCCTGCACCCAGGTGGCGGCCGCGTCCGGCACGCCGGTGTCGACCAGGTAGTTGGTGAGGGCCAGTGCCATGCCCAGGATCAGCATCACGCCGCCAATCAGCATGGCGCAGTCGGCCAGGCAGCGGCCCAGCAGGCGCCAGCCCAGTTCGCGGTGCGCCAGCGCCTGCGTCAGCACCGCATACGCGGCTGTGAGCGCTGCGCTTTCGGTGGGCGTGACCAGACCACTGACCAGCGAGCCGACGGCCACCAGCGGCGCGGCCAGTTCCCATCTGGCGGCCCAGGCCGCTGCTGCCGCCGCACGCGCGCTGGGGCGCGGCGCTTGGGCGGCCTGCTGCACGCTGCGGTCGCGGCGCAGGAAGCCGCCGATCAGCAGCAGACAGGCCACCATCACCAGCGCCGGCACCACGCCAGCCAGGAACATCTGTTCGATAGGCACGCGCGCGATCACCGCGTACATGATCAGCGGCACCGATGGCGCCAGCAGCACGCCCAAGGCGCTGGCGCTGGTGACCAGGCCGATGCCGCGACGCTCGGGGTAGCCGGCCTTCAGCAGCATGGGCAGCAGCAGGCCGCCCAGTGCCAGGATGGTGACGCCGCTGCCGCCCGTCAGCGCCGTGAAGCCCGAGCACAGCAGGGCCACTGCCACCACGGTACCGCGCACGCCGCCGCCGAACAGCGCGATGAACACCTGGCCCAGCCGCAGCGCCGCGCCGGTGCGCGCCAGCACCAGCCCGGCCAGCGTGAACAGCGGCAAGGCCGGCAGCGATGGGTTGACCGTGATCTGGTAATGCGACAGCGCGATCGACGCCAGCGGCAGCCCTTCACTCCAGAACAGCGCCAGCGCCAGGCCGCCCAACACGGCAAAGATGGGCGCCCCGGCCAGCAGCGCCAGCAGCACCGCCACCAGTGCCGGTACCAGAGGCAGCAAGGCACCCGCGAAGGACCAGCCCAGGGCGACGCCGGCCGCAGGCAGCAGCAGGCCCGTCGCGGCGGCCAGCCACGTTGGCCCCGCCCAGGTCTGGGCACAGCGCGCGCCCAGTTGCAGGCCCAGCAGCACAAACCCCAGCGGCATGGCGGCCTGCAGCGTCCACACCGGCACTCCGTAGGCCAGCTCCTGCGCGGCCTCGATCTCGGTGGCCACGAAGCGCCAGCTGGCCACCGCCAGCAGGCCGCACACCAGCGCCGAACTGCCGCGCGCCCAGGCCTTGGAAGCCGCCTGCACGCCCGCACCGCCCCATTGGTCGAGGCTGCTGCCCAGCGTGGTGAGTTGTTCGTGACGGCCTGCTGCCAGCGCGCCGAACATGGCCAGCACCAGGCCCAGGTGCTGCACCAGCACTGGCGCGTTCTCGATGCCGCGGCCCAGGAAAGGCCGCGCTGCAATCTCGACCAGCGGCACCAGCACCATCACGGCCAGTGCCGCAGCGGCCAGCGCCTCGTCCCAGCGTGCCCAGCGCGCCCACCCGGTGGCCGCCCCGCCGCGCTGTGCCGCGGCAGCCCTATCGAGCCCCGACACCTTCAGCGGACCCGGCTGGCGCGGAACGCGCGCAGGTGTGCGAAGACCTCGTCGAAGGTGGCCGCCGGCACCATGGTGCCGCGGATGCGCGGGTACAGGCGCTCGGCCAGTTGGTCCCATTCGCGCATCTGCTCAGGGTTGGGCTTGTGCACGTTGAGGCCGCGTTTCTTCATCGCGTCGACGGCCTCGTCGACCTCGCGGCGGGCCTGCGTGCGCATCTGCACGCCGGCCTTCTCCCCGGCGGTGCGCAGCGCCTGCTGACCCGCAGGCGTCATCTCGTCGAAGGCCTTCTTGCTGACCACCAGCGCGCCGACGATGGGCGCCCAGTTGATCTCGAGCATATGCTGTGCGGTGTTGAAGATCTGCCCGGCCAGCGCGAAGTAGGGCGTGGACGGCACGACCTCGATCATGCCGGTCTGCATGGCCGGCAGGATGTCGGCGGTTTCCAACGGCACGGGCGTGTAGCCCAGGTTCTTCATGATGTCCTGCTGCTCGGGCTCAGAGCCCCATGCGAAGAACTTCATGCCCTTGAAGTCGTCGGGCCGCACCGCGCGCTGCCTGGAGAAGAAGCGCACCCAGCCGGCGTCGCCCCAGCCCAGCACCACGAAGCCGCGCTCTGAAAATCGTGCTTCCAGCGTGGCGCGCATCTTCTCGCGCACGTGGTCCACTTCTTCCCAGTTGCGAAACAACAGCGGCATGTTCTGCATGGCCGCTACCGATGGCTCTATCTCGCGCAGGCCCACTACCGACATCAGCGCGCCTTGCAGCTGGCCGATGCGCATCCGGCGCGCCATCTCGGCCTCGCCACCCTGGCTGCCGTCGGTGAACACCGTGAAGCGGGCGTTGCCGCCCTGTGCGGCGCGCCAGCTTTCGCCCAGCTCGAGCAGGCTCTGGTGGTACAGCGAATTCTTGGGCACCAGCGAGCCCACGCGCAGCTGCACCGGGCGTTGTGCCTGTGCCTGCAGGGTGGGCGCCGCGGCCTGCAGGCCCAGGCCCAGCAAGGTGGTCAGGGCCTGGCGGCGCGGGGTGCGGGGGGTGTCGTGCATGGGAGGGCCCGTGGGAGTTTCAGAAGCGGTCGTCCAGGGTGTGCAGCAGCCACTGGGCGCGTGCGCGCAGCACCTGGCTGGCGAGGTCGCGGCGCTCGGAGGACACCGTCAGCGCCTGGCGCAACAGCGCTTCGTAGGCGGCACGGTCGCCCGCGGGCAGGGCCAGCGATTCGGCGCGTGCCACCAGCGTGGCCGGCGCCGGGGTGCCCGAGGCCCGGTCGGCCACAGCCAGGTAACGCTCGGCCGCTGCGGCGGTGCCGCCGGGCCGGGCCAGTTCGAACTGCGCCATCAGCACCGCCAGGCTGCCCTGGCCGTGCTCGGGCTGGGTGTCGTAGGCCAGTTGCGCCAGCTGCATGGCGAGCGGCAGGTCAGCCACCACGTCGGGCTTGTCCTTCGACAGCGCGATGAAGCCGCCCCAGGACGCCGCGGCCCAGTAGGCCAGCGCCACCTGGTGCGTCGCCAGTTGCAGCGGCGCCGCGGGCGTGCGCGGCGACACCATGGCCAGCCGGGCGCTTGCTTGTGAAGCCAGCGCATCCGCAAAGCCAGGACGCTGCAGCTCCAGCGCGCGCATCGTCTGGCGGTGCGCGCGTTCGTACAGGCGTGCGGCACGCTGGCGCAGGCGCTGCGCAGCCCGCGAATCGGTGGCTTCCAGCTTGTCGGCCTCGAAGGCCACAAAGGCATAGGCGTACTGGGTGAAGCCGCTGCCCACGGCCTCGGCCAGGGCGGTGTGGCCGGGCGTCTGCTGCAGCACCGATTCGGACAGCTTCAGGTAGCACGCGGCGGCGTCCCGCGCCAGCCCCAGATCTTCTTCTTCGGCCTGGCCATGGCCGGCCAACTGGTCGGCCACGCCTTGCAACAGCAGCGCACGCGGTGCACAGCCGGCGCACAGCATTGCAAGACACAACAGGCCCGCCAGTGCGGGCCTGCAGGCGATTGAAAGAGAGTTCACGGTCATGCGTACAAGCATGCTAGGTCGCTCGCATGAAACGCCGATGACGGTTCAATGACGCAGGCAGCGCCGCCCGCGGTCCGTTGGGCAGGGGCTGCGGCGCGCAGGGAGGCGGCAGCCAAGCACGTTTGCCCGGGTGTTTTGCAGACCTTCCCTAAGTTTTCGCGGTGTGCTGTTTACGACCATTCTTGTCCGTGGGGTGTTGCCGCCGACGTCAGATTGAGCCACGCGCCTGCCTCAGGTTGAGCCAGCCAAGATCACGCAAGTTGCTGAGCAGCCAAGCAACATCCGACACAGCATTGGCTCAGGTGAGCTTCAGCATCTGGCTCATTTCGGCGTCGGCAGCAACAGTAGGCCTTCTCGAGCACGTCGACGAACCCCAGGGCAACCTTCGTGGTCGCTTCCACCAAGCAGTGCTCGATGGCCTCCTCCACGTCCCGGTTGGCGAGTTCGCGTGGGACAAGCTCCTTCACGACTCTCGCGCCGCAGTTCGGCCGGCGACCCGGTCGCGAAGCTTCGCAAAGTGCGCACTGTCAGCTGCGGCGGTCGGCTGGGAACTGGTACCGGCCAGCAGCAATTCCCGCAGGTGAAGGCGCTCCTGGTCTTGACGAATGAGCTCTCGGACGTACTTGCTGCTGGTCCCGAAGCCGCGGCTGCTGACTTGCGCGTCGGCGAAAGACTTGAGTGCTTTGGGGAGTGAGATGTTCATCGTGCTGATGCCGAGATGGCAGTGGGCATGGCAAATGTTGGAAAGTAACGGTGGGCTGCTACAAGACTCTCGGTGTTTCGGCCACGTCTGTGTGGGGGCCAACCACGAGCAGCAGAGCACGCGGTGCCAAGGTCGGCGATCGCCGTGATTGCAGACCTTGACGGGGCTGGCTATGGACGCACCTGCCCTGGCGGCCTGCATCTCCAGGCCGGGCACGGGGTCATGCGCGCGGGGGGTGATGCCCAGCACACGCAGGCATCATCACCATGTGTATGGGGTCGAACTGGCCATCGCGCTGCGCGAGGCTGGCCATGGGGTCTGGCAAGCCTGAGAACCCACCCGCGCCGATGGGCGATCAAGGTCGGTTCGCGATCATTCGACATGGTGGCCTGGCCGACCATCCTCAGCCTCAAGCAGGCGCAGCCAACTTCTGCATGCAGGCGATGAACAGCGAGCTGGCCAACCAGCCGCGCAGCCAGGATTGCACAGCGGGCAAGTGCTGCGCGGCGAACCAGTCCGGGTCCACCGCAGCGTACTGGCGGACGAACGGCATCACGGCCAGATCGGTGGCGCAGGGTGTGGTGCCACCCAGGTAGGGCGCGTGACGCAGCCGCGCCTGCAGCGGCTCCAGCAACACCGCCTTCGCCGCGTCGCGGTGAACCTGCGGCGGCAGGCCGTCGCTGACCCCGCGTTGGGGGTACTTCCAGCGGTCCAGGTGGCGCTTGAAGTCGCCGTCATTGCGCTGCACCAACGCCAGGTTGTCGGTCGACTGCGACCGCGCCCACCAGTCTTGCGGGTCTGGCTCGGCCAAGGCCCAGTGCATGATGTCCCAGCTCTCCTCGATCACCCTGCCATCGGGCAGATGCAGCACCGGCACCGTGGCTTTGGGTGACAACGCCCGCAAGATGGCCGGCTTCTCCCGCAGGGCAACCTCCACCGCTTCAAACGCCCGTCCGGCCTGCAAGAGCGCCATGCGTGCGCGCATGGCGTAAGGGCAGCGCCGAAAGGTGTAGAGCCGGGGTGACGGTGGCGGCGGGGGCACCGGCGCTCTCATGGCGGTCCTGGTGCGCGTTGCGCCCTGGCCTGTTCCCGGCGCATGAACAGGTACAGGCTCTCCACCTTCTCGCGCGCCCAGGGCGTTCGGCGCAGGAACTTCAGGCTGGAGTTGAGACTGGGCTCCGTTGTGAAGCACCGGATCGGCACCTGGCGTCCCAGCTCCAGCCAGCCGAAATGGTCCACCAGGTCCTGCACCATCATGGCCAGCGTCACGCCGTGCAGGGAGTTGCGGGGCTGTTCGGACATGGCGCGCATTCTCCAGGCTGCGACGAGCAAGCGGGTGAGCGCGCAAGACGTGATCCCTGTGTCCCGGACTCAACGAGTCGCCGCAACACTGCACTTGCTGGCCGAAGCCGGGCAGCTACAGGACCCGGCGGCGCCCGTGCGGCACGTGGCGCGGCAGCCGACGCCCTGAGCCCCCGCCTGTTGGTACCGGCGTTGGTTTGAGCCATCTGCCGGCCGATGTCTGCGCCGGCAATAGTGCCTGAAACGCCAATCCGGTCAGCAACTTACGCCACTTCCAACCGGCTCACGGAAGGGCCGGCAAACGGCTCAATCTGGCGCCGGCGTCAACAGCGAGGAACAACACGAGTCGCTGACCTGTTGGTCGTCTTCGTGAGAGACCTTCGTGCGGTGGTCTGCTATTCCACAAGATTGCGTCCCCTGGAGTGGTGTAACTCCTGAGCCCGGAGAAGGCTGATGTGCGCGTTGCTCGGGATTCAGCGCTGGAAGGCCGGCACCCGAGTTGGGGCAGTATCGCTGAGGCTTTGCAGGCCCTCAAGCTGCATGTAGCGCCGGTTC
>CANHVY010000073.1 GCA_947464185.1 Burkholderiales bacterium
ATTACGCCGATCCGCCGCTGGCTCCATTACGGCGATCACGAAGTGGCTCCAATATGCCGGTCATCGGCTGGCTCCAATATGCCGATCACCAAGTGGATCCAATATGGCGGTCGGTGACACTCGCTGTATGCCGCAATACGGAGGATTGAATGAACTCGCGAAGCAGCGCAATGGCCTCCGTCGGCGCATCGGGAACAACGCCGTGGCCACACGCCGCAAACTCGCGAAAGCGAAGAAGATCCGGCCGAATGGCGGCCGCGATGTCGCGTTGACACTCGATGGGAAGCATTGGATCCAACTCACCGCCGATTACAAGTGTCGGGCACTGGATGCGCTCGAGCACAGGCAAGAGGTCAAAGACTCGCCCTTCTCCCCCGGGCCGATTGAACCAGGCGGTGACTGCAGGGTTGAACACGATGCGTTTGACTACCTCGGGGTCAGTCTTCGTTCTGGTGTAGAGAGGGAGAGCGACCTCGAGCCAGGCTCTGAGAATTTCGGGGCTTGTGTCACCTTCGATGAACCTTTGCCGCGCGAGGTTGCCTGCCCGTGGGCCGCCTAGCCTGTCGAACATGGAAACCTTGGCCTCTGCGTGCGAGGCAGCCTGTGCGGACGTGCTGACGAGGGCAAGTGCTCCAGGATGTGTGGGGTAGCGTGTGGCATATGCCATTGCCACCATCCCTCCGAAGGAAGCGCCATAGACGATTGGCCTTTGGATGTCCAAGCTGTTGCAGAACGCGTGGACGTCGTCGGCCCATTGGGCGAGCGTCCACGACTCTTCGCTGGCACGGTCACTCCTTCCATTTCCTCGATGGTCCAGGTAGACCACTTGGGCAATGTCGGCAAGTGCAGAAAATGCTGGCTTGTACAGGGAGTGGTCCGCTCCGGGGCCGCCATGCAGCAGGAGCAGTGTCGGCTTTTGGATCATGGCCGCGCCTTGCGGACGCAAGCCAGCTCCCTCCACGTCAAAGTAGAGATGAGCGTTGTTCACGAGAACCTTCATCTGCCGAGAGGATTTCGAGTGCTTCTAGAGGATCGAGCGCGGGGTCTAGCGTCTAGCTAACTGGCATGCAGCAGCTAGCGGCGACTGGGCCAGAATGAAATGAGACCCGGGCGACGTCACCGTTCCAACCCCTTTCAGAGGGACCACTTCCGCGACGGAGACCGCGACAGCGGGGAGGTCAGCGACGCTTGGTAGACCGGGACTCAAAGCCTGGAAATCAAGTGAAAGGCCTCAGGGTGACGAATGGACTCGACGGCAAGGTCCACGTCCAGACTTGGCCAGTAAAGGTGTTCGGGTGACGGGCGCTCCACGTTGGAAATCTGTTGGACTGTCGCCGATTTGAACCACGGGAAGTGCTCAAACGGAAGCAGCAGCTCCTCACCCTCCAGAAGAAGCCGGAACCCGTGCTCGGAGATGTGCGTCACCGTCACCACAGCTCAGGCCTCAGCTCACACCCTCTCCACCACCACCGCTATCCCCTGCCCCACGCCGATGCACATGGTGCACAGGGCGTAGCGGCCTCCTCGTCCACCGTTCATGCGGTGCAGCTGGTTCACGGCTGTGGTGGCCAGGCGAGCGCCGCTGGCGCCCAGGGGGTGGCCGAGCGCGATGGCGCCGCCGTTGGGGTTGACGCGGGCGTCATCGTCGGCCAGGCCCAGGTCGCGCAGCACGGCCAGGCCCTGGGCGGCGAAGGCTTCGTTGAGTTCGATGACGTCCATCTGCTCCAGGCGCAGGCCGGTGAGGGCCAGCACCTTGCGTACCGCGGGCGCGGGGCCGAAACCCATGATGCGCGGGGCCACGCCGGCGGTGGCCATGCCCACCACGCGGGCGCGCGGGGTCAGGCAGTGGCGGGCGGCGGCCGCTTCGCTGGCCAGCAGCAGGGCGCAGGCGCCGTCGTTCACGCCGCTGGCGTTGCCCGCCGTCACCGTGCCGTCGGGCCGCACCACGCCCTTGAGCTTGGCCAGGGCTTCCAGGGAGGTTTCGCGGGGGTGTTCGTCCTTGCTGACGACGAGGGCGTCGCCCTTCTTCTGCGGGATGGTGACGGGCACGATCTCGGCATCGAAGAAGCCGGCCCTCTGCGCGGCCACGGCCTTCATCTGCGAGGCCAGCGCCATGCGGTCTTGCGCCTCGCGCTCGATCTTGAAATCCGCCGCCACGTTCTCGGCCGTCTCGGGCATGGAATCCACGCCATAGCGCTCCTTCATCAGCTTGTTGATGAAGCGCCAGCCGATGGTGGTGTCGTACACCGCGTTGCTGCGGCTGAAGGCGCTCTCGGCCTTGGGCATGACGAAGGGCGCGCGGCTCATGCTCTCCACGCCGCCGGCGATCATCAGGCCGGCCTCGCCGGCACGGATGGCGCGCGCGGCGCTGCCCACGGCGTCCAGGCCCGAGCCGCACAGACGGTTGATCGTGGCGCCCGGCACCTCGATGGGCAGGTCCGCCAGCAGTGCGGCCATGCGCGCGACGTTGCGGTTGTCCTCACCGGCCTGGTTGGCGCAGCCGTACAGCACGTCAGCCACCTCGGCCCAGTCCACCTTGGCGTTGCGCGCCATCAGCGCCTGGATGGGCACGGCGCCCAGGTCGTCGGTGCGCACCGAGGACAACGCGCCGCCGTAGCGGCCAAAGGGGGTGCGCACGGCGTCGCAGATGAAGGCTTGGGTCATGGGGTCTCCACGGAATTCTTCAGATCGAACAGGCTGGTCACTTCCAGGTCCAGCACTTCGATGTCATTCTGATTGAACAGTTGCCAGCGCCAGCGCAGGATGCCCAGCGTGGGCTTGCTGGCCGAGCGCCGCGCCTCGATGACGGTGGCGCGCAGACGCAGGTCATCGCCCGGCCGCACGGGGTGGGGGAACTTGATCCACGCGATGCCGGGCGAGGCGAAGGATTCCGAGCCATCGAGGGCCGCCAGCGCGGCCAGCCGCATGGCAATGCCACAGGACTGCCAGCCGCTGGCGATGAGGCCGCCGAAGGGGCCCTGCGCCGCGGCCTCGGGGTTGGTGTGGAACCACTGCGGGTCGTAGGTGGCGGCAAAGCGCAGCACCTCGTCTTCGGTCAGGTGGAAGGGGCCGCCCTCGATCACCTGACCTGCATGGAATTCGGCGAACTTCATGCCATGCCCTGCTGGCTTACACCGCCTGCCGGCGCAGCCAGGGGCTGACGCGGTAGCGCTCGCCGCGGTAGTGCGCGTCCAGCGCCTGCAGCACCGCCACCACGCCAGAAGCGCTCCAGCGCTGCAGCCATTCGAAGGGCCCGGCCGGGTAGTTGACGCCCAGCTTCATGGCGGCGTCTGCCCCCTCGGGCGAGCACACGCCCTGCAGCACGGCGTCTGCCGCCTCGTTGATCAGCATGGCCACGGTGCGCGCCACCACCAGGCCCGGTGCATCGGCCACGGGCAGCGGCGCCAGGCCCAAAGCGGCCAGCCAGGCCGGGGCCTGCGCCTGCCAGGCGGCGCTGGCTTGCGGGGCCACGGCATAGGCCAGGGCGGTGCCGGGGGCGATAGCCACGGCAGGAAACTGCACCGGGCGGTCGAACACGGCCACCTCGGCCACGCCCCACGCAACAGACAGCTCGGCGGCGCAGCGACCGTCGGTCAGCGCCAGGCGCGCGCCGTCGATCTCCAGGCCCATCCAGTCGCTGCCGGCGGACCGCGCCGGGCCCCATCCTTGGGCGGCGAGCGCCTGGGTGGTGGCCGCCTCCAGCCAGTCGGCCACCGGGCCGCTGCCGTGCACGGTGACGGTGCGGGCGGTGGCCGGTGCATCGTGCACGGCCACGGGCAGCGCGGGCACGCCTTCGGGGTAGCGGTAGAAGCCGCGGCCGCTCTTGCGGCCCAGCAACCCGCCTTCCACCATTTCGCGCTGCACCAGCGAGGGCACGAAGCGCTTGTCCTGGAAGTTGGCCTGGTACACCGAGTTCGTCACCGCGAAGTTGGTGTCGTGGCCGATCAGGTCCATCAGCTCGCACGGGCCCATGCGAAAGCCCACCGCTTTCAGGCAGGCATCCAACACCTGCGGCGGTGCCGCCTGTTCCAGCAGCAGGGCCAGGGTCTCGGCGTAGTAGGGCCGGGCGATGCGGTTCACGATGAAGCCGGGCGTGGACTTGGCGTGCACCGGCACCTTGCCCCAGGCCTTGGAGAGATCGAAGATGGCGTCGGCCACGGCCACGTCGGTGTGCAGGCCCGACACCACCTCCACCAGCTTCATCAGCGGCACGGGGTTGAAGAAGTGCATGCCCACCAGGCGCTGCGGGTGCTGCAGGCCGTTGGCCAGCGCCGTGACCGAGATGGACGAGGTGTTGGTGGCCAGCACGCAACGCTCACTGACGATGCCTTCCAGCTGGCGCAGCAGGCCGCGCTTGACCTCCAGGTTCTCGACGATGGCCTCCACCACCAGCGCCGCGCCGGCGGCCTGCTCCAGCGTGGCGATGGGGCTGATGCGCGCGAGCGTGGCCGCTGCCGCGTCGGCCGCCAGCTTGCCCTTGGCCACCAGGCCGTCCAGCGTGGCGGCCAGTTTGACCTTGGCCTGCTCGGCCGCGCCCTCGCGCGTGTCGAACAGCTGCACGGCATGGCCGGCCTGGGCCGCCACCTGCGCGATGCCCGCGCCCATGATGCCGGCGCCCACCACGAGAACGGGCGCGCCTTGAAGTTGCAGTGTGGTCATGGAGGAATCGTGAATACGGGAGCGTTATTGCGGAATCCAGTTCGCGGGGCGCTTGGAGAGGAAGGCATCAAAACCTTCGCGCGCCTCGTCCGTGCCACGCACGCGGCTGATGGTCTGGGCGGTGAGTTCGCGCACCTCTTCGGTGATGGGCCCCACCTCCAGTTGGGCGAACAGCGCCTTGATCTCGCGCTGGGCGTTCGGCCCGCCGGCCAGCAGGTCTTTCACGGTGGTGTCCACCGCAGCGTCCAGCCCCTCCACAGGCGCGACCTGGTGCACCAGGCCCATGGCCAGGGCCTCGGCCGCGCCAATGCGGCTGGTGGTCAAGGCCAGGCGCAGCGCCTGGCGCTTGCCCACGGCGTTGGTGACGTAGGGGCCGATGACGGCGGGCAGGATGCCGAACCTGGCCTCGCTGACCGAGAAGCTGGCGTTGTCCGCTGCCACGGCCACGTCACAGGCACAAGCCAGGCCCACACCGCCGCCGAGTGCCGCGCCCTGGATGCGCGCCACCACCGGCTTGGGGCTGGAGGCGATGCGCCACAGCATGCCGGCAAAGCGCCGCGCGTCCTGAAGGTTCCACTCGCGCGAGGCGGTGCTGGCCCGCTGCATCCACTGAAGGTCCGCCCCGGCGCTGAAGTGCCGGCCTTCACCGGCCAGCACGATGACGCGCACGCTGTCGTCGGCGATCACCTGCGCGAAGACGGCGTCCAGCTCGCCGATCATGGCCTCGTCAAAGGCGTTGAACACCGCCGGGCGCGACATGGTGATCTGCGCCACGCCCGGGGCGCGGGTAGTGGGGGACAAAGTCTCGTACGGGTTCACTTCACGCATTCCTCATATGCCAGTCAAGCTCCCCGTTCGCCCTGAGCCTGTCGAAGGGTCGCCCTGAGCCTGTCGAAGGGCTTCGACAAGCTCAGCCCGAACGGTCCTGTGGGTCATGGGCTGATGGGTTGTGACGGTCACCTTCCAGACAGACTCAATAGGTCTCCAGGTGCAGGCGGCCTTCACGCTTGAGTGCGGTGCCCACGGTGTCCCAGTCCAGGCCGGCTTGCGTGGCGACGTCACGCAGGGCCAGCACCACGCCCTCTTCCATGGCCTTCAGGCCGCAGACGTAGAAGAAGGTGTTGGCGTCGGCCAGCAGCGGCGCCAGATCGGCCGCGCGCTGGCGCAGCAGGTCCTGCACGTAGGTCTTGGGCTGGCCTTCCTGGCGCGAGAACGCGAAGGAGGTGTCGATGAAATCCTTGGGCAAGCTTTGCAGCGGGCCGAAATAGGGCAGCTCCTGCGGCGTGCGAGCGCCGAAGAAGAGCATCAGCTTGCCGCCCTCCCACTTCCCTGACTTGCGCAGGCGCCGACGCCACTCGGTCATGGCGCGCATCGGGGCCGAGCCGGTGCCGGTGCAGATCATCACGATGTTGGAGCGCGGGTGGTTGGGCATGAGGAAGCTCGCGCCGAACGGCCCGATCACCTCCACCTTGTCGCCCACCTGCAGGTCGCACATGTAGTTGCTGCCCACGCCGCGCACCGGGTGGCCCTGATGGTCTTCGAGCACGCGCTTGATGGTCAGCGACAGGTTGTTGTAGCCCGGGCGCTCGCCGTTGCGCGGGCTGGCGATGGAGTACTGGCGCGGGTGGTGGGCGCGGCCGTGGACGTCCACGCCCGGCGGGACGATGCCGATGGACTGCCCTTCCAGCACGGGGAAGGGCATGGCGCCGAAGTCCAGCACGATGTGGTGGGTGTCGTAGTCGGTGCCCACCTCGGTGACGCGCACGTTGCCGGTACAGGTGGCGGTGAGGGTCTTCTGCGCGGCCTTGGGGCCGTACAGGTTGGTGTAGGCATGGGCCGCGGACCAAGGCGGCACGGTGGCGCCGTAAAGCGCGCTGTTGAAGGCGGTCTGGCCGTCGGCGGCTGCGGGCAGGCTGGGGGCCACGGGCTCGCTGGCGGGCACGGCGTCGGCCACCCCGCCGGCTTCAGCCAGTTGGTCGACGCTCAGTTCCTGCGGCAGTTCGTCCCAGGTGAACTGGTCGGCCACGCTGTAGGCGCGTACCTTGGGCATGTGGCGCCAGTTGTCGATGGAGCCCGTGGGGCACGGGGGCACGCAGGCCATGCAGGAGTTGCACTTGTCGGCATCCACCACGTAGTTGCGCGAGTCGTGCGTGATGGCGCCCACGGGGCAAGTGGCCTCGCAGGTGTTGCAGCGGATGCAGATCTCGGGGTCGATCAGGTGCTGGCGGATGACGGCGCCGTCGGCCATGTCCATGTGCGTGGTCTCCTGGAAATCCTCGGAAGAAAGGGCCCGCGAAGGGCCCCGATCTTGTCACGACGGGTGCGCGACTTGCTCAGTTGAAGCGCACGTACTCGAAGTCCACCGGCTGGCGGTTGATGCCCATGGCCGGGGGGGCGATCCAGTTGGCGAACTTGCCGGGCTCCACCACGCGGCCCATCAGGCTGGCGACGAAGGCGCGGTCGTTGCCGCTGGGCAGCCAGTGGTCCACGTTGGCGTTCCATTCGGCTTCGGACATCACGCGGCCGTCCGGCGACACCTTCACACCGGCCAGGGCGCCGATGTTGCGGTGGAAAGCCTTGTGCGGCGCCTTCAGCCGGAAGGGGATGCCGGCCTTCTCGATCACCTTGTTCCAGCGCTCGACGCCAGCGATGCTGTCCTTGATGTAGTCGTCGCGCAGCACTTCGTTCAGCGCGTTGAGCATCGGGACTTCCTTGTCCACGAGCTGGCCGTTCTGCACCATCAGGATCTTGTAGGTCTGGCCGCGCAGCTGGTGGTCATCGGTGCGCTTGCCTTCCTCGTAGCGGCCCTTCAGACCGGTGGAGTAGAAGGTGGCCGCGTTGGACGACTCATCGGCGCCGAACAGGTCGATGGTGACGCTGAAGTGGAAGTTCAGGTAGCGCTGGATGGTGGGCAGGTCGATCACGCCGGCCTCGCGCAGCTTCTTGACGTCGTCGGTCTTCAGCTCGTTCATCTTCTGGCAGGTGCGCTGGATGACGCGGCTGATGCCGGACTCGCCCACGAACATGTGGTGCGCTTCCTCGGTCAGCATGAACTTGGTGGTGCGCGCCAGCGGGTCGAACGCCGACTCGGCCAGGGCGCAGAGCTGGAACTTGCCGTCGCGGTCGGTGAAGTACGTGAACATGAAGAAGCTCAGCCAGTCGGGCGTCTGCTCGTTGAAGGCCTGCAGGATGCGGGGGTTGTCCTCCTGGCCGCTGCGGCGCTGCAGCAGCGCGTCGGCTTCCTCGCGGCCGTCACGACCGAAGTGCTTGTGCAGCAGGTAGACCATGGCCCACAGGTGGCGACCTTCTTCCACGTTGATCTGGAACAGGTTGCGCAGGTCGTACATGCTGGGCGCGGTCAGGCCCAGGTGGCGCTGCTGCTCCACGGAGGCCGGCTCGGTGTCGCCCTGCGTCACGATGATGCGGCGCAGGTTGGCGCGGTACTCGCCGGGCACGTCGTTCCAGGCCTTCTCGCCCAGGTGGTCGCCGAAATGGATCTTGCGGTCGGCTTCGCCGGGGTTGAGGAAGATGCCCCAGCGGTAGTCGCGCATCTTGACGTGGCCGAACTGGGCCCAGCCCTGAGGGTCCACGCTGACGGCGGTGCGCAGGTAGACGCTGGCATCCGTGGTGCCCTCAGGGCCCATGTCGTCCCACCAGTTGATGAAGTCAGGCTGCCAGCTCTCGAGCGCACGCTGCAGCGTGCGGTCTTCGCCCAGGTTCACGTTGTTGGGGATCTTCTCGCTGTAGTTGATGCTGGACATGGTGTGCTCCGAGGTGAATTGCAATACAGGATGGTGTGGGGCGGGTTCCGGTCCGTTCGCCCTGAGCTTGTCGAAGGGCTTCGACAGGCTCAGCCCGAACGGAACTGAGCGAAGGTGGGTATGGACTCGATAAGGCCGAGGGTCACACCCGATTCCAGTCAAACGCTGCCTTGTCGCCCTTGCCGTAGACCTTGAGCGCGCCCTTCTCGCCCACGGCGTTGGGGCGCTGGAAGATCCAGTTCTGCCAGGCGGTGAGGCGGCCGAAGACGCGGGTGAACATGTTCTCGGGGCCGTTGAAGCGCAGGTTGGCTTCCAGGCCGGTCAGCGCGTCGGGGCTCATGGCCACGCGCTCTTCGACGGCGATGCGCACCTCGTCGGCCCAGTCGATGTCGTCGGGGTTGCTGGTGACCAGGCCCAGCGCGAAGGCGGCGTCGGCGTCCAGCGGCTTGCCGACGGCGGCGCGCACGGCGTCCATCGCAGGTGCTTCGGCGTAGAAGCGGCGCTGCAGGCGGCTTTGGCCGGTGACCATGGGGAAGTGGCCGAAGTTCAGTTCGCCCACGGTGAGCTTCGGCGTCTTGGCTTCGTCGTCGGGCAACATCAGCTGGTAGCTGCGGTCGCAGGCCAGCGCCAGTTCGAGCAGGCTGCCGGCGAAGCAACTGCCGGGCTCGACCAGTGCAAACAGGCTGCGGCTGCTCACGTCCAGGCGGCTGAAGGTGCGGCGCAGCAGGCCGATGGTTTCGCGCACCAGCCAGTGGTTCTGGTGGGCCAGCAGCACGGCGTCGGAAGCCAGCACCGCAGCGCTGTCGCCCTGGGTCTTGATCAGCCAGGTTCCGATGTCGAGTTCATTGGTGCGCATCTGCAGGATAGCGTCTTCCAGGTCGCGCGCCATCGCCAGCGGATACCAGGCGGCGCCTTGGGCCAAGATGCCGGCCACGTCGGTGGGCTGTGCGCCGGTGGGGGCCTTCACGGTGAACGTGGCCGTGCGCTTGGCACGGTCGATGTCCACCATGACGTGCGTGTAGCGCAGCGCGTCGGCTTCAACCGTGCAGTGCAGCGGGGTCAGCGCCACGCCCTGCGCGTCAGCCGGGCGGTCGCTTTGCGCGGCCAGTTCCAAGGCGCGCTCTTGCACCTTGGCCGCAAAGGCTGCGGGCTTGACGATGTCGTCCACCAGGCGCCACTGCTTTGCCTTGGCACCGCGCACGCCTTCCACGCTGGTGCAGAAGATGTCGGCCAGGTCGTGGCGCACCTTGCGCTTGTCGGTGACGCGGGTCAGGCCGCCGGTGCCGGGCAGAACGCCCAGCAGCGGCACCTCGGGCAGGCTGACGGCGCTGCTGCGGTCGTCCACCAGGATGATCTCGTCGCAGGCCAGGGCCAGCTCGTAGCCGCCGCCGGCGCAGGCGCCGTTCACTGCGGCCAGGAACTTCAGGCCGCTGTGGGTGCTGCTGTCTTCCAGGCCGTTGCGGGTTTCATTGGTGAACTTGCAGAAGTTCACCTTCCAGCCGTGGCTGCTGACGCCCAGCATGAAGATGTTGGCGCCCGAGCAGAACACGCGGTCCTTGGAACTGGTGACGACGACGGTGCGCACCTCGGGGTGCTCGAAGCGGATGCGCTGGATGGCGTCGTTCAGCTCGATGTCCACGCCCAGGTCGTAGCTGTTGAGCTTGAGCTTGTAGCCCGGGCGCAGGCCGGCGTTTTCGTCGAAGTCGGCGGCCAGCGTGGCCACGGGGCCTTCGAACTTCAGCTTCCAGTGGCGGTACTGGCTGGGTTCGGTGCGGTAGTCGACGCGGGGGCTGTGGCTCATCGGGGGCTCCTTAGGCGACTCGAGCTGTCGCCGGTGCTGGTGTGTCGGTGATGAGCACGATAATGCATGTCATTGACCGACGTCAAGCACTTTAGTGCATTTTCTTGCTGTCAGTCCGGAAGGGTCTTTCAGTCCGCCAGCAGCAAGGCCTGCCGCACCAGCGTGCGCAGCGCGGCGAAGGTGGGTTCCAGCGGCTGAGCGCTGGTGTCCAGCCGGAACTCGGCTTTGGAATAGAACGCGGCGCGTCCGGCCAGGATGCCCTTCAGGTCTTCCATCGCCTCGCGGCTGGCGGCCATGGGCCGCAGGTCGCCCTGCGCGGCGACGCGCTTCATGTGGTCTTCGGGTTCGGCCTGCAGCCACACGGTGGTGCAGTGGCTCAGCAGCTGGTTGAAGGTGGCGGCGTCGCTGACGATGCCCCCGGGCGTGGCGATCACCGCCTCGGGGTAGATCTGGATCGCTTCTTCCAGCGCGCGGCGTTCGTAGCGGCGGTAGGCGTTCTGGCCGTACAGGCCCTGGATCTCGCTGATGCTGCAGCCGGCGAACTTCTCAATCTCGCGGCTGAGTTCCACAAACGGGTAGCCCAGGTCGTCGGCCAGCATCTGGCCCAGCGTGGACTTGCCGGCGCCGCGCAGGCCCACCAGCGCCACGCGCGTGCTGCGCGCCGCGCCGCGCTGCGCGTTGGCGCCGCCAGTGCCCAGCAGTTCACCCACGGCCACGCGCACGCGGCGCAGCGTGTCTTCGTCGCGGCGCTCCAGCAGTTCGCGGATCAGCAGCCATTCCGGGCTGGAGGTGGTGACGTCGCCCAGCAGCTCGGCCAGGCTGCACTGCAGCGCCCCGGCCACCTGCAGCAGCACCAGGATGCTGGCGTTGCCGATGCCGTATTCCAGGTTGGCCAGGTGGCGCTCGCTCACGTCGGCGGCCACGGCCACCGCCTTGCGCGTCATGCCACGGCGGGCACGCAGCGCACGCACACGATCGCCCAGTGCCACCAGGAACGGGTTCTTGTCATCGTCGCTTTCGGCGAGCGCACCGTCAGCGGCTGGGGCTAACCCTGGTGTATGCAATATAGTGCTTGACATGCGGAGGAGGCGGTTCTATCGTGCTGACACGCACAATAGTGCATCCAACCCCTGGACGCAAGCTCGACCGCCATGACACCCGCTGATCTGCATCAAGCCCTGGCCCCCTTGACCGCGCAACTGCAGGGCCGCGCGCTGGACGCGTCGCTGGACGCCTGGCTCAACAGCCATGCAGGCCCGGGCAGCGTCGACTATGCCGCCATCGAATCCGCCTGCCGCGCCGGCGTGGCCGAGGGCTGGCTGTGCAATCGCGAAGGCGGCGGCATCCGCTACGGCCGCATCTTCAAGCCGGCACCTGAACTGCATGGTTTCTCGGTGGACGTGGTGGACATGACCGACATCGCCGGTCCGCACCACAGCCATCCGCAAGGCGAGATCGATCTGGTCATGCCGCTGGACGGCGATGCGCTGTTCGACGGCCGCCCAGCCGGCTGGGTGGTCTACGGCCCCGGCAGCGCGCACCGGCCCACAGTCAGCCAGGGACGCGCTCTGGTGCTGTACCTGCTGCCCGCCGGCGAAATCGTGTTCACGCGCTAGTCCCACTCAGACACCCGGCGCACGCCCACTTCAGGACCCCCATGACCG
>CANHVY010000074.1 GCA_947464185.1 Burkholderiales bacterium
ACTTCGCCGACAACACCGTCGTGATCGCCGCCGTCAGCGTCGTCTTCCCATGGTCCACGTGTCCAATCGTCCCCACGTTCACGTGCGGCTTGGTACGCTCAAACTTGCCTTTTGCCATTTCGGTTCTCCCGACAACAGATACTGCACCGCACCACGCGGCTCTGAACAAAAACTGGTGCCCATGACGCGGATCGAACGCGTGACCTCTCCCTTACCAAGGGAGTGCTCTACCACTGAGCCACATGGGCATCGGCACGGGTCTGGACTTGCGGGGCTGGAGCCCAGACCGGTGACGACCACCAAAAACCACTTCAACTGCCGACGGACCGCACGACCAACCAGATTGGAGCGGGAGACGGGAATCGAACCCGTGTCATTAGCTTGGAAGGCTAAGGTTCTGCCATTGAACTACTCCCGCAGGCAGCCGCCCCGTGGAACGGTCTGGTCATCCTGGTGGAGGAGGCTGGATTCGAACCAGCGTAGGCGTAAGCCAACAGATTTACAGTCTGCCCCCTTTAGCCACTCGGGCACCCCTCCACGGAGAACCCGTGACTGTAGCACAGCCCGCGGGATGTCAAGCCCCTGTGGACACACCTGCGGAGGGGCTCACAGGTTCAGACAACGCCCACCAGTCGATGCGGTCGGCCGTGGCGACGAAGTGGCTGCCTTCTGCCATGAACAGCTTGTGGAAGTCATTGGACGGATGACGGGTGCGCAACACCAGGGCTGCAGTGCCGGAACCGGCCACCGCCTGATCAAAGAAGGCCTGCGCCTTGGAACCCCACAGCAAGAAGACCGGCGGATCTGGTCGGGCATGCAAGAAATTGATGATCTCAGATGTGAGCGCTTGCCAACCACAATCCAGGTGACGAGCAATGTGCCCGACCTCCACGGTCAGCGCCGGGTTCAGCAGCAGGGCCCCCTGGTGGGCCCAGCGGTCAAGCGCCCAGCAAGAAGGGGGGCGAAAACCCGGGCGGTCCGCGGCCAGCACAGAGAAGATGCGGCGCAGCGACGGCGGCTTGGCCGACGGTGCCGAGAAGGCAAGGCCATCGGCATGTCCCGCGGTTGGATAGGGATCCTGACCCAGCACGACAACCTTCACCCGCTGCGGCGGCGTCAGGCGCAGCGCCCGGAACGGATCCTCCGGGGCGATCGGGCGCTGTGCCGAAACCTCCCGGATGCGCGCGACGACCGCAGCCATACGCTCTGACGTCCAGCCCGGAAGGGCTGACCGCCATTCTTGCGGCAGGCCCGCAAAGGCAGCCGGCAGATCGTCAGCCGTCATGCAAACAGGTCGCGCAGGGGCTGACCCGGGTCGGGCGCGCGCATGAAAGCTTCCCCGACCAGAAATGCATGCACGCCCGCCGAACGCATGCGCTGCACGTCCGCACGCGCCAGGATGCCGCTTTCGGTCACCAGCAGCCGATCACCGGGGACCCGCGGCAACAGGCCGATGGTGGTGTCCAGCGACACCTCGAAGGTCCGCAGATTCCGGTTGTTCACGCCGATCAACGGCGTTCTCAGGCGCAGGGCCCGCTCCAGTTCCTCGCCGTCATGAACTTCCACGAGCACATCCAGGCCCTGTTCGGTGGCACAAGCCTCCAGTTCCGACATGAGGCCGTCGTCCAGGCAGGCGGCGATCAGCAGCACGCAGTCCGCCCCCATGGCCCGAGCCTCGACCACCTGGTACGGGTCGATGAGGAAATCCTTCCTCAGCACGGGCAAGCTGCAGGATTCACGTGCCTGCTGAAGGTACGCCGCGCAACCTTGGAAGAAGCGCTCATCGGTCAGCACGCTCAGGCAAGCCGCCCCGCCCGACTCGTAACTTCGCGCAATGTCGGCGGGCACGAAGTGTTCGCGCAGCACGCCCTTGCTCGGGCTGGCCTTCTTGACTTCGGCGATCACGGCAGGGCTTCCTGCCTCCACCCGGGCCCGAAGCGCTGCGGCAAATCCTCGGGCGGGCGGCGCGGCGGCGGCCTGCGCCTGAAGCTCGGCAAGCCCGCAACGGCGGCGCGCCTGCGCCACCTCATCGCGCTTGACGGCCACGATGCGCTGCAGGATGTCGGACATGGCCGCTCCCTCAGGCCCCGGCGGGCGCCGGCCGGTAGCGGTTGGTGACCGCCACGAACTGGCTCAACTTGGCCAGCGCAGCCCCGCTGGCCACCGCCTCACGCGTCTTGCGCACGCCTTCGGCCAGGCTGGGCACCACCCCGGCGCAGTACAGCGCCGCGCCGGCATTGAGCAGCACGATGTCGCGCACGGGCCCGTCCTCGTTGGCCAGGGCGCGCTGGATGCACTGCACCGACTCCTGCGTGCTCGCCACCCGCAGCACGCGCGAGTCGTACACCGGAAGACCGAAATCGCTGGGGTGCACCAGGTACTCGCGCACCTGGCCGTCCTTCAGTTCGCCCACCAGCGTCTCGCCCGACAGGGAGATCTCGTCCATGCCGTTCATGCCGTGCACGACCATGACGTGCTCGCTGCCCAGGCGCTGCAGCACGCGCACCTGGATGCCCACCAGATCCGGATGAAACACCCCCAACAGTTGGTTGGGCGCGCCCGCAGGATTGGTCAAGGGTCCGAGGATGTTGAACATCGTACGCACGCCCAGTTCCTTGCGCACGGGGGCAGCGTGCTTCATGGCGGCGTGGTGGTTGGGGGCGAACATGAAGCCGATGCCCGTCTCCGCCAGGCACTCGGCCACCTGGGTGGGTTGCAGCCCGATGAAGGCGCCCAGCGCCTCCATCACGTCGGCCGAGCCTGACGTGGACGACACGCTGCGCCCGCCGTGCTTGGCCACGCGGGCACCCGCCGCCGCCGCCACGAACATCGAAGCCGTCGAGATGTTGAAGGTGTGGGACGAGTCCCCGCCCGTACCCACGATGTCCACCAGATGAGTGCGGTCCGCCACGTGCACGGGTGTGGCGAACTCGCGCATCACCTGTGCCGCGGCCGCGATCTCGCCAATGGTCTCCTTCTTCACCCGCAGGCCGATGGACAACGCGGCGATCATGACGGGCGACATCTCCCCGCTCATGATGCGGCGCATCAGGGCCAGCATCTCGTCATGGAAGATCTCGCGGTGCTCGATGACGCGCGTCAACGCTTCGGTGTTGGTGATGGACATGGAGGCTCTCTCGAAATCTTGGGGACGAAGCTCAGGCCAGGGCGGTACGCAGCACGTCGATCGCGCGGTCCACGTCGGCTTGCGACACATCCAGGTGGGTGACCAATCTCAGGCGGTACAGGCCCGTGCACAGCACGCCCTGGGCGCGGGCGCGCTCAACGACGCCGTGCGCGCGCTCCGGCGCCACGTCGACAAACAGGATGTTGGTATCGGGCATCTCGCACCGCACCCCTGGCAGGCCTTGCAGGCCCTGCGCCAGGCGGCGCGCATGGGCGTGGTCTTCGGCCAGGCGGTCGATGTGGTGGTCCAGCGCATGCTGCACGGCCGCCGCCAGCAAGCCCGCCTGCCGCATGCCGCCGCCCAGCATCTTGCGCACGCGGTGAGCTCGGGCGATCAACTCCTTGGGGCCGCACAAGGCCGAGCCCACCGGAGCCCCCAGCCCCTTGCTGAAACACACCGACACGGTATCGAAAGGCTCGGCGAGCCTGCGTGCGGTGTCGCGCGCATCTCCCCCCGAGGCCACGGCCGCGTTGAACAGGCGCGCACCGTCCAGATGAGTGGCCAGACCACGGGCGTGCGCCAGGTCCGCTGCCTGCTGCACGTAGGTTTGCGGCAGCACCTTGCCGCCCCAGGTGTTCTCCAGCGCCAGCAAGCGGGTGCGCGCGAAGTGCGCGTCATCGGGCTTGATCGCGGCCTCTATCTCGGCCAGGGCGACGGTGCCATCGGCCGCCTGCGTGAGAGGCTGGGGCTGGATGCTGCCAAGCACGGCCGCGCCGCCGCCTTCCCAACGGTAGGTGTGCGCCATCTGGCCGACAAGGTACTCGTCACCCCGGCCGCAATGCGCCATCAGCCCGCACAGGTTGCTCTGTGTGCCCGTGGGCACGAACAAGGCCGCCTCCTTGCCCAACATCGCGGCAATGCGCTCCTGCAAGGCATTGACAGTGGGGTCGTCGGCGAAGACATCGTCGCCCACCTCCGCAGCGGCCATGGCCGCGCGCATGGCAGGCGTGGGACGGGTGACGGTGTCGCTGCGCAGGTCGATCATGACGGGGCCCCCATGCGGATGAAGTTGCGAAGCATCGCATGGCCGTGCTCGGACAGGATGGATTCGGGGTGGAACTGCACACCCTCCAAAGGCGCCGCCGTGCCTGCCAGGCCGCGATGGCGCACGCCCATGATCTCGCCATCCTCGGACTGCGCGGTGATCTCCAGTTCGGCCGGCAGGCTCTCGCGCTCGATGGCCAGCGAGTGATACCGGATGACCGTGGGCGCATCTGGCAGCCCAACGTAGACACCCCGCCCATCGTGCCGCAGCACGCTGGTCTTGCCGTGCATCTGGCGCGCGGCACGCACGATGCGCCCACCCAGCGCAGCGCCGATGCTCTGATGGCCCAAGCACACCCCCAGCAGCGGCAAGCGGCCGGCAAAGTGGCGCACCGCCGGCACGCAGATGCCGGCCTCCTGCGGCGAACAGGGACCCGGCGAGAGGACGAGGCGCTGTGGCGCCAGCGCCTCGATTTCCTCGAGCGTGATCTCGTCGTTGCGCACCACCCGGACGTCCTCGCCCAGTTCGGCGAAGTACTGCACCAGGTTGAAGGTGAAGCTGTCGTAGTTGTCGATCATCAGCAGCATGTGCGCTCTACCCTATGCTTGTGGGGACGTTCCGGGAACTTCCTGATGAGGTTGCCCGCCTGAAGACCCGTGTCCTGAGGCGCTGGCGAGGCCGGCGCTGGATGCTGGAAGAACTTGCGGGCGGTTGCCGCAGAGGCGGCAGCCCGGGGGATGTGGGCTCGTGAGGTGGTCAGACTGATGGCTTGCGCCAACGCCAACCGGAGCGCGCTGCAGTGATCGGGGGGATCGCAGACATGCGGCGCATTATGGACGAACCCCTGCGCAACGGGTCAATGCGTGGCGGTGTCGTCGACCGCGATGCGAGCCGGATCGGCTGCGGGCATGCCGGCGCGGGCGGAAGTCTCCGGGGCCGGTTCGGCCGGCTCCGGCAGGGCGCGCACGCGCGCCGCGGGCAGGGTCAGCGCGAAGACCGAACCCTTGCCAGGCTCGGAGTCGATGAGGATTTCGCCCCCGTGGCGCTGGATCACGTGCTTGACGATGGCCAGCCCCAGCCCGGTGCCGCCGGTCTCGCGCGAGCGGCCGCTGTCGACCCGGTAAAAGCGCTCGGTCAGCCGTGCCAGGTGCTCGCGAGCGATGCCGGGTCCGTTGTCCTGCACCTCGAAGAGGCCACTGTCGTCTTCACGTCGCGTCCATCGCAGTTCAATGCGCCCCCCGGTCGGGGTGTAGCGCACGGCATTGGTGACCAGATTGCCCAGCGCACTGTGCAACTCCGTCAGGTTGCCCGCGACTTCGGCGGTCTGCGCAGGGGCCATGACGATCTGGTGGCGGCCGGCCGACAGTGATTGAGCGTCGGCGAGGGCGCGCTCCAGGAGGGCCGACACCGGGACCCAGCGGTCGACCTGCGGGCGGGGGCTGCCCTCCAACTGGGCCAGCGTCAGCAGGTCGGCCACCAGGGCCTGCATGCGACCCGTCTGCTGCTCCATCAGGTGCATCACGCGCTGGTGCTCGTCGGGCCGAAGCGAGAGGCTGGCCAGAGTCTCGACAAAGCCGGACAGCACGGTCAGCGGCGTACGGATCTCGTGGGAGACGTTGGCCACGAAGTCACGGCGCATGGCCTCGGCACGTTCACGCTCGGTGATGTCCTGGGACAGGATCAGCTTCAGCCCGGGCCCGTACGGCTTGACCAGGACAGACAGCGTGCCCTGCGCGCGCGGATTGGGGTAGGTCACCGGCTGCGCGTACTGCCCGGCCTGAAGATAGGCCACGAAGGCCGGTGTGCGCACCAGATTGGTCACGGGCTGGCGCACATCGCGCTGTGGGTCCAGGCCGAAGTGGTCGGCCGCCACGCGATTGCACCATTCGATCTGGTCCTGCGCACCCAGCAGCAGCACCCCGTTGGGCGAGGCCTCGATGGCCGAGAGGAACTGCTCGCGCCGTTCCCGTTCGCGTTGTGCAGCCTCCTCCCGGCGCGCCAGGGCGCGCTCGGCCCGGTAGGCCAGCTCCCCCCAGAAACCGGCCTGACGGGGCGCCGGCACGTCCAGCGGGCCGCGGAACCAGTTCAGCAGGCGCCGCGCCCGCAACCGGTCGCGCGCCACGAAAGCGACGCCTCCCGAAAGGGCACCGACGATGGCCAGAACCCCGACCAGGTCCCAGACGACTCCGACCCCAGCACCCGCCAGGAGGCCGAGCAGGACAAAGGTCAACAGCCCGATGATGCCGGTCAGCAAGCCTTCCATACGCGCAAGCGCCCCGGCCTGGTTCTGTCGATCTCAGCCCGCCACAGCCTGAGGCAGCGCTGCCAAGCGGTAGCCGGCCCCACGCACGGTCTCGACCATGCCCGCACAGTCGGCCACGGACAGGGCCTCACGAAGGCGCTTGATGTGGACATCCACCGTGCGTTCCTCGATGAAGACGTGGTCACCCCAGACGCGGTCGAGCAGTTGCGCTCGGCTGTGAACCCGCTCCGGATGGGTGAGCAGGTAGTGCAGCAGGCGGAACTCGGTGGGGCCCAGGCGGATCTCCATCGGCACGCCCGCGACGTGGCAGGTCACGCGGCGGGTCGAGGGGTCCAGCTTCAACGCCCCCATCTGCACCGCATCGTCGAGCGCCTGGGGCGAGCGGCGACGCAACACGGCTCGCACGCGGGCCACCAGGGTGCGCGGAGAGAAGGGCTTGACCAAGTAGTCATCCGCGCCAGCCTCCAGGCCCTGGACCTGGTCGGCCTCCTCGGCACGCGCCGTGAGCATGATGACGGGCAGATCCCGCGTGCGCGATTCGCTGCGCCACTGCCGGCACAGTGCGATGCCACTGCGGTCCGGCAGCATCCAATCCAGCACCACCAGCCCGGGCAGTTCGCGGTCCACGACCTCACGAGCAGCTTCTGCCGTCGCCGCCGTGAGCACCGTGAACCCGGCGTGCCGCAGATTGATGGAAATGAGTTCGGCGATGGAGGGCTCGTCCTCCACCACCAGCAAGCGGCCCGTGGTCATGTGTACGCTATCCGGCTGCGACCCGCAGGTCTTACTTGGCCACGGACTCGATGTCCACCATCGGGGCGTGGCGCACGTCCGCGCCCTTGACGATGTAGATCACCGCCTCGGCCAGGTTCTTGGCGTGATCACCCACACGCTCCACCGCCTTGGCCACGAACACCAGGTCGATGCTGGAGGAGATGGTGCGCGGATCCTCCATCATGTAGGTGATGAGCTTGCGCATCATGCCTTCGAATTCCTGGTCGATCTGGTCGTCGTGCTTGAGCACCTCCAGGGCCATGCGGGTGTCCAGGCGGGCGAAGGCGTCCAACGACTTGCGCAACTGCGCCACGGCCAGATCGCACTCGAACTGCAGGTCGCCCACGGGCAGGCGGCGCCCAGGCATGCCCACCGCCGCCAGCCGCTGGACGATCCGAGCGATGCGTGCAGCTTCGTCGCCCACCCGCTCAAGGTTGGCGATGATCTTGCTGATGGCAATCAACAGGCGCAGGTCGCGCGCCGTGGGCTGGCGCCGCGCTATGATGCCCGATAGGTCCCGGTCGATCTCGACTTCCATCCGGTTGACGCGCTCCTCGTCACGCAGCACCTGCCCGGCCAGGTCGGCTTCGATGGAGACCAATGCGGTGATGGCGCGCGAAACCTGGCTTTCCACCAGGCCCCCCATTTCCAGCACGCGGGTGGAGACGCCGCTGAGTTCGGCGTCGAATTGGGTGGAAAGGTGCTTGTCGGGCATGTGGAATCCTTGAAGCTGTGAAGTTCGGCTGCGGGTCAGCCGAAACGGCCCGTAATGTAGTCCTCGGTCTCCTTGCGCTCGGGCTTCATGAAGATCTCCTTCGTTTCGCCGAACTCGATCAGGTCGCCCAGGTACATGTAGGCGGTGTAGTCGCTGCAGCGTGCTGCCTGCTGCATGTTGTGGGTGACGATGGCGATGGTGTAGTCGCTCTTGAGTTCGTGCACCAGTTCCTCGATCTTGCCCGTTGAGATCGGGTCCAGGGCCGATGTGGGTTCGTCTAGCAACAGCACCGATGGCTTGACTGCCACGCTACGGGCGATGCACAAGCGCTGTTGCTGGCCACCAGAGAGTGACAGGCCGCTCTGGTTGAGCTTGTCCTTGACCTCCTTCCACAGCGCCGCCTTGGTCAGTGCCCACTCCACGCGGTCGTCCATCTCGCTGCGCGACAGGGTTTCGTAGAGCTTCACACCGAACGCGATGTTGTCGTAGATCGACATCGGGAACGGCGTGGGTTTCTGAAACACCATGCCGATGCGGGCGCGCAGCATGTTCAGGTCCTGGCCGTCGTCCAGGATGTTCTCGCCGTAGAAATTGATCTGCCCTTCGGCGCGCTGACCCGGGTACAGGCTGTACATCCGGTTGAAGGTGCGCAGCAAGGTGGACTTGCCGCAGCCCGAGGGGCCGATGAAGGCGGTGACGCGTTTCTCGGCGATGTCCAGGTCGATGTTCTTCAGACCCTGGAACTTCCCGTAGAAGAAGTTGAGCTTGCGCACCTCCAGCGCATTGCGCGTGGCGGCGGTGGTCTCGTTGATGACGGCTTGCATGGGATGAAGGGCTCGGCGGTTGGGGCCTGGCGTGGGGCCGGCGCTCAGTTGGAGGAGCGGTCGCGGAAGAACACCCGCGCCACGATGTTGATCACCAGCACGGCCAGCGTGATGAGCAGCGCTCCGGCCCAGGCCAGGCGGATCCAGTTGTCGTAGGGACTCATCGCAAACTGGAAGATCACCACCGGCAGGTTGGCCATGGGCTTGCTCATGTCGGCGTTGAAGAACTGATTGTTCAGGGCCGTGAACAGCAAGGGTGCCGTCTCGCCGCTGATGCGGGCCACCGCCAGCAACAGGCCTGTGATCACACCGCTGCGCGCTGCTCGCAAGCTGACCATGATGGCCACCTTCCAGCGCGGCGCACCCAGGGCGAAAGCGGCCTCGCGCAGGCTGCCAGGCACGAGGCGCAGCATGTTCTCTGTTGTGCGCACCACCACCGGCACGGCAATCAACGACAAGGCCAGGCTGCCGGCATAACCCGAGAAGTTACCCACGGTGGCCACCGCAATCGCATAGACGAAAAGGCCCAGCACGATGGAGGGTGCCGACAGCATGATGTCGGTGACGAAGCGCGTGAACTCCGCAGTGCGGCTGCGGTCACCATACTCGGCGAGATAGATGCCCGCGAGGATGCCCACTGGGGTAGAGACCGCCACCGTGAGCGTCAACATCATGAGACTGCCGACGATGGCGTTGCGCAGACCGCCGCCTGCGGTGCCCGGGGCTGGCGTGTCCTGCGTGAACAGCTTGAAGTCCATGGCCGTCAAGCCGTTGTAGAACAGCACGGCCAGGATCCACAGCAACACCGCCAGGCCCAGGGCCATGGCCCCCATGGAAAGGGTAAGGCCCACGCGGTTGGCCAAGCGGCGCTTGCGATACAGAGCGGGATTCATGCTCACAGGCCCTTCCCCTTCTCGGTGCGGATGATGAGGATCTTGGCCAGCGCCAGCACCACGAAGGTGATGACGAAGAGCAGGAAACCGAGCGCGAACAGCGTGGAAAGGTGGAAGTCCGCTGCCTCACCGAACTCATTGGCCAGCGTCGAAGCGATCGAGGTTCCCGGCGAGAACAAGGAGGTGGGCAGCCGGTTGGCGTTGCCGATGACGAAGGTCACGGCCATCGTCTCGCCCAGTGCGCGGCCCAGGCCCAGCATGATGCCGCCAATGACGCCCTTTTGCGTGTAGGGCAGGACCACCCGGCGCACCACCTCCCAGGTGGTGCAGCCCAGACCGTAGGCCGACTCGCGCAGGATCGGGGGCACGATCTCGAACACGTCACGCATCACCGCCGCCACAAAGGGCAGCACCATGAAAGCCAGGATCGTGCCCGCGGCCAGGATGCCCAGCCCATTGGGGGCGCCGCCGAACAACCAGCCGATAAGGGGCATGCCGCCCAGCACCTGCTGCACAGGCACCTGGAAGTAGTCGGCGAACAGCGGTGCGAAGACGAACAAGCCGAACATGCCGTAGATGATGGACGGCACCGCCGCCAGCAGTTCGATGGCTGTGCCCAGCGGCCTGCGCAGCCAGACAGGACAGGTCTCGGTCAGGAACAGTGCAATACCGAAGGCTAGCGGCACGGCAATCAACATCGCCATGCCGGCACTGGTGACCGTGCCGACGATGGCAATGAGCGCGCCGAACTCCTCGTTGATGATGTCCCACTCAGCGCGCCACAGGAACTCGAAACCGAACTTCTTGAACGTGGGCGCGGCATTGATCAGCAGCGAGCCGATGATGCCCAGCAGCGCCACCAGTACCAGCAAGGAAAAGGCCTGGGTGACCCGGTGAAAGAAGAAGTCCTGAATCTGCTGCCGGCGGGCGATGGACACCATTGAAGGCGGCACGCCCGCCAGGGCGGAGGGTGTTGAACTCATGCGGGAACCTCCCATGTCAGGCCGCTCGTCGGGAGTATGCCCAAGCCCACCGGCGCCGACCTGCGGGCCGGCTCGGGAAGCGTCCAGGGGAGTAGGCGTCGTCCCGCTCATGGGTCACCCTGCACTGTGACGGTCGTTGATCAGCGCTTGATCTGCGACCACACGCGGCTGCGGATCTCGGCCGTCAGCCGGTCAGGCAGCGGCACATAGTCCAGTTCCAGTGCCATCTGCTTGCCGTTCTTGAAGGCCCAGTCGAAGAACTTCAGAGCCTCGTTGGATGCGGCCTTGTTCTCCGGATCCTTGTACATCAGGATGAACGAGGCGGTGGAGATGGGCCAGCTGGTCGGGCCCTTGGCGTTGACCATGGACACGCCCATGCCTGGAACACCGAACCAGTCCGCCCCCGCAGCGGCGGCGGCGAAGGTCAGGTCGTCGGGGCTGACGTAGCGTCCGTCGGCGTTCTGCATCTGCATGAAGTTCATGTTGTTCTTCTTCACATATGCGTACTCCACGTAGCCGATGGAGCCCTTGATGCGGTTGACGTTGGCGGCCACGCCTTCGTTGCCCTTGCCCCCCACGGAGGTGGCGGCGGGCCACTTGACGGCGGCACCCTTGCCCACCTTGTCGGCCCAGTCCTTGCTGGCGGCCGTCAGGTAATCGGTGAAGTTGAAGGTGGTGCCCGAGCCGTCGGCGCGGTGCACCACGGTGATCAGCTGATCCGGCAGGCTCTTGCCCGGGTTCAGGGCAGCGAACTTCGGATCATTCCACTTGCTGATGGTCCCCATGAACATTTCGGCCAGAACCGTACCGTTCACGCGCAACTCGCCCGGCTTGAAGCCCTCGAGGTTGATGATGGGCACCGTGCCGCCGATGATGGCCGGGAACTGCACCATAGCGTCCTTGTCGAGGTCAGGGCCGGAGACTGGCGCATCGGTGGCACCGAAGGTCACCGTCTTGGCGCGGATCTGGCGGATGCCACCGGAAGACCCGATCGACTGGTAGTTCAGGCCCGTGCCGGTTTCCTTCTTGTAGGCTTCCGCCCACTTGGCGTAGACCGGGAAGGGGAACGTGGCACCGGCGCCGGTGATGTCGGCGGCCAGGGCGGCACCGCTGTAGGCCAGGGAGGAGACCACAGCGGCCGCCAGGGTCTTGAGGAAGTGACGCTTCATGGAAATCTCCGCGGAAATGAACTGTG
>CANHVY010000075.1 GCA_947464185.1 Burkholderiales bacterium
GCAGGGCTGTCCAGTCTGATCGTCTCCGCGTACGAGGGCGGGCTCATCCAAGCCCGGGTGGCGGGTAGCGCAGGCCCGCTGCAGGACACCGCCGCCACCCTGCTCGACACCCTTGCCGCCCTCTTGCCCAAGGGACAGCCTTGAGCCACCAGCCCTGACTGGAGCACCCCGTGCCGCAGGATCACACCACACCTCTGCCCATCTCACTGACGGCGGCAGACGGGTACCGTCTCGGGGCCTTGCACTACCGCGCCAATGGTGAGCCGCAGGCCCACCTCATCGTCGCCGGGGCCACGGGCGTGGCGCAGCGCTTCTACGGCCCCTTTGCGACGTACGCCGCCAGCCAGGGCATGGCCGTCTGGACGCTGGACTACCGCGGCGTGGGGCTGTCCCGCCCACCCGATCTGCGCGGGTTTCGCATGAACTACCTGGACTGGGCCCGGCAGGATCTGGCAGCCCTGCTGGACCACGTCGAGGCGCAGTGCGAAGGCCCGATCTGGATGGTGGGGCACTCCTACGGCGGTCATGCCTTCGGCCTGCTGCCCGGCAACGAACGGGTGCAGCGCATGGCCACCTTCGCCACGGGCGCCGGCTGGCATGGCTGGATGCCACCGCTGGAGCGCGCACGGGTGATGCTGCTGTGGCACGTGATCGGCCCGGTGCTGGTGGGCACCACGGGCTACCTGGCCTGGAGCAAGCTGGGCCTGGGCGAGGATCTGCCGCGCGACCTGTTTCTGCAATGGCGGCGCTGGTGCCAGTGGCCACGCTACTTCTTCGAGGACCCGGAACTGCCCGGCCTGGCCGAAGCGTTCGCCAGGGTCCGCACACCCATTCGGGCCCTCAACGCCCTCGACGACCTCTGGGCCCTGCCGGCATCGCGCGATGCCTTCCTGCAGGCCTACTGCAACGCGCCCCTGGAACGGGTGACGCTGGACCCCCGCAGCATCGGGATGGGGCCGATCGGCCACATGGGCTACTTCAAGCCCCGGGCCGAGGCCTTGTGGCGAGAGACGCTGGAGTGGTTCCGCGCACCGCTGCCGGCGCCGTCGACACCTTGACCTTCCACGCACCCACCCAGAAACCCCGGGATTCAATTCGATGAACAAAACCGCATTGCAGTTCTGGTCCCGCCTGATCCAGGCGGCCGCGGCCGTGGTGCTGGCGCTGAGCGCCGTGCTCATGCTCGCCCCCTCGCTGGGGGAGGCGTTCTTCTACCTCGTGTACTTCCAGCAACCCACCAGCCCCGTGGCGGTGCCCGCCGAGATCCAGGGCTACCTGCGCTTTGCCAACGGCATCATCGGGGCTGTCATGGCCGGCTGGATGATGGTCGTCATCGCGCTGGCGCGCGGGCCTTTCCGGGCGGGCGAGCGCTTTGCATGGAACTCGATCGCCTGGCCCTTGCTTGGGTGGTACATCATCGACACCACCTTCTCCATCGCGCACGGGGCCTGGGGCAACGTGCTGCTGAACACCGGGACCGCGCTGATGTTCGGCGTGCCACTGCTCGCGTCGCGGCGGCACTTCGCATGAAGCGCGCATGAACCGGGGTGTGATGCGCGTGGGCTGGCGGGTGCCCGCCACAGACCATTCCACCCATGCGCAGGGGCCGCGGTGGCTGCTCGGCTGCCTGTGCTTGCTGATGTGCCTTGTGGTGCAGACGGTTCATGCCTCGGAGCTGCGGCTGAGCCTGGGCAGCGTCGAGAGACGGGCATTGGTGGTCAACGCTCCGCCCTCGGGCACGCTGCGGCCGGCAGTGCTCGTCCTGCACGGGGGCCGTGGCAGCGCACAGGAGCAGCGGGACCGCACCGGCTTTGATGAGATCGCCCAGCGCGAAGGCTTCATGGTGGTCTACCCGGAGGGCACCCCTTGGGGGCGTGGCTTTCATGCGTGGAACACCGGCTACATGCAAAGGCGGCAGGTGGGCGAGGCCGACGACATTGCCTATCTTGACGCCCTCATCGATCTGCTCGTGGCCCGGCACGGCGCCGACCCTCGGGGCATCTTCATGACGGGTGGATCCAACGGCGCCATGATGACGCCGGTCTATGCGACGAGGCGTGCCGAGCGGTTGGCCGCCATCGCGCCGGTGGTGGGCGCCATGTTCAGCTTCGAGGACACACAGGCGCGGCCGCTGCCGACGCTGCTCATCAACGGCGCAGCCGATGCCGAGGTTCCGCTGGAAGGAGGGTTGAGCCGCAACCCCCTGGTGCGTTCTGCGCAAGCAGCGCCCTTCAAGCCCCTGGAAGAGACAGTCGCCTTCTGGCGCCGAGTCAACCGATCGGAGCCCTCAGCGCAAATGCAGACGCAAGGGACCGTGACCGCCAGGACCTGGGCTGCCACCCCCGGCGGCGCCGTGACCAGCGTGGTGGTGGACGCGGCCGGAGGGCATGGCTGGCCCGGCACGCCGGCCTTGCGTGCAGGCAACGTGCCGATTCAGGCTTTCAAGGGTGCCGAGCGCGTGTGGGAGTTCTTCAAGCAGCACCTGCCTTGACCGGACCCAAGAGCACTCAAGGCGTGCCCAGCAGGCGGCCAAGAAAAGCCACGTCCTCGAAGGTGTTCGTCCCCGTCGGTCCGTTGCGCAGGACGGTCAGTCCGCGAGACGGAATCACGTAGAGCCGTTGGTCGAACGCGCCCGCCGCCATCACGGTGTCGGCCGGGATACGCGGATCGTCAAAGATCGGCTTGATCTCCCGGCCGTACTGGTTCTTGTTGTTGGCATCAATGACCTGCGCCAACGCAGCAGGCACCGGCTTCTTCAGCCACCAGTAAAAGCCATAGGCGGGGTGTGCCGAGCTGCCGGCAAACACCGCGTCGAAGTGCGTGCGCGACAGGAGTTCGGGCCCGGGCCAACTGGACGACATCGTCAGCCTGATGAACTCCCCGAACTTCGCCCAGTCCCGCGCCGTCACGTAGGCGCCACCTGAGAGCTGAGGCCGGCCGTCAGAGAAATTGGTGGCCCAGCGGATGGAGGAGATACCCAGCGGCCTGAACAGCCTGCGGTCGAAGTAGGCCTGGACCGACTCGCCCCCCAGCCGCCTCTCCAGCGCAAGACCGAAGATGTTGGGGTCGCCGCTGTAGACGAAAGTGCTGCCCGCCAGATGCTGCACGGGCGCCCGCAAGTAGTCGAGCCACCCCGACAGGTCGTTGAGCTCCTGCAGTCCGCTGCTCATGGTCAGGAGGTGCCGGTAGGTGATCTGCGACTTCGCCGCGTCGCCCTGCCACTCGACGAGCGCACGCTGGGCCACCGGCTCGTCCAGATGGAAGAGCCCGTCAGAGGCAGCGATCGCCCCCAAAATACCCGTGAAGCCCTTGGTCGCACTGGCCAGAAGCTGCACACGCTCCGCGGATCCGCCGTTGGCGTAGGCCTCGTCGACCAGCACACCTTCATGCAGCACGAGATGGGTCGGCCCGCCGCTGGCGAAGTTGTACTCGCGCGCCGCCCGCAGCGCCTGGGAGCTCGGCGGCGTGGTGGCGGTAGAGAAGATCGCTCGGAAGAAGGACCACGCAATCTCCGCGAACTCCGCGTCCCTGCTTTGCACCCCGGTGGGCTCGCTGAGGTCCACCAGGACAGCTTGGCTTGGCACCGTGTGGCCAGCCCCCTCCAGGCGCCACCACTCCAGCGGGTGGGAACCGGCATAGCGAAAGCGCCTGGCGGGCCCGGCGTCGCTTGCCACGGGATCGACGACCGTCTGCACCGGCGACACAGCAGCAAGGCCGTTGACCGCCAGCCAGTAGTCCCGCGTGGCCTCGGCGCTGATGACCCGCCCTCGTGAACAGTTGCCCCCGAGGTTGGCCACGCATCCGCCACCGTAAGGCATCTGGGTATCAGCACTGCCGTGAGCCAGCAGGACAGGTACAGGCCGTGCGGGCTGTGCGCTGCACTCACCTGCCTTGGGGTTCTGCGGCAGGCTGCCACCGGAACTGGCCACGGCAGCCACGCGCGAGGCGCGGGTCACCGCGTAGGCCTGCGCCATCTGAGCTCCGTTGGAGCCGCCTGCCAGGAAGACGCGCGACGCCGGCAAGCCGTACTGTGTGCGCAAACGGTCGATCAGCGCGTCGAGAAAGCCCACATCATCGGCGCCACTGGTCGCGAGGTTGTCGCCCCGGCAGTCGTTCCAGCCCGGGTTGCCATCTGTGGCCGGCATGCCACCCGGATAGACGACCACGAAACCTTCGCGGTCCGCCACAGATCGGAACACCGACAAGGGGTGCGCGCCCAGGGTGGAAACACCCATGCCCTGACCACCGCCGCCGTGCAGCACCAGCACCACGGCCGACGGTGCGGTGGTGACGGCGGCGGGCACGTGGACACGGTACTCGCGTGTGACCGAGCCGACCGTGATCGAGGCGTTGCTCAAGCCGGCCGGATAGGGAGCTGCCGGGCCCGGTGCCACCCCAGCAGGTGGTGGCACCACCGCCCCGACAGGCACGGCCGAGCCTCCCCCGCCGCAACCGACCAAGTGCATCGCAAACACCAGCACGGCACATCGGCCAAGCGCCCGCCCACGCTCCTTCATGGCAAACCTCCACAGCCCGGCAACCAAGCTTCTCAGGTAGAAAGTGCGCCAGCTGATAGCAGCCAATGATGGCCTCCGTGCTTGAACGTCCGATGTCCGGAACGTGAAGGAGTGTTGCTGGCTCGGAGCCGTGCGCCAAGGGGCTGCCTCCGAATCGAGAGTGGCCTCCTGAGGCGGTCCGCTGTGCTCTGCGGCAGCTTGCGATTGTCTTCAATATTGATTAAATTAAAGACATTCCACCATGCTCGGAAGCCTTCATGTCACAAACCACCACCATGACCGTCCGACTGAACCCGGTGCTCAGCGAGTTCGTGGCCACCAACGTGCAGCAAGACGGCGCCTACGAGAACGTCAGCGAGTACGTGCGCGATCTGATTCGGCGCGACATGGAACGCAAGGAGCAGCAGGCGTTTGATCGGCTGAAGGCGGAACTGGCGCACGCGTTTGCCGCCCCCGAGTCGGCCTACAAGCCTTTGACAGCGGCTGATGTGATCGCACGCAACGCTGCGAGCGCCTGAACGATGCCCGCCGTACGGGTTCAGGAGTCGGCTTCCTGGCGTCTGGACGAGATCTACCGCTACACCCGTGGTCGCTGGGGCGAGGCGCAAGCCAACAGCTACATCACCGGGCTGTTCGAAGCGTTTGAGCGCATCGATGCGCATGGGGTGGCGTCCAAACCGGTACCTGCTGCGTTCGGGGTTGAGGGCTTCTTCTTCCGCTACGAGCGGCACTTCGTGTACTGGCAGCACTTGTCCAACGGTGACATCGGCATCGTGACCATTCTTCACGAGCGCATGCATCAGATAGAGCGCTTTCGGGAAGACTTTTCAGGCGAAGCAAGGGCCTAGCGCGCACCCTGCCTGTGATCGGCAGCAGGCGCTGCAGCCCATGCACTCGACAGGATGGCTCCAGTGGTGGCGACACCGAGAGCGCGGCGATGCGTCATTCCCCAGCTGAGCGTCGGGCACCTGACCGAGATCGAGTTGCGGTCGACGACAGTGCCGCCGTCGGGCAGAGCCACCCCGCAAGCTCCGGGAGGGCGACTCATGCGGCACCACGAGCCATTGTTGGCGGCAGAAGCGACCTGCCTGCTTCAAGCCTGTCGCAACACCCGCCCCAACGCAACCACGCCCTCGACGATGCGCTCGGGCGGCACGGTCACGAAGCTCAGGCGCAGGGTGTTGGCGTGGCCGCCCTGCGGGTAGAAGCTGCTGCCGGGCACGTAGGCCATGCCGGCCTCCACGGCCTGGGGCAGCAGGGCGGTGGCGTCAAGGTGGGCCGGCAACTCCACCCAGAAGAACATCCCACCCACGGGAGCAAGCCAGCGACAGCCCGGGGGCAGGTGCGCCTGCAGGGCGGTGGCCATGGCGTCGCGCTGGGCCTTGTAGCGGGCGCGGATGGTGGGCACATGCTCCTTGAGGAACCCGCTTTTCACCACCTCGTGCACCACGCGCTGGTTGAATCCGGGGGTGTGCAGGTCGCTCGCCTGCTTGGCCTGCAGCAGCTTGGGGTAGAGCACGCGCGGCGCCACCACGTAGCCCAGCCGCAGGCCCGGCGCCAGCACCTTGGAGAAGCTGCCCAGGTAGACGGCGCCGTCCCCGGCGGTGGCCCGCACGGGCGGCGGGGGCGGCTCGTCAAACCACAGGTCGCCGTAGGGATTGTCCTCCACGATGGGCAGGCCGATCTCGGCAGCGCGTGCGGCCAGGGCGAGGCGCCGCGCCGCGGGCAGGCAGCGGCCCGTGGGGTTCTGGTAGTTGGGCAGCAGGTACAGGAAACGCGCCCCGCGCGCGGCGTCCAGCGCCTGCGGCAGCGGGCCGTCGTCATCGCCCTCCACCGCGACGAACTCCGCCTCGTAAGGCGCAAAGGCCTGCAGCGCCCCGAGGTAGGTGGGAGACTCCACGGCCACCGCGCTGCCGGGGTCGATCAGCACCTTGCCCACCAGGTCCAGGCCCTGCTGCGAACCGGTGGTGATGAGCACCTGGTCGGCATCGACCTGGATCCCTTGCCCCGCCAGCTCCGCCGCCACCCACTCCCGCAGTGGCCCGAAGCCCTCGCTGGCGGCGTACTGCAGCGCCTCGCGCGGGGTGTCGCGCAGCACCGTGGCCGTGGCTTCGCGCATGGCCTGCACCGGGAAGGTGTCGGCCGAGGGCAGGCCGCCGGCCAGGCTGATGATGCCCGGGCGCTCGGTGATCTTCAGGATCTCGCGGATGGTGGAGGGGTTGAGCCGCTCGGCGCGGCGGGCCAGGGTCCAGGAGGTCATCGGCTGGGGGTCTCAAAGTCTCGAGGGGGCGGGCCGCGCTGGGGCACGCCGGCTTACACAGCCCCGGGGGGTCCGGCGCCACCCCGTGAGTGTGCCGCCAAAGCGCCACCGGTCTTCACCCATGCACTTTTGCATGCCACACATGCAGCAGCCGGTCTGGCCTTCCCTCCAGCGGCCTTGCACCATGCCGTCCATCACCTCGACCCTCCACCTCACCCCTCACAGGAGCCCGACATGACCAGCCTCGCACCCCCTCAAGACCTCGGCCCCACGCCGGCTTCGGCCCTGGGCCGCCGGCAATTCATCCGACTCGCGGGTGGCGGGGCCATCCTCGCCGCCACAGGCGGCCTGGCCGGCTGCAGCAGCGAGATGCCGGAGGCCGCCGTGCAAGCCTGGCGCGACCCGGGCGCCGCGCAGGCTGACGTACGACGTTTCATGCTCGCCCACGCCCTGCTGGCACCGAACCCGCACAACCGACAGCCGTGGATTGCCGATCTTCGCGAGGCCGGCAAGATCCACCTGCTGTGCGACGGCGAGCGCCTGTTGCCGGAGACCGACCCCTTCGGCCGGCAGATCCTGATCGGCTGCGGCGCCTTCCTAGAGCTGGCGGTCATCGCGGCCGCGCAGCGCGGCCTGAGCGTGCAGGTCGACTTGTTCCCTGACGGCCCACCCGCCGCCACCGCCTTGCCCGCCGGCACGCGGGTGGCCACGCTGACGCTGGGTGCGGCCGGCAGCGCCAGGCCTGATGCGCTGTTCGCGCAGATTCCCCGCCGCCACACCCGCAAGACGGCGTATGACAACCAGCGCGCCCTGCCTGACACCTTGGCAGCGGCCTGGACGGCGACGGCCCAGGCCTTCGGCCTGCGGGCCGGGCTGGTGACCGGCGAAGGTGCGATGGCGCCCATCCGCAAAGTCACCCGCGAGGCCTTCGAGATCGAGACCACGACGGCGAAGACCTGGCTGGAGTCCGCGCGGTTGATACGCATCGGCCCGGACGCCATCGCGCAGCACCGTGACGGGATCAGTCTTAACGACCCCATAGTGCGGATGGTCCACGGGGTGGGGCTGTTCGACCCGATGAAGGTGCCAGCGCCCGGCAGCAGCGACTTCAAGCGTGTGATGGACCGGTGGGTGCCGTTCGAGACCGGCAGCGGCTACTTGTGGCTGGCAGGCGCAGACAACGCGCGCGCCACCCAGGTGGCGGCAGGCCGGGCCTATGTGCGCCAGCACCTGCAGGCCACGGCAGCAGGGGCGGACATGCACCCGCTGTCGCAGGCCCTGCAGGAGTTCCCGGAGATGCGCGGGCCTTACGCGGCCGTGCACAAGCTGCTGGGGGTGGATCCGGGCAGCGGCGCCGTGCAGATGCTCGCCCGGGTGGGCTTTGCGACCAAGCCCACCGGCCCCACGCCCCGGCGCGATCTCGGGTCCATGGTCCGGGCCTGACCCGTTGGCCATGGCCCCATGCACGGTACAGGACAACCCCTGCGTTGGTGCCGTTCGGTGACACTGCACGCATGCCCTTGAAATCCCGGCCCCAGACCGGCCCGGCCCGGTCGGATGCGCCAGACACGCCGCGCATGCTCGCCCCGCCGGCGGGCCCCAGTGTGGACGACTGGAACCTGCTGCGCACGTTCATCGCGGTGTACGAGGCCGGCACGCTCACGGAGGCGGCGCAACGTCTGGGCAGCACGCAGCCCAACCTGGGGCGCCACATCCGCGCGCTGGAGACCCTGCTCGGCGAAGCCCTGTTCGTGCGTCTGCCCGGCCGGCTCAAGCCCACCGAGCGCGCGCACGGGCTGCACGCCACCCTGCTGCCCATGAAGGCCGCCGTGCAGGAGGCGACGCGCCTGTTCGTCGAGACGGGCGAGCGGGTGGCAGGCACCGTGCGCATCACCGTCTCAGAGGTGTACGCCACCCACGTCATCGCACCGCTGGCCGCGCGGTGGCTGGCCGAGCAGCCCGGCCTGGAGATCGAGCTGTCGGTCTCCAACCGGGCGGAGAACCTGCTGCGGCGCGACGCGGACATCGCGGTGCGTTTCTTCCGCCCCGAGCAGGACGACGTGATCGCGTTGCACGTGGGCAACACCGAACTGGGCCTGTACGCGCACGAGACCTTCATCGCGCGTCACGGCGAGCCGACCGGCTTCACCTTGCCGGAAGAGGCTTTCGTGGCCGGGTTCGACCGTGAGGCCACGCCCCTGGCGCCCATGATGAAGGGCGCGCCCCCGCCGCAGCCGGTGCGCTTCCGGCTGCGCACCGATGCCATGCTGGCGCGCCATGCGGCCATCGAGACCGGTCTCGGCGTCGGGGTCTACCTGGCCGACGTGGCGGCCGGACGCCCCGGGCTGCGCCGCATCCTGGCCGAGCGCTTCGGGCAGCCGCAGGAGGTGTGGCTGTGCGCCCATGCGGAACTGCGCCGCTCGGCCTCGATGCGCTTCGTATGGAACCGGCTGGAGCAGGCGCTGCGGCGGCGGCTGGCCCCCGTCAACGCGGCTGCGGCTGCCCCACCGACAGGCGGCGGCTGACGAACACGACCGCGATCAACGCCAGCGAGAAGCCCACGGTCACCGGGTCCAGCCGCTCGCCCAGCACCGGGCGAGCGGCTGGCCGCCGGCGTACGCGCCGCCTTTGAGGGCGCGGACATTCCGATCAGCACCTCCGGCACGGGCAGCGTCTTCAGCCTGTGGTTCGCGCCGCAGGCCCCCACGCGCTATGGGGTGGCCAAGACCTTGCTGCAGCCCGAGCGCTCGGCGGCGCTGCACGCCGCGCTGCGCCGCGATGGCGTGCTGACCAAGCCCGGCGGGTGGGGGCGGCTGTTCCTGTCCTTCGCCCACACCGAGGCCGACGTGGACTTTGCGCTCGCGGCCTTCGGGCGGGCGGCGAGGGTGTTGGCGGCGGCGCGGGCAGGAGCGGGCGATCCTGCCGCTGGAGCGACTTCTTGCCCTGACCCCATGAGGTGATGCCCCAAGGGTCGTTCGTCCACTCCTTACCTGGACAAGATGTAAGGAAACAGGCCACCCACGGAGGACGCTGTCATGTTCGCCACATTGACCAGCAAAGGCCAGCTCACTCTGCCCAAGGAGATCCGCGACCGTCTGAACCTGGATGCCGGAGCCATCCTCGATTTCCAGGTCCAGGCCGAGAACACGATCACCGCCCGTCGGGGCGCAAATCGGCGGGTTGATGATCGGCATCGACACCAACATCCTGCTGCGCCTGTGGCTCGACGATGACCCGGCACAGGACAAGCGCATCGACACGCTGCTGGCCACGCATGGCGGCACGCCAGGTTCGCTGCTGGTGATGGACGTCGTCCTTGCCGAAGCGGTCTGGACGCTGAGGTCGGCCTACGATCAGGACAGGCGGGCCCAGTCGCTGGCGGTGCGCAGCCTGCTGCAGGAGGCCGCGTTTGCATTCGAGGATCGCGAGGCCGTCGCTGCGGCACTCGATCTGTTCGAAGCGAGCTCGTGCGGATTCGCCGACTGCCTGGTCGTCGCCAAGCATGCCCGGCAGGACTGCGAGTTCACCGCGACGCTCGATCGAGGCATGCGCAAGCTGCCGGGAGTCAAGGTGTTCTGACCCGGACTGTCCGATGACGTGTGCCGGGCGTTCCTGCGTCTTCCGTCGGAGTGTTCGCTCCCGCTTCCCCGGTGGTGCCCACGTCACCGCGCCGGATCATCCTGGAGGCCAGGTTCGCGCAGCGTCATGACATCGCCACGTGACGGGTGGCGCCGTTGCAGGCCAATGTCGGCCGGCTGAGACGCGAGCGGGGCTACCTTTATGACCTGCAGCGCATGAGCTGCTGCCACGGCGTTCTGGTCATCGCCCACGAGGAGCTGAACAGCCTGCGCCCGAAACGCCATGAGCTCGAGCCGGGCCTTGGCCGTTCCTGCATGGATTGGCGCCACCCCTTTGCACCCGCGAGTGGTTCAGGGCCGTACGCGGGCTGCTCGGGCGGGCATATGCGCCACCGGCAGCTGCCACGGCTTCGGCTCACGCCACCGCGGTTCCCCGCGCGAGCCGGCGCCCCTGAGAGACCCAGACGACGCCCACCAACAGCAGCGCGGGCAGGTAGAACCAGTGGGGTGACGGCCGGTCGGTCGGCACCTTGACGGCCACGATGTCCCAGCCCTGCTCCAGTCCCGCCTTCTGCGCCTGCGAGCCGAACTTCACCGCGCCGATCTGCAGCTGCTCACCCAGCACCATGACCTGCACTCCCGCCTGCGCCAGGCGACGTCGACCGTCGTCAGCCGGCGGACCGAGGTTGAGGGCGACCGTCTTGGCGATGTCCTCGCCCTCCAGCGTGGTGCCCTGGATGCGCAGCACGATGCGGTCTCCAGCCGCTGTGGCCTTCGCCACGTCGTACACGGCCTTCGCGGGCTGATCGCGGAACTCCGCGTGCACGCGGTCCATGAAGAAATCCGGCCGGAACAGCAGCGCCACGGCGAGCACGAGCAGGCCGCTTTCCCACCAGCGATTGCGCACCCGCATCCAGTTCATGGTGAGCGCGGCGAACACCAGCATCGCCAGGGTGCACGCGAAGATCACGCGCAGCAACTCGCCGATGCCGTGCACGTCGATCAGCAAGAGTTGCGGGTTGAAGATCCAGATGAACGGCAGGATCACGGTGCGCAGGGCGTACAGCGCCCCCTGCACGCCGGTGCGAAGCGCGTCCTCGCCCGAGATCGCGGCGGCGGCGAAGGTGGCCAGCCCGACAGGCGGAGTGATGTCGCCCATGATCCCGTAGTAGAAGACGAACAGGTGCACCGCGATGAGCGGGATGATCAGCCCGCTTTGCGCCCCCAACTCCACCACCACCGGCGCCATCAGCGTGGCCACCAGCACATAGTTGGCGGTCGTGGGCACGCCGAGCCCCAGCACCAGGCAGACGAAGGCAATGAACAGCAGCATCGAGATGACGTTGCCCTGTGACACGAACTCGACGAATTCGGTCATGCGCAAGCCCAGGCCGGTGAGCGTGATGCCGCCGACGATGATGCCCGCCGCTGCGGTGGCGATGCCGATGCCGA
>CANHVY010000076.1 GCA_947464185.1 Burkholderiales bacterium
GACATCGAAATCCAGGTGCGGCCTGCGGCCGAGAGCACAGGCCGATTGAGCCTGGCGCTCGCGTGATTCGTCCCTGAACCACTTGGCCGACACGGGCGGCCGCGACGCCAGCGGCACGCCCCTAGGACGCCAGGCGCATCTCCAGGCGCACTTCCTGGTACGGCACCTCAGGTCGGACCTTGCCCCGCTCCCCTCGGTGCAGACGCACCAGGCCGTAGCGTTCCATGGTCTTGAGGGTGCGTGACAGGTTGCCGGGCGTGCGGCCCGTCGTGGCCGCCAGTTCGTGCAGCGACTCGGGATGCGTGTCGGCAATCTGAGCCAGCAGTGCGCGATTGCGGTTGGAAAGCAGCTTCGCAAAACTCTCCGGCGACGTGAACCAGACCTTGGGGTCTCCGGGCCTGGGGTGCAACTCGCCCCTGGCGATGGCCATCGTGCGCGCCTTCATGTCCTCGTAAGAGGCGATCCCAACCTTCAAGGTCTTCATGTCCAGACTCCTCTTTCGCGCATCACCGATTCCACCTCGCGCCAGAAAGCGGCCAGCAAAGCGGCCAGCAAAGCGGCAGCATCCGTGTAGTCGTAAGGCCTGACCGTACGCAACCGATGCTTGTGGTCGTGCCCCGCTCCTCTGGGCCGCCCCGCCACCGGATGGGCGTTGTCAAAACCCACCAGACGATCACCTTCCACCCCATGCAGGGTGAGCGAGTAGTCCAGGCCGTGAGGCTTGTTCGCGCTTGCCGGCACCTCATGCACCACGAACTTCACCCAGTAGCCCGCTTCGTCAATCACCAGCACCTGGCCGTTCAATTCCAGCAGGGCGTCGAGAGACGAGTCTCGATGGATCATGAATCATTATCACCAACTGATAACAACACCATCCCACCAAGAGTTGATCTGGGAGAAACGTTGCGGCGCACCGGCAACGCCACGCCCTTGCCCCCCATGACCGAAGGGCCGTTCTATCCGCAGCCGGCCTGGCGTGCACGGGGCACGTTTGCGGCTAACTGGGGCACCGACCTCACACGCGTGACGCGTGGCGGGCGGGTCCGGCGCCTCAGGTGGCGCAGGAGGTACGTGAATGCAAGCGCCACCAGGCTACACAGGCCCGTGCCAGTGCGGCGGTGCTGTCCACGCACTTTGCGCGAAGCGGCGACTGCACGGCATCCAGCGCGACGGGGGTTTCCGTGCAGGCCAGCACCACCGCATCGGCACCCTCTTGCAACAGGCCCCGGACGGCCTGCTCGATCAGCGGTCCGGCTTGCGGGGTCTGACCCGCCTTCACCAGTTCGATGCCGGGCAAGACCAGCCTGTCCATCGATTCATCGTCCGGTACCCGCAGGCGGTAGCCCGCCTGCATCAACGGCGCATCGAAGATCCGGCCGGCCAGGGTGGCACGGGTGGCGATCAGGCCGACCGAGCCGCCTGCGTTGAGCATGGGGGCGAGCTCGGCCACACACGCATCGACGATGCTGATGAAGGGCACCGGGCAGGCTGCGGCCAGATCCCGGAACCAGAAATGTGCGGTGTTGCAGGGCATGGCCAGCGCGCTTGCGCCCGCGGCCACCAGACGGTCGCGCCCGGCCATCAGCTCAGGCAAGGGGGAACGCCCATCGCCCAGGATGGCGGCGGGTCGTGACGGTATGCGGGGGTCGGACTGGATGAGCAGGGGCACATGGTCGGCATCGCCGCCAGCGGACGTGGCCACCAGGACCTTGCCGAAGAAATCCACCGTGGCCAAGGGCCCCATGCCGCCCAGTACACCGATCATCGCCATGCTCCCCCTGTGCCGTCACCGCGTGACCAGCAGACAGCCACCCGCCAGACCCATCATCAGCTCAGGGCCTTCAGAGCGGCTTCAGGTCACCGAAGGCGTCCATGTAGCCATACAGCGCCACGGCACCGCCGGTGTGCAGGAACACCACGTTCTCACCCTTCTTGAAGTGCCCCTTGCGACACAGGTCGATCAACCCGGCCATGCCCTTGCCGGAGTACACCGGGTCGAGCAGGATGCCCTCCAGCCTGGCCACCATCGTGACAGCCTCCACCATGCCCGGCGTGGGCACGCCGTAGCCGCCGCCCACGTAGTCGCAGTTGGCCATCACGCTTTCGCGCCTGACGCAACCGGGCACGCCGAGCAGCTCGGCGGTCTTCACGGCGAGGTTGTAGACATTGGTCTCCTGCGCCTCCTTGGCCGCGCGCACACCGATGCCCAGCACCGGGATCAGGCTGCGCGTGCCTTCCAGGCCCACCACCAGGCCCGCCTGCGTGCCGGCACTGCCCGTTGCATGCACGACGCAGTCCACCCGCAGGTCTTGTGTGTTGAACTGGTTCACCATCTCCAACGCGCAGGTCACGTAGCCCAATGCGCCGATGGGGTTGGAGCCCCCGCCGGGAATGATGTAGGGCTTGCGTCCGGCGGCACGCAGTTCTTCGGCCACCGTGGCCATGGCCGCGTTCATGTCGGTACCACCCGGCAGTTCACGCACACCCGCGCCGTAAAGATGGTCCAGGAACACGTTGCCGGACTTCTTGTAACTCGCGTCCTTGAAGCCGGTGCGGTCCTCCAGCAGGATCTCGCACTTCATGCCCATCTTGGCGGCGATCGCCACGGTCTGGCGGGCATGGTTCGACTGCGTGGCCCCCTGCGTGATGATGGTGTCGGCGCCGTGCTTGACGGCGTCGGCCATCAGGAACTCCAGCTTGCGCGTCTTGTTGCCGCCAGAGCCCAGGCCGGTGCAGTCATCGCGCTTGATGTACAGATTGGGTCCACCCAGGGCCTCGGTCAGGCGCGGCATGAACTCCAGCGGCGTCGGGCCGTGGGTGATGTGCACGCGGGGGAAGTTGGTCAGTTTCATGCTTGCTTTCGTGTTGTCGTTCGAGTGGATGGGGATGGATTTCAGTCCTCGGCGGCCAGCGCGCACGCGGTGGCGACGATGCGCCCGATCAGCACACAGTCCTCGTCGGTCAGTGACACCGGGGTACGAAGATCAAACAGCTGGTTGAGCACCGCCTTGGAATGGAGCAGATCGGGCTTCTGTTCGAGGTAGCGCCAATGCTCGTAATTGCTGGTGAAGGCCACCGGCGCGGGCGTGCCGAACCACTTGATGTAAAGCCCGCGCAGCGTGCATTCCTTCAGGAAGCGTTCAATCTGCACCGGTGTGAAGTCCAGCGTGAACTGGATGGAGCTCGCGATGAATTCTTCCTTAGGATGTCGGCCTGGCACCGTCAGGTGAGGCGCCTTGCCGAGCTCGCGCGCCAGCGTTGCATACACATGGTTCCAGCGCCGCCCGCGGTCGGCCAGTTGCCCGATCTGCGGTCGCAACAGGCTGGCCGCCAGATTGGACATGCGCATGCTGAAGTTCGGCGTCACGTACTTCCAGCGCTCGAACACCTCGGCAGGGGGCCTGAGCAGGTGCTGGTCGTACATCATGTAGCAGCCCGACATCAGGATGGCCTGCGCCGCCACATCGTCGTCATCGGTCACCAGCAGGCCACCTTCGCCCGAATTGATGTGCTTGTAGGTCTGGGCGCTGTAGCAGCCCACCTGGCCCCAGGTGCCGGTGTGCCGGCCGTCCCATTTGGCACCCATGGTGTGGGCGCAGTCCTCGATGAGCGCGATACCGTGCCGGTCACAGATCGTGCGCACCGTCTGCAGGTCGGAGATATGCCCGCGCATGTGAGACAACAGCAACACCTTGGCGCCGCTGCTGATGGCCTTGCGCTCAAGATCGGCCAGGTCGGTCAGGTAGTCCGCCGTGGTCTCCACCAGCACGGCCTGCGCACCCGCGTGGGCAATGGCGCCGGGCACCGGCGCCAGGGTGAAGGTGCTGGTCAACACCTTGTCGCCCGCCTTCACGCCCACCGCCTTGAGCGCGATGAACATGGCCGCGCCGCAGGAACTGACGGCCACGCAATACCGGCTGCCCACGTAGGCTGCGTATTCTTTCTCCAGCAGCGAAGGTTCCGGATAGCCGGAGCCCTGCTCACCGTAGCGGTGCAGCCGGCCGGCGCGCATCAGCGCCACGGCGCGTTCAATCGCATCTTCGGGAATCGGTTCGGGAGTGCTCAGATCCTTGCCAAACCACAGGCCATCCTGTGTCTTGAGGTCCGCCGGCGGTATCAGGGATGCAGCCATCGTCCGGTCAATGCTGGTGGCCCGCGAGCGTGCCCAGTTCAAAGCTGTCCTGCGGGAAATACTTGCGCAGCCGGATATCGCCGGTGCGTGCATGGCCCTCCATGCCCTCCAGGCGCGAAATACGGGCGGCCACCTGCCCCACCTCGCGGCTGGCGCCGCGGGTGAGGCGCTGGTAGGTCACCGTCTTGATGAACTTGCCCACGCTCAGGCCGCCGGAGTAGCGCGCAGCGCCCCGCGTGGGGAGGATGTGGTTGGGACCGGCACACTTGTCGCCATAGGCCACGGTGGTTTCCTCGCCCAAGAACAGCGAGCCGTAGTTGGTCAGCCGGGCCAGCCACCAGTCCAGGTCACGGGCCATCACCTGCAGATGCTCGGGCGCGTACTCGTCGCTGATGTCCACCATCTCTTCACGACTGCTCACCAGAACCACCTCGCCATAGTCGCGCCAGGCTGCGGTGGCCGCGCTGCGCGCCGGTTCCGGCAAGGCGGCAATGACCGAGGGCATCAGATCCATGACCTTCAGGCCCAGATCGCGCGAGGAGGTGAACAGCCACACCGGGGAGTCGGGGCCGTGCTCGGCCTGGCCGGCCAGATCGGCCGCCACCACATGGGCATCGGCCGTCTCGTCGGCAATGATGGCCGACTCGGTCGGGCCAGCCACCACGTCGATGCCGATGCGACCGAACAGCGTGCGCTTGGCCTCCGCCACGAAACGGTTGCCTGGTCCGACGATCACGTCGGCCGGCTTGGCCGAATACAGGCCAAAGGCCATGGCCGCAACGCCCTGCACGCCGCCCAGACTCAGCACCTTGTCGGCGCCGGACAGCTTCATGGCGTGCAGGATGGCGGGGTTCACGCCCGACTCCTTGTGCGCGGGTGATGTCGCCACGATGTCCGGCACACCGGCCACCTTGGCGGTGCACACGCTCATGATCGCGGAAGCCGCGTGCGCATAGCGTCCGCCGGGCACATAGCAGCCGGCGGTGTTCACCGGAATCAGCTTCTGCCCGGCCACCAGGCCGTCAATGAGTTCGACCTCGAACTCGTGCAGCGACTCGCGCTGGCGCAGCGCGAAATCCCTGACGCGCGCATGCGCGAACGCAATGTCGTCCTTCACGCCCGGCGACAGCGCCCGGGTGGCCTGGGCAAAGTCGTTCTCGCCCAGCACGATCGGACCATGCCAGCCGTCGAGTTCACGCGCGTACTTCTCCACCGCGTCGCGGCCGTTGCGCTGGATGTCGGCCAGCAGACGCTCCACGGTTTCGGATGTCGCGGTGTCGATGGACTCCTGCCGCGGCGGAGCCTTCTTCAGATATTCAATCGTCATGGGAGCTTGCCTTCAAATCGATGCGTTGACAGCCCTGCGGATCAACCGCGGCCCTTCCAGGGCACCACGCGCCGTTCAACAAAGCGCACCAGATGGTCAAAGGCATAGGCGATCGCGGCGATGACGACGATGCCCATGATGACGATGGGCGTCTGCAGGAAGCGGGACGCGGACAGCACCATGTAGCCCAGGCCGGATGTGGCCGCGACCATTTCCGCCGCCACCAGGGTCGTCCAGCCGAAACCGATGCCCACCCGCATCGCGGTGAAGATCTCCGGCATGGCCGACGGCAGGATGACCATGCGGATCACCTGCCAGCGCGTGGCGCCAAACGAGTAGGCGGCATGAATCTGCTCGATCGCCGCCGACCTCACGCCAGCCCGCGCACCCAGGACCATGGGCGCGAGCACCGACGAGAAAATCAGCAAGACCTTGGACAGCTCGTCGATGCCGAACCAGATGATCATCAGCGGCAGATAGGCCAGCGGGGGAATCGGGCGGTAGAACTCGATGGGCGGGTCAAAGATGCCGCGGGCAATCGGGCTCATGCCCATCGCGATGCCCAGCGGAATGCCGATGACACAAGCCAGCAGGAACGCCCCGAAGACCCGCAGGGTGCTCACCCAGACGTGCTCCCAGAAGCCGACCCCTGTGAAACCTTCCTTCATCACGTCAAAGAGGGCTTCCACCACGCCCAGGGGCGAGGGCAGGAACAGCGGCTTGATGTAGCCCGCATAGGTGACGAAAGCCCAGAAGGAGATCAGCAGCACGATCACGACGGCGCTGATCCAGAAACTTTCGCCCTGTCCTGGCACGCCGTAGATCTCGCCGGGCTTGGCGGGCTTGGCCTTCATCAGGCCCGTCAGGAAGCCATTGCCGCTTGCAGAGGAACGGTTCTCACTCATCATGGCCTCCTGCTTCGTCGCTGAAGATGATCTTCAGTACGGCTTCTCGCAGTTCGATGAACTCGGCCGACGCCTTGATCTCGCGCGCATTGCCCGTCTCGAAGTAACGCCGGCTGAAAGGCAGATCAAAGGTGTGCGAGATGCGTCCCGGCCGGGGCGACATGACGATCAGCCGAGTCCCCATGAACAGCGCCTCCTCCACGCTGTGCGTGATGAAGAACACCATCTTTCCGGTGTCCCGCCAGACCTTCAGGATCAGCTCCTGCGCGCGCTCGCGGGTCAGCGCGTCCAGCGCGCCCAGGGGCTCATCCATCAACAGGATGTCGGGGTCGCTGGTGAGTGCGCGCGCGATGCCCACGCGCTGTTGCATGCCGCCCGACAACTCGTAGGTGGCCGACTGCTCGAACTGCTCCAGCCCCAGCAGCTTGATGAACTGGCGCGCAATGCCTTCACTCCTGGCCTTGTTGTGCCCTTGAATCTTCAGGCCGAAGGCCACGTTTTCCAGCACGTTCAGCCAGGGCATCAGGGCGTGCTTCTGGAACACGACCGACCGGTCCGCACCCGGACCGGTGACCACTCTTCCCTTGAGGGCTATCTCCCCCTCGCTGGGTGCCATGAAGCCGGCAATCAGGTTGAGCAGCGTTGATTTGCCGCAGCCCGATGCGCCCAGCGCCACCACGAAGTCTTTCTCATGGATCTCGAGATTGATGTTCTGGAGCGCATGAACGGGCGGCTTGCCCTTCACCGGATAGAACACCGACACATTTCGGATGGCAAGTGCGGTCATGGAAAGCCTAGAAGTGGACAACTGAAGTGCCGACCTGCCCTGCGCAGGTCGGCACTGGTGGCACAACAGTCGGCTTACTTGCCTGCAGCAGCCCGGGCGAACTCGGGGTTGACGAACGGGCTGTAGTCGTCAGCAGTCCTGTTGATTCGACCTGCACTCTTGAGGAATTCAGCGGTGCCCTTGATGGTCCTGGCTGCGCCGCCGCCCATCCAGTTGGCGGACATGGTCACCTCGCCGTCCGGATAAATCGTGCCATCCAGCATGGGCACGACTGCAGCCGGTGTCACACCCACGTTCGCTGCAACAGCTCTGACCTTCGGTGAATCTGCATTCCAGGCGGCCTTGTTCTTGTGGTAATCCGCATTGATCTCGAAGATGGCCCTCAAGAACTTGATCACGCCGTCGCGGTTTTCAGCTGCGAACTTGGTGTTCGCAACCCATGCGTTGAAAGTGTGAAAACCTGCAGCTCTCGCCACTTCGCCTGCGGTGTACATCACCTTGCCGTTTTCACGCAACTTCGCTTGGACCGGAACCCACACGAAGGCGGCATCGATGGCGTTCTGTGCCCAGGCGGCGGCGATTTCATTGGGCGACATGCCCAACAAGGTGATGTCCTTCTCGGTCATGCCGTTCATCTTCAACACGCCCATCAATGAGTAGTGGGCCGTGGAGCCGATCGGCGTCGCAATGCGCTTGCCTCTGAGGTCGGCAGGCTTGTCGATACCAGAGCCGTTTCTTGTGACCAGTGCCTCGGAGGTGTCAATGACCTTGCCGGCAGCGATCATCTGATAGGGCAATCCGGTACTCAGGCCGGCTGCCAGGGGAGAAGAGCCGATTTCGGAGATCTGAATGCCGCCAGAGGCCATGGCCGCATTGACTTCTGCGCCAGAAGCGAACTGTCGCAACTCGATCTTCCAGCCGGTGGCTCTTTCAAGGCTTCCATCGGCGATGAGCGCCTTGTAGGGGACGGGATCGCCAAAGTGGCCGATCAGCACCCTGGTTTGAGCAACGGCCTGGGTCACCAGGGAGAGGGTGAAAGCCGTGCCGATGATCAATGATTTCACGAGTCGTTTCATGGTGTTCATCCAGTAGAAGGGCTTGCAGACGTTGAGGGCTTGGTGCGGGCTCATCTGCCTTCGGGCAGGCGACCGCCGCAGATGCTAGGTACAAGAACCTTATTCAAATAGAGCCAGATTCGTATAGTTTTAGTTCCAGAATAGAAGCCGTCAGACGTGTTCGTCACGGGCGGCACCCAAAGAATCACGCCATGAGACAGAAGCAGGAGATCACCGACATCTGGGCCAAGCTGTTCCCGCAGTTCTCGGGCAGCAGCGGCACCCTGCAGGGCCAGGTGAAGGAGATGATGGTTCACTCCATCCTGATGGGCCTGGTGCCCGCCGGCGCGAAGGTGCCCCCCAGTCGCGCACTGGCTGTTGCGCTCGGCCTGTCGCGCAACACGGTGTCGCTGGCGCTGCAGGTGCTGGTGGACAAGGGCTTCCTGATTGCGGTGCCGCGCAGCGGCCTGGTGGTCAATGGGGACATCCTGCTGGGCCAGGCGGTGCAGTCGTCGATCCAAGCCCCAGCACCCACCGCGCTGCAGTGGGATGCGCGGCTGCTGTCACGCGCAAGGCACCAGCGCAACATCGCCAAACCCGCCAACTGGCAGGACTTTGCCTACCCCTTCGTCTACGGCCAGTTCGACCAGACCCTGGTGCCCTTGCGAGACTGGCGCGCCTGCGCCCACCAGGCGCTCTTTGTGCCGGCAGTGCGCAAGTGGGCGCAGGACCACATCAACCGCGATTCCGAAGCCCTGCTCGACCAGATCCAGCACCGGCTCCTGCCTGCGCGCGGCATCATGGCCAAGCGCGACGAGATCCTGGTGACGGCTGGCTCGCAGATGGCGTGCTATCTGCTGGCCAACGTGCTGCTGGACCGGAAGACCGTGGTGGGCATCGAGGAGCCGGGCTATCCAGATGCGCGAAACAACTTCATGCTGCGCACCGACCATGTGAAGGCGCTGCCGATCGATGCAGACGGCCTCATCGCCTCGCGCGCGATGACACAGTGTGCCTATGCCTACGTGACACCCAGCCACCAGTGCCCCACCACCGTCACGATGCCGCTGAAGCGCCGCCATGAGATCCTGGCCCTGGCCAGGAAGCATGACCTCGTGCTCTTCGAAGACGACCACGAGAGTGAGCTGAATTTCTCCGGCCGGCCCCTGCCCGCGCTGAAGAGCCTCGACACCGACGGACGGGTGATCTACCTCGGCAGCCTGTCCAAGACCCTCGCTCACGGCTTGCGCATCGGCTACATCGTGGCGCCTGCCGAGCTGATTCGCGAGCTGCGGGCGCTGCGGCGCCTGATCATCCGGCACACGCCCGCCAACAACGCGCACACCGCCAGCCTGTTCATCGCGCAAGGCCACCACGATGCCTTCATCCGCAAGCTGAACGTCACCTACCGCGAGCGGCGCGATCTGCTGACCCGGGCTTTTGCCAAGTACCTGCCAGAGTTCCACATCATGCCGTCGCAGGGTGGCTCGGGCGCCTGGATCCAGGGGCCGGCCGGCCTGAACTCGCTGGCACTGACCGAAGCCTGCGCGGCGCGCAGCGTGCTCGTCGAGCCCGGCGACATCTTCTTCAGGAGATCATCGGTGGCAACGCAGTGCTATCTGCGCCTGGGCTACGCCGCCATACCCGGCAACCTGATCGATGCCGGCGTCCAGGAGCTGGCACGGGCGTACACAGCGCTGAAGGCCCACTAGCGCGTGGCATGCCTGCACGCCAGGCTTTCCCCGAAACCGGTGAGGCCGAGACCCTCCCGCCTTGCGGGACAGCCCACAGATGCTTCAATTTCGCGCATGTCCTTCGCCCCAACCCGCCTGCACCGCCGCACCCTGCTGCTGAGCGCAGCCGCCGCCGCCGTGGCCGCGCCCCAGGTGGTGCGGGCTGCCGGCAACGCCACGCCCTTGCCCCCCATGACCGAAGGGCCGTTCTATCCGCAGCCAGCCTGGCGTGCACGCGGGCCGTTCGCGGGTGACTGGGACGCCGACCTGACACGCGTGACGCGTGGCGGGCGTGAGCGCGTGGCCGAAGGCGAGCTGCTGGCCCTGGAACTGCAGGTGCGCGACACGCGCGGCCGCGCGCTGGACGGCGCCGTGGTGGAGATCTGGCAATGCGACACCTGGGGCCGCTACCGGCACCCGCGCGACGGCGCCCAGCCGGCCGAGGTGGACGAGGGCTTCCAGGGCTACGGCGAAGCGCGCGCCGGCGCCCAGGGCACGGTGGCTTTCCGCACCATCCGCCCCGCTCCGTATGCCGGCCGCACCCCGCACATCCACCTGAAAGTTCGCCATGCGAGCTTCGGCGAGATCACCTCGCAACTGTTCGTGGAAGGCGACCCCGGCAACGCGGGCGACTTTCTCTGGCGCCGGCTGTCCACCGCCGAACGCGCCGCGCTGGCGATGAAGCTGCAGCCCGCGCAAGCCCCACAGGGCACCCGCGACGCCGGCCTGCGCTGGCAGACCCGGCACGTGCTGGTGGTGCCCGCCTGAAGCGTGCAAGTGCTGGAGCCGTGCGCCGGCTGGACTTGCTCACCGGAGACTTACACACCTGTTGGGGGCAGGTCAAGGCATCGCGATGCCTGTTACGCAGCTTGAGCATGGAGTTTGACGCCAAGAGCACGAGCGACCTTGAGCACTGTGGCGAAGCTCGGATTGCCCTCGGCGCTTAGGGCCCTGTACAGGCTCTCCCTGCTCAGGCCGGCGTCCTTGGCCACCTGACTCATGCCTTTGGCCCGGGCAATATCGCCCAGGGCCTTGGCAATTCCAGACGCATCGTCGGGTGCCTCCTCCAGCCAGGCATCGAGGTACGCGGCCATCTCTTCGGGCGTGCGCAGGTGCTCTGCAACGTCATAGGGCGTGGTCCGCGTCTTGGTCGATTTGCCCGTCGCACGTGGCATGGCTTGCTACTCCCGAAAGTTCTGAGCCAGCTTGATAGCCAGCTCGATGTCCTTGGACTGGCTCGACTTGTCGCCTCCTGCGAGGAGAATCAACAGTCTCGACTCGAACGAGGATCCGGGCTCGACCCGCAGCGTCCTTGAGCGCGTCGATCCACTGGGCGTACTCGTCAGTCTTGTCTACCCGCGCGGATCAAGTGTAGCCCGAAGGCTACGACTGTCACGGTGCCACCAAGAGTGATGCCCAACGAATCTCCAGGGGAAGCCCCTGAAGCAGGGCCAGGCGCGGCGACAGTCAAGCCAAGGCCTCTCGCACCACGTTCGGGTGCTTGCTGGCGATCCGGATCAATGCCTTTGCTGCACCCGATGGCGAGCGACGGCCTTGCTCCCACTCCTGGAGCGTGCGCTTGGAGATGCTCAGAGCGGCGGCGAACTCGGCCTGCGACATGCCTGTGCCCTGACGTGCCAGCACCACCTCGTTTGGAGCCACTTCCGTGGCTCGCGCAAAGTTGCGCGCCTTCATCTCGCGGACGGACTGCAGGAGCTTCAGCCCCAGCTCCTCACCGGCGCTTAGTCGCTTAGCTTGCTTGGTCGATGCCATCTTCGATCTCCTGTCGGGTCATGCGCAGAACGTGACCGGGAATCGTGTCCCGCTCGGACTTGGGGTACACGAGGAGCATGCACAGCTCA
>CANHVY010000077.1 GCA_947464185.1 Burkholderiales bacterium
AGTGACTACACATTCGGGCGCAAAAAAGGCCCGAAAGGGCCAAATTTGTGAGGCGTGACAGGGACTTGCTCCCGCCGCGCTTCATGTGAGGACGCGGAACTTCAGTCTAGAACGCCCACCGGCCGGGTTTGCTGCAGAGCCATTGCTCTCGCAGCGCAGCGCGCTCTTCGTCTGCGACGCCCAGCGAGTGGCGGCGTTGCCTCCGGGCGATCAGATCTCGGTCTGCTCAGAGATCTCGAGGGCATCGTCGACCTCGATGCCGAGGTACCTCACCGTGGATTCCAGCTTGGAGTGTCCGAGGAGCAGCTGAACCGCGCGTAGGTTCTTGGTTCGACGGTAAATCAGCGTCGCCTTTGTCCTGCGCATCGAGTGGGTACCATACTCGGCACGGTCCAGGCCGAGCTCATCGACCCAGTGCCCGAGGATTCGGGCGTACTGCCTGGTGCCCAGATGTGGGGACTCGTGCAGACGGCTGGGGAACAGGAAATCCTCGGGCTTCAGCTCTGCCTGCTTGATCCAAGCCTGCAACGCCTCCCGAGTCGCTGACGTGATCTCGAACTGCACCGGGCGCTGGGTCTTGTGCTGCATGACGATGGCGCGCGTTGCCAGCTGATCGCCGTGACACACGTCGCGGACCTTGAGGGCGACCAGATCGCAGCCCCGCAGCTTGCTATCGATGCCCAGGTTGAAGAGGGCAAGTTCACGCACTCGGTGTTCCATCTGCAGACGCACACGGAGCGCCCAGATGTCCTTGAGCTTGAAGGGGGCCTTCTGGCCAACGATCTTGCCCTTGTTCCATGGCTCGCGACGAGCTGCATTGGCGACGGTTCCCATCGTGGTCTCCCAACGAGTTGAGGGCCGGTCAAGATGCGCCTGCGTGCGACCAGGGCGCTTGCCCTGAGTCAAGCCTTGTCGCCCTGCCCCGCCACGCCGAAGTCCGCTACCGGGCACCGGGCCAGACTCACACTCCCGGCCAGGAGCAGCCCTTGGTGAAGGACTGTGTTGCGACTGCCTGTTGTGCCCGTCGTAGTCCGTATCATGGCCAAGCAAATGGCTAAAATGGCCATTGCTTTGAAGGAGCGTCATGCGAGTCAGTGCCACCGAAGCCAAGAACCGATTTGGCAGCCTTTGCGCCCAAGCCAAGCGCGCACCGGTATTCGTGGAGAAGGCGGGTCAACTGGACACCGTGATTCTCTCGGCCGAGCAATACGAAGCCCTTCGGGCGGCGCACGATACGGCGGACCGCGCCACGCGCAAGAAAGCGTTCGAAGCCGAATTTGGTGACTGGATTGCCGCGCAGAACGCCCGTTTCGAGGCGCACGGCATTCCTGGCGCTGACCTGCGGCCGTGGTGAACGGTTGATGGCCCAGTACGACGTCTTTGCCAATCCGAGCAGCAGCGCGGCAGACGGCATCCCCTACGTGGTCGTCATCCAAAGCGACCTGCTGGATGTCTTGGCCACGCGACTGACCATTCCCCTGGCTGAGCTTGACATGGCGGTCAAGGTGCCCACCGCGTTGTGCCCGGTCATCGTGGTCAATGGGAAGCGTCTGCATGCACTGGCGCACTACGCGGCGCCTTTGCCCGCCAGACTGTTGAAGCGCCCAGTCGACAACGTGGCCGCGCAAGCCAGTGCGCTGGTGTCAGCCATGGACGCTGTCTTGTCGGGTCTGTAGCTCTATTCGGATTTGGGTAGCAGGTTCGGGGCCGATAGAACAGGACTCTCGGCGTCTCCTCTGGGCCGGGACGAGCCAGTGGAAATCGCCACGCAAGTGGCGCCTGTCCGACGCTTTGCTGACATCGATCGTGCCTGAGCAGTTCGGACGCACTGGCGCCGTTGAACCCGAACGGGTGGGAGATCTGATCGACCCACACACCGATGTCCGGGCCGCTGGCACTTAGGCCTTGTCGCGCGCGAGACGGGGGTCGAGCCAGTCGCGTAGCGCATCGCCCAGCAGGTTGAACGACGACGCTGTCAGGATGATGACCACGCCAGGGATGGTGACGTACCACCAGTGCCCGAGCACGTACTCACGCCCGGCTCCGATCATCGAACCCCACTCGGCGTCGGGCGGCTGCGCGCCCAGGCCGATGAAGCTCAGCGCCGACGACGCCAGGATCGATGCACCGAGATGGAAGGTCATGAACACCAGCACGGGTGGCAGCACATTGGGCAGCACGTGGGCGCGCATCAGATGCCAGGTACTCGCCCCCATCGACCGCGCGGCCAGCACGTACTCGCGCTCTCTCAGTGCCAGCGCTTGGCCACGCGCGACGCGGATGTAGGCCGGCACAGACAGGACACCGAGTGCAACCACCGCGTTGATAAGGCTGGGGCCGAGTGCAGCCGTCAGCGCCAGCGCCACCACCATGCCTGGCAGGGCCATGACCACGTCGGTCAGTCGCATCACGACCGAGTCGAACCAACCCGACAACAGCCCCGACAGGGTACCGATCAGCAAGCCGATCGCGGTGCCGATGCCCACGATGCCGAGAGCTGCGCTCACCGACGGGCGTGCACCGTAAAAGATGCGCGTCAGCAGGTCGCGCCCCAGTTCGTCAGTCCCCGCCCAGTGCCTCCAGGAGGGCGGCTGCAGCACACTGTTCAAGTCCATGGCGTTTGGCGAATAGGGGGTCAGCCAGGGAGCGAACACGGCGACGAAGCACACTACGGCCGCCACCGCGGCGGCTGCCAGCGTCAACGGCGCCCGTAGGGCCGGTGGTAGGGTGGCCGCGATGGAAATGGGTTTCATCACGATCAGCCCACCGCCTTGATGCGCGGGTCCAGCGCCAGGTAAGACAGGTCCACCAGCAGGTTGGCCGCCACGTACACCACCGAAGCCAGCACCGTGAACCCCATGATGACCGGGAAATCGAGGTTCAGGATGGCACCCAGTACGTGGCTGCCCACACCAGGCCATGCAAACACGCTTTCAATGACGACCGAGCCGAACAGCAACGCCGCCAGTTCCAGCCCGAGCACCGTGACAAACGGGATCAGCGCGTTCTTCAATGCGTAGACGAAGAGCAGCCGCCACTTCGAGATGCCATAGGCACGGGCGGTGCGGATGTAGTCCTCGCCCAGCACCTCGATCATCGAACTGCGGATCAGCCGCACCACGGTACCGATGGAAGCCAGTGCCAGGGTGCTCGCTGGCAGCAACAGGTGATTGAAAGCGCTGCGCCAGGCCAGGCCGTCACCCGCGAGCGCCGCGTCGACGAGGTACAGGCCTGTCACATGGGGCGGGGCGCTGACGCCAATGTCCAGCCGGCCCGAACCTGGGAGCCATCCGAGTTGGGCGTAGAGCAGCAGCATCAACATCAGGCCCAGCCAGAAGGTGGGTGTGGAGATACCCAGGATGGCCAGACCCCGCCCCAGGTTGTCGACCCAGGTGTCGCGATGCACGGCGGTGATCACCCCCAGTGGCACGCCAATGGCGATGGACAGGACCATGGCCACCAGCATCAATTCCAGCGTGGCGGGGATGTATCCCAACAGTTCGGGCAGCACGGGCTGTCGGGTCGTGATCGAGGTGCCAAAGTCACCGCGGAAGAGGTCACTCACGTAGGCCCAATACTGGCTCGCGATGGGCTGATCCAGTCCCAGCCGCGTGCGCAACTCGGCAATCGCCTGGGGCGTGGCACGCGGGCCCAGCATCAGCTGCGCCGGGTCGCCCGGGATCAGCCGCGAGATGATGAAGCAGATGACCGTCACCCCGGCCGTTACGAACAACAGCATCAACAGTCGTCGAAGGATGATGCGTGTCATGGCGGGTGTCAGCTCTTGCGGCGCGCCGCGAAGGCAGCCATCGCAGCACGGAACTCATCGCTCAGCACACGCCCGGCCTGCAGCCGGGCCTCGAGCTCCATCTGCGTTTGCAGGGGGTTCAAGCGCCCGGCGACGATCGCCTGGCGCGTGAGCCGGTGGGTGCCTGGTGGCAAGCTGCCCAGTCGCTGGGCCAGGGTTCGTGTCTCGGCCGCGAAGGTATCGTCGTCGACGCACCGATGGATCATCCCCATCGTCGCTGCTTCTTCGGCGCTGACGTCGGCGCCGGTCATCAGCAGCGCTCTGGCGCGGGCTTCGCCCACGAGCCGCGGTAGCGTCCCGGTCAGCCCGGTATCGGGCACCAGGCCGAGCCGCGCGAAAGCCAGCGAAAAGCGCGCCGAGCGCGCCGCCACGACGATGTCGCACAGGAGTGCCAGGCCCACGGCGCCACCCACGGCGGTACCGTTGACGGCAGCCACGGTCGGCAGGCGTCCTTCCTGCAGTACCTGCTGCAAGGGCAGCAGCGCGCCCGTGATGGCACGCTCCAGGCTGGCCGCGTCGGTGTCGCCCAGGACATCCATGTTGGCGCCGGCCGAGAACACCTTGCCGCAGCCGGTAAGCACCAGCACCCGGGCGCCGCTGTCCGGCTGCTGAAGAGCGGCAATCTGCGCCGTCAGTTCGCCAAATGCTGCTGGCGTCAGCGCGTTCGCGGTGGCTGGCGATGCCAGACGGACGGTCGCGATACCGTCTTCAAGCGTCGACTCGATCATCGGGCTGCCGCCACGAACACCTGCGCCGATCCCGCAGCCACCGCCGAGCCGTCGGCCTGCGTCGCCGCGAGCTTCACGGTCACGAGCGAGCCGCCCTCGGTGGCCTCAACGGCCTCAATCACGCCTTCGCAGTGCAGGCTGGCCTTCACGGGCAGCATGGCGGCGAAGCGGGTCTCGATCGATCGCACGCTGCCCGCCCCGGCCCATTGCGTGAGCAGGCGGGACAGCATGCCCATGGAATACATGCCATGCACGATGACGTCGGGCAGTTTGGCCTTGTCGCGCGCAAAGTCGGGGTCGACATGGATCGGATTGAGGTCACCGGAGCCGTGGGCGTACATCGCCACCCGGTGGCGCGTGATGGGGCCGGTGTGCAAGGGCGGCAGCGTTGTACCGACGGTCAGATCGAGGGCGTTCATGTGTTGCGGGCCACCAGGCTGCAGTGATCTTCGCAGACCGGCTCTCCGGCGGCGTTGCGATACTCGATCACGGTGTCGATGAAGGTCAAGCTGCCGTTTTTTCGATCGGCAATGTTGGCGATGCGCTTGGTGCCTGTAAGGCGGTCACCCACGTACATGGGCTGATGGTGAACGAAACGCTGGCTGGCATGCAGGATCTTCGCCGGGTCGACGGACAGGCGCTGCAGCATGTCGTAGATCAGGTCGACCCGCTCGGTGCTCATCGCGATTGGAAAGGTCGGCAACACGGCAATGCCGCGCAGGCCTGCCGCGCGGGCCGCTGCCTCGTCGAGATAGACCGGATTGGACTCGTCGAGTCCGCGTGCAAAGGCGATGGCCGCGCCGCGCTCGATGACGACGTCGAACGAAGGCCAGACGTGTCCGATGTGCTGCGCTCTCATGCACCCCCCATCAACTTGACGAAGGGCGCCATGGCTTCACCGAAGCCCGCCGGGTGATCGCTCTTCGAGAAGTCGGTGATCGTGTCCCAGGCTTCTGCCACCTGTTCTACCGCGTTGCCGCTGGTCAGGTCGAGGTAAGCGCCGCCCGAGCGCTCCCAGCGGAGCTTGGCGATGAAACCTCCTCCAACCTCGAAAAGCCCCCCGGTTTCCGTGCATGTCTCATGGCAGAGCCAAGCCACCAATGGGCTGACCAGTTCAGCACGCATCGGTGCCAGTTGTTCAGCTGTCATGACCGTACGCGTGAGCCGGGAGTCCGCCGCAGGCGCAATCGAGTTCACGTGAATGTTCTTCGCCTTGCCCTCCACCGCCAGCGGTTGTGTCATGCCATGCAGCGCCAACTTGAAGCTGCCATAGTTGACCTGCCCGAAGTTGCCGTAGATGCCTGCGGCCGATGAGGTATTCACGATTCGGCCGTAGCCTTGTTCGCGCATCCGGGACCAGGCGGCGTGCACGATACGGAATGCCCCGAGCAGGTGCACCTGGTACAGGTCATCCCAGTCAGCCGCCGTCATCTTGTGGAAGGCCACGTCGCGAAGGAAGCCGGCGTTGTTCACCACCAGATCGATGCGGCCGAAGTGGTCAAGTGCCGCCTCCACGATGCGTCCTCCGTCGACCACCGAGTCACCGTTGACCACTGCTTCGCCACCGGCAGCACGGATCTCGTCCACGACACTCTGCGCGGGGGACACATCCGCGCCCGTGCCGGCACCACTGGTGCCCAGGTCATTCACCACCACCCTGGCGCCTCGCGACGCGAGCAGCAGCGCATGGGCACGACCGAGGCCCCTCCCTGCGCCTGTGACCAGTGCCACCTTGCCATCGAAACGTAACATCGCATCTCCTCGCTTTCAGGCTGTCCTGAACGCTTGAAACGTGCGGCAGGGGTCGATCCCGACAGCTGTCGGGAACACAGGGCCCGCGCCGTTGAGCAGTCATCAGCCGAAGCCGCCAAACCATGAGCGACAGCACAGAAGACATCCTGCGCCGAGGAGGCACCATCGGCCACTTGCTGGCGCGAGCGTTCCAGCGTCGTGGCGACGCGGAGATGTTGGTGGGCGATGGCGAACGCCTGAGCTACGCCCAGATGGCCGAGCGCACCGCGCGCATGGTCACGGTGCTGCAGTCCCTGGGCCTGGGGCCGGGCAGCAGCCTGGCGCTGTTGTCGCGCAACAGGATCGACGTGCTGTCGGCCTCGTACGCGGCCTACATCGCTGGTCTGCGGCTGACACCTCTTTCGGCGCTTACTTCCGAAGACGACCTGGCCTTCATGCTGGCCGACGCCGAGATAGACGCGCTGCTGGTCGACGACAAGCTGTTCGCCGAGCGCGGCCGGGCCATGCGTGAACGTGTACCCACGCTGAAGCACCTGCTCTCGCTGGGGCCGCTGGAGGGTGCCTTCGACGTCATGGCGGCCGCCGCTGTGGCCGCACCTGCACCGCTGGACGTCCGGGCCCAGCCGCAGGACATCGCCGTCATCGGTTACACCGGCGGCACCACGGGACGGCCCAAGGGTGTGGTGCACACACATGCCACGCTGCTGGCCTCGGTGACGATGATGGCCGCGGAGTGGGAATGGCCTGACGATCTGCGCATGCTGGCCGCCACGCCGGTGTCGCATGCCGCCGGCGTCATGGCGCTGCCCGTGGCGCTGCGGGGCGGCAGTTTCCACATGCTGGCGGGTTTCGACGCCGACGCGCTTCTGGGCTATGTCGAGCGCGAGCGCATCAGTGCCACCTTCCTGGTGCCGGTGATGATCTACCGCCTGATCGACGCCGCCCGAGCCAAGCCACGCGATCTGTCTTCGCTCAAGACCATCTTCTATGGTGCGGCGCCAATGCTGCCTTCGCGTCTGGCCGAGGGGCTGGATACCTTCGGGCCGGTCTTCATGCAGCTCTATGGACAGAGCGAGGCCCCGACCTGCATTGCGTGGCTGGGCAAACAGCAACATGACCTGCGGCACCCCGAGCGGCTGGCGTCATGCGGCGTGCCCTTTGCCGACATCGACGTGGCCTTGCTGGACGAACAGCTGCAGCCCGTACCCAGCGCAGAAGTGGGCGAGATCTGTGTCCGAGGCCCCCACGTGATGGCCGGCTACTGGAAGCGGCCCGAGGAAACCAACGCGGCACTGGCAGGCGGCTGGCTGCACACCGGTGACATGGGGCGATTTGACGCCGACGGCTATCTCTACATCGTCGACCGCAAGAAGGACATGATCATCAGCGGTGGACTCAACGTCTTTCCGCGTGAGCTGGAGGACGTCATCGCCGCCATGCCGGGCGTCGCCCAGGTGGCCGTGGTCGGTCTGCCGGACGAGCGTTGGGGCGAGGCCGTCACCGCGCTGGTCGTGCCGAAAGCCGGTGTGGAGTTGGACGCCCAGGCGCTGATTGCAGCGGTGCGTGAGCGCAAAGGGGCCATGCAGGCGCCCAAGTCGGTGCGCTTTGTCGATTCGCTGCCCATGACGGCGCTGGGCAAGCTGGACAAAAAGACCCTGAGGCTCCAAATGAAGGCCGAATCATGAGCCATGTCTTCCAGCGCTACATGCGCAAGCCCTACCCGGTGGCCGTACGCGGCGAGGGACCCTATATCGTCGACAGCAGCGGCAAACGCTACCTCGACGCCGCGAGCGGCGCCGGTGTTTCCAGCCTGGGCTACAGCGACATCGGTGTGGCCGATGCCATCGCGAAGCAGGCGCACGAGTTGGCCTACGTCTACAACGCCTACTTCACCACCGAGGCATCGGAACGCCTGGCTGACGCGCTGGTCGAGATGATGCCCAAGGGGCTCGACTGGGTCTTTTTCGGCTCCGGTGGCAGTGAGTCCATGGACGGCGCGCTGAAGATGGCACTGCAGTTCCACCTGGACAACGGCCAGAGTACACGCCGCCGCTTCATCGCCCGCCGCCAGAGCTATCACGGCTGCGCAATGGGCGGGTTGGCCGTGTCTGGCAATGTCATCCGCCGCATGCTTTTCGAAGACGTGCTGATGCCAGCCGACTTCGTTTCACCCTGCTACGCTTACCGTGATCAGCACCCCGGTGAGGCCGATGAAGCCTATGTGGCACGGCTTGCGCAGGAACTTGAGGCCACCATCCAGCGTGTCGGGCCCCACACGGTGGCGGCCTTCGTCGCCGAGCCCGTGGTTGGTGCCACGAATGGTGCCGTGCCAGCACTGCCCGGCTACTTCAAGGCCATGAAGACCGTGCTCGACCGGTACGGCATCCTTTTCATCGCCGACGAAATCCTGACAGGCGCAGGTCGTACAGGCACTTACCTGTCTATCGAACAGGACGGCGTTACGCCCGACATCGTGACGCTTGCCAAGGGCCTGGGCGCGGGCTATCAGCCGATCTCGGCCATCGTCGTCTCGGGCCGTGTCTTCGACACCATTGCCGACAAGCGCGGCTACTTCATACACGGGCACACCTACAACGCCAGCGCCACACCGTGTGCAGCGGCCCTGGCCGTCATCACGGCCATCCGCGAACGTCAGCTACTCGAACGCGTGCAAACGATGGGCCAGCGATTGCGTCTGGCCCTGGCCGAGCGATTTGCCAACCACCCGCATGTCGGAGACATTCGCGGCCGCGGCTTGCTGCTGGGCCTTGAACTCGTGCGCAACCGCGAAACCAAGGCCACCTTCGACCCGCAATTGATGCTGTGGGGCAGCGTGCAGCGCGAGGCCATGGACCGCGGACTGATCTGCTACCCGATGGGCGGCACCGCCGACGGCATGAACGGCGACCACATCCTGCTGGCGCCGCCCTTCATCATCGACGACGCGCAGGTCGGCGAGATCGTCGACAAGCTGGCGGCCGGGCTGGACGCCGCGCTGGCCACCCTGCCCCCAGAGGCGCGACGCTGAAGCGCGGGCCGCTGCTGCTGTACGCCGCGGGGTCGGTGGGAACGGGGCTGTTCTCGTCGGTCACCGGCGTCCTGCTGCTGTTCTTCATGACCGACACGCTGGGCATTGCAGCGGCCATGGCCGGTGTGGTGCTGTTCATCCCGAAGTTCTGGGACGTGGTTTTCGACCCCTTGGTCGGTGTCGCCTCCGACCGCACCCGCAGCCGCTGGGGCCGCCGCCAGCCCTACCTGCTGGTAGGCGGAACACTCTCGGCGGTTGCCTTCTTTGCCCTGTTCAGCGTGCCTGACCTGGGCTCGGCCCAAGCACGCGCGCTGTGGGTGGGGATCGTCTTCTTTGTCGGCATGAGTGCCTACGCACTCTTCGCCGTACCCTATGCCGCCATGCCGGCAGAGATGAGCGACGACCCGCACGAGCGCACGGTGATCATGTCCTGGCGCATGGGATTCGTGCTGCTGGGCACCATCGCCGGGGCTGTGGCCGGACCGATGGTGGTGCAGGCCGCCGGTGGCGGCCGCGAGGGATACCGCACGATGGGCGCGGCGCTCGCGGTGCTGATCGCGCTGGCGATGCTGACCACGGCGGTCAGCGCACGCAGCTTCCCGCTACGCCCGGCCAGCGCCCATACGATGCCTGCGGGCGAGCAGTTGCGCCTGGCGCTGGCCAACCGGCCCTACTTCGTGCTGTTGCTGGCCTATGTCCTTGTGCTGGCTGGCAATGGCGCCATGGCCGCCGCCGCACCCTACTTCTGCGTTCACGTGCTGGGCGGCAAGCCTGACACGGTGGGTCTGGTCTTCGGCTGCCTGTTGCTGGCGGCGATCGCGGCCATGCCGCTGTGGGTGGCGGCGGCCCGCCGCTTCGGCAAGCCCGGCTGCGCCATCGCCGCGGCGCTGGTGTTCGGCGCGGCACTGGCCTTGATGGCAGTCATCGACCGCGCCTCGCCGCCACAACTGTTCTATGCGCTGTGCGCTGTGGCGGGCGTCGGCTTTGCCGGCACGCAGTTGCTGCCCTTCTCGATGCTCACCGACGTCATCGAGCGCGATGCGCAGCACAATGGCCTGCGGCGCGAGGGCAGCTTCACGGGCCTCTTCATCGCCGGCGAAAAGGCTGGCCTTGCACTGGGGCCCCTGATCACGGCGGCCGTCTTGAGTGTGTCGGGATTCGTGCCGTCTGCCGATGGCGTGGCCCTGCAGCCCCCTGCGGCGCTGGTCGGCGCCGGGCTGGCGTTTTCGCTCGTACCGGCGGCTTTTGTTGTGGCGGGCGCGTGGGTACTGCGGCGCTACCGGCTGTGAAGGCCCGCCGCTGCCGCGGCAACGGCGACCGGTGACCACGCGCGCATATCGCGAACCGTGGCCGTGCTGATGCGCGGCGGGCGCTGTTCTGCGCCTTGCTTCAGTCCTTGTGCGTCAGCACGAGCACGCGGCGGATGTACGCGCCCTCGGTCTCGTAGATCACCACCAGCGGGTCGCGCGGCCCAGCCACGTGGTGCAGCATCAGCTCCAGATCGATCACGTGGCGACCCACCACCATGCGCTGCAGGATGCGCGCTTGCAGCTGGGGCGAGCGGCGCCACAGCTGGGAGTAGGCCTCGCGAAATGCAGCGTGCCCGCGCAGGTCCACCTCGCCGTTCCAGGGCACGAATTCGCACTCGGGGTGGTAGCAGGCGAGGAAGGCCTCGATGTCTTGAGCGTTGTAGGCGTCGACCTGGGCCTGCACAAGGTCTTCAGGTGCCTTCACGCCGCCGCCCCAACTGGGTACCCGTGGTGGCCACGATGAGCACGGCAATGGCCACCTTGAACGGCGTATCGACGTCCATCGCCACCCCGGCGATCTGCAACTGGGACTTTGTGAACAGCGTCAGGCCGACCGCGAACTCGTTGCTGATGTTGTGGGTGAGGATGGCTGCCCAGACGCTGCCACCGGTCTTGAAGTAGACATAGGCGATGAGGATGCTGGCAACGATGGTGCCGGCCAGGAACTGCAACTGGTTCAGCGCAAAGCCACCCCAGCTGCCGCCCTTGAGCATGGCCGGGTTGCCCGAGACGATGGACGGTATTTCGCGGGGGAAATGCCACAGCCCCCACAACACGCCGATGACCACACAGGCCAGCAAAGGGTTGGCCAGCTTCTCCACGAGCAGGGGGAACATGAAACCCCGCCAGCCCAATTCCTCCAGCAACCCACCCGGCCCGAGAAACGGCGCCACGATCATGAACCCGAAAATGGCAAAGGGTGTGCTTCCGTAGCGCTGCAGCATGCCGGTCAAGCCCGAGTTGGGCTCGCGCAGCACGAGCACGATCAGAAGGAAAGCGACCGCTGCCAAGTAAACGGCAAACAGCGTCGCATAGACCATCATGCCTTGCCGCCAGGTGACGCCTTCGCGCCAGAAACGGAACCGGTCAAACAG
>CANHVY010000078.1 GCA_947464185.1 Burkholderiales bacterium
TCCGGACGGTCTGGCTCGCCGCGCTTGCGCCCGGAGAACATGGTCCACCAGACCAGGAAGATCAGCAAGGCCAGCGCGCCCAGGGCTTCCAGGATCAACAGCCACATGGGCGGGTTTCCTTGTGTTGGTCATGAATCAAACGCTCGGATCTTACGCAGCGGCAGTACCCGCACGACGACCGTGGAGGGTCTTTGCGTGCTTGCAGGGCTCCGCCTCGTGGCCCGGCCGGCCCCTTGACCCCGCGGCACACCCCTTGGTGCCTGGGACAATACAGGCATGCCGCTGATTCGCCCTGCAACCACCGCAGACGCTGCCTGTCTGCTGGAGATCTACCGCCCCTACGTCGAAGGCACGGCCGTGTCCTTCGAGACCGAGACGCCTTCGGTGCAGGCTTTTGCAGCCCGCATCGACAAGGCGTTGAACGGATGGGCTTGGCTGGTCGCCGAGGAGGATGGACAGTGCGTGGGCTATGCGTACGGCAGCCTCCACCGTGAGCGACCGGCCTACCGCTGGTCCACCGAGACCTCGGCTTACGTGCGTGCGGGATGGCAGGGCCGCGGCCTCGGGCAAGCCCTGTACCGGGCCTTGTTCGACAAACTGGCCGAACGCGGCTACTGCAACGCGCTGGCCGTGGTGGTGTTGCCGAACCCGGCCAGCCTGGCCTTGCACCGCTCGGTGGGGTTCGAGGACGTGGGGGTCTTCAAGCGAGGGGGACACAAGTTCGACACCTGGCATGACGTGATGTGGCTGCAGCGCGCGCTGAGAACTTCCCCGCCCGACGAAGACAGGGGCACCGCGCCAGGAACGCCATGGCGGGTTTGAGCCCGCTTGAAGCCGCGCTGTCGGAGCAAGCCGGCCCCGGACCGACCGAGAGGTCGTCTGTCGCGGCGCAGGCCAACCGACGGCGGGTGCTGGGCCTGGCGGCCACCGGGCTGACCGCTCCCTGGTGGGTTGGCTGCGCCAGCCCACTGCCAACCCACCAGGGAGCGGAGACAGGCGCCACTGTGGCCGCCGCACCCACGATGGCAGCCCCTTCACCAGAGCCCACGGCGCCCGCTGTCCCGGAGGCGGTGGCCGCCCCTGCGGCACCCACAGGCGGGAGCACGGACACCCCTCCCCCCCTCGCCCGCGAGTTCCGCGCCGCCTGGGTGGCCACCGTCGCGCACATCGACTGGCCCAGCCGGCGCGGCCTCACCAGCGCGCAGCAGCGCGCCGAGATGCTGGACCTGCTGGACAAGGCCCAGGCCATCGGCCTGAACGCCATCGTGCTGCAGGTGCGGCCCGCCGCCGATGCGATCTACCCTTCGGCGCTCGAGCCCTGGTCGGAGTTCCTCACCGGCGCCAGTGGCCGCGCGCCCGACACCGCCTGGGACCCGCTGGCCGAATGGGTGGAGCAGGCTCACCGGCGGGGGCTGGAGCTGCACGCCTGGTTCAACCCCTACCGTGCGCGCCACAGTTCGGCCACCACGCCGCTGGCCGCGAACCACCTGGCGAACACCGACCCCGGCATCGTCAGACGCTATGGCGAACTGCTGTGGATGGACCCCGGCGAGCCCCGCGCTGCGCAGCGAATGGTGGACGTGGTGCTGGACGTGGTGCAGCGCTACGACATCGACGGCGTGCACATCGACGACTACTTCTACCCCTACCCCATCAAGGACGCGCAAGGGCGCGACATACCCTTCCCCGACGAGCCCTCCTGGCAGCGCGCCGGCGCCCCCGCCCACCGCGCCGCCTGGCGCCGCGCCCAGGTGGACCAGCTGATCGAACGCCTGCACGCGGCGATCCACGTGGCCAAGCCCTGGGTGCGCTTTGGCATCAGCCCCTTCGGCCTGCCCCGGCCCGACCGGCGCCCGCCGGGCATCACCGGTTTCAGCCAGTACGACCAGTTGCACGCCGACGTGGAACGCTGGCTGAGCCAGGGCTGGCTGGACTACCTGGCGCCGCAGCTGTACTGGCCCATCGCCCAGCCGGCACAGTCTTTCCCCGTGCTGCTGGACGCCTGGCTGCGCGACAACCCCCGGGGGCGCCACATCTGGGCAGGCCTGTTCACCAGCCGCATCGGCGACAGGCAACGACCCTACACCACGCAGGAAGTGCTGGATCAGATCGCACTCGTGCGCGAGCGCAGCGCCGCCCAACCCCTGGCGGCCGGGCACCTGCACTTCAGCATGGCCGCCCTGGCCGCCAACCGCGAACGCATCGCCGACCGCCTGCGCGAGGGACCGTACGCTCAACCCGCCCTGCCGCCGGCCACACCCTGGCTGGCGGAGCCGCCGCCGGCGGTGCCCGAGGTGACGGTCACGCCGCAGCAGCCACCTGGGGCCGCCCGCGTGGCTTGGCGCGCACCGGCGAGCGGCCCGCCGTGGAGGTGGGTGGTGCTGCAGGTGAGGCGCCAGGGGAGGTGGGAGGTGCTGCATCTGCCCAGGCCAGGCGTCGACCACCACATGCTCGACCCTGGGGCCGAGCGGGCCGTGCTGCAGGCCGTGGGAAGAACCGGCATCCCCGGTGCGGCGGCGACCCTCGTGCAGCGCAGCGGCACCTGGAGCCTTGCGGCGTGACGTTCACCGAGAGCCCCTCAACATGAGACAGGCCATGAAGTTTCTCTTCGTCCACCAGAACTTTCCGGGACAGTTCCTGCATCTGGCGCCTGCCCTGGCTGCACGCGGCCATGAGGTCGTGGGTCTGGGGGTGAATCCCCTGAAGGCGCCCCTGCCCGGCGTTCAACACATCACCCATCGCCCGAGCGACCCGGGGCCAGGCCTTCGGGGCGCCGACGGCTTTTCCCAGGAATGGGCCGCCAAGCGGGCTCGAGCCCAGTCCGCGGCCCAGGCGATGACGACGTTGAAGGCCAAAGGCTTCCATCCCGATGTCGTCTTTGGCCACCCCGGCTGGGGCGAGATGCTGCACGCGAGGGACGTGTTTCCCAGGAGCCGGGTTCTGGTGTTCGCGGAGTACTACTACGGCGCCGACGACGGGGACTCGTACTTCGACCCCGAGTTTCAGCGGGGCCCCGTCGACCTGGCCAGCCTGCAACGCCTGCGCCTGAAGAACACGCACCTGCTGCACGCCCTGGCCGACTGCGACGCCGCCGTGTCGCCCACGGTCTTTCAGAAGAGCCAGCATCCCTCCATCTTCCACGACCGCATCCGCGTGATCCACGACGGGATCGACACCGACCGCTTCACGCCCGATCCTGGCGCCAGCATCAAGCTCCAGCAAGCGCAGGTGGAGCTCAAGCATGGCGACGAGGTGGTCACCTTCGTGTCCCGGCAGCTGGAGCCTTACCGGGGCTATCACATCTTCATGCGCAGCCTGGCCCGTCTGCAGCGCCTGCGCCCGAAGGCACGCGTGGTGATCGTGGGCGGAGACGGCACGGCCTACGGTGCATCGCCGCCCGCAGGCGCCACATGGAAGAACATCTTCCTGGATGAAGTGAAGGGCGAGCTGGACATGAGCAGGGTGCACTTCGTGGGACAGGTGCCCCACCCTCTGCTGCAGCGCCTGATGCAGGTGTCCGCGGTCCACGCCTACCTGACCTACCCCTTCGTGCTGTCCTGGTCGATGCTGGAGGCCATGAGCCAGGGGGCGCTGATGGTGGCTTCGAGCACAGGGCCGGTCCAGGAGGTCATCGAGCACGGCCGGAACGGGCTGCTGGTGGACTTCTTCGACCACCAGGCCCTGGCAGACACCATGGCCGAGGCCCTGACGCGCCAGCAGGAGCTGCAGCCGCTTCGACAGGCCGCCCGGCAGACCGTGGCGGACCGCTACGACCTGCGTCGCGTGTGCCTGCCGGACATGTTGAAGTTCGTCGAGCAGGCCGCGGGTTAGGACACGGCACGGTCCACCGTGCCGTGTCCCCCCGCGTCAAGCCAGCCTGCGCGAACTGGGCCTTGCGAAGTAGAACCACTCGTACCCCGGCTCCGCCCGCACGTTGGGGAACACGATGCGGCCGTCCGCCGGGGCCGTGACGGGTGTACCGTCGTAGCGCAGACCGATCACGTCTCCAGCCTTCAGGGCGTCAAAGCTCGTCCACTCCTTGACGAAGCGGTCCTGCGGGTGCAGGCGATCGGTCACCTCCTCCAGACGCAGCACTTCATGGTCCTGCGCCGGGGGGTCGGGGGACCAGTTCACAATGCCCAGCAGGGCCAGGGTCTGGCGGATGGCCTGCAGTCCCACGTCCGGCGCCTTCGGGTCGTCATGCCGGCCGCACTCCAGCGTCACGCCCCAGCCGCCGCGTGAGCGCATGTACTCCGTGGTGCCCACGCCGTAGTTGGCGTCGGTGTCCAGGCTCTGCCCGGCACTGCGCGCACGCGCTCGACGCTTGGCCACGCCGGCCTCGTAGGTGCGCAGCCAGCCCTCGACGATGCGCTTGGGGCCCAGGTGGCGAGCCAGGCGGGCCTCGTCATCTGCGTGGGCGAAGGGCTCCAGGTCGTCGGTGTTGTCCTCGGGACCGAAGAGCGTGAAGGCCTCGCCCAAACCGTTGAACGAATGCAGGTCCAGCAGCACATCGTGGGCATCGAGCAGCGGGCACAACACGTTGCCGACGCGGTCTTCGAAGTCCTGCGGCACGGCCGTCGGGCGCAGGTTGCGGTTGAGGTTGCGGTCGCCGGTACGCTGGCCCAGGCCATGCGCCAGCGGGTTGGTCACGGGCACGAAGGTGACGACGCCGCGCTCGATGCGCCAGCGGCCCGCGTCCAGCTCGGCCAGGGCCCGGCCGATCGCCAGCGGCCCGGCCACCTCGTTGCCATGCACGGCGCCCAGCACGATCAGGCGTGGCCCGGGTCGCAGGCCATGGAACTGGTGCACGCGCAGGCTGCTCGGACGTTCCGGCGCAGCGGATGCAGCCGTCTTGGAAGTGGCGGTATCAAGCATGTCGGGGTATGTTGAGAAATCGAGGGTCTTCTTCGGAGGTGGGCTGCGGAGGTGTCTCGCAGGGGCTCAATGCAGCACCAGCCGGTTGCGCCCCTGGGCCTTGGCCTCCCGCAGGGCGTCCCGGGCCCGGGACAGGGCCTGATCGATGGATTCGCCAGCGTGGTGCTCGGTCATGCCGGCAGACACCGTCACGCGCACAGGCTCACCCGACGCGGACGGCACCTGCATCGCCGCCACGCGTTCGCGCAGCCGCTCCACGGCCAGGCGGCCCAGCGGCCCACGGCTGTCGCACAGCAGCAGCACAAAGGTCCCGCCACCGAAGCGGCCCAGGCGGTCGACGATGCGCACCGCCGACTGCGCTTCCTGGGCGAAGACGCGCAGCACCTGGTCGCCCGTGGCAATGCCGTGATGGCGGTTGACGTCACGGAAGCTGTCCAGGTCCAGCACGGCGATGCAAAAGGCCTGGCCCGAACGGACGCTGCGCTGAAGCTCGCGCTCCAGCACCTCCAGCAGGTGGCGACGGTTGAGCAGGCCGGTCAGGGTGTCGCAGGTGGCCAGTTCCTCGATGCGCGCCAAGGCCTGCTTGAGTTCCACGCGCTGGGCGCGCATGCGCTGGCGCATGAGGGAGATGCGAGCGGCCAGCATCGAGGCCGCCGGCAGCATGGTGGCCACCATGATGAAGTGGCCCAGTTCGACCAAAGGCGGATACACCCGCGGCAGCCGCCAGGCCATCCAGGCCATGGCCAGCCCGAACATCACGACGGCGTAGAGGCTGGCCCAAGCCATCTGGCGCGGCTTGGCCGCGAACAGGCCGAACATGAAGATCACCATCACGATGGGGAACACCGCGCCGCGTGCCGGGCCCAGCATGGCGTAGGCCCAAGCCGCCATGGTGAGGGCATACAGCATCTGGGCCACCGTCAGCGAAGGATCGGCCCAGCGGCGTGACCATCCCGTGCGGATCAGGAGGAAGGCTGCCGCCAACCCGGCCAGCGACACGGCCGTCCACAGGCGTACCGAAGGCACGGTGGCGATGCCGATGGCCACGAAGTAATGCACCGCAGCCACGGCCGCACCCATCACCACCATCGCGCGGCCAGACTGCGCCAGCCGGCCCCGCTGGGCGGGGTCGGTGGTCAGCAGCCAATCTGCAAGGCCTTGGAGGTTCATGGGCGACGCAGCGGGCCGCACCGGCCAGATTGCGCAAGGCGCGAGCGTAACCCGCCCGGAAGCGGCGCCGTGGCAAGGCCGCCACACCGTCATCGCCCCACGCCTCCCCACCCGGCCCATGCCTTTTGGCCATCGGGTTCAGCGGCTCCATCGACTTCGGCGACTTCAGTGGCTTCAGCGCCTGGGTCCGGGCGAATGCAGATGGTTCAGGGGCAAGACCCCACCGGCCTTGACTTCGCCGAGCGAAAAGCTGGTGTGCATGTCCTTGACATTGGGCAGCTTGAACAGCGTCTCCATCGCCCAGCGCGAGTAGGCGTCCAGATCCGTGGCCACGACGTGCAACTCGAAAGTGCCCGCGCCGCTGATGTAGTGGCAGGCCACCACCTCGGGCAGGCTGCGGATGCGGTCCTCCAGTTGCTGGGTGGCCGAGGCGTTGTTGCGCTCGGCGTCCACGCGTACGAAGGCCAAGACGCCGAGCCCCACCTTGCGGCGGTCGATCTCGGCGCGATAGCCGGTGATGTAACCCTGCTCCTCCAGTCGCCTGACGCGGCGCCAGGTCGGCGCCGGCGATAGGCCGATGCGCTGGGCCAGTTCGGCGTTGGACAGGCGCGCGTCGGCCTGGAGTTCACGCAACAACGCCAGGTCGTAGCGGTCCAGCATGGCGGATGGGGCCTGCTCGACTGGCTCTGTGACGGGACCCTGGGTTTTCCCTGAACTTCGCTTTCCTGGCGTCATCGTTTCCTAAAGTGGATGAAAGATGTTTGATTGTTGCGCTCATGGCCCGGTTTCGGGCACGAGAAAGAAAGCACTTCATGCAAGCGAACCTCTAAACTGAGCCCATCGGGGGGGAAACCCACCACCATGACGGCCCGGCGCACCCAAGCGCGCTTCGGCCCGCCGCCCAGCCTCTGGAGGGACCATGAACGCACCGCTGCCCGAAGACGTCCGCAAGGCCCTGGAAAGCGTCACGCTGGACGACAAGTACGCCCTCGACCACGGGCGCGCCTTCATGAGCGGGGTACAGGCGCTGGTGCGCCTGCCCATGCTGCAACGCCAGCGCGACGCCCTGGCCGGGCTGAATACCGCCGGCTTCATCAGCGGCTACCGCGGCAGTCCGCTGGGCAGTTACGACCAGTCGCTGTGGCAGGCCAAGAAGCACCTGGCGGGACAGAACATCGTCTTCCAGCCCGGCGTGAACGAGGAACTCGCCGCCACTGCCGTGTGGGGCACGCAGATGCTGGACCTGTTCCCGCAGTCGAAGAAGTTCGATGGCGTGTTCGGCATCTGGTACGGCAAGGGCCCGGGTGTGGACCGCTGCTCCGACGTGTTCAAGCACGCCAACATGGCCGGCACCTCGCGCCACGGCGGCGTGATCGCCGTGGCGGGTGACGACCACGTGGCCAAGAGCTCCACCGCCGCGCACCAGAGCGACCACATCTTCAAGGCCTGCGGGCTGCCAGTGTTCTTTCCCTCCGATGTGCAGGGCATCCTGGACATGGGCGTGCACGCCATCGCCATGAGCCGTTTCTCTGGCGTGTGGGCCGGCATGAAGACCATCCAGGAAGTGGTGGAGTCGTCCTCCAGCGTCACGGTGGACCCGGGGCGCGTGAAGATCGTGCAGCCGGAAGATTTCGTCATGCCCGAGGGGGGCGTGCACATGCGCTGGCCCGACGGCGCGCTGGACCAGGAGGCGCGGCTGTTCGACTACAAGTGGTACGCGGCGCTGGCCTACATCCGCGCCAACCGGTTGAACCACAACGTGATCGAGGGGCGCAACGGGGGTCAGGGCGACCGCTTCGGCCTGATCGCCAGCGGCAAGGCCTACAACGACATGCGACAGGCGCTGAACGACCTGGGCCTGGACGACGACACCTGCCGTCAACTCGGCATCCGCGTGCACAAGGTGAACGTGGTGTGGCCGCTGGAGGCCACAGCCACGCGGGAGTTCGCCCGCGGACTGCAGGAGATCCTGGTGGTGGAGGAGAAGCGCCAGGTCATCGAGTACCAGCTCAAGGAAGAGCTCTACAACTGGCGCGACGACGTGCGCCCCAACGTGCTGGGCAAGTTCGACGAGCCCGAGGGCGACCTGTCGGGCGGCGAGTGGAGCCAGCCCAACCCCAGCAACCGCTGGCTGCTGCGCGCCAAGGCCGACCTGACGCCCGCGATCGTGGCCCAGGCCATTGCCAAGCGGCTGAATAAGCTGGGCGTGCCGGCCGACATCGAGCAGCGCATGCATGCGCGGCTGGCCATCATCGAGGCCAAGGAGCGCTCGCTGGCGGCCATCGACGTGCGCGGCGTGGATCGCCAGCCCTGGTTCTGCAGCGGCTGTCCGCACAACACCAGCACGCGCGTGCCCGAGGGCTCGCGCGCCGCCGCAGGCATCGGCTGCCACTACATGGCCGTATGGATGGATCGCAGCACGGTCACCTTCAGCCAGATGGGCGGTGAGGGCGTGAGCTGGGTGGGCCAGGCGCCCTTCAGCAAGGACCAGCACATCTTCGCCAACCTGGGCGACGGCACCTACTACCACTCCGGCATGCTGGCCGTGCGCCAGAGCATCGCCGCCAAGGTCAACGTCACCTACAAGATCCTGTTCAACGACGCCGTGGCCATGACCGGTGGCCAGCCCATCGACGGCACGCTGAAGGTGCCGGAGATGACGCGCGAGCTGGACGCTGAGGGCGCGCGACGCATCGTGGTGGTGACGGACGAGCCACAGAAGTACGACGACGCCGAGGTGAAGGCGCGCCTGGCACCGGGCGTGACGGTGCGCCACCGCGACGATCTCGACGCCGTGCAGCGCGAGCTGCGCGAGGTCGAGGGCTGCACCATCCTCATCTACGACCAGACCTGCGCCACCGAGAAGCGCCGCCGCCGCAAGCGCGGCACCCTGGCCACGCCGGCCAAGACCGTGGTCATCAACGAGTTGGTGTGCGAGGGCTGCGGTGACTGCTCGGTGCAGAGCAACTGCCTGAGCGTGGAGCCGTTGGAAACCGAGTTCGGCCGCAAGCGCCGGATCAACCAGAGCACCTGCAACAAGGACTTCTCCTGTCTGAAGGGCTTCTGCCCGAGCTTCGTCACGGTGGAAGGCGGCACGTTGAAGAAGCCGAAGAAGGAGCAGCGCGGCGACCTCGCCGGCCTGCCCCCCATCCCCGAGCCGGTGCTGCCCGTGGCCGAGAGCGCCTGGGGCATCGTCGTGGGCGGCGTGGGCGGCACGGGTGTCATCACCATCGGCCAGCTGCTGGGCATGGCCGCGCACGTGGATGGCAAGGCCGTGGTCACGCAGGACGCCGGCGGCCTCGCGCAGAAGGGCGGCGCCACCTGGAGCCACGTGCAGATCGCCAACCGGCCCGAGGCCCTGTTCACCAGCAAGGTGGACATGGCCAAGGCCGATCTGGTAATCGGCTGCGACCCCATCGTCACCGCCAGCAAGGCCACGCTGGCCGTGGCCCACGCGGGGCGCACCTACGTGGCGCTGAACAGCCACGGCACGCCCACCGCGGCCTTTGTGAACAACCCGAACTGGCAGTTCCCAGAAGCCAGCTGCGAGGCGGCGATTGCCGACGCCGTGGGCCGTGAGGGCCTGGGCGCCTTCGACGCCGAGGAAGTGGCGGTGCAGCTGCTGGGCGACTCGATCTACACCAACCCCTTGATGCTGGGCTACGCCTGGCAGAAGGGGCGCGTGCCGCTGAGCCGCGCCGCGCTGCTGCGCGCCATCGAGCTCAACGGCGTGCAGGTGCAGAACAACCACGCCGCCTTCGAGTGGGGCCGGCGCTGCGCGCACGACCTGGCCGCCGTGCAGGCGCTGTTCGCCGCGCGTCAAGTAATCGAGATCGTGAAGAAGCCCTCGGTGGACGAGCTGGTCAAGCGCCGCGTGGAGTTCCTCACGGGCTACCAGGACGCGGCCTACGCCGAGCGTTACCGTCAGGCCGTGGAGCGCGTCCGCGCGGCCGAGGCGGCACTGGGCAAGGCCACGGCCCTGTCAGAGGCCGTGGCGCGCTACCTGTTCAAGTTGATGGCCATCAAGGACGAATACGAGGTGGCCCGCCTGCACACCGACCCGGCCTTCGCCCGCAAGATCGAGAGCATGTTCGAGGGCGACTTCAAGCTGGTGCACCACCTCGCACCGCCGGCCATTGCCAAGCGCAACGCCAAGGGCGAGCTCGTCAAGCAGCCCTTCGGGCCGTGGGTGCGCAAGGTCTTCCCGCTGCTGGCACGCATGAAGGGCCTGCGCGGCGGCGCACTGGACCTCTTCGGCAAGACCGAGGAGCGCCGCATGGAGCGGCAGTTGCTGGCTGACTACGAGGCCTGCATCGCTGAGCTGCTGAAGAACCTGAACGCCGACAAGCTGCCGCTGGCCGCCGAGATCGCCCGCATCCCCGAGGAGATCCGCGGCTACGGTCACGTGAAGGAGCGTCA
>CANHVY010000079.1 GCA_947464185.1 Burkholderiales bacterium
ATCGATCCGTTCACCGGCCCGGTCGTCGACAACGCGGGCAAGGAGCGCCTGCCCAAGGGCGAGAAGGCTTCGCAGGAATGGAAGGACAAGGTTGACTTCTACGTCAAGGGCGTGGAAGGCAAGGTGCCCTCCGGCAAGTAAGTCCGGCGCTGCCTGGCACCCTGACGCCGCCGCGCGCCCCGGGCCCGGCGGCGTTTTCAATGGAGGATCGGCTTCGTGAGTTCATCGCAAGAGCAGGCCTGGTGGTGGCCCGTGGCCTTGGAAGGCGAGGGCGGGTCTGGGCCGCTGGCGCTGCACCTGCTGGGGCGGTCGCTGGTGCTCTGGCGCGGCCCGGGCGGTGAGCCCGTACTGCTGGCAGACCGCTGCCCCCACCGGGGTGCGCGCCTGTCCCTCGGACGCCTGGCACAAGGCCGCCTCCAGTGCCCTTATCACGGCTGGCAGTTCGACGCGAGCGGCGCCTGCGCCCTGGTGCCCGCCACACCAGGCTTCACCCCGCCTGCATCGAGCGCCGTGGAGTGTTTTCCTGTGCGGCAGGCCCACGGCCTGCTGTGGTGCGACCTTTGGGGTCAGGCCAGCCACGCGTTACCCGATCTTTCAAACCTGCCGCCACGACGCCTGGTCTACGGCCCCTTCGACGTGGCCACCAGTGCACCGCGTGCGGTGGAGAACTTCCTAGACACCTCGCACTTCGCCTTCGTGCATGAGGGCTGGCTGGGGGATGCCGCGCATCCCGAGGTGCCTCCTTACGAGGTAACCCACACGGCCGACGGGCGGCCGGTCATCGAGCACTACCGCGCCTGGCAGCCGCGTGCCAGCGCCACCGCGATCGATGGGGCCTGGGTGGACTACCGCTATGAAGTGCTCAACCCCTTCGCGGCGCTGCTGACCAAGCGCGGAGAGGACGGCGGTCCGCAGGACAGCTACGTGATCTGGGCTTGTCCGGTGACCCCGGAGTCCTGCCGACTCTGGTTCGTGCAGTACACCACCGACACCGAAACGCCGGAGCAGACCTTGCGCGACTTCCAGGTGGCTATCTTTGCCCAGGACCAACCCGTGCTGGAAAGCCAGCAACCGAAGGCCCTGCCTCTGTCGGGCGGCGAAGCCATGGGTGCGGCCGACCGGATGAGCGCAGCGTATCGGCGATACCTCAGGGTCAGCGGGGTGGGGTTCGGGACGTGTTGACGACCTGAACAGGCAGCCGCAGAGGGGGGTTGGGTGCGGGCAAGAAGCCTGCGGTAGCCCTTTGAGGATCAGCTCTTGAGCAACTGCAGCACCTGCTGCGGAAGGGCGTTCGCCTGTGCCAGCATGGCGGTGCCGGCCTGCTGCAGGATATTCGCCCGCGCCATGGCGGCGGTTTCCTTGGCGAAGTCGGCGTCCACCAGCCGCCCACGAGCGCTGGTGATGTTCTCGCTCACCACCGCCACGTTGGCGATCAGCAGTTCCAGGCGGCTCTGTACCGCGCCGAGAGTTCCCCGGGCGCTGCTGATCTGATCCAGGGCGGCATCGACCACCTTGATGGCGGACGTGGCCCCCGTCATGGAGCCGAGGTCCAGCGTGCTGAGGGTCTGGAGCCCCGCGATGCCACTGGAATTGCCGGTGCCGAACACTTCCTCTATGGCGGCTGTCTCCGCTGCAGTGCCCGCCCAGGACAGTGCTCCCTTGATGCTCTCCACCTCAAGCGAACCCGGCACGACGGTGGAGTCGTTGCCACCCGATGTCAGCGTTTGCGCGGTCGCTCCTGACTTGGAGCCCTCGACCTTCATGGTGGAGGTTCCATTGAGGAAGTTCTCGATGCGGATGTCGGAACCGTCAGCGGCGGTGAGCAGGAGTCTGTCCTTGGCTGGGGGGTTCGCGAAGACGGCGGTGACGCCCGTTTCAGCCCCGTTGATGGCATCGGCCAGAGGGGTGAGGTCGCTCGTGCTGCTCAGGGTGGCACTGACGGTCTTGTCGTTCAACGACAGCGATATGGACCCTGTGGTCGAGAAGGAGCCGATCGTGGCGCTGTTGGTCGCCGTGGCGGTGATGCCCAGTGAGGCGGCCTTCAGGTTGATGGCTGCAGCAATCGCCTTGGCCGAGGCACCGCTGGCCCACGCGATCGGCGCGCTCGTGCCTTCAGGGTTGGTGAACTTGAGGCTGGTGACGGCGTCCACCCCGTTGGTGCCCGCCGCTGCGGAAGTGCTTGCCGCCGTCGCGTTACCCAGCAGAGAACCTGCTGCGGAGCCGTCCAGGGCGACGGCGCTGCGTCCGAGCGATGTCACCCTCGCGTCGGCCAGAGACGGCAGGTTGAGTGTCTGTCCGGAGTTGGCTCCGATCTGGAACTGCTGGTCCTTGAACGAGCCGTCCAGCAGGTTCACCCCGTTGAATGCGGTGTTGTTGCTGACCCGTTTGACTTCTTCGATCAGCTCCCGCACTTCCTTGTTCATGGTCGCCCGGTCACTGTCGGAGTAGCTGGCGTTGGCCGATTGCACGGCCAGTTCGCGAATGCGCTGCAGCGCTGATGCCACGCTACCCATCGCCGCCTCGGCGGTCTGTGCCAGCGCGATGGCGTCATTGGCATTGCGCGAGGCCACGTTCAAGCTTCGGACCTGCGTGGTCATGCGCTCGGCCAGCGTCATGCCCGCTGCGTCGTCCTTGGCACTGTTAATCCGCAGGCCCGACGACAGCCGATTCATGGCCGTGCTCAGTTCGGCCTGGTTACGGCTGAGGTAACGCTGGGCGCTGAGAGATACGACGTTGGTGTTGATGGACTGGGTCACGGTGTTTCTCTTTCAGGCTTGAGCGGCTTCGGGTGACGGTTCGTTGACGGTTCGGATCAGGTTCCGAGCCATTGACCTTCGAGACCAGGGCTCGGCCTCAGTTTCAAGGACTTGAGGCCTGGGCATAAGTTGAATAAGGGGGGGGAAAGCTGCCTGATTCGTTGCTGTGCCCCCTCAAGTTGTCCCCGCGCCAGACGGGTACACCTTGCTGAGGTACCTTCGGGATATGGCCATGAATGAACGATCCTCCGTTACCCCCTCGCGTGCGCCGCCCCTTTGGCAGTTGGCGGCGCGTCAGGCCTGGCGTGACTTCCAGGCCGGAGAGTTGCGCCTGCTGGCGCTGGCCGTGGTGCTGGCCGTGGCCGCCCTCACGGCCGTGGCCTTCTTCGCCGACCGTCTCAACACGGGCTTGGCGCGCGACGCCCGCCAGTTGCTGGGCGGTGACGCCGTGGTGGCGAGCGACCAGCCCGCGCCGGCCACACTGGCCCAGCGCGCCCAGGCCCTGGGCCTGCAGACGGCCACCAGCGCCGGCTTTCCCAGCATGGGCCGTGCACCCGAAGCGCGGGGCGGCGCATCACGGCTGGTGGCCGTGAAGGCGGTCAGCCCGAACTACCCCCTGCGCGGACAACTGCAGGTGAGGGCGGCACCTGGGGCCGCCGTGCAAGCCGCAGCCGGCGGTCCGCCCCGTGGCAGCGTGTGGGTGGACGAGGCGGTGCTGGAGTCCCTGGGCCTGGCCATGGGCGATGAACTGCTGCTGGGCGAGTCAGCCCTGAAGATCGACCGCCTCATCGTGGTGGAGCCCGACCGGGGCGCCGGCTTCCTGAGCTTCGCCCCCCGCGCGATGCTGCACGAGGCCGACCTGCCTGCCACCGGCCTGGTGCAGCCGGCCAGCCGCATCACCTGGCGCCTGGCCGTGGCTGGACCGGACGCAGCGGTCAAGGCCTTCACCCGGCAGGTGGAGGAGCAGATCCGCACCGAGTCGTTGCGCGGCCTGCGGCTCGATTCCTTCGAGAGCGGCCGCCCCGAAATGCGCCAGACGCTGGACCGGGCCGACAAGTTCCTGCGGCTGGTGGCGCTGCTGGCTGCCTTGCTGGCCGCTGTGGCCGTGGCCATTGGCGCGCGCGACTTCGCCCAACGTCACCTGGACGATTGCGCCATGCTGCGGGTGCTGGGCCTGCCGCAGCGGCGCATTGCTGGCGCCTACGCACTGGAGTTCGCCTGGGTGGGCCTGCTGGCCAGCGTGCTGGGCATCGCCCTGGGCTGGGCGGTGCACCATGCCTTCGTGTGGTTGCTGGCCGGGCTGGTCAGCGCCTCGCTGCCCCCCGCAGGCCTGGCGCCGGCGGTCTTCGGTCTGGGGGTCGGCATGACGCTGCTGCTGGCCTTCGGGTTGCCGCCCGTGCTGCAGCTCTCCCGCGTGCCACCTTTGCGCGTGATACGGCGTGACCTGGGCCTTCCACGTGCCGCCTCGCTGTCTGTTCTTCTGGTGGGTGTGCTGGGCTTTTCGGTGCTGTTGATCGCCGTGGCGGCGGACCCGGTGCTGGGCGGCATTGCCGTGGGCGGATTCGCCCTGGCGGTGGCTCTGTTTGCGGGCCTGGCCTGGGCGGCGGTGAGCCTGCTCAAGCGCCTGGTACCCGAAGCCGGCGCACCGCGCTGGCTGCTGCTGGCCACCCGGCAGGTGACGGCACGGCCGGCCTATGCCGTGCTGCAGGTGTCGGCGCTGGCCGTGGGGCTGCTGGCCCTGGTGCTGCTGGTGCTGCTGCGCACCGACTTGATCGGCAGTTGGCGCAGCGCCACGCCGCCAGATGCGCCCGACCGTTTCGTCATCAACATCCAGCCGGACCAGACGGCCGCGTTCCGCCAGGCCCTGGCGCAGGCGGGCGTGCAGCGTTATGACTGGTACCCCATGATCCGTGGCCGCCTGGTCACCCTGAACGGCCAGCCCGTGCAGTCGCAGTCCTTCGAAGGCGACCGGGCCCAGCGCCTGGTGGAACGCGAGTTCAACCTCAGCCATGCGGCCGAGCTACCGGTCGGCAACCCTGTGGTGGCGGGCCGCTGGACGCCCGAAGAGGCCGATGGACTGAGCGTGGAGGAGGGCCTGGCCAAGACCCTCGGGCTGAAGCTGGGCGACCGGCTGGGCTTCGACATGGCCGGCCAGACCTACGAAGGCCGCATCACCAGCCTGCGCAAGGTGGACTGGGGTTCCATGCGGGTGAACTTCTTCGTGCTCTTCCCCCGGTCGGCCCTGCCTGCGGAGCTGCCGGTCACCTGGATCAGCGCATTCCGTGCACCTTCGCAGCGCGGTTTTGACAGCGCGCTCAGCCGGGCCTTTCCGAACGTCACCAACGTCGACGTCTCGGCGTCGATCGCGCAGGTGCAGCGGGTGCTGGACCAGGTGATCCGTGCCGTGGAGTTCTTGTTCGGCTTCACCCTGGCCACGGGCCTGGTGGTGTTGTTCGCCGCCGTCACGGCCACCCGGGAGGCCCGTTCACGCGAGTACGCGCTGATGCGGGCGATGGGCGCAAGCCGCCGGCTGCTGGCCACGGTGCAGCGGGCCGAGCTGCTGGGCGTGGGCGCATTGGCAGGCTTGCTCGCGTCGCTGGTGGCCGTGGCGGTGGGGTGGTTGCTGGCGCGGTACGCCTTCGAGTTCAGCTGGAACCCGACACCGTGGGTCCCGCTGGCGGGCACCGCCGCCGGCGCCTTGCTGGCCTGGGCAGCGGGCTGGTGGGGCTTGCGTGGGGTGCTGCGCCGTCCCGTGGTGGAGTCGCTGCGCAACAGCGCGGCATGGTGATGCCTGGGTGCCCGCACAGCACAGGGGCTGGGCGATACTTCCGCACGTGAATGCTGAACGAATGCCGGAGCGTCAACCTGCCGCTGGTTCAGGCGTGCAACTTGAGCGTCCGCCGCGCCTGCAGCCTCGGTTGCGCATCCTGCACCTGGAGGACTCCGAGGACGACCACGCCTTGACCGTCCTGCAGTTGCGTCGTTCTGGATTGCTCGCGGATCTCACGCGAGTGGAAGACCTGCCGGCCTTCGAGGCCGCCTTGGCCCAGCCCTGGGATGCCATCCTGTCGGACTACAACCTGCTCGGGTTCACTGGCCTGGACGCCCTGGCGGTGTTCCGTGGCACGGGCCTGGTGCTGCCTTTCATCCTGGTGTCGGGCGAGATTGGCGAAGAGACGGCCGTGGAGGCCATGCGCAGCGGTGCCAGCGACTACCTGCTCAAGCAGAACCTGGCGCGGCTGGCGCCGGCGCTGGAGCGGGCCATCGAGTCCAGCGAGAGCCGGCGCGCGCGGCTGGAGGCCGACCGCGAACTGGCTGTCTCCCGCCAGCGGCTGTCCGAGCTGGCCCAGCACCTGCAGACCAGCATCGAGAGCGAGCGCACCGCCATCTCTCGCGAGATCCATGACGATGTGGGGGGCTCGCTCACGGCGCTGAAGTTCGATCTGGCCTGGCTGGCACGGCGCGTGAAGGAGCCCGAACTGCAGCAGCGCGTGGACTCCGCTCTGGAGACGGTCACCCACGCCATCGAGGCCAGCCAGCGCATCATGCACAACCTGCGGCCCGCCATCCTGGAGCAAGGGCTGGTGGCGGCGCTGCAATGGATGACCGGCAGTTTCAAACAGCGCAACGGCATCGCCACCGTCTTTCGCACGAGTCACGAGGCCTTGCCGCCCCTGCCGCCGGGCGTGGCGCTCGTGGCCTACCGCACGGTGCAGGAGGCCCTGACCAATGTCAGCAAGCACGCGCAGGCCTCGCGCGTCACCGTGGACCTGTCGCTGTCACACGGGGTGCTGTCCCTGGAGATCGTGGACGATGGCCGGGGGCTCGACGAGGGGGCGCTGGCCAAGGCCAGAAGCTTCGGCATCCGCGGCCTGCACGAGCGCGCGGGCACCGTGGGCGGCTGGATCGACCTGTCCAGCAGCCCGGCGGGCACGATGCTCATGCTGTCGGTGCCGCTGGAGCAGGCGGAGCGCACGTCCCGCGAGGGCAGCGCAGGCGCTTGGGGCTGAGGTGAGGAGTCGGCGATGATTGAAGTGATCCTGTGTGACGACCATGCGCTGATCCGGCGCGGCATACGCGACACCCTGTCCGACGCCACCGACATCCGTGTGGTCGGCGAAGCCTCGGAGTACGGTGAGCTCAGGGCCCTGATGCGCCAGCAGCGCTGTGACGTCCTGGTGCTGGACATCAACCTGCCCGGCCGCAGCGGCCTGGACGTGCTGCAGGTGCTCAAGGACGAGGGTGCCGCCGTGCGGGTGTTGATCGTCAGCATGTACCCGCAGGACCAGTACGCCATCCGCGCCCTTCGCGCCGGCGCCTCGGGCTATGTCCACAAGGGCGGTGATCCGCAGGAACTGGTCCAGGCGGTGCGCACCGTGGCCCAGGGCCGCAAGTACGTCACGCCCGAGATCGCGCAGATGCTGGTGGAGAGCCTGACTGCGCCACCCTCCGAATCCGCGCACGAGCGTTTGTCGGATCGGGAGTTGCAGACGCTGGTGATGATCGCCTCGGGCAAGCGCCTGTCCGACATTGCCGAGGAGTTGCTGCTGTCGCCCAAGACCGTCTCCGTGTACCGCGCCCGCGTGCTGGAAAAACTGAGCCTGGCCAACAACGCCGAGTTGACGGTGTACGCCATCCGCAACGGGCTGGTGGGCGAGGGCGGATAGCGCTGCTGCGCACCACGCGCCCTGGCCCTGTGGGGCGTTTCCCCGCGCACCCCCGTCCACCGCGCATCAGCGCCTGCGGGCTTCAGCGAAACGGTGCCATCACCCTGTCCAGGGTGACGAGGACTGGCTGCTGCAATGCCGGGATGATGTAGTACAGCCCGATCAGGCCCAGGCCCAGCGTGATCGGAAAGCCGATGGCAAAGATCTGGATCTGCGGCGCCACGCGGGAGATGAAACCCAGCACCAGGTTGACGAACAGCAGCATGGTGACGATGGGCAGGGCGATCCACAGGCCCGTGGCGAACACTTCCGCACCCCAGCGATGCGGTTGGGCCACGCGCAGGAAGGCGAAAGGCTCGGGCCCCACCGGGAACACCTGGAAGCTGTTGACCACCGCCGAAATCACGATCAGATGCCCGTTCAGTGCGATGAAAAGCCAGGCCACCATCGTGGCGAAGAAGCTGGCTGCAGGCGTGCTCTGGGTGGCGCTGACGGGATCGAAGAAGCCCGCGAAGTTCAGGCCCATCTGCAGCCCGATCAATTCCCCCGCGTACTCCACCGCCGCAAAGACCAGACGCACGGCAAATCCGATGGTCACGCCAATCAACACCTGCTGAACCACCAGCATGGCCGCCAGCGCGGAATCCAGCGGCACCACCGGCATCTCGGGCAGGGAGGCCTGGGCCGTGGCGGTGATGAAGGCCGCCAGCGCGATGCGGATGCGCAGCGGCACGTTGCGCCGGTTGAAGATGGGCAGCGCCGAGAACAACGCCAGCACGCGGATGAAGGGCCAGACCAGCGGCGACAGCCAGGCCGTCAACTGCGCTTCATTGAAGGTGATCACGGCTGCTGGCCTGGGCCGCCTGGCGCTGGGGCGTGTGCTGCGCCGAAACCGGTGCGCCGCTCAGGCCACCGAACTCGGAATGGACAACAGAATGCTGCGCAGGTACTCCACCAGCGAGGTCATCATCCACGGGCCGGCCAGGGCCAGCACCGCCACGGCGGCGATGATCTTGGGCACGAAGCTGAGCGTGGCCTCGTTGATCTGCGTCGCCGCCTGGAAGATGCTGATCACCAGGCCCACCACCAGGGCCGAAAGCAACAGCGGTCCGGCCACGAGCAGCAACTGGAACAGCCCTTGCTGGCCGACGGCGAAGACTTGTTGAGCGGTCATGGAGGGTCAGGTGACAAAGCTGGCGGCCAGCGAGCCCAGCAGCAGGTTCCAGCCGTCTGCCAGCACGAACAGCATCAGCTTGAAGGGCAGGGCCACCAGCACCGGACTGAGCATCATCATGCCCAGGCTCATCAGCACGCTGGCCACGATCATGTCGATGACCAGGAAGGGAATGAAGATGAGAAAGCCGATCTGGAAGGCGCTCTTGAGTTCGCTGGTCACGAAGGCAGGCACCAGCACGCGCAGGGGCAGGTCTTCGGGCTTGACGTCGGCAGGCAGCTTCGCCAGGCGCGAGTACAACTGCACGTCGCTCTGTCGGGTTTGCTTCAGCATGAACTCGCGCATGGGCAGTGCGCCGCGTTGCAGGGCCACATCGAAGCCGATCTCGTTCTTGCTGTAGGGTTCCCAGGCCTGGGTGTACACCTTGTCCAGCGTGGGCTGCATCACGAAGAAGGTCAGGAACAGGCTCAGGCCGACGATCACCTGGTTGGGCGGTGCGGCTGGCGTGCCGATGGCCTGGCGCAGCAAGGACAGTACGATGACGATGCGCGTGAACGCCGTCATGAGCAGCAGCACGGCGGGAATGAAACCCAGGGCGGTGAAGAACAGCAGGGTCTGGATGGGCACGGAGTAGCTGCTGCCGCCAGGCCCCTGACCGATCACCAGAGGGAGGTTGCCGCCCTGCGCCTGCGCCCATGCGGTGCCACCTGCGGCGAGCAGCATCGCACCCACCATCCCCATGCGGCGGGTTCGCCAGGTGCTGCCGGTCGTCACGCCTTGTCCTCCGCGCCGGAACGCCAGCGTTGAAGGGCCTGTGCGAAGGACGCAGACGCTGGCGTGCTCACCGGCCCGACCTCCTGTGCAGGCAGCGTGTGCAGCAACTGAATGCTGGAAGGCGTGACGCCCAGCACCAGCCAGATCTTGTCGTCGCCCTGTCCCACTTCCACCGTCAGGAGGCGCTGCGAGCTCGACAGGGGCAGCATGCCCACCACGCGCGAGGGGGCGCTTTGCGTGCCCTTGACCACCGTCATGCGCTTGAGCACCCACAGCGCCGCAGGAATCAGCGCCAGGACGAGAACGAACCAGAGCAGCGAAGCGACAGGAGTGTCCACGTCAGCGCCTGCGTTCCCGGGTTCAGGTCCTGCTGAGGCGGCGCAGACGCTCGCTCGGGGTGACGATGTCGGTCAGGCGTATGCCGAACTTGTCGTTCACCACCACCACCTCGCCCTGCGCAATCAGGAAGCCATTGACCAGCACGTCCATGGGTTCACCCGCCAGAGACTCCAGTTCCACCACCGAGCCTTGCGCCAACTGCAGGATGTGCTTGATCGGAATGCGCGTGCGGCCCAGTTCCACGGTCAACTGCACCGGGATGTCCAGGATGAGGTTCATGTCGCCGCCGCCGCTGCCGCCCGATGCCGTGCCACCCGAGGCGCCGAAGTTCGTGAACTGCGCGGGCTTGACCGACGCTGTGCCCCCTGCGGACGCACCCGGCTTGTCATCCAGAGCGGCCGCCCATTCGGCCGCCATGCGATCTTGATCGTTGTTGTTGTCAGCGGCCATTGTTCAGGCCTCCCTTGAGGGATTCCGTGCTGGGCAACAGGTTCTCCACCTTGATGGCGTAGTG
>CANHVY010000080.1 GCA_947464185.1 Burkholderiales bacterium
GCACCTGGCCGACGTGGCCAACCTGGGCGCGGAACATGCGCAGGCCGCCATCGCCGCCGCCGACAAGGCGTGGCCGGCCTGGCGCGCCAAGACCGCCAAGGAGCGCGCCGGCATCCTGATGAAGTGGTACGCGCTGCTGCACCAGCACGCGGATGACCTGGCGCGCATCATGACCGCCGAGCAAGGCAAGCCCCTGGCCGAGGCGAAGGGCGAAGTCACATATGGCGCCAGCTTCGTGGAGTGGTTTGCCGAGGAAGCCAAGCGCGTCTACGGCGAGACCATCCCCACCACCGACCCCACCAAGCGCTATCTGGTACTCAAGCAGCCCGTGGGCGTGTGCGCGGCCATCACGCCGTGGAACTTCCCCATCGCCATGATCACGCGCAAGGTGGCGCCGGCGCTGGCCGCCGGCTGCCCCGTGGTCATCAAGCCGGCCGAAGCCACGCCGCTCTCAGCCCTGGCCTGTGCCGAACTGGCCCTGCGCGCGGGCATGCCGCCCGGCGTGCTGAACGTGCTGAGCGCCGACGCGCAGCGCTCCATCGCCATCGGCCACGTGCTGTGCGAGAGCGACGTGGTGCGCCACCTGTCCTTCACCGGCTCCACCGAGGTGGGCCGCATCCTGGCCGCCCAGTGCGCGCCCACCATCAAGAAGATCAGCCTGGAACTCGGCGGCAATGCGCCCTTCATCGTCTTCGATGATGCGGACGTGGACAGCGCCGTCGAGGGCGCCATGGTCAGCAAGTACCGCAACGCCGGCCAGACCTGCGTGTGCGCCAACCGCCTGTACGTGCAGGAAGGCGTGTACGACGCCTTCGTCAGCAAGCTCGCTGCCAAGGCCGGTGGCATCAAGGTGGGCAACGGCTTCGAGGCGGGCGTGAACCAGGGCCCGATGATCGACGCGCAGGCCATGGCCAAGGTGCAGGCCCATGTGGCCGATGCCGTGGCCCAGGGCGCGCGCGTGGTCACCGGTGGTCAGCCCATCGGCGACCGGTTCTACACCCCCACCGTGCTGGCCGACGTCACCTCGCAGATGCTGTGCGCCCGCGAAGAGACCTTCGGCCCCGTGGCCCCGGTGTTCCGCTTCAAGACCGAGGCCGAGGCCATCGCGCTGGCGAACGCCACCGAGTTCGGTCTGGCCAGCTACTTCTACAGCCGCGACATCGGCCGCATCTTCCGCGTGGCCGAGGCGCTGGAGTACGGCATGGTGGGCATCAACACCGGCCTCATTTCAACCGCCGAGGTACCGTTTGGCGGCGTCAAGCAGTCGGGCCTGGGGCGCGAAGGCTCGCGCCATGGCATCGAGGATTACGTGGAGATGAAGTACCTGGCCCTGGGCGACCTGCACAAATGACAACGGCCGCTCCCGATGCACATCGGGGTGCGGCCGTGATCAGGCGAGAAGCCAGGAATCTGGAGCGGGTGAAGGGAATCGAACCCTCGTATGAAGCTTGGGAAGCTGCCGTTCTACCATTGAACTACACCCGCAGCGAAGTCGAATTGTAGCGAGCGGACCGCCGCTCTCCCATCCACGTCATGAGTGAACAGACTCCGCCGCCTGATCCGCACGTGCAGCCCGCACGCAACGCACCACGGGCGCCCATCAAGAGCTTCGTCAAGCGCGCGGGCCGCATGGGGTCTGGGCAGCAGCGAGCCCTGGAAGCACTGGGCCCGCGCTATGGGGTGCCGTTCACGCAAGGGCCGCTGCCCGACTGGGCTGCCATCTTCGGCCGCGCAGCCCCCACGGTGCTGGAGATCGGCTTCGGCATGGGTGGCGCCACCGCCGCCATCGCTGCTGCGCGCCCTGACACCGATTTCATTGGCGTCGAGGTGCACGAGCCCGGCGTGGGCGCCCTGCTCAAGCTGATCGACGAGAAGGCCCTGACCAACCTGCGCATCGTCCAGCACGACGCCGTGGAGGTGCTGCGGCACATGGTGGCCCCTGGGTTCCTGGCGGGCGTTCACATCTATTTCCCGGACCCCTGGCACAAGAAGCGGCACCACAAGCGCCGCCTGATCCAGCCGGATTTCGTACGCAAGCTCGTCAATCACCTCGCCCCGGGCGGCTACCTGCACTGCGCCACCGACTGGGAGCCCTATGCCCGGCAGATGCTGGAAGTGCTGTCAGCCGAACCCGCGCTGCGCAACACCTGCGAGGGCTACGCGCCGCGCCCCGAATGGCGCCCGCTGACCAAGTTCGAGCATCGCGGCATGAAGCTCGGCCATGGGGTGTGGGATCTGATGTTCGAGACCCGCTGAGATCGCACCCACACCGCAGCCACACCGCACCCACACCGCACCCACACCGCAGCGCGCCCCACCCCACCGCCCCTGGGCCCCGGCTTCTTCAGGCCTTCCACTCCACCCAACCGGTGTACGCGGTCAGCAAGACCACCAGGCCGAAGATGATGCGGTACCAGGCGAACACGGTGAAGTCGTGCGTGGACACATAGCGGATCAGCCAGCGGATGCACAACCACGCGCTGAAGAAGGCGAAGATGGTGCCCACGGCGAACATGGGCAGGTCTGACCACTGCAGAAGGTCTCGCTGCTTCCACACCGAGTAGGCGCCGGCGCCCATCAGCGTGGGGATGCCGAGGAAGAAGCTGAACTCGGTGGCGCACTTGCGGGAGAAGCCGAACATCATGGAGCCGATGATGGTGGCGCCCGAGCGGCTGGTGCCGGGAATCAGCGCCAGGCACTGCACCAGTCCCACCTTCAAGGCGTCCAGGCCACTCATCTGGTCCACGGTCTCCACGCGTGCGCGGCGCGTGCCTTCCTGATCACGCTCGCCGAACTGGTGGCGGTGGCGTCGCTCCACCCACAGGATGATGAACCCGCCCACGATGAAGGCCAGGGCCACGGGCACGGGATGGAAGAGGTGTTCCTTGACGATCCTGCCGAACAACAGGCCCAGCACGGCCGCAGGGATAAAGGCCACCAGCAGGTTCAGCATGAAGCGCTGGGCCGCCGGTTCCGAACCCAGGCCCCGAACGGCGCCCAGCAGGCGCACACGGTATTCCCAGATCACGGCCAGCATGGCGCCCGTCTGGATGGCGATCTCGAAGACTTTCGCGGTCTCGCCCGTGAAGTTCAGCAGCGAACCGGCCAGGATCAGGTGGCCGGTGGACGAGATCGGCAGGAACTCCGTCAGGCCTTCGACGATGCCCATCAGGGCGGCCTTCAGGGCCAGGGTCCAGTCCAACAAGATCTCTCCTTGCACCCGGTGCGGCCCCGCGCGACGGCTTCACGATCCGGAAAAACGCGCATGCTACATTGACCAGACACCTGCGTACGGAGCCTGGAGCGCCTTTCCTCAATGAAACGCCTGTTGCGTTGGATTCTCGTCATTGCCGTCATCGCGGCGCTTGCACTGTCTGTCTTCCGGCTGGTCCAGGAGCGCCGCCAAACCCAAGGCAAGCCCGCCACGCCAGCAGCGGCCCCAGTGCTGGAATTGAGCGCCGCGGACGTGGTCACCCTGCGCAGCGGCATCGGCGCCACAACGCTTGAGCTGTCCGGCACGGTCAAGGCGGTGGAAACAGCCTTGGTCAAGGCGCGGGTGGCTGGCGAGATCCTGCGCATCCACGCCCGTGAGGGCGAGGCCGTCAAGGCCGGGCAGAGGCTCGTCGAGCAGGACACCACCGAACTGGACCTGCGCCTGCGCCAGGCCGAACAGCAGGTGGCCGCCAGCCGGGCGCAGCTGGAAGTCACCCAGCGCGCCCTGGCCAACAACCGCGCCCTGGTCACCCAGGGCTTCATCTCGGCCACGGCGCTGGAGTCCTCGGTCAGCAACGAAGCCGCCGCGCAGGCCAACCTGTTGGTGGCCCAGGCGGCCGTGGACATCGCGCGCAAGGCCAGGGCCGATGCCACGCTCAGCGCCCCCATCAGCGGCATCGTCTCCCAGCGTCTGGCCCAGCCTGGCGAACGAGTCGGCCTGGACGCCCGGATCCTGGAAATCGTGGACCTCTCCCGCCTGGAAGTGGAGGCCGCGGTGCCCGCCGAGGACGTGGCCGCGCTCAAGCCCGGACGGCCGGCCCGCTTCGAGGTGGACGGCCTGGCTGGCACCTTCACCGGCCGGGTGGCACGGCTGAACCCGAGCACCCAGGCGGGCACGCGCGCGGTCACGGTGTATTTGTCGATCGACGCGCACCCTTCCCTGCGCCAGGGCTTGTTCGCCCGCGGCAGCGTGGTGCTGGAAGAGCGGCAGGCGCTGTGGCTGCCCGCCTCCGCCGTGCGGCTGGACCGCGCCCTGCCCTACGTGTTCGCTCTGGAAGGCGGCAAGCTGAACGCGCGCAACGTGCGCACCGGCTTGCGCAGCCGCAGCGCTGACGGTGAACGCGTGGAAATCGTCGAGGGCCTGGCCGAAGGCGCGCAGGTGCTGGCCGGCAGCATTGCCACCGTGGCCGAGGGCACGGCCTGGCGCATGTCCGGCGCCGCAGGCCCTGCCTCCAGGTCGCCTGCGGCCCCAGCCTCAGCCGTGGCTCCTGGCGCTTCGCGCTGAGCCCAAGCCCCGCTGACCCGCTGACCCGCTGAGTCGCTGAGTCGCTGAGTCGCGAAGTTTTGAGCAGCTGAGCGCCATGTGGTTCACCCGCGTCTCCATCGGCAACCCCGTCATGGCCGTGATGGTCATGCTGGCCTTCGTGGTACTGGGCGTGTTTGGCGTGCAGCGCCTGAAGGTGGACCAGTTTCCGAACATCGAGTTCCCCACCGTCGTGGTGTCCACCGAGTACCCCGGTGCCTCGCCCGAGATCGTCGAGATCGAGGTCACGCGCCGCGTGGAGGAGGCCGTCAACACCATTGGCGGCATCAGCCAGTTGTTCTCGCGCAGCTACGAAGGCGTGTCGGTGGTGATCGTCCAGTTCAACCTGGACGTGGACGGGCGCAAGGCCGCCGATGACGTGCGCGAGAAGGTCGCCCTGGTGCGCCCGGTGTTCCGACCCGAGGTCAAGGAATCGCGCGTGCAGCGCTTCGACCCCACCTCGCGGCCCGTCTTCACGCTGGCGCTCACCTCCCCCGACGGCACGCGCACCCCCACCGAGCTGAGCACCACCGCCGAGCAGTTGGTGAAGAAGCGGCTGGAGAACGTGCGCGGCGTGGGCGCCATCACGGTGGCCGGCGCGCGCAAGCGCGAGATCAACATCTACTTGAAGCCCGCGGCCATGGAGGCCATGGGCGTGGGCGCAGACCAGGTGGTGGCCGCCCTGCGCACCGAGAACCGGGACCTGCCCGCTGGCGCGCTGCGCAGCCGCGAATCCGAGCGTGTGGTGCAGATCGACGGCGCGGTCAAGCGCCCGGAAGAGTTGCGCGACATCGTCGTCGCCCGCCGCGGGGCCTCTCCCCAGCCCATCAAGCTGTGGCAGGTGGCCGATGTGGTGGACGGGCCCGAGGAGGTGGAATCGCTCGCCCTCTTCAACGGCCAGCGCATGATCGCCCTGGACGTGGTGAAGAACCAGGGCGAGAACACCATCGAGGTGGTGGACGGCCTGAAGAAGGCCGCCGAATCCCTGAAGAAGGAGCTGCCCCCCGGCATGGCGGTCGACGTGGTGCGCGACAACTCACGGCCCATCCGCGTGGCCGTGGCCAACGTGCAGCGCACGCTGGTGGAGGGCGCCTTGCTGACCGTGGGCATCGTCTTCCTGTTCCTGAACTCCTGGCGTTCCACCGTCATCACGGGCCTCACGCTGCCTATCGCCCTGGTGGGGACCTTCTTCTTCATGGACCTGTTCGGCTTCTCGCTGAACATGGTGACGCTGATGGCGCTGAGCCTGTGCGTGGGCCTGCTGATCGACGACGCCATCGTCGTGCGCGAGAACATCGTGCGCCATGTGCAGATGGGCAAGAGCCCGCACCAGGCCTCGATGGACGGCACCAACGAGATCGGCCTGGCCGTCCTGGCCACCACGCTGTCCATCGTGGCGGTGTTCCTGCCCATCGGCTTCATGGGCGGCATCATCGGCAAGTTCTTCCACGAGTTCGGCATCACCATCGTGGCCGCGGTGCTGATCTCGATGTTCGTGAGCTTCACGCTGGACCCGATGCTGAGTTCCGTCTGGCACGACCCGGCCATTGACCGCCAGGGCCAGCCCTTCGTGCCGAAGTCGCTGTACGACCACACGTTGGGGCGCATCACCCACTGGTTCGACCGCGCACAGCACCGCATGGGCGAGCGCTACGTCGCGGTGCTGGGCTGGTCCCTGCGCCACAAGCTGGCCACGCTGGCGCTGGGCTTGTCCACTCTGGTGGGCAGCCTGGCCCTGGTGCCGTTGATGGGCATCGAGTTCGTGCCCAAGGCCGACTATTCCGAAACCTCGGTGAACTTCTACACGCCCGTGGGTTCGTCAGTGGAAGTGACGGAAGCCCGCGCCCGTCAGGTGGACGCCATCCTGCGTGAGCTGCCCGAGGTGCGCTACACCGTCACCACCATCAACACCGGCCAGGCCCAGGGGCGCATCTACGCCAGCGTGTACGTGCGCCTGGTGGACCGCAAAGACCGCCAGCGCAACGTGGACCAGATGTCGGTGCCGCTGCGCGAGCGCCTGGCCTCGGTGCCCGGCATCACGGTCACCCACGTGGGCCTGCTGGACGGGGTGAGCGGCTCCAAGCCCATCTCGCTGTCCCTCCAGGGCTCGGACCTGAAGGAACTGCAGCGCCTGACCGACGAGCTGACGGCGCGCATGCGCCAGGTGCCGGGCCTGATCGACCTGGACACCAGCATGAAGGCCAACAAGCCCATCGTGGCGGTGGAGGTGCGGCGCGACGCCGCGGCGGACGCCGGGCTGTCGGTGAGCGCCATCACCAACACCTTGCGCACCCTGGTGGCCGGTGAGACCGTGGGCCAGTGGCGATCAGGCGCCGACCAGACGCACGACATCAAGGTGCGCGTGGCCCCGCAGCACCGTGACAACGTGGAAGACCTGGCGCGCCTGGGCCTGAGCGTGGGCACGGCCGCCGACGGTTCGCCGCGCGTGGTGCGCCTGTCGCAGGTGGCCGACCTGCGCCTGAGCCTGGGCGCCAACCAGATCAACCGGCGCGACCTCAACCGCGAGGTGGAAATCACGGCCAACACCGCCGGCCGGTCCGTGGGCGAGGTCTCGGCCGACATCCGCAAGCTGCTGGACCAAACCACCCTGCCCCCAGGTTACAGCTACCGGTTCGGCGGTTCCACCAAAGACATGCAGGAAAGCTTCAGCTACGCGCTGTCGGCCCTGGCCATGGCCGTGATCTTCATCTACATGATCCTGGCTTCGCAGTTCCGCAGCTACCTGCAACCCGTGGCGCTGATGGCCTCGCTGCCGCTCACGCTCATCGGAGTGGTGGGGGCGCTGGTGATGTGGCGCAGCACGCTCAACATGTTCTCCATCATCGGGGTGATCATGCTCATGGGGCTGGTGACCAAGAACGCCATCCTGCTGGTGGACTTCGCCAACCGGGCGCGTGACGAAGGCATGGAGCGCGGCGCGGCCCTGCTGGAAGCTGCCCGTGTACGCCTGCGGCCCATCCTGATGACCACGCTGGCCATGATCTTCGGCATGGTGCCGCTGGCCTTCGCGCTGACCGAGGGCAGCGAGCAGCGCGCCCCCATGGGCCAGGCGGTGATCGGCGGCGTCATCACCTCCTCGCTGCTGACGCTGGTGGTGGTGCCGGTGATCTACGTCTACCTGGACGACCTGGGCGCCTGGGCACGGCGGCTGTTCAAGTCAGGCGGGGGACAGGGGCCCACCTAAAATCAAACGCCGGCTTCGCCGCGCGGCGTCCGCCCTGTACACCGGGCGCCAAGCGAACCGTCATCCACACAGACTCATCTCCGCCCCGCCATGAACGTCGAACAGGCCCGCTTCAACATGATCGAGCAGCAGATCCGCCCCTGGGATGTGCTGGAGCCGGACGTCCTGGCCTTGCTGGCGCGCGTGCGCCGTGAAGACTTCGTGCCCGCGTCGCACCAGGCGCTGGCTTTCGTGGACACCCAGGTGCCGTTGATCGAAGGCTCCCCGCAGGGCGCCTGCATGCTGGAGCCCCGCGTGGAGGCGCGCATGCTGCAGGAACTGCGCCTGCGGCCCACCGACCGCGTGCTCGAGGTGGGCGCCGGCTCCGGCTTCATGGCCTGCCTGCTGGCGGGCCTGGCCGGCGACGTCACGAGCCTGGAGATCCACCCTGATCTGGCCGAGCAGGCGCGGCACAACCTGCGTGAGGCGGGCGTGGACAACGCCCGCGTGCTGCGGGCCGACGGCAGCGCCGGCCGGGCACAAGACGGCCCCTATGACGCCATCGTGTTGTCCGGTTCCGTGGCCGAGGTACCCCAGGCCTTGCTGGCGCAGCTCAGGCCCGGCGGCAGGCTGCTGGCCATCGTGGGGCAGGAGCCCATCATGCGCGCACGCCTGTTCACGCAAGGCACCGGCCAGACCTTCTCGCACGTGGACCTGTTCGACACCGTGGCCCCGCGCCTGTTGAACTTCCCCGAGCCCAGCCGCTTCAAGTTCTGATCTCGCTGAACCCGAACCGGCCCAACCTGACACCCCCGAAAGGACCACCCCATGCGGACGCCGCGCCTTGCCCGTCGACTGATCGCCCCGCTGTCCGTGCTGCTGGCGGGCACGGCCCTGCCAGCCTGGGCCCAAAGCCTGCAGGAGTTGTACGACGCGGCCCGTGTCTATGACGCGGCCTACCTCAGTGCCAAGGCGGCCGCGCAGGCGGCCGAACTCCGCGCAGCCCAGGCCGATGCGCTACTGCGGCCCTCGGCCGCCCTGACCGGCAATGCCTCTCTGGGGCTGGCTGATGCCCCGCGCGTGGGCACGCGGGACAACAATGCGCTGGGCGCCACCCTCAGCGGCAAGTACCCGCTGATCAACAAGGCCACCGCTCCCACCATCGAGCAATCCCGCAGGGCCGTGCAGGTGTCGCAGGCTGATCTGGAAGCGGTGGAGCAAGACCTGATCGTGCGCTTGAGCCAGGCCTATTTCGACGTGCTGGCCGCGCAAGATGCCCTGGCCACCACGCGCGCCAGCAAGGCCGCCATCACCGAGCAATTGGCCTCAGCCAAGCGCAACTTCGAGGTGGGCACGGCCACCATCACCGACACGCGCGAAGCCCAGGCCCGGTTCGACCTGGCCACCGCCCAGGAAATCGCAGCGGAAAACGACCTGCGCACCAAGCGCATCGCGCTGGACCAGGTGGTGGGGCGCGGCAATGTGTCGCCCAGGGGTCTGGTCAAGGCCGCCACCCTGCCGGCGCCCCAGCCCGCAGATGCGGAAACCTGGGCCAGCCAGGCCGACAGTGGCCACCCCAGCGTGCGCAGGGCCCGCCTGGGCCTGGACGTGGCACGCCTGGAAACCGAAAAGGCACGCGCCGCAGAAAGCTTCACGCTGGACGCCGTGGGCTCGGTAGGCTCCACGCATTTCGGTGGCAAGGGCGCCACCCTGCCGGGCCAGAACACTTCCACCTCCGTGGGCTTGCAACTGAACTGGCCGCTATACACCGGCGGCGCCACGCAAAACCGCATCAAGGAAACCCTGGCGCTGGAAGACAAGTCGCGCAACGACCTGGACGCCGCCCGCCGCGCGGTGACCCAGGCCACCCGACAGGCCTTCTTCGGCGTGCAATCGGGCCTGGCCCAGGTCAAGGCCCTGGAGGCCGCAGAGTCCTCGTCCCAGCTGGCCCTGGAGGCCACGCAACTGGGCTACAAGGTGGGCGTTCGCGTGAACCTGGACGTGCTCAACGCCCAGACCCAGCTCTTCCAGACCCGCCGAGACCTGGCCAAGGCCCGGTACGACGTGATCCTGGGCGGCCTGAAGCTGCGCCTGGCCTCGGGCCAGCTCAAGCCGGCTGACGTGGCGGC
>CANHVY010000081.1 GCA_947464185.1 Burkholderiales bacterium
ATGTCGGTGGCGATCAGCATCAACTGCCGGTCGGGATAGATGATGTTCCCCTGCTTGGTGACGATGCCCAGGCGGTCGCCGTCGCCGTCGAAGGCCAGGCCGAGTTCGGCATCCGTGGTCTTCACGCGCTGGATCAGCTCGGCCAGGTTCTCGGGCTTGCTCGGGTCCGGGTGGTGGTTGGGAAAGTCGCCATCCACCTCGGAGTACATCTCGTCCACGGTGCAGCCCAGCGCGCGCAGCACGCCCGGCGCCGAGGCGCCCGGGATGCCGTTGCCCGAATCCACCACGATCTTCATCGGGCGGGCGAGTTTGCAGTCACCCGCAATGCGCGCCGTGTACTCCGCCCCGATGTCCATCGCGGCGCTGCGGCCGCGTCGCTTGACGTAATCCTCGGCCTCGATGCGCTGGCGCAGTTTCTGGATGTCGTCACCGTAGATGGCGCGGCCGGCCAGCACCATCTTGAAGCCGTTGTAGTCCTTGGGGTTGTGGCTGCCCGTGACCTGGATGCCCGAGCGGCAGCCGTGCGCGCCGCGCGTGGCGGCCACGTAGTACAGCATGGGGGTGGTCACCGCGCCCAGGTCCACCACGTCCAGCCCGGTGGATTTCAGGCCCTTGATGAGTGCTGCGGCCAGCTTCGGACCCGACAGCCGCCCGTCACGCCCCACGGCCACGGCCTTCTCGCCCGCGGCCACCGCCTCGCTGCCGAAGGCCCGGCCCAGATGTTCGGCAAAGGTGGCGTCAATCGTCTGGCCAACGACGCCGCGGATGTCGTAGGCCTTGAAGATGGAGGAGTGAACTTGCATGGGGGGAGTCTGGTGACAGGAATGGGGGCTTGAAGAGGCCAAGGGTCTCGGCTGCCGGCGCCGGGGCATTCTAGGGAGATGCAGGTCGCCAAACCGGCGCCTGCGCAAGCACGCTTCATGCCGGATCAAAGGTCCGAAAACGGCCCACTGCGCGGTGCAGCGAAACCTATGATTCCCGCATGACCAGCCCCATGGATGCCGACACCGGTACCTTGAAGGAAACCGCCACGGCCCGCAGGCACCCGGTCGCGCAGCACCGTGTTGCGGTCGCGGCACCCGATCCGCGCTATCTGGTGCTGGTGGCCCGAGACGCCCGCTTCGATGGCCGGCTTTTCGTGGGCGTGACGTCCACCGGCATCTACTGCCGCCCGGTGTGCCGCGTGCGCACCCCCGCCGAGCGCCGCTGCAGGTTCTTTGCCCAGGCGGCACAGGCGGAAGCTGCGGGGTTCCGGCCCTGCCTGCGGTGCCGACCGGAGCTGGCTCCGGGCCTATCCCTCGTCGATTCGCCCCAGGCGCTGGGGGTGGCGGCTGCCGCCATCATCGACGAGGCCGTACATGCAGGGCGCGCATTGCCCATGTCAGCCCTGGCCGCCCGCCTGGGCGTGACCGACCGGCATCTACGTCGGCTGTTCTCCCAGACCATGGGCGTCTCGCCCAAGGCCTACCTCGACACACGCAGGCTGCTGCTGGCCAAGCAACTGTTGACGGACACCCGCCTGCCCATGGCCGAAGTCGCCCAGGCTGCGGGCTATGCCAGCTTGAGACGCTTTCACGCCACGTTCCTCAGCCACTACCGCCTGAACCCCAGTGCCTTGCGGCGCCAGCAACGCCCTTCGGGTGGCGGCCTTCGTGGGACGGCAGACGACACGTTGGTGTGCCGCCTGGGCTACCGCCCGCCTTACGACATCGCCGGCGTGATGCGCTTTCTGCAGGACCGCGCGGTGACAGGCGTCGAGGTCGTGGACGGCCTGACCTGGCGACGCACGCTGAGTCTGGCCCTGCCGCCCCACCAGGGCCAGGCCGCCAGCGGATGGATCGCGGCCCGGTTTGATCCTGATCGGCATGAGGTGGAGCTCACCCTGTCGTCTTCGCTTCAGCAGGCCCTGGGGCCGCTGCTGGCACGGGTGCGGCAGGCCTTGGACCTGGACGCAGACCCTGCTTGCATCGATCCGGTGCTGGCCTGCATGCAGATGCAGGTCTTGGCCAGCTCACGCAGCCTGCCCTCCGTGCCCGGGCTGCGCGTGCCCGCTGGCGTTGACGGTTTCGAGACCGCCGTTCGCGTGATCCTCGGCCAGCAGGTCACGGTGGCTGCCGCGCGAACGCTGACCGGACGCCTGGTAGGGACCCTCGGGTCCCCTGTGGCCGCACCCGGTCAGGGTCTGACGCATCTGTTTCCCACGGCGCAGCAATTGGCCCAAGCCAGCGCCGAGGAGATCGGGCGCCTGGGCATCGTGCGTCGACGCGTGCGCGCGCTGCAGGCCGTGGCTCAGGAGGTGGCCTGCGGCCGGCTCGTGCTGGACCGTGGCGCTGCGCTGGAACCGACCTTGAACGCCCTTCGGGCCCTGCCCGGCGTGGGCGAATGGACGGTGCAGATGATCGCGATGCGGGCCCTGGCCTGGCCCGATGCCTTTCCTGCCACCGACATCGCCTTGCTCAAGGCCCTGCACACCCGCGACGCCCGCGCCGCAGAGCGCCAGTCTGAGGCCTGGAGGCCTTGGCGCGCCTACGCTGTCATGCGGCTTTGGCAGTCGCTGCTCAGCCCACCTCCGGACACTGCAGGTACACCCACTTGAACCCGCTGATACATCGCCTGGATCTCACGGCTCCAGGCGCTCCCGAAGCCCCACGTCCCCGAGCTCCACACCATGCACGCTGAACGCAAGCCCGCCCCTCCAGCACACCGCAGCCGACCTGCGTCCGCCAGCGGCGCGACACAGGCGCGCCTCGACACACCCCTGGGCCCCATGACCGCACTCGCCACAGACCTGGGTCTGGCGGGCTTGTGGTTCGACGGTCAGAAACATCATCCAGGCCCCTTCCTGGTGCCCGAGGACCCGCAGCACCCCATGCTGAAAGCCACGGCGCGCTGGCTGCGTGCGTACTGGGCACGAACGCAAGACGGCGGGCCCGCCCCGGCGCTCGACCTCAGCGCCGGCACCCCCTTCCAGCGCGCCGTGTGGGCCGCCCTGCTGAACATTCCCTCAGGCGGCACGTCCACCTATGCCGCCATCGCCGCCGCCGCCGGCTCGCCTGCGGCCGTGCGCGCTGCCGGCGCAGCCATCGGGCGCAACCCGGTCAGCCTTATCGTGCCCTGCCACCGCGTGCTGGGCAGCGGCGGCGCGCTCACGGGTTACGCGGGCGGGCTGGAGCGCAAGCACGCCCTGCTGGCGCACGAGGGCGTGGCGCGGTAGTCACCTACTGAACGGGTCGATGCCCTTCAATGGACGTGGGTCCGGCCCTTCGACAGGCTCAGGGCGAACGGGGGTGTCTTAATGGACGCGGCTCTAGCCCTTCGACAGGCTCAGGGCGAACGGAGGAATGCCTGCACGTTCGGGCTGAGCAACCCCTACTCGTTCTGGCTGAGCCCCCCTTATCCGTTCGGGCTGAGCCTGTCGAAGCCCTTTGGCAGGCTCTGGGCGCACGGGTGCGGTTGCTTCCGAACGGCTGAACGGCCGGATGTCAAAGTCAAACCCGCCGGTGCCCCACCTCGAAATCGTTGCGCCCGCTGCGGTCCACGCCGCGCACGAGCCACAGCGGGCGGTTCGCGAAGTTCACGGCGACGCCGGTCTTGCCGTCCACCGGCCGCAGGTTGCGCTCGAAGACCGAGGTGGAGGGCATGTAGCGCAGCGCCACGCCCGTGCGGCGCTTGCCCGAGGTGTTGGCCGCCGCGCCGTGGATCATGTAGACGTCGTGCAGCGACATCTGCCCGGGCTGCAGTTCCAGGTCCACGGCCTGGGCTTCGTCGAAAGTGCCGTCGGCCATGCGCTGGTTCAGCGTCAGGTCGGTACGGTCTTCGTGCAGGTGTTCGTGCAGGCGCTCGCCTTCATGCGAGCGGGGAATGACGCGCAGGCAACCGTTCTCCACCGTGGACTCCTCCAGCGCCACCCAGGCCGTGCAGGTGGCCAGGGGACGGATCGGCCAGTAGTGGCCGTCCTGGTGCCAGGGGGTCTCGTAGCCCTCACCCGCGGGCTTGCAGAAGACATGACACCCCCAGAGGATGACGTCATCACCGATCACATCTGAGACCAATTCCACGATCTCCGGGTCACGCGCCAGGTCCAGAAAGTCGCTCACGCCGCGCACGCCCTCGCCGTTGTCACCTGCCACATGGGCGGACACCAGCTTCTCGGGCCGCACGCCGGGGTTGTCACGCAGCAGCGTCTCCAGCGCCTGCACCATGGTGGCCACACGGGATGGCGGCAGGCGGAATTCGGGGATCACCCAGCCCTCACGCTGGTAGTGGGCGGTTTCGGCTGGCGACAGTTGGGCCATCGTTGCTCCTGAAGGGATGTACGCAGCAGGCATGCGGCGGGTCGGGGCTTTATCGTAAGCGCCCCAGCCACCATAATCTTCGGCCCATGGTGATGCGCAATTGTTCAGGCACCGGGCACTCTCCAGGCGAGGCAACGGCAGCCGTCGTCTCGGTGCTGGCGGCCTTCACGGTCCGGGCCTGTCTCAGGTCCCGGGCAGCGTGGTACGCCTGGGCCCTTGCAGCGTGGACACTGGCGCTCAACTTCCTGGCGCTCACTTCCCCAGCGCACGCCGCAGCGCCAGACCGCATCCAGGCCCTGGCACCTGACGCACGCCTGTCCGGGCAGATCGCCTACCTCATCGACAACAGCGGGCAGCTCGGCATCGTGCAGATCAGCCACCCGAGCGCGCAAGGGGCCTTCCGCACGCCGCAGGCGCCGCTGCGCACCCCGTACGACGATCGGCCGCACTGGATTCGCGTGGTGATGCTGCAAGAGGGCGACCGGGGGGACTGGGTGCTGGCCATGAGCACCACCGCGCTGAGTGAGGTGGAGTTCCATGGCCCCTTCGATGTGGCGGGAGCGCCGCTGGGGGAGGTGGTGCGTACGGGGCTGGACCGGCCCTGGGCCAGCCGGCCGCTGGAGAGCGAACGCTATTCCTTTCGTTTCCGGCTGAACGCCCCCGGCCAGTACACCGCCTACCTGCGGGTGGTCAGCAAGACATCGCAGCCGCTGACCGTGACCGCCTTTGACCTGCCCGACCACATGGCCGCGCGCCAGGACAAGCGCCTGTTCGACGGCATCACCTACGGCATCTTGCTGACCCTGCTGGTCTACAACCTGGCCCTGGCGGCTTCGTTCCGGGACCGCACCTATGTGCACTACGTGCTGGCCAGCGCCGCCGCGCTGATGACCCTGGTCAGCTTCAACGGCCAAGGTGCGCGCTACCTGTTCCCCGATTGGCCCGCGGCCATGGAGGCGTCCTACGTGGTGTTCCCCAGCCTGTGGATCCTGTTCGGTGCGCTGTTCGCCCAGAGCTTCCTGAACCTCACCAGCCGCGCGCCGCGGTTCGCCCGGCTGAACCAGCTGACCATGGCGCTGAGCCTGGTGGCCCTGTTGTTCGGCCTTCTTGGAGAGATCACCACGGCCCAACGCATGAACGAGGTGTTGTCGCTGGCGGGCATGCTCACGGTGTTCACTGCAGCCTTGCTGGTGCTGGCACGGGGCTACAGGCCGGCCGCCTGGTACATGTCAGGGCAGATGCTGCTGTTCAGCGCAGTCCTGACCGTGGTGCTGGTGAACTGGGGCCACCTGGACTGGCCCTTCGTGGTGGCAACCGGCCTGCAGATCGGCGTTGCGGCAGAGCTGGTGGTGTTTGCCATTGCGCTGAGCAGCCGCGTACGGCTGCTGAGCCACAAGAGCTCGCGCCTGGAGACCCGCGCCGCCTCGCTGGCGCATGAGGCCCGCACGGATCCGCTGACCGGCCTGCTGAACCGCGCCGGCCTGGCGCTGATGGCGCAGGAACTGCTGGAGCGGCCGGGTGGCCACGCCCTGATGCTGCTGGACCTGGACCGCTTCAAGCCCGTGAACGACCTGCATGGTCATGCCGCGGGCGACGCTGTGCTGGTGCAGGTGGCCAGGCGCCTGACGCAGGCCGTGCGCGAGCGCGACGCCGTGGCGCGTCTGGGCGGCGACGAGTTCGTGATCCTGTTCGCGGACGAGCCCGGCCACGCCGCGCTGGAGGAGCGCGCGCAACGGCTGCAGTCCATACTGCGCCGGCCCATCGACATCGGCGCTGGCCAGGGGGTGGGCGTCGACAGCAGCGTGGGCGTGGCCACTTCGCCGCAGGACGGATACACCCTGGATGAACTGCTGGTGGCCGCAGACCTGGCCCTGTATCGCGCCAAGGAAGCTGGCCGCGGGTGCTTCCGCTTCAGCGGCACGCAGGCGACCCGCGCTGCATGAGCGGCTGCCAGTGGGCAGGCGCAGGGCGCAGCCTACTTGCTCTCGAAGGTGTAGACGCCGTCCCAGCCCTCTGCAGGGGGTTGGGTCAGGTAAGTCTGCGCCCGCTCGATCCACAGTTCGTGCAGCTTGCAGGGCCGCTCGGCCTGCAGCGCCGTCCAGGCGTCCAGGGCCCGCTGGAAGTGGCGATCGCGGTAGTCCACCAGGGCCTGTTCGTGGCGCGCTACCTGCTCGCGCAGCGTGACATCGGCCTCGCTCAGGCGGCACAGCGGCTCATGGATGGCCAGCGGCGTGTCCCGGCCCTTCACGCGCACCCAGTCCAGTTCGCACCACAGGAACCCGTCGCCCGCCGCAGCACGCACCGCGGGGCCCACCACGATGTCCGCACCGTAGGCCTTGGTCAGGCCCTCCAGGCGCGAAGCGGTGTTCACCGTGTCACCCAGCACGGTGTAGGCCATGCGGTAGGCCGAGCCCATGTTGCCCACCACCGCCTTGCCCGTGTTCAGTCCGATGCCCACGGCGATGTGCGCGCCCTCGGGCACCACCAGCCTGGGCAGCAGCGCGGTCAGCGCCTTCTGCATGTCCAGCGCCGCAGCGGTGGCGGCAGCGGCGTGGTCAGGCCGGTCGATGGGCGCGCCCCAGAAGGCCATCACGCAGTCGCCGATGTACTTGTCGATGGTGCCCAGGTGGTCGGCACGGATCACCCGTGACAGCTCGGTCAGCAGCGTGTTCATCAGCTCGCCCAGGGCGGCGGGCTCCATCTTCTCTGACAGCGTGGTGAAGCCGCGCACGTCGGCGAACATCACCGTCAGCTCGGTGGACTTGGCCGACATCGAGTACTGTGCCGGGTTCTCGTTCATCTCGCCCACGAGTTCCGGCGGCACGTACTGCCCGAATAGCTTGTTCATCGCGTTCTTGCTGCGCGTCTCGAACAGGTAGCCCAGCAGGTTCAGGCCGACGAAGAGGGTGGCGATCTGCGTCAGCGGCAGGGCCACGGGCAGCACGGCGCGGTGCTGCACCCACAGCCAGCCCGCCCCACTCACTACCGCCGCCAGGGCACCGATAGACACCAGCGAGAAAGGCCCGGGCCGCAGACGGCGCGCGCCCAGCAGCATGATCAGCCCCACCAGCCACAGCGTGCTCAGCACGGCGGCGTCGGTGTAGTAAGGGCGGCTGGGCAAGCGCCCGGTGAGCGCGCCTTGCAGGTAGGAGGCATGCAACTCCACCCCGGGCTGGTTGTTGTCCACTGGCGTGGAGCGCGAGTCCTTCAGCCCCGCAGCGATGGGGCCGAACACGACCACGCGGCCCTTGAGCAGGGCCGGGTCCGCCTTGCCTTCGAGCAAATCCGCCACCGACACGCGCGGCAGCGTGCCACGCCCCCCAAAGAAGGGCACCAGCGCCTGTGCGCGACCATCGATGGGCAGCTTGAACGGCCCGACCGTCAGGGCCTCGGTCACTTCGCGCCCGCCGGCCGTCACCGCGGGCCCGAAATCCACCGCCGCGTTGTCGCCGGCCAGCAGACTCAGCACGCCGAGCGTGAGCGATGTGTAGAGCATGCCGTCGTTTTCCTGCAACAGCGGGATGCTGCGGGTCACGCCGTCCAGGTCCACACGCGGGTTGAAGTGGCCGGCGCGTTTGGCCGCCTGCACCAGCGCTTCCAGATTGGCGCCGTAGCCAGGCCCTGACAAGGCGCGGATGCCCAGGGTCTGCGCCATGTCGGCGGGCAGCCAGGGTTCGGGCAAGGCCCCGCTGCGGCTGGCGGGGTCGGCATTGAAGTAGTAGCCCAGCACGACGTTGCGGCCCTTCAAGGCCTCGGCCAGCGTCCGGTCCCGGTCCAGCGCGTCAATCAGCGCTTCGAGCTCCCGGCGCAGCGCGCCGTCACCACCATTCGCGCCGTTCGCACCGTTCCCACCGTTCACACCTGGCGGCACCCGCTCCAGGCGCTGGCGTATGGCCGCGGCGTCGCTGCGGTCGGGCTCGGCGAACACGATATCGAAGGCCAGCGCCCGGGCGCCGTAGGTGTCGAAAACCTCCTTGACCACCTGCGCGATCCGGTCGCGCGGCCAGGGCCACTGGCCCAGCTTCAGCAAGGAGGCCTCGTCCAGTTCCAGCACCGTCACCTGCGGCTCCCCCGCAGGATGGGCGGTGTGGCGAACCCAGAAGTCGTAGATCTGCAGGTCCACCCGCTGAAGCATCTCAGGCGTGCGGCCCCCCACCAGCGCCCAGGACAGCAGCAAGGTCACGCCCAGCGTGGCCGCCGCGGAGACCAAGGAGGCCACGGCTTTAGGGGCTAGGGCAAACCCTGACGGCAGCTTCATGTGATAAATGGGTCAATTCCCGACAACAAAGGTTCGGTTCACACAGCTATTCGACGACAGAATGTGAGCATGAGCAAGGTTCACCCGTCATCGGTCCTGTCTGCAAGCGTCCTGCTGGCGCTGTGCGTGGTGGCGCCGGTGCTGATGCCGGGGGCTGCCAGGGCGCAGGCTGCTGCGGGGGGTGGCCTCACTTCGCCCCGGCCCGAGCCGCGCTTTGACATCAAGCGCTTTGAGGTGGTGGGGGCCGACAAGGTGCCCGCGGACCGTCTGGCCGCGGCGCTGGCGCCGTTCACCGGCCCAGGCCGGCGTTTCTCCGACATCGAGTCCGCCGTGCAGGCCGTTCGCGACGTCTACGCCCAGGCCAGCATCGCCGCCGTGCAGGTGCTCATCCCCGAGCAGACGCTCGAGGGCGGCGTCGTCAAGCTGCAGGTCGAGGAACTCCAGGTGGCGCGCATCGAGATCAGCGGCGCGCAAGCACGCTCGCGTGAGAACGTACTGCGTGCCGTACCCGCGCTGAGCCCAGGCACCACCCCCGTGGACACCGAGTTGTCCGCCGAGTTGCGCCTGGCCAACGAGAACCCCGGTCGCCAGATGCAGGTGACCTTCCGCACCGAAGACGACGGCAGCCTCACCGGCGTGCTGCGCGTGGCCGACCGCTCGCCCTGGACCACGCAGTTGTCGCTGGACAACACCGGCAGCGACACCACCGGCAAGTGGCGCGCAGGCCTGGCCGTGCAGCACGCCAACCTGCTGGACCGCGACATCGTTGGCGTCGCCCAGGTGCAGACCTCCCCCGGCCACGTCAACGACGTGAAGATCGGCTTCGCCAGCCTGCGCGTGCCGCTGTACCCGCTGGGGCTGATGCTGGAGACCACCGCCGTGCACTCCAACGTGGATTCGGGCACCGTCAAGACTTCCGCGGGCGACTACCTGCTGTCCAGCCGGGGCGACAGCTTCAGCCTGCGCCTGACGCGGCTGCTGCCGC
>CANHVY010000082.1 GCA_947464185.1 Burkholderiales bacterium
CGATGCGCAGCACAGTGGCCTGCGGCGCGAGGGCAGCTTCACGGGCCTCTTCATCGCCGGCGAAAAGGCTGGCCTTGCACTGGGGCCCCTGATCACGGCGGCTGTCTTGAGTCTGTCGGGATTCGTGCCGTCTGCCGATGGCGTCGCCCTGCAGCCCCCTTCGGCGCTGGTCGGCGCCGGGCTGGCGTTTTCGCTCGTACCGGCGGCTTTTGTCGTGGCGGGCGCGTGGGTGCTGCGGCGCTACCGGCTGTGAAGGCCCGCCGCGGCAACGGCGACCGGTGACCACACGCGCAAATCGCGAACAGCGGCCGTGCTGATGCGCGGCGGGCGCTGTTTAGCGCCTTGCTTCAGTCCTTGTGCGTCAGCACGTGCACGCGGCGGATGTACGAGCTTTCGGTCTCGTAGATCACCACCAGCGGGTCGCGCGGCCCCGCCACGTGGTGCAGCATCAGCTCCAGATCGATCACGTGGCGACCCACCACGATGCGCTGCAGGATGCGCGCTTGCAGCCGGGGCGAGCGGCGCCACAGCTGCGAGTAGGCCTCGCGAAATGCAGCGTGCCCGCGCAGGTCCACCTCGCCGTTCCAGAGCACGAATTCGCATTCGGGGTGGTAGCAGGCGAGGAAGGCCTCGATGTCTTGAGCGTTGTAGGCCTCGATTTGGGCCTGCACAAGGTCTTCAGGTGCCTTCACGCCGCCGCCCCAATTGAGTGCCCGTGGTGGCCACGATGAGCACGGCGATGGCCACCTTGAACGGGGTATCGACGTCCATCGCCACCCCGGCGATCTGCAACTGGGACTTTGTGAACAACGTCAGGCCGACCGCGAATTCATTGCCGATGTTGTGCGTGAGGATGGCCGCCCAGACGCTGCCACCGGTCTTGAAGTAGACATAGGCGATGAGGATGCTGGCGACGATGGTGCCGGCCAGGAACTGCAACTGGTTCAGCGCAAATCCACCCCAGCTGCCGCCCTTGAGCATGGCCGGGTTGCCCGAGACGATGGACGGTATCTCCCGCGGGAAATGCCACAGCCCCCACAACACGCCGATGACGACGCAGGCCAGCAAAGGGTTGGCCAGCTTCTCCACGAGCAAGGGGAACATGAAACCCCGCCAGCCCAATTCCTCCAGCAACCCGCCCGGTCCGAGAAACGGCGCCACGATCAAGAACCCGAAAATGGCAAAGGGGGTGCTTCCGTAGCGCTGCAGCATGCCGGTCAAGCCCGAGTTGGGTTCGCGCAGCACGAGCACGATCAGAAGGAAAGCGACCGCCGCCAGGTAAACGGCAAACAGCGTCGCATAGACCATCATGCCTTGCCGCCAGGTGACGCCTTCGCGCCAGAAACGGAACCGGTCAAACAGCTCGCGCAGACCCTTGCGGCCCCAACCCAGGGCCACGATGATGAGCGCCGCAGCCGTCGGCGCAAACGGGAAGAGGTAGCCCGTCCACAGGATCGGGTTGTCCAGCACCCTGGGGAAGACGCTGATGATGTTCGGGTGCCAGGGATTGGTGCGCATGTCCTTGAACACGGCGCCCATTGCGCCAGGGTCCAGCAGGCGGATCGACGTCACGATGGCGCCGAGGACGACGGCCAGGACGTAGAACGTGAGCAGCGGTCGGCGGCGGATGAGTTCGGTCATGGTCTGTGCTCCCAGCGACTCAACGGCCATCGGGCGCGAACCCCGACAGGCCGTGTCGGTCTTGGGCGCCCGGGTGCGTTGAGTCCGTCGTCACTGGAGTCTGCTGCATGAAACCACTTCCGCGCGCCCGGCTGCGTGAACTCGGCATCGTCGTCGGCACCTTGCCCTGCGGGCCGCTCAACGCGATCACGGATGTGGCGGGTGTTGGCGTCGGCCAGGTGACGCTGATCGAGGATGAACCCCGCGTTATCCGCAGCGGGGTCACGGCCATCGTGCCCTTGCTGGGCCAGCTTTGGCAGGCCGGCTGTTTTGCCGGCTTCGACCGCTACAACGGCTTTGGCGAAGTCACGGGCACGCACTGGATCGCCGAGGCGGGGCTGCTGTCGTCGCCCATCGTGCTGACCTCGGCTTTCTCCATCGGCGTGGCCCGCGACACACTGCTGGCCCTGCCCTTTGTGCACGGTGTGCCCGAGCGTTGGCACCAGCCCTGCGCCGCAGAAACCTTCGACGGCGTGCTCAACGACGGCCTGGCGGCGCCCGTGCGCCCAGAGCATGTGGAACAAGCCATCGCCGCAGCCGCCACAGGGCGGGTGGCCGAAGGGGCCGTCGGCGGCGGCACCGGAATGATGAGCTTCGAATTCAAGTCGGGCATTGGCACCGCGTCACGTCGCGTGCAGGCCGCCGGGCAACCGTGGACAGTGGGCGTGCTGGTGCAATCGAACTTCGGCAACCGCCGGCACCTCACCGTGGATGGCGTTCCCGTCGGTCGCGAACTGGGCTACGACGTCACCCCCAGCCCGCAGCGGCGCGACGACGGCTTGGTGGACGAGACCAAGGGCTCCATCGTCATCGTCGTGGCCACCGATGCGCCGCTGCTGCCGCCGCAGCTCAACCGTCTGGCGCGGCGCGCCAATGCCGGCCTGTCGCGGGTGGGCGGCTACGGCAACAACCGCAGCGGCGACTTTGCGCTGGCCTTCTCCACCGCCAACGTGCTGCCCTTCCACCAGGTTGGAATGGTGAGGGGTCTGAACATGCTGGGCGGCGAAGACATGAACGCACTGCTGCCTGCAGCCGCCGAGGCGGCCGAGGAAGCCATCCTCAACTCGCTCACGACGGCCAGCACGATGACCGGGGTTCGCGGCACGACCGTGCATGAACTGCCGCTGGACCGGCTGCAGACCCTGATGCGGCGCCACCGCGGCGCTGCGGTGTGACGGGCGCCGACTTCCTTGTCGTCGGCGGCGGCGTCGCCGGCCTGTCTGTGGCCTGCCAGCTGGCCCCTTACGGCCGCGTGATCGTGCTCGAGCGCGAGAACGCCACCGGCTATCACTCGTCAGGTCGCTCGGCCACCTACTACCACTTCGGTATCGGCAACCGGCCCGTGCGTCTGCTCACCAAGGCCAGCGGTGCGTTCTTTTCGAACCCGCCGCCCGGGTTCACGGACGTGCCGCTGTCGACGCCAGCCCCGGCGATGATGGTGGTGCGCGACGGGCAGGACGAGGTGTTCGAGAGCAACCTGGCCGAGATGGCCGCCGTCACCGGCACCGCGCACGAGATCAGCGCGTCACAGATGCATGCACTTGTGCCGGTGCTCAAGCTCGGCGGCGAAGGCATCACACGCGGACTGCTCGACCCCGCCGCCGCGCGGTTGGACGGCCATGCGCTGATGATGGGATACACCCGCGGCCTGCGGGCCGCCGGCGGGCAGGTGGTGACCAACGCCGAGGTTCTGATGGCCGAGCGCCGTGCGGGCCAGTGGCAGCTGCGCACATCGCATGGCGAGTACGCCGCCCCGTTGCTGGTGAACGCCGCCGGCGCCTGGGCCGACGAGCTGGCACGCCTGGCAGGCGTGGCGACGCTCGGCCTGACGCCCCTGCGGCGCACGATCATCTCCTTCCAACCCCCGTCGGGCGTGGATGTGCGTGGCTGGCCCTTGGTGCGATCGTTGGCCAACGAGTTCTACTTCCTGCCTGAAGCTGGCCACCTTCTGGCATCGCCGGCCGACGAGACGGCATCGCCCCCTTGCGACGCCCAACCCGAGGAATACGACATCGCGCTGGCGGCCTGGCGCATCGAGGAGGTGACCACCATGGCAGTGCGGCAGGTGCTGCACCAGTGGGCTGGCCTGCGCACCTTCACGGCCGATCGCGTCCCGGTGGCCGGCTTCGCAGCCGATGCCCCGGGCTTCTTCTGGCTGGCCGGCCAGGGCGGCTATGGCCTGCAGACGGCGCCGGCGATGGCAACGGCGTCGGCGTCCTTGATCACCGGGTGTGCTTGGCCCGACGCGCTGGCCTTGACGCCAGCAGACCTCGGACCCAGTCGCCTGCCCGGGGTCTGACCTCGTACCGGCCTACGGCGTGCCCTCGCCGTAGCGTGGCACGCCATGGCTCTGATAAAACGAAGCGAAACCGATCAGCCGCATCACTTCCGGCATGGACGCGAACTTCCAGCCGATGGTGCGCGGGCCGCGCCGCTCGCACCAGGGCAGCCAGGCCCACATCTCTGGCTGGCTGCGCTCGGAGAAGTCGATCTCCACGTCAAAGCTGTCCGGCAATTCCATCGGCGCGAAGTCCGACAGGCGCCTGAGCGCACGCTCCACGCCTTCGCCGATCAGGCGTTGCGCCACCGCGGGCTTCAGGCTGTCGATGGAGGTAAAGCCGCTGGTTTTCTTCGTCACCACCGTCTCGATGCCGGGCAGGCGTTCGCGGCAGTGCGCGATGTAGGCATCGTCGCCCGAAGTGAACACTGCCGGCACGCCGTAATGCGCGGCGAGCATGGCGTTGAGCGTGGTCTCGCTGTGCGAAACACCGTTGACGCGCACGTCTCGGAAGGCCAGAACGAAGGTGTGCGCCAGCACGCCGTCCATGGCCACCGCGCTGGCGTGGTGACCGATGAACACGACAGCGTCGAAGTGGCCATCGTCTATGCCCTGCATCTGCACCAGCGGTCGCGGCCACGATCGGACCAGGCGCGCGAAATCCGGCAACTGGTCGAACAGGATGTTGTGTGCGCTGCCGTGGCCATCGGTCACCAGCACCTCTGTGGCGCCCGCGCGCTGCGCGGCCTCGCAGGCGGCAACCACCTCGGCGGTCATCCATCGGCGGCCGGCCTCGTAGTCGAAGCGGCCGGGGCCGGTGGACGGAAGGTGGGCGATGCCGGCCACGCCCTCGATATCGGCAGACAGGAAGATTCTCATCGGGGTATCTCGTTGAAAGGGATGCCCTTGTCCAGCCGGGCTTCCTCGGGCAGGCCGAGCACGCGCTCGGCAATGATGTTGCGCAGGATCTCGTCGGTACCGCCTGCGATGCGCATGGCGGCTGCCCGGGTCCAGGTGCGTTCTACGACGTACGCGTCCGAGGTCGGGTCGACGTCGCCCACCTGGCCCGCCTCGCCGCGCAGCTGCAGCGCGAACGTGGCCATGCGCTGTGCCAACGTCGCCTTCACCAGTTTGGCGATGGACTGCTCGGGCCCCGGCGTGCCGCCACGCGACAACGCGGTCAGGCTGCGGCAGTGATGCAGCCGCAGCCCCTCTTCGGCGACCCAGGCATCGGCCAGGTGCTCGCCAGCCAGCGGCTCATCCAGGCGCCCGGCGGCCTTCACCACCGCCCACAGCGCATCGAAGTTGAGCAAGCCGATCTCGGCGCCAACCGACAGGCGTTCGTGCATCAGCGTCGTCAATGCGACCTTCCAGCCTGCGCCGACCGCTCCCAGCCTTTGGTCATCGGGTACATGCACATCGGTGAAGAAGACTTCGTTGAACTCGCTGTCGCCGTCCATCTGGCGGATGGGCCGCACCTCGATCCCTGGGCTCTTCATGTCGACGAAGAACATCGTCAGTCCAGCGTGCTTGGGCACGGTGGGGTCGGTGCGCGCAAGGAGCAGGCCGAAGTCGGAGAACTGCGCGCCCGTGGTCCAGACCTTCTGGCCGTTGACCACCCAGTGGTGGCCTTCAGGCCGTGCCCGGGTGAGAACGCCGGCAACGTCCGAGCCGGCCGCCGGTTCGCTGAACATCTGGCACCAGATTTCCTCGCCATACAGACCCGGCCGGATGCGGTGCGCCTTGTGCGATTCGCTGCCGTAGGCCATCAAGGTGGGCAGGCACATGCCAAGGCCGATCTCGAAGATGCCGAAACTGCTGCGAAAGCGGCTCTCTTCCTGGCGCACGATCAGCTGCTGCACCGCCGTGCCGCCCAAGCCCCCCAGCTCTCGGGGCCAGGTGACAGCTGCATAACCGGCAGAGGCCTTCCTGGCCTGCCAGGCGCGGGCTGCCGCCAGGCGCTCGTCCGGGGGCAGGCCGTCGCCGACGAAGTCGCGTGCGTGGCGCTTGGGTTCGGCGTGGGCTTCGAGCCATGCGCGCACTTCAGCGCGAAAGGCGGCCTCGGTGGGGGAGTCGTCAAAGTCCATCGTGGTCTCCACGCGCCGCAGCCAAGCACTTGACAATGCGGCGCTTCCAGAACTGCGGCGCGCCCAGAGCCAGCGAGGTGGACAGCGACCGCTTGTAGAACGGATGGCAATCGGCTTCCCAGGTGTAGCCGACACCTCCGTGCACCTGCAAGTTCTCGTGTGAGGCGAGTTCGAAGGCTGCGCTGGCCGCTACACGTGCGCCGGCTGCGGCCAGCGGCAGGGACGGTGGGCTGTGGGCTAGCGCCCAGGCCGCGTGGTAGGCATGCCCGCGGGCAAGCTCGTTCATGACCCACATGTCGGCCAGCTTGTGCTTGATGGCCTGGTACGAGGCCACCACGCGGCCGAACGTGCGACGCTGCATCGCGTGGTCGCGTGCCATCTGGAGCGCCCGGTCCGCGCCACCCAGTTGCTCGAATGCCAGGAAGGCTGCGGCACGGTCGATCAGGGTGTCGAGGGCCTGGGCGTCGCCGAGTACGGCAGCCGCTACACCGTCGAGATCGATGTCGGCCAGTGGTGCGCCCGGGTCGAGTACTCGCAATTCGCGCCGAGCGACTGCTGGGGTCGCAAGGTCGATGCACAGCAACACTCCGTCGCAGGCCGAGATCACGAAGTCCGCTGCGGCGCCTGCGGGCACACGCTCCAGACGGCCCGTCACTTTGCCGGCACTCCAGCGCAGCTTACCGGCGCTCAAGGCCACGCTGCCGACGACCTTCCCTTGAGCCAAGCCCGGCAACCACTGCTCGCGCAATGCGTCGCTGCCGCCCATCAGCAAGGCCTCTGTGGCCAGGTATGTGCTCGCCAGCGTTGGCACTGGCGCACAGGCACGTCCGATTTCCTCTGCACAGGCTGACAGCTGCAGCGGCGTCAGGCCACTGCCGCCCCAGCGCTCCGGCACGGTGGCGCCGAGCACACCCAGATCCGCGAGTGCAAGCCATGCTGTGCTGCTTGGGCACCGCTGATCAAGGCAACGCCTGACCTCGTCCATAGGGCATGCCTTGGCCAGCACGCGCCGCAACTCGGCGGCGATGGCTGTGCAATCTTCGGGGAACTCAAAGTTCAAGCAGGGTCCTCCAGCAACTCATCGATCAGGCTGGGCTGGTGCCTGGGCAGGTCAAAGACCGCTACCAGTAGCGCGTCCAGCGTCTTTGCATTGGGTACAGCAGCCTCTTGCAACAATTTGCGACTTGCTTGCAGCAAGGCCGCAGGGTTCGGGCCTACGGCGAGCAGTCGGGCTTCTACGGAAGGGCGGTCGAAGCCACCACGCCGAAGCGCGCGCTCGGCAAAGAAGAGACCGCGCAGGCGCCGTGATTGGGCTGAGGCCAGGAGCTTCAGGAAAGCTGTGTGCTCGTAAAGCAGAGAGTCGGCCAGTGGCTCCTGCAGCCCTCTCTCGATGACTTCGAGGCACGTGCGCGGCGCCTCGAAGTCAGGTGCCATCGCGTCCAGGACTCGGCGTCGCGCCGCGAACGCCTCACCTTGCTCCTCCGGATCGCGGTGATGCGCCTGTGCGTCACGGGTCCGTCGTTTAGGCAGGCCTTGCCGCGACGCTGCGTCAGCTGCATCCAGCAGTTCGTCGAACGGCACGACGCAGTCGACCAGACCGGCCTCCATTGCGCGGTCGGTGTCCCATTCGGCTCCGTCAATCACCAACTCCAGCGCCGCCTCGATGCCTAGAAGCCTTGGCAGGTACTGCGTGCCCCCGAAGGTGGGCAGCAAGCCGAGCCCGATCTCGGGCATCGCGAAGCGCGTGCCATGGGCGGTGATTCGGTGGTCGCAGGCATAGGCCACGACGACACCGCCGCCGAACACGGTGCCATGCAGTGCCGCGATGACGGGCTTGCTGGCGTCCTCGCAGGCCGTCACGAACTCGAGCAAGCCGGGTTGTCGCAAGCCATGATCCAGTTCGGCCAGATCGGCCCCGGCAAAAAAGGTGCGACCCTCGCAGCTGACGACGATGGCTTGCACCGAGGGATCAGCCTCGCCTTCGCGTACACCTTCGGCAAGAGCCAGACGGACCGGCTGCGACAGCGCGTTCACCGGACTATTGCAACCGATGAGCCACAAGGTGGAGCCCCGCTGCTCACGGCGAAGAGGTGATTGACAGTTGGGTCGGCCAGCGCTCACGAGCTTATGAACGCACCGGCGATGCAAACCCGTCAGACCCCCCCGCATTCTCTTGAACGATCGTTTAATTCATGTCAGATAATCGAGCTCGAATCGAGGAGGCGGCCCATGGTGGGGGTGCGAGCGAAGGACCATGACGACAAGCGCCAGTTGATACTGGACCGATCGGCCGAACTGTTTGCCCGGCAGGGATTCCACCGGACGTCAATAGCCGAAATTGCCAAGGCCTGCCATGCGTCGTCCAAGGCGTGGATCTATCACTACTTTCCGAACAAGGAAACGGTGCTGTTCACTCTGCTGCATGAATTCCTGGAGCTGGCCGCGTCGCGCGTGCGGGCCGCCGTCGACACGCACTCTGATGCCCGCGCCCGCCTGCACGCCTTCGTTCTCGAGTGCCTGCGTATCTATGCGGAGTACCGTATCAATCACGCGGTGCTGTTCTCTGAGATGAACTTGCTGCCAGACGAACAGCGCACGGAGATTCGCACACTAGAACGCGCCTACGCGCAGGTGCTGCGCGAACTGATACTGGCCGTGAATCCATCCATCAACCTTCGCAAACATCAAACGACGGCACTCACCATGATTGCCTTCGGCGCGATCAATTGGACCTACACGTGGTTCGACGCCAAGGGTCCGTTGTCGTTGGAGGACGTGGCCGAACTCACGACGAGGCTCTTGATGAACGGTCTTGAGGCGATTTGATTCAGGCCCTGTTTACGCGCGTCCAGACTGCAACAACCAGCCCGGCGCCTGTTGGGGGTTGGGCCACGGGGTGACTTCCATCCGTCTCTTCGTCAATCCCAGGTGTCCTGCCGAGTGACTGGTACGGCGAATGGGGCAGGTCAACTCCAATCTCGAGTCGACGGCGCGGTACCTGGGCATTGAAGTTGATGATGCGCTGGAAATCTCTGAACAAACGGAGATCTGATCCAGCAAACAAGGGTTGACGTCACCCCGGCAGAACAACTGGGAGTCCTGACTCGAACGGAAATGGTCAGAGTTCTACGGCCACTGAACTTCACATGGCTCACAGCCATGCTTTCCGAGGCCGCCTCGGCCAGGTACCGCTTGATGGCGGGGGGATGTCCGAAATTCTGTGTGTGAGGCGGTTTACTGAATTGGCTGTTGGCTGATTTCTCTACTGTCTTTAGGCCCCTGCCAGGCCGCCGGAGGCGCCCCGGTTGAGCCCATGTACTCATGGTTCAACCCTTCTCACCGGCCTGCGCC
>CANHVY010000083.1 GCA_947464185.1 Burkholderiales bacterium
AGCCATGTGGACCGCAGCATCCACGGCCCCGGCGCCTTCATCCGCACCAACGTGGAAGGTACCTTCACGCTGCTGGAGGCCGCACGCGCCTACTGGAGCGGCCTGGAGGCCGACGCCAAGGCAGTCTTCCGCTTCCACCATGTCTCCACCGACGAGGTCTACGGCAGCCTGGGCCCGGGCGACGCCGCCTTCACCGAAACCCACCCCTACGAGCCCAACAGCCCCTACTCGGCCAGCAAGGCCGCGAGTGATCATCTGGTGCGCGCCTGGCACCACACCTACGGGCTGCCGGTGCTCACCACCAACTGCTCCAACAACTACGGGCCTTACCACTTTCCCGAGAAGCTGATCCCGCTGATGATCGTCAACGCCCTGGCCGGCAAGACGCTGCCCGTGTACGGCGACGGGCAGCAGGTGCGCGATTGGCTGTACGTGGGCGACCACTGCAGCGCCATCCGCGCGGTGCTGGCCGGCGGACGGCTTGGCGAGGTCTACAACATCGGCGGCTGGAACGAGAAGCCCAATCTGGAGATCGTGCACACGGTGTGCGCGCTGCTGGACGAACTGGCGCCTGCCGCGGCCAGGGGCGTGGTCAGCGCCGCCACTGGGCAAGCTGTGCAGCGCTACGCCGAACTCATCACCCACGTGAAGGACCGCCCGGGCCACGACCGGCGTTACGCCATCGACGCGCGCAAGATCGAGCGGGAACTGGGCTGGCGCCCGGCCGAGACCTTCGATACGGGCATCCGCAAGACGGTCCGGTGGGTCCTGGCCCACGGCGACTGGGTGGCGCGGGTGCAAAGCGGCGCCTACCGCGATTGGTTGGCCACGAACTACGCGCAGCGCTGAAGGACTCCCGGGCATGAGCGCCATGAAGATCCTGCTGCTGGGCAGCAACGGACAGGTGGGCTGGGAGTTGCAGCGCAGCCTGGCACCTCTGGGCGAGGTGGTCGCCTTGCAACGCGAGGCCGCCGCCCATCCGCAAGGCCTGTGCGGCAACCTGGAAGACATCGAAGCGCTGGTGCACAGCGTGCGCACCCTCAGGCCGGCGGTCATCGTCAACGCCGCCGCCTACACCGCCGTGGACAAGGCCGAGACCGACGCCGACCGGGCGAAGGCAGTGAACGCCACCGCGCCGGGCCTGCTGGCGCGCGAAGCCGCCTCCTTGGGCGCCTGGCTGGTGCACTACAGCACCGACTACGTCTTCGATGGCAGCGGTGACCAGCCCTGGCGGGAAGACGACGCCACCGCTCCCTTGAGCGTCTACGGACGCACCAAGCTCGAGGGCGAGCAGGCCATCCGCCACAGCGGCTGCCAGCACCTCATCCTGCGCACGAGCTGGGTCTACGCCGCGCGCGGCGGCAATTTCGCCAAGACCATGCTGCGCCTGGCGACCGAGCGGGACGAACTGAAGGTCATCAATGACCAGATCGGCGCGCCCACAGGGGCCGACCTGCTGGCCGACGTCACGGCCCTGGTGCTGCACCGGCTGCAGATGCGGCCCGAGCTCGCCGGCACCTACCATTGCACGGCTGCGGGCCAGACCAGCTGGCACGGCTATGCCCGCCATGTGATCGAGTGGGCCCGGGCCCACGGGCAGGCGCCGAAGGTGGCGCCCGAGGCGGTGCAGGCGATCCCTAGCTCCGGCTACCCGACACCAGCGCAGCGCCCGTTGAATTCCCGGCTGGACACCTTCAAGTTGCGCCATGCCTTCGGCCTGCACCTGCCGCCCTGGCAGCAAGGCGTGGAGCGCATGCTGATGGAGACGCTTCGATGAACCGCAAAGGCATCATCCTCGCCGGAGGCTCCGGCACCCGGCTCCACCCGGCCACGCTGGCCATGAGCAAGCAGTTGCTGCCGGTATACGACAAGCCGATGGTGTACTACCCGCTGACCACGCTGATGCTGGCCGGCATCCGCGACATCCTGGTCATCAGCACGCCGCAGGACACGCCGCGCTTCGAACACCTGCTGGGTGATGGTGCGCAGTGGGGCCTGAACCTGAGCTACTGCGTGCAGCCCAGCCCCGACGGCTTGGCGCAGGCCTTCATCCTGGGCAAGGGCTTCGTCGGCGGCCAGCCCAGCGCGCTGGTGCTGGGCGACAACATCTTCCACGGCCACGACCTGCAGCCCATGCTCAAGCGCGCGGCCGTGCGCGATTCGGGTGCCACCGTCTTCGCCTACCACGTGCAGGACCCCGAGCGCTACGGCGTGGTGGCCTTCGATGCCGACAAGCGGGCGCTGAGCATCGAGGAAAAGCCCAAGACTCCGAAGAGCAACTACGCCGTCACGGGCCTGTACTTCTACGACCAGCAGGTGTGCGACATCGCCGCGGACATCAAGCCTTCAGCCCGCGGGGAGTTGGAGATCACTTCAGTTAACGAGCGCTACCTGCACCAACAGCAGCTGAGCGTGGAAATCATGGGACGCGGCTACGCCTGGCTGGACACGGGCACGCACGACAGCCTGATGGAGGCCGGGCAGTTCATCGCCACGCTGGAAAAGCGTCAGGGCCTGAAGGTGGCGTGTCCGGAGGAAGTGGCCTTCCGTGCCGGCTGGATCAGCGCCGAGCAGCTGGAGCAGCAGGCCCAGCCCATGCTGAAGAACGGCTACGGCCAGTACTTGATGCGGCTGCTGCGCGAACGGGCGTTCTGATGAAATTGATTCCCACCGAAATCCCTGACGTGGTCATCGTCGAGCCGGCGGTGTTCGGCGACGAGCGCGGCTGGTTCATGGAGACCTTCAACGAACCGCGCTTCCACGCTGAGCTGGCCAAGCTGGGCCTGCCAGCGCCGCGCCCGTTCGTGCAGGACAACCATTCGTGCTCGCGCGCGGGCGTGCTGAGGGGCCTGCACTACCAGGTGCCGCCGCACGCGCAGGGCAAGCTGGTACGCGTGACGCAGGGCGCGGCCTGGGACGTGGCCGTGGACATCCGGCGGAACTCGCCCACCTTTGGCCGCTGGGTGGGCGTGGAGCTCAGCGCCGAGAACCGCCGGCAGATGTGGATTCCCGAGGGACTGGCGCACGGCTTCCTGGCGCTGCAGGACAACACGCACTTCCTCTACAAGACCACCGACGTCTATGCCAAGGATTGCGAGCGCGCCGTCGTGTGGAACGACCCGACGCTGGCGATCGCCTGGCCTTTGCAACAGTTGACTGCGCCGCCGGAACTGGCAGAGAAGGATCTGCGAGCACCCAGCTTCGGGCAAGCGATGACGCTCTGAACGCCCGTGGGCTGACCAGGACCACGCAGTCCCATCAGCCGCCTACCGTTTGGCCTCGGACCTCGGCCCTCAGGCCCCAGGTCTCAGGTCTTGCCGCCGAGCAAGGACGCCACGCGCTTCTTGGGGCGGATGTTCGGTGACAAGGGGCTGCGGCTGGGGGCCGGGGCGGCCGCCTTGTCCCAGGGCGCATCACCCGAGCCGGTGGGCTCGTAGGGCTTGTCGAAGAAGGGGTCCGCCGGGGCGCGGCGCGGGCGGTCAGGCTCCCTGGCAGGCCGTTCCCGAACCTCACGAGCCTCGCGCGGCTCGCGGGTCACCCGGACGCCTTCATCGCGCTCGGCATGTGCCGATGGTGCGCGGCCTTCGTCTGTATCGTCACGCACCCTTGAGCGGCGGGGCCGGTCGTCCTCAAGCTCAAAGGACTCGATGTCCAGCTTCTTCTTGATCAGCTTCTCGATATCGCCCACGAGCCGGTTGTCGTCGCGCGTCACCAGCGTCACCGCCAGGCCCGACGCGCCTGCGCGCCCGGTGCGTCCGATGCGGTGCACGTAGTCCTCGGCGTTGAAGGGCACGTCGAAATTGAAGACGGCGGGCAGATCGGCGATGTCCAGGCCTCGCGCGGCCACGTCGGTAGCCACCAGCAGGTCCACCTCGCCCGCCTTGAAAGCGGCCAGTGACTTCAGCCGCTCGTCCTGCGACTTGTCGCCGTGCAGGGCTGCTGTGCGCAAGCCGTCACGTTCGAACGAGCGCGCCAGCCGGGCGGCGCCGAGCTTGCTGTTGACGAAGACGATGGCCTGGGACAGTTCGCGCTGCTTCAGGATCTGCCGCACGACGTTACGCTTGTCGTCGTCCGTCACGCCGTAGAACCGCTGCTCCACGTTGGTGGCCGTGGCATTGGGCCGCGCCACCTCCACGGTCACGGGGTCCTGCAGGTAGCTTTGTGCCAGCCGCTTGATCTCGGGCGAGAAGGTGGCGGAGAACAGCAGCGTCTGTCTTTGCTTGGGCAGGTAAGCGAGGATGCGCTGCAGGTCGGGCAGGAAGCCGATGTCGAGCATGCGGTCCGCCTCGTCCAGCACCACATACTCCACTTGGTTCAGCACGCAGTTGCGCGCCTCGATGTGGTCGAGCAGCCGGCCAGGCGTGGCGATCAGCACCTCCACCCCGCCCTTGAGCACCAAGGTCTGAGGCTTCATGTCGATGCCGCCGAACACGACGGTGGAGCGCAGCTGGGTGTGCTTGGCGTAGGTCTTGACGTTGTTGGCCACCTGGTCAGCCAACTCTCGTGTCGGCGCCAGGACGAGCGCGCGCACCGGGTGGCGCGCGGGGGAGGCGCTGGCGTTCTCGTGGCGCAGCATCTTCTGCAGCAAGGGGATGGTGAACGCTGCCGTCTTGCCCGTGCCGGTCTGGGCGGCGCCCATGACATCACGCCCTTCCAGCACGATAGGGATGGCCTTGGCCTGGATCGGCGTCATCGCCGTGTAGCCACTGTCGGCCACAGCACGCAGCAGCTTCGGATCCAGCGGCAGGGTGTCGAAACGGGGGCCGGGCACTGCGGCGGCAGGCGCGGAAGGAATGGTGGCCTCGAGCGGAGGCGACGCGGGGTCTTGATTCATCAAGCCAGGGATTATCCCTTAGAGACCGCTACCGTACGCGGACACAAAAAAGCCGCCCGAAGGCGGCCTTTTTGCGCTCGCAACTTCCGATTACTTGGAAGCAGCCGGGGCGGCCGGGGCGGCAGAAGCAGCATCGGCAGGAGCCGGGGCGGGAGCAGGGGCAGCGGCAGGAGCGGGGGCCGGAGCAGGCGCCGGCTCGGGCTTCTTGCCGCAAGCGGCCAGGGCAGCGGCGGCAACCAGGGATGCCAGCAGGAGCGACTTCTTCATATGAATCCTCGGAACAGGTGGAGTTGAACGTTCAAAACTTCGCGGGCTTCATCCGAATGCTTCGACTGTCGCGAACTTCGCATCAGACCGCGCTTGACAAAAGGGCGTCCCCCTTATCGTCAACCTGGGATTATAAGCAGAGCTAGGGCATTCCCTAGTGTGCTGCCTGAGGTTGAGGTACGGCGTGCATCCACCCCGACTGCACGGCGTCCTGGAGGAGCCCGCGGGCCTGCGCGCCCAGGGCTGCCACCTGCCGGGGTCCAAGTGCACGCCGGTCGGCCAAAAGGCGCATCAGTCGGGCATCACGACCGCTGGCCAGGAACGAATCCCCGTTGAGAAACACATGACGGTCGTCGTACATCATGCGGGTGCGCGCATCCAGGCTGACGCCCTGCCCCGCCCGAAGCCTGTCGCCGGGCTGGAACCACACCTGGGGCTTGGGCTCCGTCAGCCACTCGCCCAGCACGGCCTCCAAGCGGCCGGGCTGGGCGAGCACCGCCTGCACCGCCTCGCGCGCAAAGCGCTGCAGCGCTTGCGGCACGCGGCCCGGTGCGGCGGTGGCGGGCTGCTCTGGGTCCCGGTATCGGCGGCCAACACGGGTCCTCGACGGGCCGTCTTCCAGATCGCCGATATCGGCCGCGCGGGCCAGCAGCTCCCCGGCCATCTCCGCCACGGATGAAGACCGGAAGCCGACCGAGCAGGTCATGCAGTCCCCGCCCACGGCCACGCCGTCATGGCCCCAGCGCGGGGGCAGGTAGAGCATGTCACCGGGTTCGAGCACCCACTCCTGCTCCGGCTCGAAGTGCTGGAGGATCTTCAGCGGCACGCCCTCCACCAGACGGTCGTCCCGCACGCGGCCGATACGCCAGCGCCGACGGCCCTGGACCTGGATCAGAAAGACGTCGTAGGCATCCAGGTGCGGCCCGACTCCGCCGCCATCACTGGCGTAGGACACCATCACGTCGTCCAGGCGTGCGTCGGGCACGAAACGAAAACGCCTGAGCAGGTCATGGGCGGCGGGCACATGGAGGTCCAGCCCTTGCACCAATAGGGTCCATGCGGGGCGGGACAAGGGCGGCAAGCTGCGCCGCGAAAAAGGACCATGACGAAGACGCCAGGCGTCGTTGGCGCGAACCACGAGTCGGCTCTCCACCTCCTCCATCGACGCCTGCTTGAACAGTTCGGTACGCGACACGGGCGGCTGCAAGCCCGGGAAGGCCTGGCGAACCAGCAGCGGTTTCTTCTGCCAGTGACGGCGCATGAACTGCGCCGGGGATTGCCCGCCGAGCATGGCCAGAGGTGTGGTGACGTCCATGGCTGAATTGTGGCGCGCCGGCGGGGCGGTCCATGCCCCGTCAGGTTCACGGACGGTGGGCGCGGGTGCAGCGGGCACGGTTCGGCGCTGCCTCCCGCAGGCCCTGTGCGATCATCTTTGCATGAACATCGTGAAGCCTTGCGTCGTCACCCTCACATGGGCCCTGACCGACGCTCAGAACCGCCCCATCGACGAACTGAAGGAACCCACCGAGTTCCTGTTCGGGGGAGAAGACCTGCTGCCCAAGATCGAGGATGCCCTTCAAGGGCAGGAGGTGGGGTTCGAGGCCCACCTGCACCTGGAGCCCGAGCACGCCTTCGGCGACTACGACGCACAACTCGTCTGCTTCGAGGACCGCAAGCTCTTCCCTGAGAGCCTGGAAGAAGGCATGCGCATCGAGGGCCTGCCCGCTGGCGCCCTCACCCAAGGCATGCCGGCTGAGGCGATCTACACGGTGACCGAGGTCTACGCCTCACACGTGGTGCTGGATGGCAACCATCCCATGGCCGGCATGGCCATCCGCATCCAACTCAAGGTGCTGGACGTGCGCGAAGCCACAGAGGACGAAGCGCAGCGCGGCACCGTGGGGCGGGAGCTCTTGGCGGTGGTGGAAGCACCAGGGCCTGGCGAGCCGCTGCACTGAGCGCGTCCGCAAGAAGCACCAGTGCGCCAGCGCCAAAAACGCATAAGTGCGCGCTGGTTTGCTTCCCAGCTGCTTCAACCCCGGCCCGTGGAGCCGAAGCCCCCCTCGCCCCGGTCGGAAGCGTTGAACTCCTGCACCTGCCGAAAGCGCACCTGCACCACGGGCACGATGACCAGTTGTGCGATGCGGTCCATGGGCTGCACCGTGAAGGCGGCCTGTCCGCGGTTCCAACAGCTGACCATGAGCGGCCCCTGGTAGTCGCTGTCGATCAAGCCCACGAGGTTGCCCAGCACGATGCCGTGCTTGTGGCCCAGGCCTGAGCGCGGCAGGATCATGGCGGCCAGCCCCGGGTCGCCGATGTGGAGGGCGATGCCCGTGGGAATCAAGGTCGCCTGGCCGGGCTCGATGACCAGCGGCCCGTCGGTGCAGGCTCTCAGGTCCAGGCCGGCACTGCCGGGGGTGGCGTAGGCCGGCAGGCACTCGGCCATGCGGGGGTCCAGCACTTTCAGATCGATCGTCGTCACTTCGCTCGCTCTTGCGTCACAGGGTTGGAACAGGCCGCAGGGCCGTGCTGTGGAATCGAATGCACGCAGTCTCAAGTGGCAGGGCTGTTCAGGCGCCTGGCAATCTCGCCCACCAGCGCGCGCGCCAGGGTGAGCTTGTCGGCGCGCGGCATCTCGACCTCGCCCACGTCGTCCACCAGCACCAAAGCGTTGTCGTCCTGGCCGAAGGTGGTGGGCCCGTGGTTGGCCACGATCAGCGGCACGGCCTTGCGCAGCCGCTTTTCGCGCGCATGGCGCACCACGTCGTGGCTCTCAGCCGCAAAGCCCACGCAATAGGGCCGCTGAGCTGCCGGCAAACGGGCCACGGAGGCCAGGATGTCGGGGTTCTCGGTCATCTCGAAGGTGGGCACGCGGCCTGAACCGTCCTTCTTGATCTTATGCGGCGCGGCGGTGGCCGGGCGCCAATCGGCGACCGCAGCGGTGGCCACGAACAGGTGCTGCTGGGACGCGCGGTCCATCACCGCCGCATGCATCTGCACGGCACTTTGCACGTCGATGCGGCTCACTCCTGCCGGCGTGGGCAGGTGCACCGGCCCGGCCACCAGCGTGACGTCGGCACCGGCCTCGGCGGCCGCACGGGCGATGGCAAAACCCATCTTGCCGCTGGACAGGTTGGTGATGCCCCGCACCGGGTCCAGCGCCTCGAAGGTGGGGCCTGCGGTCACCAGCACGTGCCGGCCCTGCAGCACCTTGGGCTGGAAGAAGGCGATGACCGCGTCCCGCAGTTCTTCAGGCTCCAGCATGCGGCCGTCGCCCGTCTCGCCACAAGCTTGCGCGCCATGTCCGGGTCCCAGCAGCAGAGCCCCGTCGGCCACCACCTGGGCGACATTGCGCTGCGTGGCCGGGTGCGACCACATCTCGCGGTTCATCGCCGGGGCCACCAGCAACGCGCAGCGTTCGCGCGGACGGGCCAGGCACAGCAGCGCCAGCAGCTCGGACGCGCGGCCCTGGGCCAATTGGGCGATGAAGTCAGCGCTGGCCGGCGCGATCAACAGCGCGTCGGCCTCGCGCGAGAGGTCGATGTGCGCCATGTTGGCCGGTGCGCGCGCATCCCACTGGTCGGTGATGACCGGGCGGCCCGTCAGGGCCTGCATCGTCACGGGGGTGATGAACCGGCAGGCCGCTTCGGTCATCACGACCTGCACCGTGGCACCGGCCTTGACCAGCTCGCGGGCGAGCTCGGCCGCCTTGTAGCAGGCGATGCCGCCAGACAAGCCGAGCACGAGATGCCGGCCTTGAAGGTCGAGTCTTACCATGACGCGGAAGTCCACCAGTCGAGGAACCGCGACTGTAGCCGCGCGCACCGGCAGCAGGTTCCCCGCCAGGCCCCAGTGGCCACGAAGGGGACGTGCACGGTACGTCTTGGGCCCACAGGCCCACAGTGCCGCTTCTTCTAGAACTGAGCCGGGCCTGTCAGGCCCCGTGGCACTTCTTGAACTTGCGGCCGCTGCCGCAGGGGCAGGGGTCGTTGCGGCCGGGCGTGGGCTCGACGCGGCGGGGCGGCTGCGGCGGAGGATGGTCGATCCACCACACGCGCAGGTCCTGTACTGCCATCAGGGCGGCATCGAGGAGCTCGTCACGTGTCGGCGGATCGCCCTTCCAGTGGGCGCGCAAGTGCCCCTCGTAGGCCTCGCTCGAAGGGTCGGCCATCAGCAGGGTGATCGCCTCGACCGCCTGGAGCGGCCACTGCGCCTGCGCGTCGCGCTGGGAAGGACTGG
>CANHVY010000084.1 GCA_947464185.1 Burkholderiales bacterium
CCGAATCCCGCAGCTCTGTGGGTTCAAGCATCGCGGTGGTTCCGCTGGCCATCCCCTTGTTGACCGGGCCAGCCACGATGTCGACCGTGGTGATCTACGCCGACAAGGCGCGCGATCTGGTGCAGACGCTGCTGCTGGTGGGCTACGGGCTGGTGATTGCCGCGGCCACGGCCATCTGCCTGTCGCTGGCTGGTCCGATCGCCCGTGTCCTGGGTCAGACCGGCATCAACGTGATGACCCGGCTCATGGGCCTGATCCTGGCCGCGCTGGCAGTGGAGGTGATGGCTGACGGCCTGCAGAGCCTGTTCCCCGTGCTGGCTAGCCGGGGCCGCAACTGACAGCTGCCCGTCCGGGTGCACAACCACTCGCGAAGAAGCGGGGCTGGTAACCCAGGCGTCTGTCTGTTTGCCTGGTTCTCGTGGCGGCTTTTCAATGTGGCGAAAAACATACCTACGGTATGGCCGAGCGAGCCCGACGTGTCGCTTGACACGGCTCGTTGGACATTGCTCTTCTGAAAAAGGCAAGGCGGTCTGAACCGCCCCAGGAGATTCAAATGCCTTTGCCTACTGTGAATGCCGTACTGCAGATGGCCTGCGGTTTTCAGCCCCATCGTGGGTGGTTTGATGCGCTGACCCGCTAGCTGCAGACAGCCTGGGCGGATCTGGCGCAACAGGCTCAGCAACCTCTCTGCCCGGTCAGGTGTGCAAGGCTGAAAGCGCCTGCGGATTGGCTTCAACAATTTTCAGCAGTGCACGTGCAGGCCCGGCAGGCCGAACGCGTCGCTGCTCCCAATTCTGTAGCGTCTTGGGCTTCACGCCAATCATGAACGCGAACCGTGTCTGCGACAAGCCGGTTCGCTCTCGGATGGCCTTCACGTCAGGCTCCGGGAGGTCGCGCACCACGGCACCGGTAACCTTCTCGCTGCGCATGTGCTTGCCCATGTCTTTGACACTGGCAAGCAGTTCCTGGAATTGCAGGTCATCCATCTCGCACCACCTCTTGCATCAGATCGGCTAGCGCCTTCAATTGGGTCTTGGTGAGGTCCTTAGCTACGTTCTTTGCGTAGGCGTAGACGAGGTAGCACCGTTGTTCGCTGGTCCAGTAGTAGTAGATAACTCTCGCGCCACCACTCTTTCCGCGACCAGGCAACGCCACGCGCAACTTGCGCAGCCCATGCCCCCCGCTGATCAAGTCACCCGCGACAGGGTTCTCGAGCAGGGTGACTTGCAGGTTCACCAGATCGTCATCATCAAACAGATGGGCTGCTCACCGGATAAAGATCGGCAGCTCGACGAAAACCATACTCAATTGTACGCTAGAAGCGGACTAGTTGATGGGTCCCTCGAAGTCAAGCTGCCGGCGCCCACACGTGGGAGTTTCCGAGCTCCAAGGACGGGTCCGTTTGACGTTGAACCGGTCTTCAAGTGGCGGCATGGCGCGGCGCTTCTGATGGCATCGCCCGTCTGGCTGGTGGGCTGTCCCACGTTGTTTGCGTCAGAGGCCGAGCTCACGACAGACCCGCAGCGCCTGATGGCTGCGCTGGACGCCGTCAACCAGCGCTGGGGCAAGCACACCATGAAGCTCGGCAGCAACCGCCTGGCCCAGGCGCAGACGCCCTCGCCCAAAGGCTGGGTGATGAAGCAGGAGCGGCGCACGCCGCGTTACACCACCCAGTGGGAGGAGATGCCGCTGGTCAGAGCGTGAGGGGCGGCTCGTCGACCACGACGGCCGAGCAGTGAGTCAATCGGACGCTGTACATCCGTCCAGATCACCCTGTGAGCTACCGGCATCGGAACATGCTGGTCATCCTTCATCCGCCAATCCTTTCTGCCAGGAGACATCACGTTGCCCTCACCTGTCCTTCCCCGCAGCCTGAAGATCGGACAACGTCGCTATGAGGTGAAGGTGCAACGTCACGTCTCGCGCACCACCATGGGGGAGGTGAACTACACCTACGCCTTCATCCGGGTGGCCACGCACAGCGCGCGCACCGGCCGGAAGTTCCGTCACGCCGAGGTGCGCGACACCTTCTGGCACGAGGTCACCCACGGCATCCTGTGGGAGATGGGGCACCGGCTGTACCGGGACGAGAAGTTTGTGGGGCGCTTTGCGAACCTGTTGACCGGGGCCATCGAGTCCGCACGGTTCGCGCGCCGTGAGGGGCGCTCAGAGGAGCGACTTGGAGGAGGCGCCCGATGAACGCCCGCTCCTTGCTCGTTTCTCTCGCGCTGGGCCTCGCCTGGCTGTTTGCCTACCCTGCCCACGCCAGCTACCAACCCTCGGCCACCTGGGTGCAGCGCACGGATGACGTGCACATCCGGGCTGACGCCTCCACCGTACAGACGGTGCAATGGGTGATCCGCATCGACACCGAGGCCGGGGTCAGCCACCATGCCGAGCGCCGCCTGGATTTCAGCTCTTCTCTGGAAACCATGGAAGTTTTGGAAGCCTTCACGCTCACCCCGGACGGCAAGCGCCTCGTGGTCGCGCCGGACAAGATCCGCACGATGGAGGCGTTTGATGAGGGCGGCCCGGAGTTCAGCGACGCCAAGGTCAAGGTGGTGATCTTCCCGGCGGTGACGGTGGGGGCGCAACTGCATTTGCGCTACCGCAGCACCCAGCACACCCCGTTCTTCCCAGGGCACGCCAGTTGGACGGTGCACTACCCACCCGGGGTGAAGTTCGAGAACGCCCGGGTGGACATCCGGCACGACCCCGGCATTGCGGTCAAGGTGCAGGGCAGGGGTGTCGCCGGTGGCCGCGTACAGGCCCAGCCTGACGACACTCCAGGAACCACGCGCTATGCCTTCACCTTCCGCCAGGACAAGCCGTCACCGCCCGAGCGCGGCCGGGTGGAGCTGTCGGACTTTGCGCCGGCCGTGCATGTCACCACGTTTGCTGACCGCGCGGCCTTGGCTGCGGCCTACCAGACCGGCGCCCACCCCAAGACCGAGCCCACGCCGGCCATCCGGGCCCTCGCCGAGGACCTGACTGCAGGCGCCACCACCGAGCGCGACAAAGTGCGGCGTCTGTACAACTGGGTGAGCCGGCAGATCCGCTACGTGTCGCTGGAGATCGGCGCGGGTGGCTACATCCCCCACCCGGCGCAGAGCATCCTGGACCACCGCTACGGGGACTGCAAGGACCACGTCGTCCTGCTGGAGGCGCTGCTGAGGTCCGTGGGCATTGCCAGCAGCCCGGCTCTCGTCAACCTGGGCCGGGCCATGCGGCTGCCCGAACTCACGCTGCTCACCCCCTTCAACCATGTCATCACCTACGTCCCGAGCCTGAACCTGTACCTGGACTCCACGGCCCGCTTCGCACCCATGGGGACGCTGCCCGATGAAGTGATGGACAAGCCTGTGCTGCTGACGGCCACCGGCCAGGTGGCCCGCACGCCAAAGTCTTCTCCCGCCACCGACTTCACCCACACGCGGGCCTGGATGCAGGTGATGGACACGGGCGCGGTCTTGGGTTCGACGCTGGCCGTGATGGGGGGCTCGGAAGAGGTGGACTCGCGCTCGGCCCAGTTCGACAACCTGGGCAAGCAGGCCGAGGACCTGGCCCGCGGCTACTTGTCCCGGTTCGGCGAGACCGGCACGGGCGACATCGAGGTGGACGACCCGCTGGAACTGGACAAGCCTTGGAAGGTGGGGAGCACCTTTGAACTCGACCCCGTGGTCAACATCCCGGGCCCGAGTGCGATGGCCATCCCCGTGGGCCTGGCGCCGGGGCGCCTGCGCGGCATGTCCACCAGCCGGCCCATCAGCGGGCGGCGCTTCGAGAGTGCCTGCGTCTCGGCACGCCACCGAGAGGATGTGGAGATCCGCCTGCCGCCCAAGGTGCGCATCGAGCGCATTCCGGCTGACGTGAGCTTCAGCCAAGGGCCGCTGCGCTACAGCGCCACCTACCGGCGCACGGGCAACGTCGTCCAGATCACTCGGGAGATCGTGGCCGACCGGGAGAGTTCGATCTGCACCGCCCGTGATGACGAGGACTGGGCTGCGTTGCTGCGCGTGTTGCAGCGGGATCTGCGGGGGCAGGTATTTGTCAGGTGATGCCGCCCGTGCACACTCCTTGGGGGTGCTATCTCATTCACCCCGTTCAAGCCCTGACCAAGCAGCAGTCAAACTCAGCAATAGCCAAAGCATGAAGCCCAGAACCAGCCTCAGCCATCCGCTTCAGATCGCCACCCTGACGATCGAGACGGGCGCCATCGGCGTCACCTTCTGCCCGGGAAAACAGGGTGACAGCGTCTTCGGAGCGCCCTGGGAGCGTGACCTCACTCTCGATCTCGACGCCATCCAGTCCTGGGGCGCCAGCGCCGTGGTGACCTTGGTCGAGGGTCATGAACTCGTCTCACTGGGAGTGCCAGACCTTGGCCAGCGTGTCCGCGAGCGTGGGATGGATTGGTTTCACCTGCCCATCGTGGATCTGACAGCACCCGGCCCCGGTTTTGAGGAACCCTGGCCCGCCGTGGCCACGACGCTCAGGCAGCGCGTGACTGGCGGGGGACGTGCTCTCGTCCACTGCCGAGGTGGCTTGGGGCGGGCCGGTACCGTGGCCGCCTGCCTGTTGGTGGAATTCGGCGTCGCAGCGCCTGAGGCCATCCAGCGCGTCCGCACCGCCCGCCCGAACGCGATCGAGACAACGGCGCAGGAGCGGTACGTCCTGGCCTATCGGCCCCGCTATGGATCTCCAGCCCTCTGAAAGTCAGGACACCCCAATGGACTGGTTCGAACGCATCACCGGATTCAAGGAGTCCGGCTACGACGAGACCCGCGAGCGCTTGTCCATCGTGGACGGGCGACTGCACTCGAGCGGCAGTTCTCGCACCTGGGGCGTTGGAGTACTGGAAACCCCGAGCTTGGCGGGGCTACGGCAGCGAACCGCAGGGTTGCGACACGATCAAGGCAACACGCGCGTCAGCGTCGTGCGCGGCGATGTGCGGCGCATGCATTCGGACCCCGCCAACGCGGGTGCACTGTTCCAGGTAGCCTCGCAGTTCAATCTGCTGGAGATGGTGTCGGATGCCGTGACGCCGGAGCAAGGTGTCAGCCGATATCAGTGGGACGGCACCCAGGGGCCCGCCTGCGCGATGGCGGCGGGCGCCGGCACCATCTATCGCAACTACTTTGCGCATGTAGGCGGCCAATCTGGCCAGCGCGAAGACCGTCAGATCGACTGCCTTCAGGACATTGGCCAGGCGCTGGGCAACGATCAGGGCCGGCTCTGGCGGATGCGCAATGGCTACTGCCTGACCACCGAAGCCGGACTGGCCACAGTGGACGAGCAACTGGCAGCCATGGACGAGGCTCAGCTCGATGACCTTCGCGGGCGGCTTCGCATCGGCGTGCACTGGGACGTGGAGGTGACCGACGAGGGCGCCGGGCACCGTGTCTCTCAGGTGTACTGCTCGGCCCTGCCTGTCAGCTACAACCGCATTCGGAAGTCGGAGCACTGGGCGCGCTTTGCCACAGTGGTTCTGGAAGCGGCCTACGAGGCCACCCTGCTTGTGGCCTTGCTCAACAGGAGGGAGTTCGAGTCGCCCGTGGTCTACCTCACCCTCCTGGGCGGTGGGGCCTTTGGGAATGACTGGTCGTGGATTTCCAGGGCCTTGAGAAGGGCAGTGCTGAGTGTGCAGGGTGCCGGCCTGGAGGTGCGAATCGTCAGCTACTCGACTCCAAGCCAAGACCTGGTGGACCTTGCCAAGCAGCTGGAACGGGGTGCTGGGTAAGCCGTAGACCCCGCTGCGACGTGTTGGGGGCGCCGAGTCGCCTCCGCGCGGCATCACATGTTCCGGACCGCGTGGCTGTACGTTCGTCCAGTTCACGCCATGAGCTACCCGCCGCGGATGATGTTCCTCATCGCCTGACCGCCAACGCAATGAGGAGACCAGCCGTGACCAGCCCGCAGCCCCCCAGAAGCATCGACTCGTCACTCGCCCGCAGCATCCGCCGCGGCTACTTCCGGCGCCTGGCGCGGGAGTGGGCGGCTTATGACCAACGGCGGGGGAGGGCGGCCGGGCGCAACGTGAGCCTGTCGGCCTGGATGGACACGCGGCGGCAGTTTCGGGAAAGGCTGGGGCTGCTGGAGAAGTTCGCCGGGCCCCTCTTGCCGGCCTGCACGCTGCGGATTGAGTCAGGTACCCGAGCCGCGGCCGTGGTCTGGGCCCTGAAGCCCGAGGACGTACCCACAGCGGTGAACGTGGATTCGCACGCCTGCATCCGGGCCCTGGTGCTGCTGCAGCCAGGCCGGGTGCTGCCCCTGGAGGTGGCCGTGCGCATCCGCGCACATGCGGTGGACCGGGTGGTGCAGCGCGCGCAAGTGGTAGACCTGCCCATCCGGGACATGGACATGCAGGCCGTCAATGCCGAGTTCGCTGATCTCATGCCGCTGGCCTGCGTTGCTGCGCGAATCCTGACGGAGAAGGTGAACGGAAGGGATGTTTGCGCTGAACCGACTGGAGCGGCAGAAGCGGCTGGAGCGGCCGAGACCGCCCGTAGCTTGAACGTGCTTTTGCCCGCCCAGCACGGGGTCTTTCTTGGCGGATGGTGTTCAGACAGCCAGCAGTTGGAGATCCGCACCTTCGTCGATCACGCCAAGCTCAACGCCGCGCAGCGGGAGGCCGTGCGCGAGATCCAGCGCATCGCACAGGACCAGGTGTGCACGCAGGTGTTGCAGGCGCTTGTGCCGGGATGGATGGGCTCGGCCGACGAGGGCGGTTTGCGTGATCGGCTCTTGCAGGCCTGGCAGCACTTCGGATGGCGCTTCGAAGAGGACCGCTTGCACCCTGGCCTGTCCGATCGGGCTTGGCAGAGCCGCGAGGCTGTCCAGAGCCCGCTGCGCCGCGACGCGGGAAGCGCGCACCATCCGGGCTCAGCCCCATCAGGACAAACCCTAGAAGGCCTTGCGCGGTGGTCTGTAACAAGCCTCTTGCAGGCCCGCCTTCCGTAACATCGCCACAAACATCAAGAAACAACAGGGTAGGCAGGTTGAAAGTCGCAGCTTTCGTCACAGGCACACGCAAAGAGCGCGGACCACCAGGCCCAGGTACGGCCTGTGTACAGGCGCCTGCGCGCCCAGCCTCAGTGCACCGCCGGGCCAGCTTCTCGCACCCGCCGGTAAGCCGCCGTCACGTCCTGAATGAAGGCCCGCACCTGCTCGGGCGTCATGCCCGCACGTCCGGGCTCCACCTGAATCTCCACGCCGTCAGACAGCGTGATGCGGCTCCACACCTCCACCATACCCGGCTTCACTGGCCGGGGCGGCGCCTCCTCGGGCGAGCCGGCCTGCAACTCGCGCACCCGCTCCAGGCTCAGTCCGGCATCCGTCCAGCGGCGGATCAGCAGCAACTGTTGCAGGTGCCGCTCCTCGTACCAAGCGCCGCGCTTGGCGCCAAAGGGCCGGTCAATCAAGCCTTCGGCGATGTAGAAGCGCACCGTGCGCGTGGGCACGCTGGCCAGAGTGGCCAAGTCGTGGATGTTGTAGCGGGTGGGTGTGGACGGATCGGTGGCCATTTAGGCGTATTTCAAACACTTGTCACGTACAGTCCGGTGAGTTTGCACAAGGAGAGCGCTAACTTGCAAGTGCCGGTGCGTCAGCATACCCCCAAGAGGAGAGCGGTGTTGCGTCGTTTCGCTACTGCATCCGGGGTGTGTAAATGATCCCGGAGCTTCATCAACTGGTAGACGAAGTCGGAGCACTACAGAGCAAGCTCGTCCTTCTCCTCGGGCCGCCCAATGCCGGCAAGACGGCATTGCTCTACACGCTGGCCAAGAGCAAAGGTGTCACGCCGCTGAATGTCGGGGCTGAGTTGGGCGGTCGTCTCGCGGGCTTGCCGCAGCGGCTGCGCCACCTGCAGACCACGACGATCCTGCGTGAGCTGGCCGATCAGCATGCCCCCGGCGACCTGCTGCTGCTGGACAACATCGAACTGTTGTTCGACCGATCCCTTCAGCTCGATCCACTCGATCTGCTGAAGCGGCACGCGCACGCGAGACGCGTCGTGGCGGTTTGGCCAGGCGAGTTGCAGGGCGATGCGAGAACCGGCCGGCTGACCTACGCCGACATGGGGCATCCAGAACACCAGGACTACAGCCTTGCCGGCGTGGTCCCTTTTGAAATTCAGTAATAGGGAAGCGAGGAAGACATGCGCTACGGCGATCTCATTCAATTCGAACCGATCGAATCGGTCATCCAACTGCTCGACGCCAATCGTCCGGACGAGGCCAAGAAGCTCGTTGCGACCTATGTCATGTCGGACGACATGGCCGAGCGGATCGCCAAGCAAATGATTCCGCAGCTTTCCTTCGACGAGTCCGTCGACCACATGGGCGTTCTGGTGGTCGGCAACTACGGCACCGGTAAATCGCACTTGATGTCGGTGCTGTCCCTGGTGGCTGAAGACGCGGCCTACCAGCCCATGATCCGTCACCCCAAGGTGGCCGAAGCAGCGGGGAAGATCGCTGGCAAGTTCAAGGTCCACCGCATCGAGATCTCCAGCCAGATGTCGCTGCGGGACATCATCACCCAGGAGCTTGAACTCTTCCTGGAAAAGAACGGCGTCAGCTACTCGTTCCCGGCTGCCGACAAGGTCGTCAACAACAAAGCAGCGTTCGAGGAGATGATGGCCGCCTTCGCCGAGGTTCACCCCAACCACGGCGTGCTCCTGGTGGTCGACGAGTTTCTCGACTACCTGCGCTCGCGCAAGGACCACGACCTGGTGCTCGACCTGTCGTTCCTGCGCGAGATCGGTGAAGTCACCAAGCACCTGCGTTTCCGCTTCGTGGCCGGCGTGCA
>CANHVY010000085.1 GCA_947464185.1 Burkholderiales bacterium
GCGGCATGATGATCAGCTTCATCCAGAGCAACTACATGGGCTTCGGCTCCGGGGTGGTGGTGCCGGGCTACGGCCTGAGCCTGCAGAACCGCGGCCATGGCTTCACGCTGGATGAGAACCGGGCCAACGTCGTGGGCCCGGGCAAGCGCCCCTTCCACACCATCATCCCTGCCTTCCTGACCCGTGACGGCGCCCCGGTGATGAGCTTTGGCGTCATGGGTGGCGACATGCAGCCGCAGGGCCACCTGCAAACGCTGGTGCGCATGCTGGACTACCGCCAGAACCCGCAGGCGGCCTGCGACGCGCCGCGCTGGCGCTTCAACGCGGGCATCGTCAACGCCGAGCAGGGCCTGGCGGCAGCCGACGGCCTGCGCGGTCTGGGCCACCGTGTGGAGCCCTTTGCTGACAGCTACCAGGACTACGGCGCCGGCCAGTTCATCTGGCGCCTGGGCAATCCGGCTGTCGAGGGCTACGCCGTGGCCAGCGACCCGCGGCGCGACGGCCTGGCAGCCGGGTTCTGACGCCCTGACCCGACCCATGGCCGATGCGCAGGCCCGCCGAGCCACGGGCCTGATGCTGGCGCTGGCCGGTGCCACGGCCTTTTCCGGCAAGGCCATCATCGTCAAGCTGGCCTATCGTCATGGCGTGGATGCCGTGACGCTGATCATGCTGCGCATGCTGCTGGCCTTGCCGCTGTTCCTGGCGCTGGCCTGGTGGGCGGGACGCGGCCGGCCGCCGCTGACGGCGCGCGACTGGCGTGTGGTGGTGGGCCTGGGTTTCTGCGGCTACTACCTGGCCAGTTTCCTGGACTTCGCCGGGCTGCAGTACATCACCGCCAGCCTGGAGCGACTGATCCTGTACCTGAACCCGACCCTGGTGATGCTGCTGGGTTGGGTGCTGTTCAGGCGCCGGGTCACCCGGGGCCAGCTCGCGGCGTTTGCCCTCAGCTACCTGGGCATCCTGGTGGTCTTCGGCGCGGAACTGAGCCTGGAAGGGCGCGACGTGCTGCTGGGGTCCGCGCTGGTGTTTGGGTCGGCACTGAGCTATGCCGTCTACCTGGTCTACAGCGGGCAGGAGGTGCAACGCCTGGGGTCGCTGCGGCTGACGGGCCTGGCCACCTCGGTGGCCTGCGTGCTGTGCATCGTGCAATTCGTCGTGCTGCGCCCGGTGGGCAGCGCACTGGAGTTGCCCGCTGCAGTGTGGTGGTTGAGCGTGCTGAACGCCGTGGCCTGCACCTTCGCGCCCGTGCTGATGATCATGATGGCCATCGAGCGCGTGGGCGCCTCGGTGGCGTCGCAGGCCGGTATGGTGGGCCCGGTGATCACCATCGCGCTGGGGGCCCTGCTGCTGGGCGAACCTTTCACCGTGTGGGTGGCGCTGGGCACCGTGCTGGTGATGCTGGGGGTGGCGCTGCTTACCCGCGTGCGCTGACACAGAATCCTCACCTCGAACACAGGAGCACTTTCATGGATCTGGGCATTGCAGGCAAGTGGGCGCTGGTGTGCGCCGCAAGCAAGGGGCTGGGCAAGGGCTGCGCGCAGGCGCTGGTGAGCGAGGGCGTGAACGTCGTCATCACCGCCCGGGGCCAGGAGGCGCTGGAGGCCACGGCGGCGGAGTTGCGCGCGTTGAACCCCGCCGTGCAGGTGGTGGCCGTGGCGGGTGATATCACCACGCCCGCGGGCCGTGCGGCGGCCTTGGCCGCCTGCCCCCAGGTGGACATCCTCGTCAACAACGCGGGCGGCCCGCCGCCGGGGGACTTCCGCGACTGGGATCGCGACACCTGGCTCAAGGCGGTGGACGCCAACATGCTCACGCCCATCGAACTCATCAAGGCCACGGTGGACGGCATGGCCGAGCGCGGCTTCGGCCGCATCGTCAACATCACCTCGGGCGCGGTGAAGGCGCCCATCGACATCCTGGGGCTGAGCAACGGCGCGCGCTCCGGGCTGACCGGCTTCATCGCCGGTCTGGCGCGTCAGAAGCGCCTGGCCAGCGCCAACGTCACCATCAACAACCTGCTGCCGGGCGTGTTCGACACCGACCGCGTGCGCAGCACCTCGGCTGCCACGGCGGCCAAGTCCGGCAAGACGACGCAGGAAGTCATCGACGCGCGCCGCACGTCCATCCCGGCTCAGCGGCTGGGCACCTCCGACGAGTTCGGCCGCACCTGCGCCTTCCTGTGCAGCGTTCACGCCGGCTACATCACCGGGCAGAACCTGCTGACCGACGGCGGGGCGTATCCAGGGACGTTCTGAGCCAGGCGGCACTTCAGGCTGTTCGCCTGCGTCGCTCTCACGGCCAGGGTTTCCCGCAGGCAACCTTCACACCCTCGGGCGGTGTTGAGGGTGCGCCTACTTGGCCACGCACCAAGCGTACAGACCTGTCACCGCGTGTCGCACATCTCGCCTCAGCCGCCCTGCTTTCAGCTGCGTGGCTTCGAAGCCGTGTGTTTGTGCCAAGCGTTGCAAGTACGCGATGGAATGTCCGTAACGCAGGCTTGGAAGCAGTGCGAAGTCGCGGTCATTTCCGATGCACTCGACGGAGAAGCAGAACACCCCACCCGGCTCCATCACTCTGCGAACCCCAGCGAACACGGCTTCCAGGGCACCGACGTAGATGAACACGTCGGCAGCCACCACCAGGTCGTGGCGGTCCGGCGTTGTGTCCAGATGCTCGATCAGGTCGGCGTGCACGAGTCGGTCATAGCGCTGGATGGCTTGTGCCCTTTCCAGCATCTGGGCCGACACATCAACGCCGGTCAGGCGTAGTGTCCAGGGCCCCAGCGGAACCGCACACAAGCCGGTGCCGCAACCGAGGTCAAGTGCGTGTCTGAAGATGCTGCGGCCCGCCAGTGCGAGTTCGCCGGGGCGCGTACTGAGCAACCCGCTCAGTCCTGAAGCGAGCACTCTTGGAGCCTGATAGTCCAGCTTGCTCAGGTGCTCATCGAAACTCTCGGCATAGTCGTCGAACAGGTGTTCGACGTAGGCCCGGGGCGGGTGGGTGGGCGTATCAAGCTGCGACAGCCCCGTCGCAAGTCGTGTTTGCTCGCCTGCCATCTGGTAGCGCAGCAACTCGGCATCCCCTCCATGTCTGAGGGCTTGCTGCCAAGAGTCCAGTGCGTCTTGATGGCGGCCCAATTCGCTCAGCAGGGTGCCCAGATCGCCCCAAGCCTGGTGCAGGGCCGGGTCCAGCTTCGCCGCCCGCTGCAGTGCTGCCAGGGCTTCTGCGGGGCGCTGCAGCAGGATCAGGGCCTGACCCTTGCGATAGTGAAGCAGTGCGTCCTCTGGCTTCAGCTTCAGCGCTTGATCCAGGCAGGCCAGTGCTTCGGTGTTGCGCTTAAGACCCAGCAGGGACAGGCCTCGTTGCACCCAGTCGGCCACGCGCTGTGCGTCGATCTCCAGCGCCCGAGCATGGCTGGCCTGTGCTTCTTCCAGCCGTTTCAGGGACGACAGCGCGACGCCTTGCTGAGACCAGACCTGTGCGTCGGTTGGCGCGGTTTCCAGGGCTTGTGCCAAGGGTTCCAGAGCGTCCTGGTGGCGCCCAAGAGCCATCCGCGTGGCTCCCAGGTTGGACAGTGTCGAGGGCCTTCCAGGAAGCCACTGCAGCGACTCCAGAAAGTGCCCCTCTGCTTCATCCAGCCGACCCGCCTCGAAGGCGGTGTTGCCTAGGATGAAGCACTGGCGCGCACGCTCGAAAGGAGTGTCGGTGGTCATGAGGACGGCGAGGGGCTGCGAGGTTGCAGACTGATGGCGATGCCGCCCACGATGAGCGTGAACGCCAGCAGATGGTGGAGCTGTGGCCGCTCGTCAAGCAACGCTGCCGACAGCAGCGCCGCCACCAGCGGCGTGAGGTTGTTGAACAGGGCCGCCAGACCTGGCCCGCCCTCAGCCACCCCTATGCCCCAACTGCGGTAGGCCACGATGGAGGCTCCCAGTGAGACATACGCCAGCACGGCCACCAGGCCCCAGGACCAGGGAATGGGCGCAGCGCCTGAAGACTGCTCGACGCCGGCGGCCACGCCGCAGCCGAGCAGGCCGAACAGGGTCTGGATCAGCAGAAAACCGGCCCAGTCCCAGTCTGGCCGGGCAGCACCGCGCATGTGCGCAGGAGGACGGGCCAGCAACCAGCTGTAGAAGGCCCATCCAATCACGGCAATCAGGATGTAGAGGTCTCCAGGCACGAAGCGCACCGACAGCAATGCGCTGAGCGAGCCGCCGCTGATCACCGTGGCCACGCCTGCCAGGCCGAGGGCGGCGCCGATCAGTTCCCGCTTCTTGGGTCGCACGCCGTAGAACGCCATGCCCACTGCCAGCATCCACACCTGCAGGCTGCAGGCCACCAGCGTCACGTTGATGGGCGGCGAAGTCGCGAGCGCCAGGTACTGCAGCGCGTTGTAGGTGCCCACGCTCAGCGTGCCCGCGATCAGCAGGTAGGGCCAGCGCTCGGCGATGCGCGACCAGGGCCTCAGCGCGCGCCAGGCGAAGGGCAACAGCAGCAGCGCCACCAGCAGCCAGCGCATGAGGTTCAGCGTCATGGGCGGGACCTGGTCGACCATCATGCGGCCGACGATGGCGTTGCCAGCCCACATCAAGGGTGGCAGGGACAGCAGCAGGGCCAGGCGCGGTGTGAGGTTCATCGGTGTGGGGTCTTCTCTGGTGGGGTGGCGTCCGCTGGGCTGCATTCAGCGGTTGAGCACAAGCGCCGCCACTGACCAAACTGCATGGTGTGCATGGTGCCATGGCCGACGATCAGGGCGTGCGGCGCACGTTGCCGGGCCACCCTCGCAAAGCCGATGGGCGGCAGCCCGTCTCTGTTTCGGCTAACCTCTTCATCACATCACCCCGATACGGAGAACCCCCATGCCCCGCGCCATCCAGATCGCCGCCTACGGCGGCCCCGAGCAGATGCAACTCGTCGACGTTTCCGTGGGCGAGCCCGGCCCTGGCGAGATCCGCATCCGCCACCACGCCTGCGGCCTGAACTTCATCGACGTCTACCAGCGCACCGGCCTGTACGCCAACCCACTGCCCCTGAACCTGGGCATGGAAGGGGCCGGCGTGGTGGAGGCGGTGGGAGAGGGCGTGACGCACCTGAAGGTGGGCGATCGCGCCGCCTACGCCAGCAACCCGCCCGGCAGCTACAGCGAAGTGCGGGTGATGCCGGCCAAGACGGTGTGCAGGCTGCCCGATGCCATCAGCTTCGAGACCGGCGCGGCCATGATGCTCAAGGGCCTGACGGCGCAGTACCTGCTCAAGCGCACCCGCCCCGTGGAGGGCCTGGAGCCGGGCGACTTCATCCTCTTCCACGCCGCCGCAGGCGGGGTGGGCCTGATCGCCTGCCAGTGGGCCAAGGCGCTGGGCCTGCGCTTGATCGGCACGGCGGGCAGCGCCGCCAAGTGCCAACTGGCCCTGGACCACGGCGCCGACGTCATGATCGACTACTCGAAGGAAGACTTTGCCGCCCGCGTCAAGGAGATCACAGGTGGCAAGGGCGTGAAGGTGGTGTACGACTCCGTGGGCAAGGACACCTGGGACAAGAGTCTGGAGTGCCTGCGCCCCTTCGGCCTGATGGCGAGCTTCGGCAATGCCTCCGGCCCGGTGGCGCCGTTCGCGCCCGGCATCCTGGGCAACAAGGGCTCGCTGTATGTGACGCGCCAGACCCTGTTCACCCACATCGCCACGCGCGAGCGCTGCCAGGCCATGGCGGATGATCTCTTCGCGGTGGTGGAAAGCGGCCAGGTCAAGATCCGCATCGACCAGCGCTACCCGCTGGCCGACGTGGCGCAGGCCCACCGCGACCTGGAGTCCCGCAAGACCACGGGCTGCACCATCTTGCTGCCTTGAGGGCTGTGGACCGTTTGCGCTGAACCCTGCCGTTTGCCGTGAACCCCTCCCGTTCGCCCTGAGCTTGTCGAAGGGCTTCGACAGGCTCAGCCCGAACGGAGGACGGGTGTAGGCGAACTCAGCCCGAACGGAGGGCGGGCGTAGGCGAACTCAGCCCGAACGGAGGGGAACGATATCGATGCCGGAGCCCGTAGCTCAGAAACTCCGCGGCAATCCCAGCATGTGCTCGGCCACGTAGCTGAGGATCAGGTTGGTGGAGATGGGCGCCACCTGGTACAGCCGGGTCTCGCGGAACTTGCGTTCCACGTCGTACTCGCAGGCAAAGCCAAAGCCGCCGTGGAACTGGAGGGCGGCGTTGGCGGCCTCCCAACTGGCCTTGGCCGCCAGGTACTTGGCCATGTTGGCCTGGGCGCCGCAGGGCTGGTGGGCATCGAAGAGCTGGCAGGCCTGCCAGCGCATCAGATCGGCCGCCTCCACCTCGATGTGCGCCTCGGCGATGGGGAACTGCACGCCCTGGTTCTGCCCGATCGGGCGGCCGAAGACCTCGCGCTGCTTGGCGTAGGCCGTCACCCGGTCGATGAACCAGCGGCCGTCGCCAATGCACTCGGCCGCGATCAGCGTTCGCTCGGCATTCAACCCGTCCAGGATGTAGCCAAAGCCCTCGCCCGCCTGGCCGATGAGGTTCTCGTCCGGAATCTCCAGGTCCTCGAAGAAGAGCTCGTTGGTCTCGTGGTTGACCATGTTGGGAATGGGCCGCACGGTGAGGCCGCGCCCGATGGCCTCGCGCAGGTCCACGAGGAACACCGACAGCCCCTGGCTCTTGCGCTGCACCTCTGCCAGCGGCGTGGTGCGCGCCAGCAGGATCATCAGGTCCGAGTGCTGCACGCGCGAGATCCACACCTTTTGGCCGTTGACCACCCAGCGGTCGCCGCGTCGGACGGCGGTGGTCTTGATCTTGGTGGTGTCGGTGCCGGTGGTGGGCTCGGTCACGCCCATGCTCTGCAGGCGCAACTCGCCGCGGGCAATCGGTGGCAGCCAGCGCGCTTTCTGCTGTGCCGAGCCATGGCGGAGCAATGTGCCCATGTTGTACATCTGCCCGTGGCAGGCGCCGGCGTTGCCGCCACAGCGGTTGATCTCCTCCATGATGACGCTGGCCTCGGCCAGGCCTAGCCCCGCGCCGCCGTACTCTTGCGGAATGAGTGCCGCCAGCCAGCCGGCCTGGGTGAGCGCATCGACGAACTCCACCGGATAGCCGCGCTCGGCGTCCACGCGGCGGAAGTAGGCATCGGGGAAGCGCGCGCACAGCGCGCGGATGGCGTCGCGCAGGTCCCGGTGGGGGTCGGTGGGGGTGGGGTGGGTCATGAAGGCGTGGCCATGCTGGGGAACCTGCAGTGTCCCGCAGACACTGGGGCGCGCGCTTGCTGAGCTGGCGCTGTGAGCCAGTTCAGGTGAGCGAAGACTCGTTGGCCTGCACGGCCGCAACCGCCGTCGCCTGACCGCCCACCGCCGCCCGGTACGCATGCCACGAAGCGTGCCCGATCACCGGCCCAGCCACCAGCAGCCCGGCGAACCAGGGCAGCAGGGCCAGCACGGTCAACGCGGCGATCAGCGCCCCCCACCACAGCATCACGCCGGTCTGCGTGAGCACCAGGCGCATGCTCGTCAACCCTGCGGTGATGGCGTCGGTCTGGCGGTCCAGGATCATGGGGATGGAGATCACGCTGACGGCAAAGATCAGGCCGGCGAACAGCGCTCCGACCGCTGCCCAGGCGGTGATGAAGCCGATGTTCTCGGGGTCCAGCAGCGCCAGCAGCGAGCCCTTGAAGTCGGGCATGCCTTCGAAGCTGACGGCAAACACCACCAGCGTGGCGCGGCCCCACAGCATCTCCAGCACCAGCAGCACGAAACCGAAGATGGCGAGTTGCCCGGTGCGCGTGTCCCATGCCAGCAGGCTGTCGCCGAAGTCGGGCTTCTGGCCCGCCTCCAGGCGCTGGCTTACGCGGTACAGGCCCAGGCAGAGGAAGGGCCCCATCAGCAGGAAGCCGGCCGACAGCGCCAGCGTGTAGGCCGGTGCCCGCTCGTAGACCTTCAGCAGGGCCCACCCCATGACCATGAAGACCGCGCCGTAGAACAGCCCGATGCCCGGGGCGCGGATGAAGTCGCGCCAGCCCAGTGCCAGCCAGCGCAGCGGGTCGCGATAACGCAGGGGGTTCAGCGTCAGGTCGAAGGCGGAGACGCGGTCGGCCGTTACTGCCGGGGCAGCAGCAGAGGCAGAGGTGGCCTCAGAGGGAGGCTGGGTGGGGGTCTGCGGTGACATGGGTGGCATGGCAGCGGCTCGAACGTGCCTCCAGATTCAGCATGGCGCAGCCCGCGTTTGCAATTGGGCGTCACCCGAGGGTGGGGCGCTTTGTGCGGCGGACTTTGAGCAGGGTCAAGGAATGCGGCGTAGTGGCGGCCTGAGGGTCACCCCTGTCGCCCTGGCCCTGCCTTGGGAAACCCTGCCCGGGTTCAGATGATGTTGCGCTCGCGCAGCGGCCGGCCTTGCGCCACGCGCGCCGGGCTGAGCGGCCCCAGGTCGGGGGCATCGCAGCGCGCCCCCGCGATGCTTGCCGCCAGCGCGCAGCCCACGGCCGGCGCCTGCTGCATGCCGTGGCCCGAGAAGCCGCAGGCCGTGAAGGCGTTGCGCCA
>CANHVY010000086.1 GCA_947464185.1 Burkholderiales bacterium
ATGGTGCAGCTCAAGGGCAGCATCCTGGGGGTGTTGATCGCCAGCCTGATCCTGGCAGACGCGTTGCTCAATCAGGGGCGCTACTTCGGCGCGCGACTGGCGCGCTACCTCATCGGCATGCCGGTGGATGCGCGCCGGCTGGCGCTGGGCATGGCCTTGCTCGGGCTGACGATGGCTGGGCTGAACCTGCTGGCCACCCACTGGCTCAGCAAGGACGCCTGGCTGGTCTACACCACGTTCGTGGACGCGCCCCTGGCCATGGTGCTGGGCTTTGGCGTGTTCAGGTTTGCGAGGCCGGCAGGGTAGCCAGGATCTGCGCCGCGCCGTCCGGCCCGGGGCCGATGACCCAGCCCTCGCCCGAGGCCGCCGAGCGGCCTGCCATGGCGGACATGACGAACTGGTGCGTGACCCATACCTCGAAGCCGGGCCGTCGGCGCGAGGCGGCCTGCAAGGCCTGGCGCCACTGCGTGGCGTGCGCAGCGGTGACCTCGGGCGACACCCCCACGGGAGAACCCAGCGCCGGCCAGACCTCGGCGTTGCCAAAGGCCAGCCGCGCCGTGTCCTGGCAGCGGCACCAGGGGCTGGATCGCACGGTCTGCGGCTTCAGGCCACGCTGGGCAAACCACTGACCTATCTGCCGCGCCTGATCACGGCCCTGGGGCCCGAGGTTGCGCTGCGTGCTGCAGTCGTTCAAGCTGAACCCCGGCGGGTCGAAGGTGCCCGGCGCATCGGCGTGGCGGAACACCACCACCACGCCGCCCTGACGGATGAGGGCCTCGGCTTGCGGGCTGGCGTGAAGGGGGGAAGCCAGCGCCCACGGCCCGCAAGCCGACAACGCCTTCAATGCCGAACGTCTGTCCATGCCTGCACGATGCCACAGCTGGCAAACCCCGGCGTCGGGCCCCACCATTGGGTGCTCAGATTTCCTTCCCCCTGCGTCGTCTGGGGGGCGAATTCCACCGGTTTGTGGGTTTTTCCCGGCATGCCGAAGCCGATGCGCCTCAACTGCTTTCAACCCAATTGGCGCAGCGCAGGCCAGCCACCCGCTCGAATTCCCGCAGGTTGTTGCTGACCAGGGTGACCTCGAGGCTCAGCGCATGGGCGGCGATCTGCGTGTCCAGCGGGCCGATGGGGATGCCCCGCGCCGCCAGATCAGCGCGGACGTCACCGTAGACCCGGGCCGCCTCGTCGTCGAAGGCCGCGATCTCCAGAGCACTCAGAAACTCTTCCAGGGCGGCCCGGTTGCGGCGCGACCCGGACTTCGCCACGCCGAAGGCCAACTCGGCAGCAGTGATGGCGGAGACGCCCAGCCCCTCGGGCTCGTGCTGCCTGAACTTGCGCAGCACGGGCGCCGGTGCCTGCTTGATGACGTAGATGCAGATGTTGGTGTCCAGCATGTACCGCATCAGAACGCCTCACGCTGGTCGGCCAGTGCGGTCTGTTCGCGCTCGGGCATGTTCTCGAACTTCGACAGGCTCTCGATCAGGGTCTCGATGGAGCGCCGCGCCACGGGCCGCAGGATGATGGCTTCGCCGTCGCGCTCCAGGCTCACCTCCCGCACCCCTTCAAACCGGAAGCCCTTGGGCAAGCGAACCGCCTGACTGCGGCCATTGATGAAGAGTCGTGCGGTGACGGTCATGAACAGGCTCGGTTGCGATGAGATATGCGTAAGTATATGCCGGGCCTTCTCATGCCCCCTCAACCCCCCAACCCCCGCCGGTACTGCACCGCTTCAGCCACGTGCGCCGTCTGGATGACCTCGGTGCCCGCCAGATCGGCGATGGTGCGGGCCACCTTGAGCACGCGGTGAACGGCGCGGCCTGACCATCCCAGGCGTTCAGCGGCCTTCAGTAGAAAGCTGCGCGCCGCCGCATCGATGGCGCTTTGCTCGGCCAGGCGGGCGGCGTCCTGGGTGCCGTTCGGGGCGCCCTGGCGTTCCAGCTGTCGCTGGCGTGCGACCGCCACCCGGGCGCGCACACGCTCCGAGGTCTCGGCCGGCGCGCTGTCCAGCAGTTCCTGGGCGGGCAGGGCGGCCACTTCCACGATCAGGTCGATGCGGTCCAGCAGCGGCCCGGAGATGCGTGATTGGTAGCGGGTGATGGCGTCGGGCGTGCAGCGGCAGGCCTTGCCGGTGGCAGCGCCGGCGCCCAGCCAGCCGCAGGGGCAGGGATTCATCGCGGCCACGAGTTGGAAACCCGCCGGGAACGTGGCCTGGCGTGCCGCGCGCGAGATGGTGATGCGCCCGGTTTCCAGCGGCTCGCGCAGAGCCTCCAGCGCGCTGCGGGGGAACTCTGGTAACTCGTCCAGGAACAGCACGCCATGGTGGGCCAGAGAGATCTCGCCCGGCCGGGGTGGCGAGCCGCCGCCCACCAGGGCCACGGCGCTGGCCGAGTGGTGCGGGCTGCGGAACGGGCGCTGGCCGAAGGCGACTGCATCGGTGCCCGCACGCGACAGGCCGCGCAGCGCAGCGCTTTGCAAGGCTTCCTCGTCGCCCATAGGGGGCAGCAGTGACGGCAGGCGCTGCGCCAGCATGGACTTGCCGGTGCCCGGGGGGCCGATCAACAGCAGGCTGTGCTGGCCCGCCGCGGCGATTTCCAGCGCCCTGCGCGCTGCGGCCTGGCCGCGCACATCGGCCACGTCCGGGCCGTCCTCCCGGGCCTGGGCCGGGCGTTGCGGCACCGCCCGGGGCAGTTCGATGCCGACAGCGTCCTCCTGTCTGGGCATCAAGGTCTGCGCCACTTCCAGCAGGTGCGTTGCCTGCCGCACCTCCAGGCCCTGCACCAGGGCGGCCTCTGCGGCGCTTGCCGCGGGCAGCACCAGGGTGCGGGTGGTCTGCTCGCGTCGCGCCGCCAGCGCCAGGGCGAGGGCGCCCCGCACCGGTTGCAGCGCCCCGGCCAGCGACAGTTCCCCCGCCACTTCCAGCCCCTGCAGCCGGGCCGGGTCGATCACCCCACTGGCGGCCAGGATGCCCAGCGCGATGGGCAGGTCGAAGCGTCCGGATTCCTTGGGCAGATCGGCGGGCGCCAGGTTCACGGTCACGCGCTGGTTGTGCGGAAAGGCGAATCCGCTCTCGGACAGGGCCGCCCGCACGCGCTCGCGCGCTTCCTTCACTTCCGTGTCGGCCAGGCCCACCAGGGTGAAGCTGGGCAGGCCGTTGGCCAGATGCACCTCCACGCGCACGGCGGGCGCCTCCAGGCCGTCCAGGGCACGGCTCATCACCACGGCGAGCGTCATCTTGATGTCCTCGTTGTGCAGGCGGACCTGCGGGAATGGCCGCCGCGCGACACGAGTCCTGCGCGGCGCCAGCGATTCTGTGAACCCCGCCAGCTTTGTGTGCACCCCCTTGGTGCGCACCTTTATGGGGCACTCCGATGGGGGTGTCGGCGTCTCGAGGCGGGCCTGCGCGGGTTGTGCCGGTGGCCTCTCACCTGCTCCGAGCCCCGGATCCTCTGCGTCGTGTCTGGTAACGAGGCGGGCTTGAAGGTTGGCACGGAAGGTGCAGACAAATGGCCATCCCCCCCCTTCGAGGAGTTTTCATGAAGACCTTGTCCATCGCCTCCGCCGCCGTTGCCTTGGCGGCGCTCTCGGCCGTTGCCGTGCCCTCCATCAGCCTGGCGGCCGATTCCTCCGTCGCCTTCAACGCCGGCGTGGTCACCGACTACCGCTACCGCGGCATCTCCCAGAGCCGCCTGCAACCTGCCCTGCAAGGTGGCGTGGACTTCACGGCCGGGGCCTTCTACCTGGGTGCCTGGGGCTCCACCATCAAGTGGATCAAGGACGGCGGTGGCGATGCCAACGTCGAGATCGATCTGTACGGTGGCTACAAGGGCGAGATCTCCAAGGGCGTGACCTACGACATCGGTGCCCTGGCCTACCAGTACCCCAGCAACAAGCTGAAGCCGTCGGCCAACACATTCGAGGTGTACGGGGCGATCACCGCCGGCCCGGTCACCGCCAAGTACTCGCGCAGCACCACCAACCTTTTTGGCTTCGCCAACAGCAAGGGCAGCGGCTACCTGGACCTCAGTGCCACCTTTGACGTCGGTGGCTTCGCTGTCACGCCCCACATCGGGCGGCAGACCGTGAAGAACACCGGCGCCTCCTCCTATACCGATTACTCGCTGGCCATCAGCAAGGAAGTGTCCGGCATCACCTGGAGTGCCACGCTGGTGGACACCAACACCTCGGCCTACACCGGCGCCGGCAAGGACCTGGGCAAGGCCGGCATCGTGCTGGGCGCCAAGATGGCTTTCTGACCGATTTCAACCCCAAACCCACGGAGACTTTCATGAAGATGGTGACCGCAATCGTCAAGCCCTTCAAGCTCGACGAAGTGCGTGAAGCCCTCAGCACCATTGGCGTGCAGGGCATCACGGTGACCGAAGTCAAGGGCTTCGGCCGACAGAAAGGCCACACCGAGCTGTACCGCGGTGCGGAGTACGTTGTCGACTTTCTGCCGAAGGTGAAGATCGAGGCGGCTGTCGATGACGCGCTGGTCGAGCGCGTCATCGAGGCGATCGAAGGCTCTGCCCGCACCGGCAAGATCGGGGACGGCAAGATCTTCGTCTCCGCCCTCGAGCAGGTGGTGCGCATCCGCACCGGCGAGACCGGCAAGGACGCCCTCTGACCCCCCGCGGCCCCAACACTCGAGAGATGAACATGTTCAAGAAATTCATTGCCACTTGCGCCCTGGGCCTCGCGGTCCTGGGCTTCTCGGGGGCTTTGCTGGCGCAAAGCGCGCCGGCCTCCGCTCCTGCCGCCACGGCCACGGCCGCCGCACCCGCGGCGTCCGACGCTGCTGCACCGGCTGCTTCGCCAACTGCCGAGGCCCTCGCTGCTGCTGCCGCGGCGCCCGTGCCCAACAAGGGTGACACGGCCTTCATGACGATCGCCACCGCCCTTGTCATCCTGATGACCATTCCCGGCCTGGCGCTGTTCTATGGCGGCCTGGTGCGCAGCAAGAACATGCTGTCGGTGCTGATGCAGGTCTTCATGATCTTTGCGCTGATCTCGGTGCTGTGGGTGGTGTACGGCTATTCCATGGCCTTCACCGCCGGCAATCCGTTCTTCGGCACGCTGGACAAGCTGTTCCTGAAGGGGGTGACGCCAGATTCGATTGCAGCGACCTTCAGCAAGGGCGTCTACATCCCTGAGCTGACGTTCATCGCTTTCCAGGGCACCTTCGCCGCCATCACCACCGCGCTGATCGTGGGCGCCTTCGCCGAGCGCATCAAGTTCTCGGCGGTGCTGCTGTTCTCGGTGCTGTGGTTCACCTTCAGCTACCTGCCGGTGGCGCACATGGTGTGGTACTGGGACGGCCCGGACGCCATCACCGACGCCAAGTCGCTGGAAGCGGTGACGGCCAACGCCGGCTTCATGTGGGCCAAGGGCGCGCTGGACTTCGCCGGCGGCACGGTGGTGCACATCAACGCCGCAGTGGCCGGCCTGGTGGGTGCGTACATGCTCGGCAAGCGCGTGGGCTATGGGCGTGAGTCCATGGCGCCGCACAACCTGACGCTGACGATGGTGGGTGCCTCCATGCTGTGGGTGGGCTGGTTCGGCTTCAACGCCGGCTCCAACCTGGAAGCCAATGGCGTGGCTGCGCTGGCCTTCATCAACACCGTGGTGGCCACGGCGGCGGCGACGCTGGCCTGGGCCGGTGCGGAAGCGCTGATGAAGGGCAAGGCCTCGATGCTGGGTGCCGCCTCGGGTGCGGTGGCCGGTCTGGTGGCCATCACGCCGGCCTGCGGCTTCGTGGGCGTGGGCGGTGCGCTGATCATCGGCGCCCTGGCGGGTGTGATTTGCCTGTGGGGGGTGTCCGGGTTGAAGAGGCTGTTGGGCGCTGACGATTCGCTGGACGTGTTCGGCGTGCACGGCGTGGGCGGCATCCTGGGTGCAGTGCTGACGGGCGTGTTCGCCAGCCCCAGCCTGGGCGGCACGGGCATCTGCAACTACGTCGACAACAAGTGCGGCGAGTGGGGCGGCATCGGCACCCAGGTCTGGATCCAGGTGCAGGGCGTGCTCTACACCGTGGTGATCTCCGCTGTGGTCGCCTTCATCGCCTTCAAGATCGTCGACATGGTGATCGGACTGCGCGTGAGCGAAGAGGAAGAGCGTGAAGGCCTGGACATCTCGTCGCACGGCGAGACGGCCTACAACAAGTAATCGCGCGGCGCGAGCGAGGCCAGAAGCAAAGGGCCGCCTTCGGGCGGCCCTTTTTCGTCCAAGCCTCGCCCGCTTGACGAGCTTCAAGCGTCCGGCCCTGCCCGTCCCTAGAATCGGCCCATGGTCCCTCACCTCATCACCGCCCTGACCGGGCCCATCAACGAGCTCGAACAGCGCATCCTGGAGTCGATGCCCGCCATCGAGCGCTGGTTCCGGCTGGAGTGGATGGAGCACACCCCGCCGTTCTACACCTCGGTGGACATCCGCAACGCCGGGTTCAAGCTCGCCCCGGTGGATACCAACCTGTTCCCGGGCGGCTTCAACAACCTCACGGCCGAGATGCTGCCGCTGGCGGTGCAGGCGGCCATGGCCGCGATCGAGAAGATCTGCCCCGAGGCCAAAAACCTGCTGCTGATCCCTGAGAAGCACACCCGCAACACGTTCTACCTGACCAACGTGAAGCGCCTGATGCAGATCTTCCACCAGGCCGGGCTGAACGTGCGCCTGGGCACGCTGGACGAGGAAATCAAGGCGCCCACGAACCTGGCCCTGCCCGACGGCAGCGAACTGGTGGTGGAGCCGCTGGTGCGCACGCGCGGGCGGTTGGGCCTGAAGAACTTCGATCCCTGCACCATCTTGTTGAACAACGACCTCTCGGCCGGGATTCCGAAGGTGCTGGAGAACCTGCACGAACAGTACCTGCTGCCGCCCTTGCACGCCGGCTGGGCCGTGCGCCGCAAGACGCACCACTTCCAGAGCTACGAGGAAGTGGCCAAGAAGTTCGCTAAGCTGCTGGGCATGGACCCCTGGCTCATCAACCCCATGTACGGGCAGTGCGGCGAGGTCAACTTTGCCGAAAGCACCGGGCTGGACTGCGTGCAGAGCAATGTAGACACGCTGCTGGGCAAGATCCGGCGCAAGTACAAGGAATACGGCATCAACGAAAAGCCGTTCGTCGTGGTCAAGGCCGACAACGGTACCTACGGCATGGGCATCATGACCGTGCGCGATGCCAAGGAACTGGCCGAGATCAACCGCCGCACTCGCAACAAGATGAGCGTCATCAAGGACGGCCAGGAGGTCTCCGAGGTCATCATCCAGGAAGGCGTGCCCACCTACGAGCGCATCAACGACGCTGTGGCCGAACCGGTGGTCTACATGATCGACCGCTACGTGGTGGGCGGCTTCTACCGCGTGCACGCCGAGCGTGGCGTGGACGAGAACCTGAACGCCCCGGGCTCCAGCTTCGTGCCGCTGGCCTTCGACCACAGCCACCAACTGCCCCGCCCGGGCGAGAAGCCCGGCGCCAGCGCGCCCAACCGCTTCTACATGTACGGCGTGGTCGGCCGCCTGGCCATGCTGGCGGCCAGCTACGAGCTGGAAGCCACCGACCCCGAGGCCGAGGTCTACGAGTAAGGCGCACCACCACCGCGTGGTGGCCACCCCACAGTCCGATGCCTGGCTCTTGCTGCAATGCAGCATTGGCGCTCCAATGAGGCGCTGATCCGCTCTTTCTTCCCATGACCGCCCCCGACGCTCACCGCCCTCACGCGGGTCAAGCGGCCCTGGCCTCCCTCACGCTGGCGGCCATCGGCGTGGTCTACGGCGACATCGGCACCAGCCCGCTGTACGCGCTCAAGGAAGTCTTCGCGCACGGCCGGGTGCCGCTGAACCCGGACAACATCCTGGGCATCCTCTCGCTGGCGTTCTGGACGCTGACGGTGGTGGTGTCGCTGAAGTACGTGGCGCTGATCCTGCGCGCCGATAACAACGGGGAGGGCGGGCTGATCGCCATGCTGGCGCTGGCCTCGCAGGCGGTGAAGGACCGCCCGGTGTTGCGCTCGCGCCTGCTGCTGCTGGGCATCTTCGGCACCGCCATCTTCTTTGGTGATGGGGTGATCACGCCGGCCATCTCGGTGCTGTCGGCGGTGGAGGGGCTGGAAGTGGTCGAGCCTGGGCTGCACCGTTTCGTGGTGCCGCTGACGCTGGTCATTCTGACGGTGCTGTTCGCCGCCCAGCGCTTCGGCACCGGGGTGGTCGGGCGCTTCTTCGGGCCGATCACGCTGCTGTGGTTTGGGGTGCTGGCGGTGCTGGGCCTGGTACACATTGCGCAGCATCCTGCCGTGCTGGTGGCCTTGTCGCCGCACTACGCGGTGGGCTTTCTGCTGGCCCAGCCGGGCGTGGCCTTCGTGGCGCTGGCCGCCCTGGTGCTGTGCGTCACGGGCGCTGAGGCCCTCTACGCCGATCTGGGCCACTTCGGCAAGAAGCCCATCCGCCTGGCCTGGTTTGCGGTGGTGATGCCTGCGCTGGTGCTGAACTATTTCGGCCAGGGTGCCATGCTGTTGCAGCACCCCGAGAACGTG
>CANHVY010000087.1 GCA_947464185.1 Burkholderiales bacterium
AGCGCGCTGCGCTTGGCTCAGCCATGGTCCGTTCCGATCCAGTGCGCGATGGCGCCGAGCGGCTTCTTGATGCCGCCATGCACCGGCACCTGGCAGCCGGCCTTCGGGTAGCCCACGACGAGCAGGATGACGGGCTTTTCGGAGCTGGGCCGGCCGCAGAGCTTGTTGAGAAAGCTCATCGGGTTGGGCGTGTGCGTCAGCGTGACCAGCCCCGCGTGGTGCAGCGCGGCGATCAGGAAGCCCGAGGCGATGCCCACCGACTCGGGCACGTAGTAGTGGCTGAATTTCTCGCCGTCGGCATCGACACCGTACTTCTGCGCAAAGATGGCGATCAGCACCGGCGCCTCTTCCAGGAAGGGCTTGTTCCAGTCGGTGCCCAGCGGCGCCAGCGCGTCCAGCCACTCCTGCGGCGCGCGCTCGTTGTAGAAGCTGCGCTCCTCGACCTCGGCCGCCTCGCGCACGCGCTTCTTGTGCCCGGGGTCGGTGATGACGCTGAAGAACCACGGTTGCTGGTTGGCGCCCGATGGTGCCGTGCCGGCGGCCAGCAGGCAGCTTTCGATGACCTCGCGCGGCACCGGCCGGCTGTCGAAGTCGCGCACCGTGCGGCGGCGCGCAAGTTCGGCATGGAACGCGCGGGCGCGTTCGATCATCTCGGGCTGCGGGACCTCGCGGTAGGCGGGCAACGGTTCCAGGGCAACGGCGGCATGTGGTCGGGTCATGGGGAATCAGGTCGGCGTCTCAGCTCGAAGTGCGGCGGCGTAGAGCTGCCGATAGTGGGTCAGCGCCGCATCCATGTGCAGCGGCAGCATCCGGCGGTCTGGCGCGCGCTGCAGGTTGCGCCATTGCGCGGCAATCATCGCGCGGTCTTCCTCGAAGGCGGTCAGGAGGCCTTGGAACAGGGCCTCCGTGACGTTTGCATCGCCGCGGTCGGCGCGGTGTGCTTCCATGAAGAAGTAGTGGGTGCTCGTGGCCGTCTCGGGGGTGAGGGTCTGGCAGCTGTGGAAGCGAACGCCGGTGCCTTGGCGTTCGGCGTCTTCCGCGGCCATGCCGGCGGGCTGCGCGCCGGAGTGCATCAGCAGCGTGCCGGGCAGCAGGAACTCATAGTGCAGCCAGCGGTCAACCGGGTCGTCATAAGCCCAGAGCGGGCGGTAGTACGCGGGCGGCGGCACACGGGGGATGTCTCGCCGCACACGAACGCCGCGCGTCAGGCGCTCGACCCGTGGCTGCACGCGCGCAAGCGTGTCGTCTGCCCCGCCGCCGAACGTGGCGGCATGCACATAGCTCAGATGCGAGAAGTCGAGCAGGTTGTCGGCGATCAGTTCGACGGGGGTCTCGTAATGCACGTAGCCCGGGACATAGGCCCACTCGGGCGATTCGCAGGAGAAGTTGTCGGGCAGCAGGCCCGTGTCGGCGCGCGCCACGTCATCGCCCATCCACACCATCACCCAGCGCCTGTGCTCGACAACGGCAAAGCGCCGCACGCAGGCCGCCGGCGGCGGCGAGTCCATGCCGGGCACCTCGATGCAGCGGCCGTCGGGCGCGAACTTCAAGCCGTGATACCCGCAGCGCAGGGCATCGCCTTCGAGTCGGCCGCGCGACAGCGGTGCGTGGCGGTGCACGCAGCGGTCCTCGAGTGCGGCGATCGCGCCGCCGGCCGTGCGCCACAGCACCAGTGGTTCGCCGAGGATCTTGCGGGCAAGCAACTTGCCCGCCTGAAGTTCGTGCGACCAGGCGGCAACGTACCACGCGTTGCGCAGGAAGGCGTTCACGGCGCCGGCTCAGGCCAACCCGAAACGCCGGTGCAGCGGCGTCGGGTCCGGATCGTGTCCAGCGAAGTCGCGGAACGCGTGGTCGGCGGCCACCCGATGGCCCACGCTCAGCACCTTGTCGATCCAGGCCTTGGCGGTGGCCACGTCGTAGAGGCCACCGGGCGCGCGCTCGAAGGCCTGCACCGCATCGGCGGCCATCACGTCGGCCCACAGGTACGAGTAGAGCCCCGCCGCGTAGGCGCCGATGAAACAGTGGAAGTTGTGCGTGACCCGCATGATCAGGTCCCAGGCCTCGGGCATGCCCAGTTCGGCCAGCGTGGCGGCTTCCACCTGCACCGGATCGATGGGCTGGCCGCTGCCATTGGCCAGCAGATGCAGCCGCATGTCGACGATGGCCGGCAGCAGGAAGTCGGGGTTCAGGCTGAAGATGCGGTCGTACTTCAGGCCTTGTTCGATGCGGTCGACCAACTGCGGCGCAATCGGCTCGCCGGTGACGTGGTGGCGCGCAAAGCGGGCCAGCAGTTCGCGGTCGCGCAGCCAGCGCTCATTGATCAGCGCCGGCAGTTCGACGAAGTCCCAGGCCACATGCTGGCTGCCCAATGAACGGTAGGCAGAGGTGCAATGCAGCATGTGCAGCGCATGGCCGAACTCGTGGAAGAAGACGTTGGCGTACTCCCAGGGCAGCAGCACAGGCTGGCCTTTGTCCATGTCCGGCGGCGCCGGGAACGTGGAGTACACGCCGGAGATCGGCAACACGCGGCCGCGGAAGTGTTCAGCCTCGCGGTATTGGGTCTGGTAAGAGCCGTGGGCCTTGCCAGGGCGGTTGAACAGGTCGAAGTAGATGACGCCGACGACCTCGTCGCCGCGGCTGACCTCAAAGACCCGTACCGTGGGGTGAATCAGCGGTGCGCCGGCGACAGCCTTGAAGGCCAGACCGTGCACGCGGCCCGCGGCCCAGAACATGGCCTGCAGCACGGCGTCCAGCGGGAAGTGCGCCTTGACGGCGTCGCCGTCGAGGCCGAAGCGTTCGCGGCGCAGCTTTTCGGCGTAGAACTGCCGGTCCCAGGGGGCCAGACGGATGCCCGCCCCTTCGCGGTCGGCCAGGGCCTGGTAGTCGGCAATCTGCGCCAGCGCACGCGGCTTCACACCGGCCCACGTGCGCTCCAGCAGGGCCAGCGCCGTTTCGGGCGTCCGAGCCATCCGATCGGCCAGCGCGAAGTGGGCAAAGCTCGGATACCCCATCAGCCTTGCCAGTTCGCCACGCAGCTGCAGGATCTCGGCGGCGACGGGCCTGTTGTCGAGCGGGCCGGTGTTGTCACCACGGTTCGTCCACATGCGCCAGACCTGTTCGCGCAGGTCACGGCGGGTGGCCAGCGTGAGGAAGGGCCACACCGCGCCACGCGCATTGGGAATGGCCCACTGGCCGGGCCGGCCCTTCTCGGCAGCCGCTGCTGCAGCGGCTGCGCGCAACGCATCCGGCAAGCCGTCCAGCCCTGACGCTTCTTCGATGAAGACAGCTTGTTCGCCGGCTTCTTCGATCAGGTTCTGGTTGTAGCGCGATGACAAGGTGGCCAAGCGGCCGTTGATGGCCGCCAGCCGCGCCTTGGCCGCCGGCGGCAGGCCGGCACCGCGGCGCTGCATGCGCGTGCGCAACACGTCCACCAGACGCTGCTGCTCCTGTGACAAGCCGGCCTGCACACGGCCGTTCCAGACCGCCGTGAGGCGCTCAAACAGCCGCTCGTCGTGCGCGATCTCGTCGTCCAATGCCGCCAGCATCGGCGCCATGCGCTGCGCCACCGCCGGCATGTCGCCCAGGCTCATGCTGGCCGCGTAGACCGAGTGGACGCAGGACACCCTTCGCAGTTCGGCGCCGCTGGCTTCCAGGGCTGCGGCCGTGTTCCCGAAGGTGGGAGGCGCGGGGTTCGATGCGATGGCCTGCACGTCGTTGCGCTTGATGGCCAGCGCGCAGCGCATGGCTTCTTCAAGGGCTGCCGGGTCGACGTCGGACAGCGGAGGCAAACCACCATAAGGCCCGGACCAGGGCGCCAGCAGGGCCTGGGCGGCGGCGGACGGGGTTGCGCTCATGGGAAGACTTTGTCCAGGAAGGCCCGCACTGGCGGCACGACAAGATCGGGCGCCATGCAAACTCCGTGGCCCTGGCCGGCTATCTCTTGCACCGTCCAGCCCTGCCGCAGCAGTTCGTCTCGGTGCTCGCGGATGATCGAGGCGATGCGGATCGGGATGCCGGCCTCGACCAGGTCACCCTCGCCACCAAAGCAGACCATCTTCGGGCAGGTGATGAGCTGCACCGAGGCGGCCTCGGGCCAGCCCTGCATGCTGGTGTACCAGGTCTCCCACTGGCGGTACTGGTCTTTCGTGCGAAGCACTTTCATCGACGAAGGCTCGGGGTCGGGTTGCTTCAGGCGCGTGGCTTGCAGGATGCCGGCATAGGGCGCACCCAGCGGCGGCCAGCCGCCGACCACCAGCGCGCTCAGGCGGTCGGTGCGCGCGGCCAGTTGCAGCCCGACGGCCGCGCCCCAGGAATAGCCCCAGTAGGCAAAGCGGTCAAGGCCGGCCGCGCTGGCCACCGCCAGCAGATCGGCGCACACGCGATCGGCCGTGAGCGCTTCCGGCGCGATGTCACGGCTGCCACCGATGCTGGGGTAGTCCACGCGCAGCACACGGTAGCGGTCGGTCAGCCGGTTCAGATAGCCGTCGAGCACCGGCTGCAGCTCGCTGCCGAACAGTTCGGTGAACGAGGCCATCAGCGGCAGGCCGATGAGCAGCGGTTGGCCCTGCCCCTGCACCTCGTAGAACACGCCGCTGACCGGGTCAAGCGGCATGAGGCACCTCGGGTGTCTGCTGGCGCTGCAGCCAGTCGCTGACCAGGTCGTCCAGCACAGGCAGCGTCACCGCGCCGGCGCTCATCACGGCGGCGTGAAAATCGCGGTGCTTGAAGCGTGCACCCAGCTGTGCTTCGGCACGTTGGCGCAGTTCGCCGAACTTCAGGCCGCCGATCTGGTAGCCCAGCGCCTGCGCAGGCAGCGCCGCGTACCGGTCCACTTCGCCTTCGATGGTCTCGCGCGACAGGCTCAGCCGCTCGGCCATGTAGACCACCGCCTGCTCGCGGCTCCAGCCGTACCAGTGGATGCCGGTGTCCACCACCAGGCGCACGGCGCGCCACATCTGCATCTCCAGCCGGCCGTAGTGTTCGTGCGGCGTGGTGTACGTGCCCATCTCCACGCCCAGCATCTCGCAGTACAAGGCCCAGCCTTCGACGCAGGCGGTGTACTTCACCGCGCCATAGCGGCGGAAGGCCGGCAGCGCGGTCTGCTCGTTCAGCAGCGCCAGATGCATCAGGTGGCCGGGCCAGGCTTCGTGCACGACGAGTGCGGGGTGCAGATAGCGCGGTGCCTTGGACGGCAGCCCGCTGATCCAGAAGATGCCCGCCGACGTGCCATCGGCAGGGCTGGGCTGCGCATAGGCCGGCGGCATGCGCGCCGACACCGCGTCGGGGATGCTCTGCACGCCGTAGGTGATGCGTGGGATCAGCCCGAAGAATTCCGGGATGCGCCGGTCCACGCGCTTGCACAAGGCCTCGATGCTTTCACGCAAGGCGTCGCGCGACGGCGCGATGAACTGCGGGTCTGACGCCAGAAAGGCGCGGTAGCCCGACACGTCGCCAGCGTAGCCGGCGTCGCCGGCCACGGCCTCGATCTCGCGTTCCAGGCGGGCCACTTCGGCCAGGCCCAGCGCGTGCACTTCTTCGGGATCGTTGGTGGTGCTGGTGAAGTGCTGCACCCAGGTGCGGTAGTACGCAGCGCCTGCAGGGCCGTCCACGCAACTCAGCGACTCGCGTGCGCCGCGCGCCATCAGGCCTTGCAGGAAATCGGCCCAAGCCTGCAGTGCGGGCTGCAAGGCGTCGCGAACCACGCCCAGCGCGCGTTCGGCCTGGGCCTGCACCCCAGACTGCGCCGCAGCCGCTGAACGCTTGAACGGCGACAGCCAGGCCGAGGCTTCGGGCGTGGCGCCCAGGATGCCGCGCGTGTTGGCAGCCGCGCTGTGCAGCACGACCCGGGGATAGCGGTAACCGCGCGCATGACCGGCTTCGATGCTGGACTGCACATCGCGCAGGTAGGCCGGCAGGCCGGCGAGACGGTCTACGTACAGCGCTGCGGCTGCGGCATCGGAGATGCTGGTGGAGTTGGCCCAGAACATGGCCGTGAAGTCGGGCCCGGCCGGGAACAGCCAGGGTCGCTGCCAGGAATCGACGGCATGCTGCGCACGCAGCCCTGCCAGTTCGCGCTTGATCAGCGCCAGCGTGGCACGCTCTTGGGCATTCAAGGGGCCGGTGTCGATCTGCTCTGCCTGCGTCAGCAAATGCCCGGCATCGGTGTTGCGGCGTTGGTGGTCGGCTGCAGACTCACGGAACAGCACCGCGTCTTGCAGCGTCTGGCCGGCGAGCACGGCCGACAGGGGCAGCTCATGGCACTCGAAGGCCCAGTAGCGCTCAGCCAGCGCTGCCAACGCCTGCGGTGCGATCTGCTGGGTCTGGTCGTTCATGGGCCCTGCTCCCCGGGTGTGCCGCAGATCGCCTCGCGCATCACTGCAATCGTCCAATCAGGCAATTCGTAGACGAAGTTGTGGCCAGCGCCTTTGGGCGCGACGATGCGCCGCGCGCGCGTGGACGTGGCCAGGTAGCGTTCGCGCGTGGCTGCAAAGAAGCGGAACATGCGGCGCGCGTTCTGTGCGCCGCCAGTCTGGGCTTCGGGCAACAAGGCGATGTCGCCGTCCTCGTCGTCTTTCGGGCCCACCAGCCACACCGGCAGGTCACCCAGGTCACGGTCATAGACCACGGTGTCCCAGGCCACGGCGGCCACGCCTTCGGGGCTGAGTTCGCTGTAGATCGACGCTTGCGCGAAGAGGTTGCCGGCGTTCGCCTGCACCGCACGTGCGGCGTCCACCTCGGGCCCCAGCACGGCTTGGCTGGCCTCCATGGCTTGTTTGTAGGCAGGCACCTGGGCCATGCGGGCGTTGTGCCGGGCCTGCAGGTTCACGCCAAAGAGCTGCGCGAAGCCGCCCAGCCAGGCGGTGCGGCGCATTTCTTTCAGTGCGCCCAAGCGCGGGCCGAAGACGATGGTCTCCAGCGGCGTGGCGTCGAGCAGCACCAGCGTGTGCACCAGGTCCGGCCGACGGCGCGCGATGTTGGCTGCCAGCAGCCCGCCGAAGGAGTGGCCTGCCCAGATGAACGGGCCTTTCTCGCCGGCGCGCTCCAGCGCCAGCACCATCTCGTCGGCCTCGCGCGCGGTGGTGCGCGGGAAGGGCCCGGTGTCGCTCCAGCCGGTGCCCGGGCGGTCAATCAGGATCGAACGCGTCTCGCCCCTGAAGGCGCGGTGCAGGTGGTGCATGGCGTAGCCGCTGGCATGACCGCCCGCAAACCAGACCACGGGCACCCGCCCCGGTGGCACGCTGCCTTCGGCCAGCAGGTGGACGCGGTAGCCGCCCAGGTCGATCAGCCGGCCCGGCGCTGGCGTGGCACGGCGTGTGCGCGACAAGGTCCACAGGTGGCGCAGCGAGGCCAGCCCGAACAGCAGGCCCAGTGCCGCGCCCACGGCGATGAGCGGCCCTCGCAGCGCGGCGGGTGCCAACAGCGCCAGCGCGAAGAAGAGCAGGCCTGCCAACGTGGCCAGCAGCAGCCCAGCCGCATCAAGGCTGAGCACGGCCAGCAGAGCGTTGCGCCAGCGGTGCAAGGCTCAGGCCCCGGCGGTCACGGTGTCATCACGGGGGGCTGGGGCCACGCGGTGCTCGGGCAGCCACCAAGCCGCCAGTGCCGCAGCGCCCATGCAGGCCGCGGCCATGATCAGGGCCAGGTCGTAGTTGCCGTTGCGGTCGTGCACCAGGCCGGCCAGCCAGGGCGAGATGCCGCCGCCCGCGGCCGCCGCAACCATCTGCGTGGCGCTGGCGCGGCCAAAGGTCTCGGCACTGAAGTAACGACGCGCCAGCAGCAGGCTGACGCTGTTGTCACCGCCTGAGCACAGGCCCAGCAAGCCGCCAGCCGCGATGCTCACCCACAGCCCGCCGCCGGCATAGATGACGAGCGTGGCCAGCATGGGCACGGCCATCACGATGACCGCCAGCCGAGAAGCCGGCATGCGGTCTGCCAGCCAGCCGGCCAGCAGGTTGCCGGTGAGCCCGCCCAGGCCGACCAGGCTCATCGCCAGGGCGGCCTGCGCGGGGGTGGCCCCGCGGTCCTGCAGCAACGCGGCGAAGTGCATGAAGATGGCCCCTACGCCCAGGGCGAAGAGCATGTTGAAGAGGGCAAGTTTCCACCAGATGGCGTCGCGCAGGAAGGCGGCCATCGAGCCGGGGCCTTTGGTGTCGGGTGCCGCTGCCCCAGCGGCGCTTGGGCGCGCATCCGGCACCGCCGGTACAACCCGGCGCGCCGTCGGGTCGCGTTCGCGCACGAGAAAGATCGCCGCCACGCCACACGCGAGCAGGCTCAGGCCCGCCATGACCATGAAAGCCTGGCGCCAGCCGAACTGGCTGATGACGGCCTGCGTCCACAGCGGATGCAGGATGCCGCCAACGCCGCCACAAGCGAACAGCAGGCCCAGGGCCCGGCCCAGCGAGCGGTTGAACCAGCCTTGCACCAGCTTGGCCAGGCTCAGCAGCGAAGCACCGGCGGCGGTGACCATCAGCGCCAGGCACAAGCCG
>CANHVY010000088.1 GCA_947464185.1 Burkholderiales bacterium
CTCAGCTGATCCTGTTGGGCGTCGTGGCCGCGGTGGAGAGCTACTTCAGAACCCTGCTTCGGCGGCTGATAACACTTGATCCAGAGTGCCAGAGGTGCGCTGAGGATCAGGCGGTGACCTTCGGCGCAGCAATGCACTTGCCGAAACCAATGATGCCCGAGGCGCTGCTCGAGCGTGTCACGTTCGTGAGTGAAACAAGCCTGGTCGACGCCATACGTCAGTTCGTCGGCGTGAAGGGAAACCTGCCCCCTGATTTGTTGGCGACGTTCAAGGACTATGCAACTGTTTGCCACCTTCGGCACTGCGCGGTTCATCGCTTTGGCAAGCTTGGAGTCAAGAACGCCATATTTCTCGGTTTGACGGCGCACAAACCAAGCCTGGAGAAGCCGCTGCTATTGAACTATGCAGCGCTTCAAGATGCGATTGGGATAGCGACCGGTGTAGTCAAGACAACGAACAACTACCTTTTCAATGAAGTGCTGTCGCGCTTACCTCCGACGACATGGACGTCCAAGTGGGGAAAGGACCGACGAGCCTTCATGCCCTACTACAGCCTCTTTGCTGACACGGTCAGCGTCACAAAGGCGGCGGCTGCGCGTGATGTTTATGCGCTGTTTCAGGTTCAGCGCACGAAGTTTGCGGCTGGCCAGCCTTACTAGGGCAATGGGTCGGCCCTGGCAGATCTCAGCGGTTCACTCATAGACGAGTCGAGGATGGCGCACGAGAGTTTGCCGTTCGCGCCTTTGCATTGGCGATGCAGCACGACGAGTTCGACGCGGTTTTGAACAACCGCTTTCTGGCGCATCGCGGACCATCGCTGCGTGCGCGGCCAACGACCGCAACCGCTGCAGACCTGCCGACCCGACTCAGCCGGGCCCACCACCCCGACCCCTCACTTCACCCGCGGCACCCGTCCCATCAGGTAGAACTCTTCGTTGGGCTTCATGCCCGTGGCGTTGGCCAGGCGGTTGCTCATGCCGAAGAAGGCGGTGATGGCGGCGATGTCCCAGGCGTCCTCGTCGTCGAAGCCGTGCTCTCGCAGGGTGGCGAAGTCGGCTTCGTTCACCTCGTGCGAGTGCTGGCACACCTTCAGGGCGAAGGCGAGCATGGCGCGCTGGCGCGGGGTGATGTCGGCCTTGCGCCAGTTGATTGCCACCTGATCGGCCACCAGGGGCTTCTTCTCGTACACGCGCAGGATGGCGCCGTGCGCCACCACGCAGTACAGGCACTCGTTGGCGGCGGAGGTGGCCACGACGATCATCTCGCGGTCGCCCTTGCTGAGGTGGCCGCCCTCCTTGAGCATCAGCGCGTCGTGGTAGGCCACGAAGGCGCGCCATTCGGCCGGCCGATGCGCCAGCGCCAGGAAGACGTTGGGCACGAAGCCGGCCTTGGCTTGCACCTCCAGGATGCGCGCGCGGATGTCCTCGGGCAGGTTCTCCAGCGTGGGCACGGGGTAGCGGGAGATGGGGTGCGTGGTCGTGTTCATGCGGGGCCTCGGATCGGGTTCTGTTGGGTGGTGTCGGGCACTGTCGGAGCAGTGGGGGCCGTGGGCGCAGTGCGGGCGGTAGAGGCGGTGGGGGACTGTCAGGTCCTGAACTGCATGGCGTGCAGCCGCGCGTACAGGCCGCCGGCGGCCAGCAGCTCGGACGGGGGGCCTTGTTCCACCACGCGGCCGGCGTCCATGGCCACCACGCGGTGGGCGTGTTCGATGGTGGACAGGCGGTGGGCGATGACGATGGTGGTGCGGTGGCGCATCAGGTGCTCCAGCGCCGCCTGCACTGCGCGTTCGCTTTCGCTGTCCAGGGCCGAGGTGGCCTCGTCCAGGATGAGCACGGGCGCGTCCTTGTACAGCGCGCGGGCGATCGCCAGGCGCTGGCGCTGCCCCCCTGACAACTGGCCGCCGTTGTGGCCGATGACGGTGTCCACGCCCTGCGGCAGGCTGTCCACGAACTCGGCCAGGTGCGCGCCTTCCAGCGCCTGGCGCACCCGCGCCGGGTCCACGTCTGCACCCAGTGCGACGTTGGCGGCCACGCTGTCGTTGAACAGCACCACATCCTGGCTGACGAAAGCGAACTGCCGGCGCAGCGCCCGCACGTCCCATTGCGCCAGCGGCACGCCGTCCAGCAGCACCTGCCCTTCGGTGGGGGCCACGAAGCGCGGCAGCAGGTTCACGAGCGAGGTCTTGCCGGCGCCCGAGGGGCCCACCAGGGCGACGGTCTGCCCGGGCGCGATGTGCAGGTTCACCCCTTGCAGCGCGCCTTCCTGGTCTTCGCGGTAGCGCAGGCCCACGTCGCGCAGCTCGATCTCGCCGCGCGCCCGCTCCACGGCATGCGTGCCGCCCTGCTCGGTGGAGGTGTGTTCGATCAGGTCCAGCCCGCGCTCGATGGCCGCCAGCCCGCGCGTGATGGGCGCCATCACATCCGACAGGTGCTTGATGGGCGACACCAGCATCAGCATGGCGGTGATGAAGGCGACGAAGCCGCCCACGGTGGCACCGGTGGCGCTGCTCTGCCACAGCGCCGCGGTGATCACGCAGGACAGCGCGATGGCCGCCATGATCTGGGTGATGGGCGCCATGGTGCCGGAGGCGATGGCGGCTTTCATCACCAGGCGGCGCAGTTGGCTGCTGCGCCCGGCAAAGCGCTGCGCCTGACCCTGGGCTGCATCGTACAGCCGCACGATGCGCCAGGCCAGCACGTTCTCCTCCACGGTGTAGGCCAGTTCGTCCGTGGCGCCCTGGCCGGCCACGGTCAGCTTGTGCAGGCGTCGCCCCAAGGTGCGCATGACGAAGGCCACGGCGGGGAACAGGACGGAGACAAACAGCGTGAGCTGCCAGTTCAGCCACAGCAGGTAGATCAGCAAGGCGACCAGCGTCAGGGAGTCCCTCACCAAGGTGAGCAGCGAGCCCACCAGCAGCGTGGCCCCTTGCTGCACCTCGTACACCAGGGTGTTGGTGAGCTGGCTGGAGCTGTGGCGGGTGAACAGTCCCGGGTCGGCCCGCATGAGGTGTTCGAACATGGCCTGGCGCATCTGCTGCACCGCGCGGTTGGCGGCCCAGGTCAGGCCGTACTGGGCGACGAAGCCGGCCACGCCCCGCACCGCGAACAACCCCACGATCACCAGCGGAATCACCCACAGCGGCAGGCTCTTGCCCGTAAAGCCCTTGTCCAGCAAAGGCTGCATCAAGGCGGGGATCAGCGGTTCGGTGGCTGCGCCCACCAGGGCGGCCAGTCCCGCGGCGGCGATGGCTGCCTTGCCGCTGCGGAAGTAGGGCCCCACGCGGGCGAATCGCTGCAGCATCGAAGGCATGCGGAGGATTATCACGGGGCTCCTCCTAGAATCCTGCGCATGTGGTCCAGACGTCGTTTGACGGCCGCCCTCGGTGCCAGCCTTGTGCTGCCGGCCGCGGCCCAGTTCCGTGTCGAGATCTCCGGGGTGGGTGCCACCCAGATTCCGGTGGCGCTGGGGCCTTTCCGCGGCGAAGCACCGGGCATGGTGTCGCTGTCGTCAGTCATCCGGGGCAACCTGGAGCGCAGCGGTGTGTTCCGCTCGCTGGATGCACCGGCTGGCCTGGACGAGCGCAGCCGCCTGCCCCAGGCCGAGGTGCGCGCCCAGGGCGCCGATGCCTTGCTGGCGGGCTCCCTCAACCGCCTGGCGGACGGCACTTTCGATGTGCGCTACCGGCTGTGGGATGCGGTCAAGGGCACGGAGGTGCTGGCCCGCGCCGTCACGGTGCCGGCGGCAGACCTGAGGTTGGCGGCCCATCGCATCGCCGACGAGGTGTTCGAGGCGCTCACGGGCGACAAGGGCGTGTTCGCCACCCGCATCGCCTATGTCACGCGCAGCGGCCGGCAGTTCGCGCTGCACATCACCGATGCCGACGGCGAAGGCGGGCAGGTGGCCTTGCGCAGCAGCGAGCCCATCATCTCCCCAGCCTGGTCGCCCAACGGCCGTGAGATCGCCTACGTCAGCTTCGAGAGTCAGAAGGCGGTGGTCTGGGTGCAGGATGTGGCCACCGGCCAGCGCAGCATGGTGGCCAATTTCAGGGGCAGCAACAGCGCGCCTGCGTGGTCGCCTGACGGCAGCGAACTGGCGGTCACCTTGTCGCGCGATGCACCCGCACAGATTTACGTGATGCCGCGCACAGGCGGCACCCCGCGCCGCCTGACCACCAGCCCCGCCATCGACACCGAGCCCGTGTTCTCGCCCGATGGCCGGCAGGTCTACTTCGTCAGTGACCGCGGCGGCGGCCCGCAGATCTACCGCGTGCCTGCCTCGGGCGGCAACGCCGAGCGCGTCACCTTCAACGGCAGCTACAACATCAGCCCCGCACTCAGCCCCGACGGCCGCACCATGGCCTACATCAACCGCAGCGGTTCTGCCTTCCGACTGACCACGATGGACCTGTCCAACGGCATCGTGCAGACGCTCACCGACACGGCGGACGACGAAAGCCCGAGCTTCGCGCCCAACGGGCGGCTGATCGTCTTCGCCACCCGCGCGCAGGGGCGCGACGTGCTGATGACCACCACGCTGGACGGCAAGATCAAGACGCGCCTGCTGTCCAGTGGCGCCGACATGCGCGAACCGGCCTGGGGACCGTTCGGGCGATGATCGCAACAGTCTGCGTGCTCATGCTCAAGCCCCTGCACCGATTGAAGGTCTTGAATCCCTTGCACAGTTCACCGTCCCGTCCGGAGCCATGAATGGAGAAAAACGCCATGAGAAGACTTGTCCAGAGCTCTGTCTGCGTCACCCTGGCTGCCTTGCTGGCCGCCTGTGGGTCCTCCGTCAAGCTTGACGAGCCCCCTGTCGAATCCAGGACGCCCACGCCCGTGAGCCCGCCCCCTGTGGCTCAGGCTGCGGGTGGGCAGCAGAGCGCGTCGGGCGTTGCAGTGACGGCGCCGGCGGGTGGTTCGGCCACCACCGCGCCTGCGGCACCGCAATCCCAGGTGGCCACCGTGCAGGCCGGGCAGCCCAGCGGCCGGGGCGTGGACGCGCTGCCCCCGGGCGTCGGCCGTATCGTCTACTTCGATTTCGACAGCTTTGTGGTGCGTGACGATGGCCGCCCGGTGCTGGAGGCGCACGCGAGGGTGCTGAATGCCAACCGCAGCCGCAGGATGATCGTCGAAGGCCACACCGACGAGCGCGGGGGGCGCGAGTACAACCTGGCCCTGGGACAGAAGCGAGCCGAGGCCGTGGTGCGCTCGCTCACGCTGCTGGGCGCTGGCGATGCGCAACTGGAAGCCGTGAGTTTTGGCGAGGAACGTCCCGCGGCGCAGGGCAGTGACGAAGCCGCCTGGGCCAAGAACCGCCGCGCCGAGTTGAAGGACCGCCCGTGAGCCTCCTGCCTTCCCGCTCCTGGGGCTTGTTCGGTCGGGGCTTGTGGGCCCTGGCCATCGCCCTGGGCCTGCTCGCATCGGCCGGGCCCGTGCGAGCCGGCCTGTTCGATGACGAGGAGGCGCGCAAGGCCATCCTCGAGCTGCGTGCACGTCTGGCTGCCGTGGACGAGGCTTCCAAGGCACGCGACGCCGAGGCCCAGCAGGCCCAGACGCAGGCTCTGGCGCGTCAGAGCGCGCAGTTGACCCAGCAGATGACCCAGCAGATGACGCAGCAGATGGCCCAGCAGGCTGCGGCCTTCGAGGAGCTGGTGCAGGGGCTCAAGCGCGGCATCCTGGATCTCAACGGCCAGATCGAAGGCTTGAAGGCCGAGATCGCGCGCCTGCGGGGCAGCCAGGAGCAACTGGCGCGGGATGTGGCCGAGGTGCAGAAGCGCCAGCGCGATCTGGCGCAGGCGGCTGACGACCGCATCGCCAGGCTGGAGCCCGTAAAGGTCACGCTGGACGGCCAGGACTTCATGGCCGCGCCGGACGAGAAGCGCAGCTACGACGAAGCGCTGGCCACCATGCGTACGGGCGACTTCGACAAGGCCATCACCGCCTTCGCCGCGTTCCTCAGGCGCCATCCGGGCAGCGGTTACGCCGAGGCGGCGCGTTTCTGGTCGGCCAACGCCCTGTACGGCAAGCGCGACTACAAGGAGGCGGTGGCCGCGTTCCGCGCGTTCGTCACGGCGTCGCCCCGGCACCCCCGGGCGCCCGAGGCCCTGCTGGCGCTGGCCAACAGCCAGGCTGAGATGAAAGACCGCCCCGGCGCCCGCAAGACCATCGACGAGTTGATGAAGGCCTACCCGCAGTCTGAGGCGGCGCAGGCCGGCAAGGAGCGTCTGGCCACGCTGAAGTGACCTGACACCGTGCTGGCCGGGAGGGGCGCTCCTAGAATCCCGGCCATGCAGGAATCCGATCTCCCCGGTCTCGCGGCCCAGGTTCTCTGGGCCGCTTTCTTCTTGGCGGCCGTCTTCGGCGCCATTGCCCAGCGCACCCACTTCTGCACCATGGGTGCGGTGGCGGACATCGTCAACATCGGTGACTGGAGCCGCATGCGCATGTGGGCCCTGGCCATCGGCGTGGCCATGCTGGGCTTCAACACCATGGTGTACCTGGGCTGGGTGGAGGCGGGCAAGAGCATCTATGCGGGCAGCCGCCTGATCTGGCTGTCCAACCTGCTGGGCGGGGCGCTGTTCGGGGTGGGCATGGTGCTGGCCTCGGGCTGTGGGAGCAAGACGCTGGTGCGCATCGGCGGCGGCAGTCTCAAGGCGTTGGTGGTGTTCGCCGTGCTGGCCATCGCCGCCTACGCCACCATGCGCGGCATCGTCGGCGTGGCCCGGGTGGCCACGGTGGACACCGTCGCGCTGACCCTGCCCACGGGGCAGGACCTGCCTTCGCTGCTGGCGGGCGCCCTGGGTGCGGACAAGAAGGTGCTTGCGCTGGCGCTGGGCCTGCTGCTGGGCGGTGGCCTCGTGGCCTGGGCCTTGTCGAGCCCGCAGGGGCGAAGCGCGGACGTGCTCCTGGCGGGCTTCGGTATCGGCTTGGTGGTGGTGGGGGTGTGGTGGGTTTCGGGCCGGCTGGGCCATCTGCCAGAGCACCCACAGACCCTGGAAGAGGCCTTCCTGGCCACGAACTCGCAGCGCATGGAGTCACTCACCTTCGTGGCGCCCATTGCCTACACGGTGGACTGGCTGATCCTGTTCAGCGACAAGAGCAAGGTGCTGACGATTGCCGTGGTCAGCACGGTGGGCGTGATCGTCGGGGCCCTGCTTAGCGCGCTGGCCACCCGCAGCTTCCGCTGGGAGGGCTTTGCCGGCACGCAGGACACCGCGCACCACCTGGTGGGTGCGGTGCTGATGGGCGTGGGCGGCGTCACGGCCATGGGCTGCACGGTCGGGCAGGGCCTGTCCGGCGTGTCCACGCTGGCCTTGGGCAGCTTCCTGGCCTTTGCCGGGATCGTGGCGGGCGCCATGGTCGGCCTGAAGTACCAGGTCTGGCAGCTCGAACGCAGCCTGTGATCCAGGCCGAGCTGGAACGCCCCGACCTGGAGCGACGCTTCGGCGGCCTGCGCCGCCTGCACGGGGACGCGGCCTACCAGCGACTGCGCGGGCTGCGCCTGGCGGTGGTGGGCCTGGGCGGGGTGGGTTCCTGGACGGCCGAAGCCCTGGCGCGCTGTGGCGTCGCGGGCCTGACGCTCATCGATCTCGACCACGTCTCGGAATCCAACGTCAACCGCCAGGTGCAGGCGCTGGGGCGTACGCTGGGGCAGGCCAAGGCGCAGGCGCTGGCCGAGCGTATTGCCGACATCCACCCGGGCTGCGACGTCACCATCGTGGAAGACTTCGTGGCCCCTGACAACTGGCCCGCGCTGCTGGCGGGCGCAGCGAAAGAGCCGCTCGCCGTGGACGGTCTTGTCGACGCCTGTGACCAGGTGCGTGCCAAAGGCGTTCTGGCCGCCTGGGCCTTGGGGCTTGGGTTGCCTTTCGTGACCGTTGGAGCAGCTGGCGGCAAGCGCATGCCCCAGCGGGTGCAGGTGGAAGACCTCTCGACCGTCACGCACGACCCCCTGCTGGCCAGCCTGCGGCAGCGCCTGCGCAAGGAACACGGTGCGGCCCGCCACGGGACCATGGGCGTGAGCGCCGTGTTCTCGCGCGAGCCCGTGCTGCAACCCGCCCAGACCGCCGAAGAGCAGGCCTGTGAGGTGGCGGGCGACCTCTCCTGCCACGGCTATGGCTCCACGGTCACGGTCACGGCCACCTTCGGCATGGTGGCCGCGTCGGTGCTGATCGAGCAGGCCCTTGCGCGCAAGGCGGCGCCGGAAGAAGAGATGCTATAGTCGCGGGCTCTGCGGACGGGTTGTTAGCTCAGTCGGTAGAGCAGCGGACTTTTAATCCGTTGGTCGCAGGTTCGAATCCTGCACAACCCACCACCTCACCGCCTTGGCGGCAGGTAGAGCACCAGGGCTCTTAGCTCAGTTGGTAGAGCAGCGGACTCTTAATCCGTTGGTCGTAGGTTC
>CANHVY010000089.1 GCA_947464185.1 Burkholderiales bacterium
GCGGTGCGTGGCGTGCACCAGGGTGCGCTGGCTGTCGTGCAGCAGCACGTCGCCCGTGGCGGCGTTGCCTTGGGCGTCCTGCGGGGCCACCTGCCACACGGCGTCCCAGGCGCCCAGGTCGTTCCAGCCGGCGTCCAGCGGCACCATGCAGATGTCCACCCCGCTGCCCGGGCACCGCTCCAGCACGGCGTAATCCACCGACTCGGCCGGCACGGCCTCGAAGGCGGCCTGGTCCGGGCGGACGAACAGGGCGTCGGTGCTGCGGGCCTCGAATGCGGCGCGCGTGGCCGCCAGGATGTCCGGGCGGAAGCGCTCCAGCGCCTGGAGCCAGGTGCTGGCGCGCAGCACGAAGATGCCGCCGTTCCAGAAGTAGCCGCCTTCGGCGAGATAGGCGGCCGCGGTGGCGGCGTCGGGCTTTTCCACGAAGCGCTGCACCGGCCGCGCTTTCAGCCACGAGTCTGGCGCGGCGCTCGGGCCGCTGGGGTTCTGCGCTGCACCGGGCGGCGCCAGGTCGCCCGCCTGGATGTAGCCGTAGCCTGTCTCCGGCCGGTCGGGCGTGATGCCCAGGATGACCACGGCCCCGTGCGCCGCCTCTTGCACGGCTCGCTGCAGTGCGGCGCTGAAGGCGGCTGGGTCTGTCACCGTCTGGTCAGCCGGCGTGATCACCAGAACGGGGTCGGCCCCGTCAAGCGCGGCCTGCAGCGCCGCCAGCGTGACGGCCGGCGCGGTGTTGCGCCCGGCCGGCTCCAGCATCAAGGCCGCAGGGGTGCAGCCCGCCTCGCGCAGCTGGTCCAGGATCAGGAAGCGGTGTTCTTCATTGCCGACCACCAGGGGCGGGGCCACTTCCAGCTTGGCGCCTCCCGATTCCGCGCCCCCGTTGCCCAGCGCCATGAGGCGCCGCGCGGCCTGCTGCAGCAGGCTCTCATTGCCATGCAGCACCAGGAACTGCTTGGGGTAGCCCGCGCGCGACAGCGGCCACAGTCGCGTGCCCGAGCCACCGGCCATGATGACGGGTTGGACCCTGGTGTGGTTCGACACTTGATTCACGTGGCCTGTTCCACTTCGGCCTTCAACCGCTCAATCTCACCCTTGAGCGCTTCGAATTCGGCCGTCTTGCGCTCCAGGTAGCCGCGCGTCAGTTCTGCTTTTTGCGCAATGCCGCTGGGTGTGAGCAGGTAGGCGTAGGCCAGCTTGTTCTGGCTGTTACGAAAGTTGCGCGCCTTCAGCAGGCCCTTCTCCACCAGGGCGCGCAGCAGGTAGTTGGTCTTGCCCAGGCTCACGCCCAGCAGCTCGGCCAGTTGGCGCTGGTTCATATCGGGCTGTTGCTGCAGGGCGTGCAGCACCTTGAAGCGCATTTCTTCCTGCAGGCGGGTGATGCGGGGGGAGTGGGCGGGGGCGGTGACGGAGGGCACAGGGTGGGACTGGCTGTTCACAGTGGGCGGGCTTACCGAGTGGCCGGCTGGTGACGGTGTGGAGAGCTTTGAGTACGCTGCCACCATGCCGCTGCCCGTTGAAGGGTGCGCTGCCGGGGGTGTGGAGCTTGGCGGTGAAGGGTTGACGCACCAGCCTGGGGGCTGGGGGCCGGTCACACTTGTTCAGGGTGTGCGGGCTCGCGTTGGATCAAATTTGAACACGGAACGGACGGGGTTGGGGTTGGCGGTGCGAGTTTTTGTGGGGCATGAAGGGCCAGCAAGCAGCCTGACACCTGACAGTCAATCAATTCGTGAGCCTGTGCGGTGCACCACCGGTGCTGCCGCGTGGGCCGCGCCGATGACGTTGCACTCCATCTCCAGTTCGGCGTGGGTGGCGGTGACGATGTTCTGGTAGCCCAATGCCCGCAGGCGCCGCACGATGGCGCTGCCCACCATGCCGCGGTGGCCGGCCACATAGATTCAATGGTCTGTGTGGGTACCCATTTTCATCCGTGGTGTTGAAAGCGGAACGCGCTGATCGTGCGCTGCTCAGGCGCTTGCAGGCATCTGCGACACCACCGGCAAGCTGGCGTTGGCAACTTCAACGCCCCGCACGGTAACCGCCACCGTCAATGCTGACGCATGGGCAGGCAGGTTCAGTGGTGCAAGCTCCAGCGCCAGCATCACCTGTTGACGGGCCCTCTGCTGCAGTGGCGTGGCTTCGCTCGTGCGGTGCGGCTCTGCAGTCATGGGCAGCGGCAGGCGCAGCAGCTCAGCGCCGCCCACCAGCGCCACGGCAACCTCCACGTGTTGCAAGGGCAGCTCTTGCGGTGCCGACAGTGTCAGCCACACGCAGAGCTTGGGCAGGGTCAGCGGCAGTTGCGGCACCACCAGCGCGCCGGTGTAGACACCCATGAAGGAGGGCTTGTTGCCTACCTCCTGGCGGATGTCGTCGCACCACAGGGCGTGGAGGTCCAGCCTGCTGGAGGCATCAGCGCTCATGGCTTGGGCACAGGAGTGGTCGTGGCCACGGTGGCCTGCCAGGCGTTGAAATAGGTGTCCAGGTCGACGCCCAGCGCGCGTGCCATCTGATGGGCAGTGTCCAGCGAGGGCTTGTGTTTGCCCGATTCATAGCGCGAAATGTGTTGCTGCCCAATCCCAAAGCGCTCACCCAATTGCCGCTGGGACAGGCCCGCCGCCAGACGCAAGCCCGCCAGCGTGCGGTGCTCATCCTTGTAGAAGGCTTGGGCCACCCACTGGCGCCCGGCAGCCAGCATTTCGGCCTGCTTGGGGTCAGCCTCGGTTTCGACCAGCAGTGCGTCAAAGGCGTCCAGAGGCTGCTCTTCGGGCACCGCAACAGGGGCCCGCAAGCGGTAAACCGGCGCGCCGCTGGCGCCAACCACGCCCGCCGTGGCCGCCGTAGCCGCCACCTGCTCCAACCAGCGCACCACGCCGGCCCCTGCCGCGTTGCTGGGCACCGTGCGCGGCTCAAGCGTCAGCAAAGTCGCGGCGAATGGTGGCAAGGATTCGTTGCCGGATGGGGTGTTCAGGGTCGTCATAGTCAAGCTCCGCGCGTGCCACCACGGCCACGATGTTGAAGGACTGGTCTTTCCAACGGTAGATGTAGATCAGCCGGTAGCGCAGGCCTTGCCGCTCAAGATCCCACGCTCTGAGCCTGTACACGGGCTTGCGGCCTGTGGCTGCCCGCATGCTGTGCCAAGGCTTGACACCCAACGCAGCGGAACGATCACTGTTGTCGACATCGATGTCATGAAGCCGGGCTTGCAAAGCCGGGTCAGCCCTGAGTTGTTGTATCAACGCCACCAAACAGCCGTAGGCCTGCGGTGACTGCTGCCTGATCAGCCGCAGATCCCCGACGGCATCGTGGTGTACGGCCAACAAGAGAATACCAAACTTGATGTGAGCCAGGTCTGGGGTTTTGCCTCAGTCTGCGAGGGCATCACTCCCAGGAGACAGGCTTGTGGAACCCATGCTGCCCCTTCTCGAGCAGGAACTCGGCCAGGTAGCTGCCGTCCTGGCCGGTGACGCCGGTGATGAGGGCCTTTTTCAATTGAATGACCAACGGATCCTGGTTCAAATGGGGAGAGTCCTTGAGCACACCCGCCCACTGCCGCCAGTCCGTTGCCTTGATCGGTGAGGCAGCTTGCCTGCCTTCGGGCTTGGACAAGCGCAGGATGATCAGCCGCTCATCCTCGACAAACGACACGGGCTCAAGCGGCCGGATGACACCCGACTTCGAGGTTGCCTCAATGGCTTGGTACACGCTCGGTCTCCTGGAACGTTGAGCCTGAGTCCATCAGTTCAACATGTTCTTGCCCTTGGCCAACAAGCACGAAGTTGCTGCCGATAAAGCCGGCGCCTCCGGTGACGAGGAGGGTCATGGGTTGGCTGCGAGATCGGCTTGCAGCCGACGCACGATGGCGCTGCCCACCATGCCGCGGTGGCCGGCGACGTAGATGGTGTCGCCATGGTTGATGTTCACGCTGGTATTCATGCGTTCACGGTCACCTGCACTTGCTCACGCAGGCGGTCAGGCGACAGTTCCAGCCCGTGGGGCCAGCACAGGGCACCGGCATCAATGAAGAAGCGCTCGAAGAACGCCTGATCCTGCAGCGGCACCAACAAGGGGCCGGTACGGGCAAGCAAGGCTTCTGCGTCCCACACCCCCATGACACCGTCCGAGAAGGAAAGCTCAATCCGGCGCCCACCCAGGTGAGACGCGCTGAGGATCTTAGTCATCATGATCAGCCCCTTGAATGCGGGACAAGGTCTCAAATCGCTGAGCCCGCGCTCAGTTGTCCATCAACTCGCCGCGATGTCGCAGGCACCATTGCTTCACGATGGCCGCCGCCGTCTTGGGCAGTCGACCCTTGGTCACCTCGCCTGACGAGATATTCACCAGCGCTTCGTACCCTTGGTACTCCACGTGCACGTGGGGCGGTGGATGGTCATCGTGCCACATCCGCACGATGATGCCGAAGAAGATGGACAGGACGGGCACGCCGGCTCACTCCCTTGACACCGACGTATGAAAACCATGCTGTCTGAGAAGTGCCGTCTGCTGCGCCGCCTTCAAGTCTTCAGCCGCCATCTCGGCGCACATCTGCTGCGCGGTGATCTCGGGCACCCAGCCCAGTTCAGTCTTGGCTTTGGTGGGGTCACCCAGCAGGGTTTCCACCTCGGTGGGGAGGAAGTAGCGCGGGTCCACCGCCACCACGCAGTCGCCCACCTTCAACGCCGAGACCTTGTCACCTGAGATGGCGGCCACAAACGCCTTTTCAGGCAGGCGCCGCTTTGCACCCGTGCCACCCCGTCGCCGTGGTCCAGGCACCACTGCACCGTCTTGGGTCTGCGGCGAGGCAAACCAGTCCAGCAGCTTGTTCTGGCTGTTGCGGAAGTTGCGCGCCTTGAGCAGGCCCTTTTCCGCCAGGGCACGCAGCAGGTAGTTGGTCTTGCCCAGGCTCACGCCCAGCAGCTCGGCCAGTTGGCGCTGATTCATGTGAGTGTGGAGCTTGGCGGTGAGGGGTGGGGCGCCAACTTGGCGGGCTGGGCCGGTTAGGCCGCCATTCGATCGAACGAAATGCTCTTCAACTCCGTTCGCTCGGTGGCGTGCTCGATCGTGATGGCCAGCACCCGCCCCTGATCGTCAAGGTCAAGAAGGGTGTTTTCATCGTAAGCGTGGCCTGAACACCCTCTTGACGAGGTCGGCGCCTCAGACGTCGACCACTGGTCGCAGCAGCGCGAACCCGACCCGCCAAGTGGTTCCGTCGCCTGGGTCGATGGTGGCCGTGCGTTGGTTGATACGCACGACGGTGCCCACCACCGTCTGAAGGTACTTGTCCTCGAAGGCCACTTTGTCGCCGCAATTGAAGTCGTTGCGCGTGGGCCGCAGTGGCGCAGCAGGCGCAGGCGGCTCGGCGTGCTGTGTGCTCGGGCCGTCTGGCATTTCCACCGCCGTGTACGGCAGCTTCCACTGCCGCCTCGCGGAGATCTCGCGCAACTCCACCTGCCGCTCATGCAGGGCAACCACCTGGCCCTTGAGCATCACGCCGTGCTGCCAGTCCAAGAATTGCACCGTCTGTCCCAGGTGCAGATGGCGCCGAATCTCGATGATCCTGCGCGGATCGGCCAGCATCCGGTCGATGACGGCGTGCAGCATCAGCAACTGCTTGTTGCTGGCCTGGCCCAGCAGGTCCAGCAAGCGCCGGTCAATGGCATCCTCGATCACGCCGCCTCCCGCATCACGGCTTCTGGCCGAGCCGCCCTTGCCCGCTCAGCCCCGATGTTCCAGGGCAGCAACTGCTCGATCCGGTTGATGGGATGGTCGGCAATGCGGGTCAACACCTCGGTCAGGTAAGCCATCGGATCCATGCCGTTGAGCTTGGCCGTCTCCACCAGGCTGTACAGCGCCGCCGCGCGCTCGCCCCCCGCGTCTGATCCCATGAAGAGGTAGTTCTTGCGTCCCAGACTCACGCCCCGCAGGGCGCGCTCCGCTGGGTTGTTGTCGATCTCCAAGCGACCATCCTCGCTGTAGCGGGTCAGCTCCTTCCAGCGCCGCAGGCTGTAGAGCACGGCCTGTGCGATGTCGCTCTTGGCCGAGACCTGCGGCAGCAAGCCCTCCAGCCAGCTCTTCATGTCCTTGAGCAGCGGGACGGCTTGTTCCTGGCGCACCTTGCGCCTGTGCTCGGGCTGCTGGCCCGAGATGCGGCGCTCGATCGCGTAGAGCGCACGGATGCGCCGCAGGGCTTCAGCGGCCACGGTGCTCGGGTTCTTCTTGTTGGACCGGAAGATGTCCCACCACGGCCGACGCGCGTGCGCCCAGCACGCCACCTCCAGCAAGTCCTTGCTGTACAGGTCTTCCCATCCCGAGTAGGCATCGGCCTGCAGCACGCCCTTGAAGCCGTGCAGGTGTTCCTTGGGATGGATGCCACCCCGGTCCGGCGAGTACTGGAACCATACGGCCGGTGGATCAGCACTGCCCGCCGGGCGATCATCCCGGACGTACACCCACAGCCGCCCCGTCTTGGTCTTGCCCGCCCCCGGGTTGAGCACCTTCACCGGCGTGTCGTCGCCGTGCACCTTGTAGGCCGCGCGAACGTGGCGGCCCAGCGCCGACACCAGCGGCTCCAACAGTTGATCGGCCTTGCCCACCCAGCCGGCCAGCGTGGAGCGGTCCAGCTCCACGCCTGAGCGCGCGTAGATGGCACTTTGCCGGTACAACGGGCTGTGGTCACAGTACTTGGCCACCACCACCTGCGCCAGTAACGCCGGGCCGCGCAGGCCGCGTGCAATGGGGCGGCTGGGCGCCGGAGCCTGGAAGATGCCTTCGCACTTCACGCAGGCCAGCTTGGGCCGCACGTGGCGGATCACCTTGAAGTGGCCGGGCACGTATTCCAGCTGCTCGCTGACCTCTTGGCCGATCTGGCGCAGCCGCCCACCGCAGGCGCTGCAGCCGCAGGGCTGACCGGCCATGTCGTGGTGTGCGGCGGTGGTGGCCGGGCGGTGTACCTGCTGCTCGCGCGGCAGGTGCACCGGCAGGCTCCTGTCCAGCGCTGGAGCGTTGGCCGCCTCGTCAGCGGCCGCACCCTCGCGGTCCGCGCTGTGGCGCTTATGCGACGAAGACCCTTCGTCCCCGTCGGTCTTGGCCTGATCGGCCGAAGTTTTATCCAGTGGTACGCCTTGCGCATCGTCCAGGAACGAGGCTTGGACAGGGTGTTCCACACCGTGCTCATCCATGAAGCGTTCGCTGGAGGCGCCGAACTGGCGGTGCACGCTGCGCGCGAGTTGCACCTTGAGCTTGGCCACCATCAAGCGCAGCAGGTGCATCTCCTGGGCCTGCCAGGTGATGACGCCCAGCGCCTCCTGCATCGTCTTGGGAGACGACGGTGAGGGCTGCAGGGTGTGCTGCGGTGGCGGTACGGTGCTGCGGGGTGTTCGGCCCATGGGGATCACTTTGCCCAGGGCCAAGGGGGTCTCGTATCAGGGCTTGCCCACCCCCAAGTCCATACAGTAGTCACCCCTCGGTCAGCGCACACGGCCTCCTTCACGCTGCCAGGCTCGGCGCGTCGGTGCGCCGGGGCATGCGCCAGTCAATGCCCTCCAGCAGCATCGACAACTGCGCAGGCGTCAGGTGCACGCTGCCGGCGTCGGCCTGCGGCCACACGAAGCGACCCCGCTCCAGGCGCTTGGCCAGCAGCATCAGGCCTTGTCCATCGAACCACAGCACCTTGATGATGTCCCCGCGCCGGCCGCGGAAGACGAAGATGTGGCCCTCAAACGGGTTGCGATGCAGCGTGGTCTGCACCAAGGCAGCCAAGCCGTCGAAGCCCTTCCTCATATCGGTGTGGCCGACCACGAGCCACACCCGAGTACCAGCGGGCAGCCCAATCACCGCAGCTGCTTCAAGGCGCTGAGCACGGTGCCAAGCGTGCTGGCATTCACGCCGTCATGCACCCGTATGACGGCACCAGCCCATTCGATCTCCACCGGTGCCGGGCGGCCCGGGAAGTCGCCAGGCCGAGCCGCAATCTGCGCATCATCCGCAACGGTCACGGGCAAGAGCCTGGGCGAGGCCATCTGCGTGCTGCTGCGGCCGCGCTGGTGCAGCAAGACCCAGTGCCTGAGCTGGTTGGCATTGACCTGATTGCGCATGGCCAACCCCGCCACCGACATGCCCGGTTGACAGGCTTGCTCAACGATCCAGGCCTTGAACTCCGGGTTGTACGCCCTGCGCCCTGCAGCGTTGATGCGCAGCACGCTCAGACCCTGCC
>CANHVY010000090.1 GCA_947464185.1 Burkholderiales bacterium
GCCAGGTGCAGGCCGGTGGCCTGGCTGGCCGCGCCCAGGGCGATGGCCCAGGGCAGGGGGTTGGCCAGCGTGCCCTTGAGCGCCTTGACCATGGCTGCACGCGCGCCCTGGCCTGAAGCGTCGTGCGCCTGGGCCAGGCCGATGCACAGCGAACTGGTGATGAAGATGTCCACCAGGATGGTGCAGATGGCGGGGCCCGCCGCGGCCGGCCCCAGCAGCGCCACCAGCAAGGGCACGCCCATGAAGCCGGTGTTGGGGAAGGCCGCTACCAGGGCGCCGAAGGCGGCGTCCTTGAGGTGCACCCGGCGGCTCCAGGTGACGGCCACGGTGAAAAACACCAGCAGCAGTGCACACAGCATCCATACGCCGAACATGCCCGGATGCAGCAACTCCAGCACCGGCGTGTTCGCGCCAAAGCGAAACAGCATGCACGGCAGCGCGAAGTACAGGACGAAGCTGTTCAGCCCGGCGATGGCGCTCTCGGGCAGCACCTTCTGCCGGCCGGCCAGGTACCCGCACAGCACCAGCGCGAAGAAAGGGGTGGTGACGGACAGGATCGCATCCATGACGAATCCGAGTATCGCCACAATCATCGAATCCGCAATACCCGAGGAACTGGGCATGCCGCGAGAAAAGAAGGGCTTTTTGCGTCTCTGGGCCGGCCGCTTGTGGGCGCTGGTGGACGGCACACGGCGGGCCGTGTTCAACCTGCTGTGGCTGGCCTTGCTGATCGGCGTGCCCGTGGCCCTGCTCACCGGCCGCGGCGACAAGCTGGAGGACAAGACCGTGCTGGTGCTGGACCTGGCCGGCCCCTTGGTCGAACAGGGCGCTGGCGGCACGCGCGACACCTTGCTGCGCCAGGTGCAGGGCCAAGACCAGGGCCAGGTGCGGCTGCGCGACCTCGTCCGCGTGCTGGACGCCGCCGCGCGCGACCCGAAGATCGAGCGCGCCCTGCTGCTGCCGGAAGAACTGTCGGGCGGGGGGCTGTCGGCCCAACGCGAGGTGGCCGCGGCGCTCGAGCGCTTCAAGGCCTCGGGCAAGCAGGTGGTGGTCTGGGGCACGCGCCTGGACCAGCGCCAGTACTACCTGGCCGCCCACGCCAGCGAGGTCTACATCCACCCCATGGGCACCGTCACGCTGCAGGGCTACGGCCGGCTGCGCAACTACTACCGCCAGGCGCTGGACCGTGTGGGCGTGAGTGCCAACGTGGTTCGGGTGGGCAGGTACAAGAACGCGGCCGAACCCTTCTTCGCCAGCGCGCCTTCCAAGGAGACGCTCGAATCCGAGGCCTACCTGTACGACGCCTTGTGGAGCCTGTACACCCGCGGGGTGGAGCAGGCGCGCAAGCTGCCCGAAGGCGCCATCGCCCAGGGCCTGGCCGCCCTGCCCGGCAGACTGCAGGCGCTGGATGGCGATATCGCGCGCCTGGCCGTGCAGGCGCGGCTGGTGGACGGCCTGAAGACCCGCGACGAACTGCGCGCCCTGCTGATCCAGCGGGGTGCCGAGGACACCCAGGCCAAGACCTTCCGGCAGATCGGTTGGCGCGAGTACCTGTCGCGCCTGAAACCTGCTGCCAGCGGCCCGGCCATCGGCGTGGTGGTGGCCGAGGGCGAGATTGGCGAGGGCGACGAACCGCCCGGGCGCATCGGCGGTCGCTCCACGGCTGAGCTGATCCGCAAGGCCCGCGACGACGAGAATGTCAAGGCCGTGGTGCTGCGCGTGAATTCCCCGGGCGGCAGCGCCCTGGGCTCCGAGCTGATCCGCCGCGAGCTGGAACTCACGCGCGCGGCGGGCAAGCCTGTGGTTGTGTCCATGGGCGATGTGGCGGCCTCGGGCGGCTACTGGATCGCCCTGGCGGCTGACGAGGTGATCGCCGACGCCGCCACCATCACCGGCTCCATTGGCGTGTTCGGCATGCTGCCGACAGCGCAGGGCCTGATGGACAAGCTGTCGGTGGGCACGGGCGGCCACGCCACGACCTGGCTGGCCCAGGGCTACGACCCGCGCCGGCCGCTGGACCCGCGCTTCGAGCAGCTTGTCCAGTCACACATTGGGCGGATTTACACCGACTTCACGGCCAAGGCGGCCGCCGCCCGAAAGACCACGCCTGACAAGATCGACGCCGTGGCCCAGGGCCGGGTGTGGACAGGCGCTCAGGCGCTGGAGCGCGGCTTGATCGACCGCACCGGCGGCTGGACCGACGCGCTGAAGGCGGCAGCCGCGCGGGCGAAGCTGCCCGAGGAGGCCCGATTGCGGTGGATGGAGCGCGAGCCCGGCCGCCTGGAGCGACTGGCGGGCTTCTTCAAGTCCACCGTGTCGGCCTCGGTGCAGCAGGCGCTGGGGTTGGGGGCACCCGGGCTGCCCGTGTCAGGGTTGTCAGGGGCCGCCACGGCGGGCGGCCTGCTCGATGCGGGCACCCAGGCCTTGCAGGACCTGGTCTGGCTGCAGGACCTGGCCCAGCGCCGCCGGCCCTTCGATGCGGTGGTGCACTGCCTGTGCGCGGCGGACTGAAGCCCGGCCCGGACGGGGCCGATTCAGGCCCGCTGCGGCCCGGGCCGACCCGCTTCCACCACGAAGCGCGCCGCGCTGCGCACGGCGCTGTCCGCCTCGCGCGGACGGTCCACGGCGCGCAGGTCGGCCTGCAGCGTGCGTGCGTCGAGCCGGAACAGCACGCTGCCGCGATGGCGGGCGTTGCCGTACAGCAGATGCGGATTCAACGGCAGGGCGGCATCCAGGCGTGACTGCGCCGGGCCTCGGCTGGAGATGGAAGTGCCGCAGAACTCAGCCCCGACCACGGGGCTGCGCGGGTCGTCGTAGCTGGTCTTGAGTTCGCTCACATAGTGCGCGTGCACGTCACCGCCCAGCACCACCAGTCCCGGCACCTGGCGCTGCGCTGCCGCGCTCAGCAGCCGCTGGCGCGAGGGCGCGTAGCCGTCCCAGCCATCGGTCCAGTAGGTGGGCTCCTGGGCGGGGTCGGTCCAGCTCAGGCGTGACATCAGGGTCTGCTGGGCCACCAGATTCCAGGGGCGGTCCAGGCTCCAGTTCTGCGCCAGCCAGCGCTCCTGCGCCGCTCCCAGTAGGCTGCGCCGGGGGTCCAGCAGTTCGGGGCAGGCCTTGAGCGAGACCGTGTGCGAGCCCACCAGGCGCCCCGGCCGCGGGCAGACCTGCTGATCACGGTACTGGCGGTTGTCGAGCAACTGAATGCGGGCCAGGCGCCCCCAGTCCAGGTGGCCGTAGATGCGCATGGCGTCCCCGGTCGGCCGGGCTAACTTGGGAAAGGGCATGTGCTCCCAGTAGGCCTGGTAGGCGGCGGCGCGCCGACGGCCGAAGTCCCCCAGCAAGGCCCCCAGCGAGTGACCCAGCAGGCCCCCGCCGACCCCGGCCGCGTAGTCGTTCTCCACCTCATGGTCGTCCCACACCATGACCCAGGGCGCACAGGCGTGAGCGGCCTGCAGCAAGGGGTCGGCCCTGTATTGGGCATAGCGGTCCCGGTAGCCGTCCAGCGTGGTCACCAGGCCGCCGCTGATCGGGCGCACCGGGTCGTTGGCCAGCAGCGGGTATTCGTAGATGTAGTCGCCCAGGAAGACGATCAGGTCGGGCTCCGAGGCCGTGATGTCGCGCCACGCGGCATAGTGCCCGTACTCCCAGCGCTGGCAACTGGCGATGGCAAAGCGCAGGGTCGCCTCGGCGCCGGGGTCGGGCGCCGTGCGGGTGCGGCCCGCCGGGCTTCGATCGCCCAGGGCGGTGAAGCGGTACCACCACGGGCGCCCGGAGGCCAGCCTGCCCGGTTCCGCATGCACGCTGTGCGCTGTCTCGGCTTGGGCCAGCTCCACGCCGCGCGCCGCGATCTGCATGAAGCTTTCGTCATGGGCCAGTTCCCACTGCACCGGCACGCTGTCGGGCAGGCCGGGGCCTGTCAGCCGCGTCCACAGCACCATGCCGTCCGGCCGGGGCTGGCCCGAAGCCACGCCCAGGCTGAAGCGGGGGGTGTCGGCGGCGCTGGCATGGCGCACCCAGGCGGGCACGGCCAGCGCGCCTGCGCTCCTGAGCCAGTCGCGGCGCTTCAAGAGGGGCCCGTCCGCGCGCGCCGGGCATGGCTCTGCCCGCGCATCAACGAACATCCGCGGGGCGGCCCGCCGCCAGCCTCAGTACCAGCACCACCGCCAGCAGCACGAGGAAGTAGGCCACGGCCGCCGCCGTAGAGCCACTTTGGCCGTCATCACGCAGGTAGGCCAGGCCCACCCCGGCAATGCCCATGGAGTTGCCGATCTGTTGCAAGGTGGAGGTCATGCCTCCCCCCACCGAGGCCCACTGGGCCGGCACCTTCGCCAGGGAGGTGCCCACCAGCTGGCCCATGATCAGGCCGATGCCCAGGCCCTGCAGCAGCACCGCCGCGGCATAGACCGACAGCTGCGTCCAGGGCGAGGCGCCGGCCAGGGTCGACGCGGCCCACATCACCAGGTGCCCCAGGGCCAGCATGCCCAGCCCCGTCTCGGCCCACCAGGCCCCCACCCGGGCCTTGAGGCGGCGTGATGACGAGGCGATCACGAAAGAGGCCGCCATCACGCACAGCAGCGCCGCCACCCCCAGCGGTGACAAGGCAGCCTTGTCCCTCAGTTCCAGGGCGATCACGAAGTACAGGCTGGCCACGCCGGCGTAAAACGCGGCAATCGTCAGCAGCGCCAACCAGAAGCGATTCGTTCCCAGCATGCCCGGCGGGATGATGCGGTGGTGACCCAGCCTGCGCCCCAGCGCCTGCCAGGCCCACAACGCCAGCGCGCACGCCGCTGCCAACAGCAGGGCCCGCTTCGACCACTCGGGCCAGCCTTGCTCGTACCCGAGGGTGAGCGCAGCACACAGGCATGTCAGCAGGGTTCCCAGCAGCAGGGCGCCCACCAAGTCGATGCGCCGAAACAAGGCCAGCCCGCCGAAGGGGCCGGTTGTACTCGGCGACGGAGCCGCCCCCGCTGCGGCCTGGGCTGCAGCGGCCACCGGTCGGGAGGGATCGACCACGCCCCGTGCCCACCAAGCCGAGCCCAGGCACAAAGGTACGGAAAGCCAGAAGCAGGCCCGCCAGCCCACGTCGGCCGGCAGCAGACCCACCAGGGCGCCCCCGATCAACTGCGCGGCCACGGCGGCAAAGCCCATGGTCGCCGCGTACAGATCGAAAGCCCTGGTCCGCTCTGGTCCCTGGAAGGACACCGACAACAAGCCCAGCACCTGGGGCTGCATCAGCGCCCCTGCCGCGCCCTGGGCGGCCCTGAACAGGATGAGCACCGCCGGGTCGGCCGCGGTGGCGCACCCCACCGAGGCCAGTGCGAACAGGCCCAGGCCCACGTGCAGGGTGCGTTTGCGGCCCAGCAGATCGCCCAGCCGGCCGCCCACGATCAGCAGCGCGGCGTTGGCGATGGCGTAGGCCCCCAGCACCAGTTGCAACTGGGCCTTGGACGCGCCGATCGAAGATTCGATGGCAGGCAGGCACGCCAGGACGACGAAGAAGTCCAGCACCACCGTGCAGGACGCCAGCAGCAAGCCCCAGGTCCAGGCGGGCCACGAGAGCCAGAGCGCACGCGACCGCGCCTTTTCAGCCGCAGCGGACGAATTGGAAGTCTTGGGGGCAGCTTTGGTCATCTGAAATGCTGCGTCGCGCGGGGGAGGGCAGGTGTGCCGTCAGACCTGACGCCGAGGCCTCAGATGGCGAAGGGGTCAGGGCCCGCCACGGCAGGGCGGCTGGCGGCAAAGGCCCGGAACTGCGGCAGCGGCATGGGCAAGGCCACGGCGTAGCCTTGCACTGCATCGCACTTCAGCCGTTGCAATTGCACCAGCTGGTGCTCATCCTCGGCACCTTCGGCCACCACGTCCAACCCCAACGAGTGCGCCAGGCGCACGATGCCTTTGACGATCTTCCGGTTGGGGCCGCTGCCACTCAGGCCGATGACGAAGGAGCGGTCGATCTTCAGGGTGTGCACCGGGAACTGCGTCAGATAGGCGAAGGACGAGTAGCCCGTGCCGAAGTCGTCGATGGACAGCCGCACCCCCATGTCCGCCAGGGCCTCCAGCGTGCGCACGCTGGCCTGCACGTCGGCCATCAGGTCGCCTTCGGGAATCTCGATCTCCAGCCTGCTGGCCGGCAGGCCTGCGGTGGCCAGGTCCCTGATGAGGCGCTCGGGCAGCATCACGTCGCCCAGGGCATCAGCCGAAAGGTTGATGCTCAAGGGGAAGGTGAGGCCGAATTCACGCAGCTGCGTGATCAAGCCTATGGCCTGGCGCAGCACCCAGGCGTCGATGGCCCGCATGGCGCCGATTTCGTGGGCCAGCGGCAGGAAAGCGCCCGGTGAGAGGATGCCGCGCTTGGGGTGGACCCAGCGGATCAGCGCCTCGGCCCCCACCACGGCGCCGGTGCTCAGGCTCACCTTGGGTTGCAGCAGCAAGGTGAACTGCGAACCGTCCAGGCATTGGCGCAGTTCCTGCTCCAGCACCAGCCGCTGCTTGGCGGCGAGTTCCAGATCCATGCGAAACGGTGTCACCGGCAGGGCATGGGAGGCCTGGCGCTTGGCTTCGCCCAGCGCCAGCACGGCGCGTTTGAGCAAGGTGTCGAAACCACCGCCGTGCGCCGGGCTGCTGACCGTGCCGACACCGACGTTCACCGGGATGCGAAGACCCTCGATGACCACTGGCGGATGCAGCAAGGCCAGCAGAAGACGGATGCGCTCGTGGGCCAACTCGGGGCTTGACCCGTAGACCACCAGGGCGAACTCGTCGCCGCCGACCCGGAAGACGGCTTCGCTGTCCAGGGTGGCGCTCTGCAGGCGCGAGGCCAGTTCCATCAACACCAGGTCGCCGGTGGCGTGGCCGTGGGTCTCGTTGATCTCGCGGAACCGACGCAGGCCCAGCAGGGCGAGCGTGAAGGTATCCTTGCGCGCGGCCAGCTCCTCGACGCGCTGCTCCAGGGCCAGTTTGTTGCCCAGACTGGTGAGCTGGTCGCGCACGGCGGCCTGGGCCAGGTGGTAGGCCTTGACCACGCTTTCGGTGGCGTCATTGGCCAGCATCAGGCCGCCATCCCGTACCGGGAAAGCTCGGACCAACAACCAACGATTCAATACGGTGGAGAAACCGATTTGACTAGTGGCCTTGCGCTGGACCAAGCATGTTTCGCAGGCCTCAAAAAAGATGGAACGCCGAAAGTCCGTTGGCGAGTACTCAAACGGCGTCCTACCGATGACCTGATCAGGGGTTAGCCCCAGGTTACTCGCGTACGTCTGGTTGCAATAGCGAGCAGTCCAGGCGTGGTCGACCCAGACCACAGCCTCAGCCGATTCACTCAGCAGGGTCTCCAGCTCTAGAACCTCTTTTACATGCAAGGCCAAAGGCAGGTCATTCGGGTCGAGCTTCATTCAATCTACCTATTACGCGTACAAGATCACGCAGCGGCTTCGTGCACGCGGGTCGATACGGCTGACCAATTCGTTCCCCTTGCCTACGCTAGCTGCGAGCCCGTGACGCGGGGTCTCGGGCCGCATCATCGACCACTGGAGTTCCAAATGCAAATTGACTTCGAAGACTTGGCCACAGAACTGCAACTTGTTCACACAGGGCGTCTGGCGCTCAGGCCGTTGGCGTTGGCTGATGCGTGGCCCTTGTGGGCCGCTACGAGGAATCCGGCATTCAACGCAGGATTACTCTGGGCCCAACCGGACGAAGAAGTTCAGGTGTTCGAGCGCGTGCAGGCGATTGTGCAAGCTGCCCATCGCGGACAGCTGGCTGCCATGAGCGCGGTGTGCAGGGAGACCGGTCAGTGGATGGGGTTGTTCCGCTTCCTGCCCCATGTGGGGGGTCGGAACACTGTGGAGATGGGGATTTGGGTACATCCAACGTTCTGGCACGGGAGGTACAGCTTGGAGCTTGGTCGTGCTTGCGTGAGCGCAGCCTTCAGCCTGTCGCAAGTCC
>CANHVY010000091.1 GCA_947464185.1 Burkholderiales bacterium
CCCCGACCCCGCGGTGCGCGCCCGTACGGTGGCCTTCATGCGCCACCTGTGCGAGCTGTGCGCTGCCATGGGCGGCCGCTACCTGGTGCACGGCTCGCCGGCGCAGCGGCGCGTGCCGGCCGGCGACACGCACGCGCAGGCACTGGCGCGCGCCACGGCGGCTTGGGCGCTGGCCGGAGAAGCCGCGGCAAGCTGCGGTGTCACTTATTGCATCGAGCCGCTGTCGCGCGACCAGACCGATGTGGTGAACACCGTGGCCGAGGCCGTGGCCGTGGTCCAGGCCGCGGGCCAGCCGGCACTTCGCACGATGATCGACACCAGTTCCGCCGGCCTCGCGGAGGACCTGAGCGTGCCGGCGCTGATCGAGCGCTGGCTGCCCTCCGGGCTGGTGGCGCACATCCAGCTCAACGACCCCAACCGCCGCGCACCGGGCCAGGGCGAGATGGCCTTCGGTCCGGTGCTGGCCGCCTTGCGCCAGGGCGGGTGGGACGGCTGGGTGGCGGTGGAGCCCTTCGACTACGTGCCCGACGGCCCGGGTTGCGCCGCGTGGTCGGCGGGCTACCTCCGGGGCTTGCTGCAATCGCTGGAAGCCCGAGCGTGATGGGCGGTCTTGTCCTTGGACGGGTGCGCCGGGGCTGCCCGCCATGACCGCAGGAGCACCCCGCTTTCGCGTCACCCAGATCGAGCTCTTCGAGGCCCCGGTGCGGCTGCGCATGCCGTTTCGCTTCGGCGTGGTCACGCTGACGCATTGCCAGCAGGCCTGGGCGCGGGTGCGCATCGAAGGCAGCCACGGCCTGCGCGCCACCGGTGCGGCCGCCGAACTGCTGTCACCCAAGTGGTTCGACAAGAACCCGGCGCTCAGCAACGAGCAGAACCTGGACCAGCTTCGCGACGTGCTGCACCTGGCGGCCCAGGCCTACACCGCGGAGCGGGGCGACGCGGGGGCCGACACGGCCTTCGGCCACTTCGCGCGCCACCACGATGCGCACGAGCGGGCCGCTGCGGCACGCGGCCACAACCCGCTGCTGGCAGCCTACGGGCCGGCCCTCATCGACCGGGCCGTGCTGGACGCCTTGTGCCGGGCCACGGGCCTGGACTTCTTCAGCGCGATGCAGCGCAACCTGCCAGGCGTGGGCGGCGCACACCCCGCCTTCGGCCGCTTCGACTTCAACACCTTTCTGGCGGGACTGACACCGGCCGCCGCCATCGCCGCGCGCCACACCGTGGGCCTGGCCGACCCGATCACCGCTGAGGACGTCATCGAGCCGCTGCACGACGGCCTGCCCCAGACGCTGGAGCAAGTGCTGGCGCGCTACGGCCACCGCCACTTCAAGCTCAAGCTCAGCGGGCAGGTCGAGACCGATCTGCAGCGGCTGCGCGCCATCGCCGCCGTGCTGGACCGCAGCGGCCGGGACTACCAGGTCACGCTCGACGGCAACGAGCAGTTTGTCGATGCCACCACACTCACGGCCCTGGTCGAGCGCCTGCGCGCCACGCCTGACCTGCAGGCCCTGGCCCGCAGCGTGCTCTTCGTCGAGCAACCCTTTCACCGCGACATCGCACTGCAGTCCGGCACGGTCGTACCCGACATCGTCTGGCCGCTGCTCATCGACGAGTCTGACGGCACCCTGGAAGCCTTCGAGCAGGCTCGCGCCCTCGGCTGGCGCGGTGTCTCCAGCAAGACCTGCAAGGGCCTGTACAAGTCCATCCTCAATGCCGCGCGCTGTGCCACCTGGAACGCGCAGGCCCACACGCCCGGGCGGTTCTTTCAGTCGGCCGAAGACCTGACGCTGCAACCCGGGCTGGCGCTGCAGCAGGATCTGGCCCTGGTCAGCTTGCTGGGCATCACCCACGTCGAACGCAACGGCCACCATTACGTCGACGGCATGCGCGGGCGGCCCGCGGCGGAACAGCAAGCCTTCGCGCAGGCCCATCCGGACCTGTACGAGCAGGTGACCGCGCCCGATGGCCAGGCGGTCACCCGGATGCGCATCACGGACGGGCGGCTGGACATCGGCTCGCTGGCATGTCCCGGCTACGCCAGTGCGGCCATGCCCGACTTCACCGCCATGCAGCCGCTGGCCGCGCCGCTTGCACTCCCCGCCCTGCCGCCACGCCCATGCCCACGCTGAACCTGCTCGCCGCCAAGGGCAGCACCGCCCCCTACACGCTGCGCGGTACACCCGTCACGCCTCCTGCCAGCGCCGGGCCCTTTAACCGCATCGCCTATTCGGCCGCCCATGTCGTCGCGGACGTGCGCGCCGACATCGATCCCTGGCTGCAGTGCGCCGTGGATTGGGACGCCACCATCGCCTACCGGCAGCACCTGTGGTCGCTGGGGCTGGGCGTGGCCGAAGCGATGGACACCGCGCAGCGCGGCATGGGCCTGGACTGGCCAACTTCACTGGCACTGATCCAGCGCACGCTGCAGGCCGCACGCACGGTGCCGGGGGCGCGCGTGGCCAGCGGCTGCGGCACCGACCAACTCGACCCCACCCAGGCCCGCAGCCTTGACGACGTGATCCGCGCCTACGAGGAGCAGATGGCGGCCATCGAGGCCTTGGGCGGCCGAATCATCCTCATGTGCAGCCGCGCCCTGGCGCGGGTGGCGCAGGGGCCGGCCGACTACGAGCGGGTCTATGACCGGCTCTTGCGGCAAGCGCGCGAGCCCGTCATCCTGCACTGGCTGGGGGACATGTTCGACCCCGCCCTGGCCGGCTATTGGGGAAGTGCGGAAATCGAGGCGGCCATGGACACCGCGCTGGGCGTGATCGCCGCGCACCCGGCCAAGGTGGACGGCGTCAAGATCTCGCTGCTGGACCAGGCCCACGAGGTGCGCATGCGCCGCCGCTTGCCCGCAGGCGTGCGCATGTACACGGGCGACGACTTCCACTACCCCTCGCTGATCGCAGGCGACGGTGTGGGCGACCACCCCACGCAGCAGCACAGCGACGCGCTGCTGGGCATCTTCGACGCCATCGCGCCCGTGGCCAGCGCCGCCTTGCAGGCGCTGGCGCAAGGCGAGATGCAGCGCTACCACGCGCTGCTGGCGCCCACGGTGCCGCTGTCGCGGCACATCTTCCAGGCCCCTACGCGGTTCTACAAGACAGGCGTGGTCTTCATGGCCTGGCTCAACGGCCACCAGGGCCACTTCACTCTGGTGGGGGGGCAGCACAGTGCACGCTCGCTGCCTCACCTGTGTGAACTGTTCCGCCTGGCCGATCAAGCCGGGGCCCTGGTCGATCCGGATCTGGCGGCCCACCGCATGCGGGCGCTGCTGGCGCTGAACGCCCTGTAGCGCCCTCCCTCGGCTGCAGGCTCAGACGCCGGTTCCTCAGCGGGCGGCGAGCGCCTCCCAGCGCTCCAACGCGTGCATCAGATCCTCCTCGATCTGCGCGTGACGAGCGGACAGCTCCGCACCCCGCTGCGGATGGCGCGCAAACAGCAGGCCATCGGCCAGCTCGGCGTCTATCGTCCGCTGCTCGGCTTCAAGCGCCTCGATGCGCGCGGGCAGGGCCTCGAGTTCGCGCTGTTCCTTGTAGCTGAGCTTGCGCGGGGGCGATGCGGGGCTGGGCGCGGGAGCGGCAGCCTCAAGCCGGGGCTCCACGGCGGGCGGGGCCGTGGCAGCGCCCCCATGGGCAGTGGCCGGCGCCACGGGCCGGGCGGGCTGCGGGGAGGAGGCCAGCAGGCGAGCGCGCTCGCGCTGGCGCTTCCAGTCCTCGTAGCCGCCCTCGTACTCGCGCCACAGGCCGGGGCGGCCTCCGTAGGCCGGGTCGCCCTCCCAGGCGATGGTGCTGGTGACCACGTTGTCCAGGAAGCGGCGGTCGTGGCTGACGAGGAAGACCGTGCCACCGTAGCCCTGCAGCAGTTCTTCCAACAGGTCCAGCGTGTCGATGTCCAGGTCGTTGGTGGGCTCGTCCAGCACCAGCACGTTCGCCGGCAGCGCGAACAGGCGCGCCAGCAGCAGGCGGTTGCGCTCGCCGCCCGACAGCGTGCGCACGGGCGAGTTGGCACGCTCGGGCGAGAACAGGAAGTCGTTCAGGTAGCTCATGACGTGCTTGCGCTGCCCGCCGAACTCCACCCACTCGCTGCCCGGGCTGATGGTGTCGGCCAGCGTCGCCTCCAGGTCCAGGCCGGCGCGCATCTGGTCGAAGTAGGCCACCTGCAGCCGGGTGCCCTGGCGCACGCTGCCCGAGGTGGGTTGCAGATCGCCCAGGATGAGCTTGAGCAGCGTGGTCTTGCCCGCGCCGTTGGGGCCGATCAGGCCCACCTTGTCGCCGCGCAGGATGGTGGCGCTGAAGTGGTCGATGACCACCTGCTGCCCGAAGCGCATGCTCACGTCCTTCAGTTCGGCCACGATCTTGCCGGGGGGCAAGCCCGCGTCCAGCTCCAGCCGAACCTGGCCGAGCTGGTCGCGCCGGGCCGAGCGCTGGGCGCGCAGGGCCTGCAGCCTGGCCACCCGTCCCACGCTGCGGGTGCGCCGCGCCTCCACGCCCTTGCGCACCCACACTTCCTCCTGCGCCAGCAGCTTGTCGGCGCGCGCATTGGCCAGGGCCTCGTTCTCCAGTTCACGGGCCTTGGCGGCTTCGAAAGCAGCGAAGTTGCCGGGGTAGCTGCGCAGCACGCCGCGGTCCAGTTCGATGATGCGGGTGGCCACGGCATCGATGAAGGCGCGGTCGTGCGACACCAGCACGAGGCCGCCTGAAGACCCCGAACCGGCCCCGGTGCCGCGCCACTGCACCAGCAGGTCCTGCAGCCACTCGATGGCGTCGATGTCCAGGTGGTTGGTGGGCTCGTCCAGCAGAAGCACGTCCGGGCGCGCCACCAGGGCCTGGGCCAGGGCCACGCGCTTCTTGGTGCCGCCGGACAGGGAGTCCACCCGGGCCTGCGGGTCCAGGTGCAGCCGCTGCAGCGCCTCATGCACCCGTTGCTCCCAGGTCCAGCCGTCCAGGGCCTCGATGCGGGTCTGCAAGGTGTCCAGGTCGTCGAGGCTCCCGGCGTCATCGCGGCCCAAGCTGGGCGCGGGCGCATCAGCCTGCCGGCCTTCCGCCGAGGGAGGGTCACCGCTGGCCAAGGCTTCGTACCGCTCGCGCAGGGCTCGCGCCTGTGCCACGCCCTCGGCCACGGCGTCAAACACCGAGGCCCCCGGGGCGAACTGCGGCTCCTGCGGCACGTACACGCGCCGCAAGCCGCCCTGCTGCTGAAGCAGTCCGTCGTCCAGGCGCTCCACCCCCGCGAACACCTTCAGCAGCGAGGACTTGCCCGTGCCGTTGCGCCCGATCAGCGCCACGCGCTCGCCGGGCTCCAGCGCAAAGGCGGCGCCGTCCAGCAGGGGCACATGGCCGTAGGCGAGGTGAGCATCGGTGAGCGAGAGAAGGGCCATGGGGGGATTGTCGGTGCTCAGTCCCCGCCGACGCTGTGCGACGAGGAGGTCTGACGCGGGCTACTGCGCCCAGGGCTGCGGTGACGCCTGGGCGACCGCGTTCACAGCGTCCGGAACTCCCATCACCTCCAGGCCGTCGCGCCCCGGGTAGGCAGCCGGCACCGGCGCCACCAACAGCTTGCGTTCAGCCCCCACATCCAGGGCGGCCTGGTGAAATCCACGCGAGACCGTGGGGGCGCTGGAGCGCTTGACCTCGATGACCCAGGCTGCCCCATCGGGAAAGTGCAGCACCAGATCGGCCTCCGCCCCGCGGGCTGTGCGATAGAAACTGGCTTGGGCCGAGGGCGCCGCCGCGAGCAGCTGCTCGATCACCCAACCCTCCCAGCTGGCGCCAGCCACCGGATGACCCAGCACCTGGTCCAGCGTGGTCAGGCCCAGAAGGGCGTGTACCAGTCCCGAGTCCCGCACGTAGACCTTGGGGGTCCGCACCAGCCGCTTTCCGACGTTGCCATGCCAAGGGGGCAATCGCCGCACCAGCATGAGGTCGGCCAGCAGGTCGATGTAGCGCCCGACGGTCTGGCCACTGACCGCCAGCGAGCCCGCCAACTGCGCCTGGTTCAGCAGACCTCCCTGCTGATGAGCCAGCATGGTCCACAGGCGGCGCAAGGTGACCGCAGGGATGCGGGGGCCCAGCTGCGGAATGTCGCGCTCCAGGTAGGTGGTGATGAAGGCCTCGCGCCAGGCCATGCTGCTCGCATCGTCCGGGGCCAGCCATGACAGCGGAAAGCCGCCCCGCACCCAGAGGTCCTGCAGGGCGCGCACCGGGTCAGCCGGCCCCGCTGGCGCGGCCTGGGCAGGCAGCTCGGCGGCCAGGAACGGCGTCAGCTCCAAGGTCGCCATGCGACCCGCGAGACTCTCGCTGCCCTGCTGCAGGAGCGCACCGCTGGCCGACCCGAGCAGCAGGAACTGGCCTGCCGATTCGCCTTCGCGCCGGCGCAGATCGATCACCCCCCGCAGGACCTCGAACAACCCCGGCATGCGCTGCACCTCGTCCAGGATCAAAAGGCGGTGGCGCTGTGCCAGCAGGAACGCCTCGGGGTCGTCGAGTCGGCGGCGGGCGGAGGGAAGTTCCAGGTCGAGATACAGCGGCTCGACCGTGCCCTGCCGGTGCGCCAGCGCCATCGTCGTCTTGCCCACCTGGCGCGGGCCCACCAGGGCGATGGCGGGAAAGCGCGCCAGCAGCCAGCTCAGCCTGGCGTCCGTGATTCGATCAAACATCGTCGCAAATCTACCATCAAATGGAAGATTTACAACAATAGATCACACCATCAGGGCGGACTGATCGCCCGCGAGGCCGCCAGGCGCCACAGCGTCTCGCCGCGGCGGGCGTAGGCCCGCTCTTCTTCGAGGCAGGACTCAACGAGCTTGATCACGTGCTCGTCGTCTTGGTCCAGGGCGCGGGCGATGAGGGTCTTCCACGGGCGCAGCGCCACCGGCCCCGCGGGCTGCAGGCGTGCGGCCACCACCGCGTGGGCGAAGGCCTGCCAGTGCCAGGCCCAGGCTACCAGCGGTTCATCCAGCAAGCGCGTCAAGACCCGCAGGGCGTGGGTGCCCGTCACCAGGTGCAGGGCAGTGAAGTTGCCCGTATGCGCGTAGGCGAACGCGGCGGTGCGGGCCAGGCGCTCCAGGGTGTGGCCATCCACCATCAGGCGGGCCGCCACCCGGTTGATGCGGCCATCGCGCGCCACGTCGCGCAGTCGGTCGCTGATCAGGCGCTGGCGCGAGCGCCCCGCAGGAAGCTCGCGCAACAAGGCCTCCGGGTCCACGGTGGCCGGGGCGCGGGCAGTGCCCGCCAGCGGGTTGTGCAAGGCCCCCAGGCGCAAGTGACGGCTGGCCCAGTAGGCCAGGCCATCCGCCAATTCCCCCAGATGCCCGCAACGCACCGCGCTGGCGGTGCGGATCAGGCCATGAAAGGCGGCCGCGCCCACGCCAGGCATCAATTGCGGCAGCACCTGGCCCAGCATGTCGGTGGCACCCTCCTGCGCGATCCACTCGGTGAACAGCGCGCGGTAGCCGGACCAGGCTTCAGGACGGCCCAGGCGATCGGGCCACGGGTCGCCCGGGGACCAGGGCTGCTGCGGCGGGGCGGGTTGCAGACGCGGCGCATAGCCCTGCGCAAAGGCCGCCAAGCGCTCGGGGCTGGCGCCCAGATGGTGCAGGGCGGCCAAGGCCATGGGAAGGTGATTGGTCAGGCCGTCGGCATCTTCCGGGGCGTGGGCCGAGCCGGCTGTCAGCAGTTCGACCAGTTGCGCCGACGGTTCGCGCGCAGGCGCGTGACCGGGTGACATCTTCATGCTGAACCTCCTGCGGCCACGGCATGCTCCAGTGCATCGGTGAACATCGCCGCCACGTCGAAACCGGTCTGGTCCATGATCTCGCGGAAACAGGTGGGGCTGGTGACATTGATCTC
>CANHVY010000092.1 GCA_947464185.1 Burkholderiales bacterium
CTGCCCGGCGCGCTGCTGGCGGGCGTGATCCAGCGCGCAGGGCATGGCGGGCGCCTGGAGGGCCGCTACTTCGGCTGGTGGAACTTCGCCACCAAGCTCAACCTGGCGCTGGCCGCAGGCATTGCGCTGCCGCTGCTGGCGGCCTTCGGCTACCAGCCCGGAGGACGTGACGCCCAGGCGCTGCAGGCCTTGACCATCGCCTATTGCTTGTTGCCCTGCGCGCTCAAACTGGCCGCCGCCGGCCTGCTGCATGTACTTTGGATCCGAGGAGAACCCCGATGACCACACGACGTTTCTGGGCCGCTGCGGCGGCCACCACCCTGGCCCTGGCCGCCATCGGCCCCTTGAGCGGATGCGCCAGCGCCCCGGTCCCCGGCGACTACGCCGCCGAGAAGCCGGTGCTGGACCTGAAGACCTACTTCAACGGAGAGCTGACCGCACACGGCATCTTCACCGACCGCTCGGGCAAGGTGGTGCGCCGATTCACCGTGGCCATGACCGGCACCTGGCAAGGCGCAGAAGGCACGCTGGACGAACGCTTCACCTACAGCGACGGCACGACCGAGCGCCGCGTGTGGCGCCTGACCGACCTGGGCAACGGCCGCTGGAAGGGCCGGGCCGACGACGTGGTGGGCGAGGCCGCAGGTCAGGCCGCCGGCAACGCCCTGAACTGGGCCTATACCCTGCGCCTGCCCGTGGATGGTCAGGTGTACGAGGTGCAGTTCGACGACTGGATGTACCTGATGGACGAGCGCGTGATGCTCAACCGGGCCGTGATGAGCAAGTTCGGCATCCGCCTGGGCGAGGTGACGCTGTCCTTCTACAAGCGATGACCCACCCCGCTGCCTCGGAAACCCCATGCCGCTGAACCCTCCCATCACCGACTGGTCCGGGCGCACCGCCTGGCTGGTGGGCGCCTCCACCGGCATCGGCCGCGCCACGGCAGCCCGCCTCCACGCGCTAGGCGCGCGGGTCATCGTCAGCGCGCGCAATGCCGCCTCGCTGGAAGCGTTCACGGTGATACACCCCGGCAGCGAAGCCATCGCGCTGGACGCCACCGACCGCGAAGCGCTGCACGCCGCCGCCGCTGGCGTGGTGGCGCGGCACGGCCGCATGGACCTGGTGGTGTACTGCGCCGGCACCTACGCACCCATGCGCGCGACAGAGTTCAACCTGGAGGTTGCGCTGCAGCACCAGCAGGTGAACTACGTCGGCGCGCTGTACCTGCTGGACGCGGTGTTGCCTCATCTGCTGGCGCAGGCCCGCACCGGTCAGGGCGGCCATCTGAGCCTGGTGTCCAGCGTGGCAGGCTACCGGGGGCTGCCCAAGTCCCTGGCCTACGGGCCCACCAAGGCCGCGCTGATCCACCTGGCACAGACCCTGTACCTGGACCTGCACCCGCTGGGCCTGGGGGTGTCGGTGGTGAACCCGGGGTTCGTGCAGACGCCACTGACCGCGCAGAACGAGTTCCACATGCCCGCGCTCATCACGCCAGAGCAGGCCGCCGAGGAAATGGTGCGCGGCTGGCGGCGCGGCGAGTTCGAGATCCACTTCCCCAAGCGCTTCACGCGTGTGCTCAAGGCCCTGGGCCTGCTGCCCGACAGCCCCTACTTCGCCGCCGTGCGGCGGGCCACGGGCCTGTGACTACCGCGCAACCAACTTCCTGCACAGCGGCCGCTTTCCCGGACACGACATGGCCACCACCGACGACCCCCGCACCGCACGCGTCATCGCACTCTTCGAGGCGCTGACGCCCGCCGACCTGCAGCGCCTGGGCGAGCTCTACGCGCCCGACGCGCGCTTCAAGGACCCGTTCAACGAGGTGCAGGGACTGCCGGGCATCCAGGCGGTGTTCGAGCACATGTACGCCTCCCTGCACGAGCCCCGCTTCGTCGTGCGCGAAGCCATCGTGCAAGGCGGGCAGTGCTTCCTCGTATGGGACTTCCTGTTCCGCTTCAAGCGTTTCTCGTCCGAACCGCAATGTGTGCGGGGGGGGTCCCATCTGCAGTTTGGCGCCGACGGCCGCATCACGCTGCACCGCGACTACTGGGACGCCGCCGAGGAGTTGTACGAGAAGCTGCCGGGCGTGGGGGCACTGATGCGCTGGCTCAAGCGCCGGGCCAACAACTGAGCGCCCTTCTCAGCGCTGGCCCTCGGTCAGCGCGTCGACCTGGAAGGTGCCGGTCTTGTCCACCAGCCAGATCTCGCGCCACACCGCCGTGCCGCCTGCCATGCGCACGGGCGGCGGAAACGGGGCTGCCCGGCGGATGAGCGAGACCACCCAGGGCGTGACCTCCTTGGCCGCCGCTGGGGGCCGTACCACCCTGACGTTGACTACCTGACCTTCGGCGTCCACCTCGGCCTCGGTGATCATCACGGCGTACATCATGGGGGGCATCTTGCCTTTGTGGATGCGGCTGGGAAACGCCGCATAGACATGCCGTGCTGCGTCCAGGCGGTAGCCGGGGCCGTCCTCGGCCTCGGAAGACACTGGCGCCTGGTTGAGCGCCGGCACGGGCACCTGGGCAAACTGCGCCTGCGCGGCCGCAGCCGCCCCTGCCAGTGCAAAAGCGCTCAGCCGCGCCTTCCAGCCATCACCACCCACCATGCACCGTGTTCCTCATGCCGAGTCATCAAGGGCAGGGCCACCGCAGGCCCCTTGGCCTGCGGTGGCCCTGCCCGGGGTCGATCGCAAGGTTAATCGAAGTGCGGGCAGTGGCCTACCAGGGTTGTCCCAGCCCCGGCCACCGCCGGGGGCCTGCACCCTGCCGCCTCAGCGCAGCCAACCCTTGCGGCGGAAGTACAGGAAGGGCGCCGCCACCGAGGCGGCCATGAGTGCGAGCGCGAAGGGATAGCCCCAGGGCTGGTCGAGCTCGGGCATGAACTTGAAGTTCATGCCGTAGATGCTGGCGATCAGCGTGGGCGGCAGCAGCGCCACGCTGGCCACCGAGAAGATCTTGATGATCTTGTTCTGGTTGATGTTGATGAAGCCGACCGTGGCGTCCATCAGGAAGTTGATCTTGTCGAACAGGAAGGCGGTGTGCGAGTCCAGCGAGTCGATGTCGCGCAGGATCTGCCGTGCCTCCTCGAACTGTTCGGCGTTGAGCATGCGGCTGCGCATCATGAAGCTGAGCGCGCGGCGCGTGTCCATGACGTTGCGGCGGATACGGCCGTTCAGGTCTTCTTCCTTGGCGATGGCGGCCAGGGCCTCGCCGGCGATGGTGTCGTTGACGTCTTCCTTCAGCACCCGCGCGCTCACGCGCTCCAGGTGGTCGTAGATGCCCTCCAGGGCATCGGCCGAGTACTCGGCGTCGGCGTCATAGAGCTTGAGCAGGACGTCCTTGGCGTCCTCTATCAGGGCCGGTATGCGCCGGGCCCGCAGGCGCAGCAGGCGAAACACCGGCAGATCCTCCTCATGCACCGAGAACAGCACGCCCTCGCGCAGGATGAAGGCCACGCGCACGTTGCGCGAGGGCTTGCCGTCGGGGCCGTCCTCGCTGTCGATGAGGAAGTCCGAGCGGATATGCAGTTCGCCGTTGTCCTCTTCGTAGAAGCGCGCCGATTCCTCCAGGTCGTCGTCCACGGCGTCATCGGGGATGGACAGACCAAAGCGCTGGTTGACCCAGGCCTTTTCCGCCCGGCTGGGAGACTCGAGGTCCACCCACACCGGCTGCAGGCCCGCGAGGGCCTCGAGGGTGTCGATATCGTGCTGTATGAGCCGGCCGTGGGCCAGCGTGAAGACGTTGAGCATCGCGTTCTCCGACGCCGGCTCAAGGGCCGGCGGCGCGGGGTTCAAGGGGTGGGTACCGCCTCGCCCCGGGCAGGCTTGCCTTCTGTTCAAGACAGAAGGACAGCGATGCCGAAGCGGACGGTCACCGAGGGTGACTCTGGTCCAAGGAAAGTCTCCGAGATGGGAACAAGCGATTATGAACCGCCGCGCCGCCTCAGCCTCTGGGCGACGCCACGGGATACATGTGGTCACGGGTGCACGGCCCAAGCCACGCGACAATCATCTGCATGTGGATTTCGAAGAGCCGCAGGCCCAGGGCCCTGCGAAGGAGCATCCCGCCGACACCGTCGGCAGCGTGGACCTGGACTGCGTCGACCGAAACCGCCGCGCTGGTGCTGAGCCTGTTCTGGCTGCTGTCGGCCAACCGCACTTTCCTGGGCACCGCCCTGAAGGGCCATGGTTGGGGCGATGCCAGCGCGTGGGGCTTCGCAGTGGCACTGGCGATGATGGTGCTGGCGCTGCACTTCCTGCTGCTGGCTCTCGTCGGCATAGGCCACGCGTTCAAGCCACTGGCCGCCCTGCTGATCGTGGGCACAGCCTTCGCCAGCCACTTCATGGACCGCTTCGGCGTGTACCTGGACCCGTCCATGCTGCGCAACGTGCTGCGCACCGACACCAAGGAAGCGGGCGAACTGTTCAGCTGGTCCCTGCTGCCGCATCTGGCCTGGCAGGCCGGCCTGCCGCTGCTGGCGCTGTGGCGCCTGCGACTGGTGCGACGCCCCTGGACACGCGCCGCGATGGTGCGCGCCGGAGCCCTGTTGGCCGCCGCTGTGGTGATCGTGGGCGCAATCCTGGCCGTCTTCCAGCCCTTCTCTTCGCTCATGCGCAACCAGAAGGAGCTGCGCTACCTGATCACGCCGGCCAACTACCTGTGGTCCCTGGGCAGCGTGCTGGCGGCCGACGCCAAGGGCGCGGCGGCGCCGCGCCAGGCGATAGGCCTTGACGCCACCCAGGGTCCGGGCTGGGCGCAGCGCACCCGGCCCACCGTGCTGGTGTTCGTGGTGGGCGAGACCGCACGGGCCGCCAACTGGGGGCTGTCGGGTTACGCCCGCCAGACCACCCCGGCGCTGGCCGCCACCCCTGACGTCATCAATTTCGCGCAGGTGACAAGCTGCGGCACCAACACCGAGGTGTCACTGCCCTGCATGTTCGCCCCCGTGGGGCGGCGCGCCTACGACGAGGGCCGCATCCGCGGCAGCGAGTCTTTGCTGCACGTGCTGGCCCGTACCGGCATGGGCGTGCAGTGGGTGGACAACCAGTCCGGCTGCAAAGGCGTTTGCGAGGGACTGCCCACCGCCTTCGTCAAGGACTGGAACCCGCCCGGGCTTTGCGCAGACGGACGCTGCCTGGACGAAGGCCTGCTGCAAGGCCTGCAGGAACGGCTTGGGCAGGCGCAAGGCGGGCAGGTGCTGTTCCTGCATCAACTGGGCAACCACGGGCCGTCGTACTTCCGCCGCCATCCGCCGGCGTTTGCGCGCTTCCAGCCGGCCTGTGAACAAGACGACCTGCGGCAGTGCTCACGCGAGCAGAACGTCAACGCGTACGACAACGCCCTGCTCTACACCGACCATCTGCTGGCCACGCTGATCCAGCGCCTGAGGGCGGCCTCGGAGCGTGGCGTGGACACGGCGCTGATCTACGTCTCCGACCATGGCGAATCCCTGGGGGAGAACGGGGTGTTTCTTCACGGCCTGCCCTACGCCATCGCGCCAGACGTGCAGAAGCAGGTACCCATGGTGATGTGGTTCAGCCCAGGCTTCGCCCAGGGGCGTGGTCTGGACGTGCAGTGCCTGGCCCGGCGCGCAAGCCAACCGGCCACGCACGACCACCTGTTCCACACCGTGCTGGGCCTGATGGACGTGCGCACGGCGCTGCACGAGAAGGCCTGGGACCTGAGCGCCGATTGCGTCAAGCCATGACCACCCGGTTGGTGCAGTCCCCCAAGACAGCGCCACATGGGCGCCGTGATGCGGCAGTCGTCGCGCTCGGCCTGCTCGCACTGCTGGCCTGGGATGCCAGCGGCCTGGACCTCGCGGTGATACACGCCGTGGGCAGCCCCAACGGCTTCGCGCTTCGCGATGCCTGGTGGACCAGCGGCCTGCTCCACAGCGGCGGGCGGCTGCTGGGCTGGGCGGTGCTGGCCGCCCTGGTGGTCAACATCTGGCGGCCGTGGTGGGAGGGCCCCAGCCGGCGCGAACGCGTGACCTGGGTGCTGATCACCCTGGTCTGCCTGCTGCTGGTGCCGGCGCTCAAGCGATTCAGTGCCACCAGCTGCCCCTGGGACTTGCAGGCCTTTGGCGGCGTGGCGAACTATGTGTCGCACTGGCAGTTCGGGGTTGCCGATGGCGGGCCGGGCCGCTGCTTCCCCTCCGGGCACGCGGTGGCGGCCTTCGCCTTCATCTCAGGATGGTTCGCGCTGAGACCACACGCACCCCGGGCCGCACGCTGGTGGTTGGCCGGGGTTCTGGTCCTGGGCGTGCTGTTCGGCTGGGCGCAGATGGTGCGCGGGGCGCACTACGTCAGCCACACCCTGTGGTCGGCCTGGATCTGCTGGACGGCGTGCGCGGTGCTGAACGCGCTGTTCAGCCGCCCGCAGGCCGCGCCAGTTCCCGCCGCATGGCCTCGATGACGGCGCGATAGTCGGGTTGGCCGAAGATGGCGCTGCCGGCCACGAAGGTATCGGCACCGGCGTCGGCCACGCGGCGGATGTTGTCCACCTTGATACCGCCATCGACTTCCAGGCGGATGTCGCGGCCGGTGGCGTCAATCAGCTTGCGCACGCGCTCGATCTTGCGCAAGGCGCCCTCGATGAAGCTCTGCCCGCCAAAACCCGGGTTCACGCTCATGATGAGCACCAGGTCGAGCTGGTCGATGGTCCACTCCAGCACGTCCAGGGATGCCGCGGGATTGAACACGAGACCGGTTTTGCATCCCTCGGCGCGGATGAGTTGCAAGGTGCGGTCCACGTGCGCGCTGGCCTCCGGGTGAAAACTCACGAGATCAGCCCCGGACTTCGCGAAGGCCTGGGCGAGCGCATCCACGGGTTGCACCATCAGGTGCACGTCGATCGGGGCAGGCGTGCCATCAGGCTTGACCGCGTGCGAGCGCAGGGCCTGACACACCATGGGACCGAAGGTCAGGTTGGGCACGTAATGGTTGTCCATCACGTCAAAGTGGATCCAGTCCGCTCCGGCCGCCAGCACGTTGCGCACTTCTTCGCCGAGACGGGCGAAGTCCGCCGAGAGGATGGACGGGGCGATGCAGTGAGGGGTCATGCCATCGATCTTAAACTCGCCGCATGACCCGACCCGAGTTCAGCTCCAGCGTGCGCGTGCAGTACCTGCCGGACCGCTCCCACCCGCCCGAGGGGCCCTTTGCCTTCGCGTACACGGTCACCATCCGCAACACCGGAGATTGCACGGCACAGCTCGTGGCGCGGCAGTGGCTGGTCACCGATGCCCATGGCCACACCCAGGAAGTGCGGGGCCTGGCCGTGGTGGGTCACCAGCCGGTGCTCAAGCCGGGTGAGGTGTTCGAGTACAACAGCTGGACCCAGGTGGCCACGCCGCACGGCAGCATGAAGGGCACCTTCTTCTGCATGACGGAGGACGCGCGGGCCTTTGAAGCGCCGGTGGCGGCCTTCGACCTGGTGTCGCCGGGGTCCTTGCACTGACGATCAGGCTCGGCCCCTCGGTGCGGGCTTCAGCCGGGGTCCCGGTCCGGACGGTCTGGCTCGCCGCGCTTGCGCCCGGAGAACATGGTCCACCAGACCAGGAAGATCAGCAAGGCCAGCGCGCCCAGGGCTTCCAGGATCAACAGCCACATGGGCGGGTTTCCTTGTGTTGGTCATGAA
>CANHVY010000093.1 GCA_947464185.1 Burkholderiales bacterium
ATCGTGGCCGACGAGCCCACCACCGCGCTGGACGTGTCGGTGCAGGCCCAGGTCATGGACATGCTGGGCCGGCTGTGCCGCGACCGCGGCGCGGCCATGATGCTGATCACGCACGACATGGGGGTCATCGCCGAGAACTGCGATCGCGTGGCCGTCATGTATGCCGGTCGCGTGGTCGAGCAGGGCCCGGTGCGCGCGGTGATCGACGCGCCGGCCCATCCCTACACGCGCGGCCTGATGGCGTCGATACCGGACATGGCCAGCGACCCCCGCCGGCTGAACCAGATCGATGGCGCCATGCCGCGCCTGCAGGCGCTGCCTTCGGGCTGCGCCTTTCACCCCCGCTGCGCGCTGGCCCAGGAGCGCTGCCGGCGCGAGGCCCCGCCCCTGCAGGACGCGGGGCCCACGCAGGCTGCCTGCTGGCTGGTGACCACCGGGGAGCTTGCCGCATGAGCCCGTTGGTGGAAGTGACCGGGCTGGCCCGGGAGTTCGACGTGTCGCCGCCGCTGCTGGAGCGGCTGCTGGGCGGGCAGGGCCGTCGCGTGGTGAAGGCGGTGGACGGCGTGTCGTTCACCCTTGCGCGCGGCACCACCCTGGCGCTGGTGGGCGAATCAGGCTGCGGCAAGAGCACGGTGGCGCGCGTGCTGTCGGGCCTGTACCGGCCCACGCGCGGCCAGGTGCTGTTCGACGGGCAAGACGTGCACCAGCCGGGCGATGCCCAGGCCCGGGCCCGCCTGCGGCCGCGTATCCAGATGATCTTCCAGGATCCGTATGCCAGCCTGAACCCGCGCTGGCGCGTGCACGACATCGTGGGCGAGCCGCTGCGCCTGCAAGGCGGGCCCCTGAGCGCCGCCGAACGTACGGAACGCGTCGAGGAGCTGTTGCGCAGCGTGGGCCTGGCGCCGTCGGACCGGCTGAAGTTCCCGCATCAGTTCTCGGGCGGTCAGCGCCAGCGCCTGTCGATCGCGCGCGCCTTGGCCGGCGAACTCGAGTTCCTGGTCTGCGATGAGCCGACCTCGGCGCTGGACGTGTCCGTGCAGGCGCAGATTCTGAACATCCTGAAGGCGCTGCAGGAAGAACGCGGGCTGACCTACCTCTTCATCTCGCACAACCTGGCGGCCGTGCGCTTCATCAGCGACACCATCGGGGTGATGTACCTGGGCCGCTTGGTCGAGATCGCGCCCAAGCGGCGCCTGTTCGACACCCCGCGCCACCCCTACACCCGGCTGCTGCTGGAGGCCGTGCCGGTGTTGCGCGGCCCGGCGCGCGCGCGCACCGCGAGCCCTGGGGACCTGCCCGACCCGATGGACCCGCCGCGCGGTTGCACCTTCCACCCGCGCTGCCCCCTGGCTAACGAGCGCTGTCGCACGCAGGCCCCGGCGCTGCGCGCCGACAGTGCGGGGGCCGGCGCCGTGGCCTGCCACGCCGTGGAGGAGGGGCGGGCGTAACCGGCCTGGTCACCGTTCCGCCCTGGTCCCCCTACAGCGCGCGGCGCACGGCGGGGACCTGCTATCGTGGTGCATTGCATGTCCGGGGGGGTCAGATGGCCTGACCGCTCCGGTGGACGGAGCCTGCGCCATGACCTTGCTGATCCTCGGCCTCGTGATCTTCCTGGGCGTCCATTCGACGCGTGTCTTCGGCGAGGGCTGGCGCTCGGCGCAGCTGGCCCGCCTGGGCGAGAAGGGCTGGAAGGGCGCGTACTCGCTGGCTTCGCTGCTGGGGCTGGTGCTGCTGGTGTGGGGCTACAGCCTGGCGCGGCAGGCACCGGTGCCGCTGTGGACACCTTCCATCGGCCTGCGGCACGTGGCCTCGCTGCTGACGGTGTTCGCGTTCATCCTGTTGGCCGCGGCCTATGTGCCCCGCAACAGCATCAAGGCCCGCATCGGTCACCCCATGGTGGCGGGCGTCAAGCTGTGGGCCTTGGCCCACCTGCTGGCCAACCACACGCTGGCGGACCTGCTGCTGTTTGGCGGCTTCCTGGTCTGGGCGGTGCTGTGTTTCCGCGCCGCCCGCGCCCGTGACCGCGCCGCGGGCACCACCTACCCGGCAGGTACCTTGCAGGGCAACCTGCTCACGGTGGCTGCCGGCCTGGTGGCGTGGCTGGTGTTTGCCATGTGGTTGCACCGTGTGTTAATTGGCGTGCGGCCTTTCGGTTGAGAGCGCTTGTCCGTCAAGCCAGCCGCCCCGCTTGGAAGTCTTCCACCGCCTGGTAGATCTCCTGGTTCGTGTTCATGACGAAGGGGCCGTACTGGGCGATGGGTTCGTTCAGCGGCTGCCCCGCGATGAACACCGCCCGCGCGCCCTCGGCACCCGCCGTCAGCACCACGCCGTCGCTGCCCGGCGTGTTGGCCAGCACCGCCATGCGCTGGCGCGGCACCTCGGTGCCGGCCACGGTCAGCGCACCGCGGTACACGTAGACGAAGGCGTTGTGGGCGGGCGGCAGCGCCTGGTCGAAGCGCGCGCCGGGCGCCAGGTGCACATCCAGGTAGGTCGGGGCGGTGGCCTCGCGCTGCATGGCACCCTGCACGCCCAGCGCCTGGCCGGCGATGACCCGCACGTGCACGCCTTCGGCCTGCGCCTCGGGGATTTCCGCTGACGGGATGTCCCGGTACCAGGGCTCGCACAGCTTGTCGCGCGCCGGCAGGTTCAGCCAGAGCTGGAAGCCCTCCATGCGGCCGTCCTCCTGTTCGGGCATCTCGCTGTGGATGACGCCGCGCCCGGCGGTCATCCACTGCACGGCGCCGTTGGTCAGCAGACCCTCGTTGCCGGCGGAGTCGCGGTGGCGCATGCGGCCTTCCAGCATGTAGGTTACGGTCTCGAAGCCGCGGTGGGGGTGGTCCGGGAAGCCGCCGATGTAGTCGTCGCGGCTGTCGCTGCCGAAGGCATCGAGCATGAGGAAGGGGTCGAGCCGGCGCTGCAGGTCCTGCGTCAGCACGCGCACGAGCTTGACGCCGGCACCGTCGCTGGTGGGTTGGCCGGCGACGAGGCGCTCAACGCGGCGCGGCCGCTGGCTGACGAAATCGGGGGTTTGCAGAGAATTCATGGAGGCGATGATCGCGCCGCCGGCGGCCGCGCGCACGCCCTGGGCTTGAATGCGGCGTTCAACCCACCTGCTCACACATGGGGCGTACGAGGTGCCGGATCCGCCGCCCGGTCCCCGGGTCCAGCCCGCTTCCGGCCCCGTTCACCCCCAGATGGGGGCTTCGCGCTACGCTTGGCCCATGCCGTCCCCGGTCTTCAACCTGCCCGCCACGCACCGTCGCCGCTTGCGCGAGGTCTGGCGATCGGCCGGGTGGCCGTACCAGGACCTGATCGAAGTGGAGCTTCTGGCCGCTGGTTTGCTGGAGCGCCGACAGGATGTGGCCGGGCGCGAGACCCTGCGCGTCACCGATGCCGGGCTGCAGGTGCTGGCGCAAACCCTGCAGCGCCACCGCGCGGCGCGCGACCCGCACGAGGACCTGGTGGCCCGGGTGGCGCTGGAGATGCAGCGGGCCGGGCGCGTCGTGTGGCGGGGGCTGGCCTTGCGGGCGGCGCTGTCCTCGCCGGGCTCGGGCGAGGATGCCGCAGAGCCCACCCGGTGGGCGATGGCGGTGCCTGACGTCTTTTCCATCCGCCACACCACCCAGGAGGATCTCGTCGAGCCCATCGTGCACGAAATCAAGGTGCGCCGGGCGGATCTCCTGTCTGATCTTCGCAGCGCTGACAAACGGGCGGCCTACCTCGCGCTCTCCAGCCAATGCTGGTACGTGCTCAAGGCCGGCATCGCCGAGCCCGAGGAAGTGCCGCCCGAGTGCGGCGTGATGCTGGCCCATTTGAGCGCCCCACAGGGTTCCGCGGTGCGGGGGCCGGTGCTGGAGGTGCTGCGCCCGGCCCCGCGGCGGCGCCACCGCATCGCCTTCGCCACTTGGGTGGCGCTGGCGCGGGCCAGCCCCGAGCCTGCGGCCGACGAAGGCCCGCAGGCCTTGTTCTGATCGCTGCCGGTGTATCTTTGACGGGCCCGGCGCCGTCAACGTGCCCTTCCCTGCCGCGAAAGAGCCCATCATGCCCCGCCACATCCTCACCGAAGCCCAGCTCCACCCTGCCATCCGCGATCGCGTGGCCCGTCATGAGCGGGCCATCGTCGAGGAGGTCCAAGCTGCGGTGGCCGCGCATCCGGTGGTGGTGGTGGGCATGCGCGCCAATCCCTATCCCGCCAAGGCCCGCCGCCTGCTGGACGCGGCAGGCATCCCCTGCCACTACCTGGAGTACGGCGGCTACTTGAGCGATTGGCGCCGGCGCAACGCGCTGAAGCTGTGGACCGGCTGGCCGACGTTTCCGATGGTCTTCGTCAAGGGCGTGCTGGTGGGCGGCTTCGACGACCTGAAGAAGCTGCTGGACAGTGGCGAGTTGAAGGCCCTGCTGGGGTGAGATTTCGCTTGCTGTTGGCGCCCTTGATGCAGCCCGCAGGTTCGTCCCTGTACGCGGGCCCACTGCTCATGCCGTGGGGCCCGGGCCGGGGCACGCCATGCTCGAAATCGGCAGCATGAAGTCCATACCGGACAAGCCCCGCGCCCGGCGCCCTGCGCGGTGGCGTCGCCCGGGAGAGTGGGGGCTGGCCGCGGCGGTGGTGCTGGCAGGCTCCAGCCTGGCTGCGCCCCCTGCTTCGGCGGATGCGACCCTCACCCCCTGCCGCCTGAAGGGCCTGGAGCACGAGGCCCGCTGCGGTGTGGTCCAGCGCCCGCTCGATCCCGCGCAACCCCAAGGCCCGCAGATTGACGTGCACTTTGCGGTGCTGCCCGCGCTGGCCCGCCACAAAAAGGCAGACCCGGTGTTCTTCTTCGCTGGCGGGCCGGGGCAGAGTGCCATCGCGCTGGCCGGCACGCTGGCGCGGCCGCTGGCGCGTCTGACCAACCGCCGCGACCTGGTGCTGATCGACCAGCGCGGTACCGGCCGCAGCGCGCCGCTGCACTGCCCGGAGCAGCCGCTCACCCAGTCCCTGCGCGAGATGGCCGACCCCGCCGCGCAGGCGCTGCGCCTGCGCGACTGCCGTGCGGCCTTGCAGAAGCTGCCGCATGGCGACCTGCGCCAGTACACCACCACGGTGGCGATGGCCGACGTCGAGGCCGTGCGCCAGGCGCTGGGCGCGCCTCAGGTCAACCTGGTGGGCGGGTCCTACGGTACGCGCGCCGCCTTGGAGTACCTGCGCCAGTTTCCGCAGGCGGTGCGGCGCGTGGTCATCGACGGCGTGGCGCCGCCGGACATGGTGCTGCCGGCCTCGTTCTCCACCGACGCGCAGGCCGCGCTGGACGCCCTGTTCGCCGCCTGCCAGGCCGAGCCGGGCTGCGCGAAGGCCCATCCGCAACTGCGCGAGCGCTGGGCCGTCCTGCTCAAGAGCCTGCCGCGCGAGGTGAGCGTGGCGCACCCGGTGACGGGGCGCGAGGAGCGCCTGCCGCTGACGCGCGAACTGGTGACGGGCCTGGTGCGCCCGCCGCTGTACGCGCCGCTGATCGCTTCTGCCTTGCCTCACGCCATCGAGGAGGCCGCCCAGGGCCGCTTCACGCCGCTGCTGGGCCTGACCTCGGCGATGGCCGGTGGCCGTGGCAGCCCCTTGCGTCTGGCCGAGGGCATGCACTTCTCGGTGATCTGCGCCGAGGACTTCCCGCGCCTGCAGGCCGGTGCCTCCGCCGACCGGCCGGGGCCGGACTTCGCCAACGACTTCGCCGACATGTACCGGCGTGTGTGTGACGGCTGGCCGCGGGGTACGGTGCCACTGGCCTTCTACCAGGTGCCGCCCGCGCCCATGCCGGTGCTGGTGTTGTCCGGCGGCCTGGACCCGGTGACACCGCCGCGCCACGGCCAGCGCGTGGCCCAGGCCCTCGGGCCGCAGGCCCGCCACGTGGTGGTGCCCCACGCCGGCCACGGCCTGATGCTGCAGGGCTGCCTGCGCGATGTCGTGTTCCGCTTCATCGACGCCCCTGACAGCGCGGCCGCGCTGCAGGTGGACGGCGGGTGTGCCGAGAACATGCCCCGGCCGCCCGCGTTCGTGGCGCCGGGGTCGGCGCCCGTGCAGGCACCCGGTGCCACCGTGGCGCCAGGCCGGGGGGGCCGGCCATGATCGAAGTGCAGGACCTGTCGCGCCGCTTCGTGCAGGGGCGCGGGCGCAAGGCGCGCACCGTGCAGGCGGTGGGTGGCGTGAGCTTCACGGCGGCCAACGGCCACATCACCGGGCTGCTCGGGCCCAACGGCGCCGGCAAGACCACCACGCTGCGCATGGTGGCCGCCTTGCTCAAGCCCGATGCCGGGCGCATCACGGTGGACGGCCTGGACGTGGCCGCGCAGCCGCAGCAGGCGCTGGCGCGCATGGGCGTGCTGTCAGATGCGCGCGGCCTGTACACCCGGCTGACGGCGCGCGAGAACATCCTGTACTTCGCCCGTCTGCACGGGGTGCCGCCTGAGGTGGCCGATGCCCGCGTGGAGCAGCTCGCCAACATGCTGGACATGCGGCCGCTGCTGGACCGCCGCACCGAGGGCTTCAGCCAGGGCGAGCGCATGAAGACGGCGCTGGCGCGCGCGCTGATCCACGATCCGCCCAACATCATCCTGGATGAACCCACGAACGGACTGGACGTGCTGGCCACGCGCTCGCTGCGCGAGTCGCTCAAGCGCCTGCGCGACGAGCAGGGCAAGTGCATCATCTTCTCCACCCACATCATGCAGGAGGTGGAGCGGCTGTGCGACCAGGTGGTGGTGGTGGCGCGCGGGCGCACGGTGGCGCAGGGCACGGTGGGTGAACTGTCCGCACGCACGGGCCTGGCGGACTTCGAGGAGACCTTCGTGGCGCTCGCGTTCGGTGCTGGGGCCGGGTCTGCTTCCCCGGCGGGCTATGGCGCTGCGGCTGCCTCGGTGGCGGGAGGGCCCGCATGAGCGCCGCCGTGGTTCGTGAGGCCTGGACCCACGCCTGGGCGGTCTTTCGCAAGGAGCTGCTGGACGCCTTGCGCGACCGGCGCACCCTGTTCACGGTGCTGCTGAGTTCGGTGGCCATGGGGCCGGTGGTGCTGGTGCTGATCTCCACGCTGGCGTCGTCGTTCGAGAAGCGGGCCGAGGCGCGCGAGGTGGTGGTGGCCGGCATCACACACGCGCCGGGGCTGCGCAACTACCTGGAGCGCCAGACCTACACCGTCAAGGACGCGCCGCCCGACTACGAGCAGCAGCTCAAGGAGAGCCGACTGCAGGATCCGGTGCTGGTGGTGCCGCCAGACTTCGGGCAGAAGCTGCGTGCCGGCGACACGCCCGTGCTGGAGGTGGTGAGCCACAGCGCCAACCAGCGCGCGCAGGGCGGCGTGGGCCGCATCGCCGGGCTGTTGCAGGGCTTCAACCAGGAGCAGGCCGCCCTGCGCTTGATGGTGCGCGGGGTGTCGCCAGCCGTGCTGCAGACCGTGGAGGTGCAGGTGTTCGATCTGGCCAGCCCGGCCACGCGTGGCGCGCAACTGTCCTTCATGCTGCCGTTCTTCGTGCTGATGGCCGTGCTCTACGGCGCCTTGAACGCCGCCCTGGACACCACGGCCGGTGAGCGCGAGCG
>CANHVY010000094.1 GCA_947464185.1 Burkholderiales bacterium
CCACCTGGCCGGACAGGGACTTGAAGAACGCCGTGGGCCGCACGATGGAGTGGTTCAGCCCGGACTCGATCAGCTCCTGCTCGAACGCCAGCTTGGCCTGCTGGAAGGCCAGCAGCGGCTTTTGCACGCAGATCGCCGACAGCAGCACCACCTGCGCCACGCCGCAGCGCTGCGCCAGGGCCAGGGCTTGCACATGGGCCTGGTGGTCGATGGCCCAGGCATCCCGCGGCGCGCCGGTGCGCGAGGCCAGGCAGGACAGCAGCACATCGAAGCGTTCGCCAGCGATGCCGTCGCGCGCCAGCGAAGACGGATTCGTCACTTCGCCATAGCGCAACTCGGCGCCGGGCAGCCGGCGCGCCAGTTCCGGCGGCCCCAGCGCCCCGCCCACGCCGGCCCGCGGTCGCACGAAGCACACCACCTCGTGGCCGCGCGCCACCAGCGCCCGCACCGTGGCCTGGCCGATGGTGCCGCTGGCGCCCAGCATGAAGATGCGGCGGGTCATCGGGAGTCCGTCAGTGGCCGGGTCACAGGCTGAAGTCGTAGTCGATGGTCAGCGGTGCGTGGTCGGAGAAGCGCTGCGCCAGGTGGATGTGCTGCTGGCGCGCCGTGGCGGCGATGGCGGGCGTGGCCAGGTGGTGGGCGATACGACAAAAGACCTGCATTGTGGGGGGGCATGACGTTGCCCTCACCCCGCCAGCCTCTCCAGTTCCTCTATCACTTCCGCGACAAAGCGAGCGCCGGTCGCGCCGAAGGCTTCCATCGACACATCCAAAGAAGCGAGGAGTCCCAGGTTGGCAATGCGCAGTGCTTGGTCGAGGTCTGCAGGACTCGCCGTCAGCGCACGAAGCCCTGCGCCAGCCTGCGCGGCCAGCCGAGGCGCCTGATCACCGAATTTGTCCCGCAGTGCAGTCCACATCCGGCTTGCCCAGGCTTCCAGTTCCTCGGCGTTGTCGCGCCGGTCGCGCTGAACCGTCAAGTAGGCCAGCGTGAGGACGCGGCCCAGATCTTTGTTGGATCGCTTGTAGTCGGTGCCGGCAATCAGGGTGTCGGCAATCTCCGGGTGATGCAACAGGTTTGCCAGCGCCATCATCTCCGGCCGCGCAATGCGTACGCCCGTCACCGTCTCCAGCGGCTGCCATTCCGCCAGCGCAAGGAAATCGAAGCTGCAGATGGCAAAGTGGCCGAAGCTTGTCTCGATGCGGCGCAGCTTCTTACCCTGTGCACCTGGCGCGAAAGTCGGTGGCGCCGACAGCAGTTCAAGAAACCACGGACTGGCTGTCTCGCCAGGCGGGCGCAGGCGCACCATCGGTAGCTTGTCGTCAGGCTCCTCTTGGCGGCCCGGCTCACCCCACACGGGGTCCTCGCGCAGTTTCCAGTCGGCCTTGATGAGCTTGTCAGTGACTTCGGTCGCCGCAGCGATCGCTTTCGAATGCGGAGAGAGCAGGCAGTCCACGTCCTTGGTGCGGATCGCCCGCGCGCCGTCACCGGCAAAGAAGTGGTACCCGGCCGCCACGCTTCCGATGATGATCACGTCGTCGCGGACGCAGGCCGGTAGCGCGTCCGCTACTTGAGCCAGGACTTCCGACGGTGACAGCGGCGCTTCGAGCTTCAAAGTGTTCTCCCTGCTGCTTTGCACAACTGGTGAGCGAACTCTCGCGCTTCCGCCTGCAAGCCCATTTGCTCGAGATCCGCAAGGCAGTCCAGCCGTGCACCCAGATCAGGCGCCTGCGCCCTCGACTCGTCCGGGCGGCAGTCACGTTGGAGGTGCAGTACAACCGACGCTTTGCGCACAGGGTCGTCCACAACCACGAGGCCTGCGTCAAGCTTGGACATGAAGCGCATGTCGCCGTCATAGACGCTCACGTCCAGTCGAGGTGCAGCCGTGATGTCCAGATTGGCAAAGAAGCGTGTCGCCCCGAGCACTCCGGAGATCGCAACTTTGCCAACCACGCCCTTCTGACTGAGAGACTGCAGCCGGTTGGCCAGTGCGCTGGGCATGCGTCCTTCGCTGGTCGGGTCGACGTAGCGCACCAGCCTTCGTGCGAGCGCGTGCTCCTCGGCCAGCTTCATCAGCGCGATTGGTCGGAGACCATGCAGTTGAATCGGACCGTCTTGGCCCCTGGTCACCACGCCGAGCGATTCCAGCTCCCTCAGCGCCGCTGACGCGGTCTGATAGCTGGCGCCTGTCAGGCGTCTGAGTTCTGCCAGCGTCACTGGCCGGAGTCCGGCCAGCGTCCGCTCCACCAGGACCGCTTTGACTTGCTGTCTCGTCACGCGTGAGGCGGTAACGTTGACGGTCTCCTCGTGGATGGCGGTCTGTAGCGCCCGCATGAACGCGTCTGAGCGCACGGGAAGTTCTCCGTCAATGAAGAACATGCGCTGGGTCTCCGCCCGGACCAGAAAGAGCTTCTGCGCTATCTCTGGGCGGGCGATGGAGCGGAACCTGTCCAACTCGTCCGCCAAGCGCACCGACGATAGCCGGCTGTCCATGATCACGCACACGCCTGCCGAGGGGTGCGAGGTCAGCTGGACTGCGTAGGCGAGCGCCAGCAGGCCTTCCCGTACGTCCCGGGCAGTGTGGGTGCGGCGGATCTCGACCAGTACGTCCGGTCCAGCCGGATTGCTCCAGTGCATGGAGACCCGTGCGTCATCAGTGAAGGTGCGACCCACCATTTGGTTGCAACTCTACCAACAAAGTCGCAACCTACCAGGCTGACGACATCAACGAACCGTGTCCACGCGGCAGGCAGGCGGTCTGATGCCCGGTCACCGTAAGCGTCGCAGGTCACAGGCTGAAGTCGTAATCGATGGTCAGCGGTGCGTGGTCGGAGAAGCGCTGCGCCAGGTGGATGTGCTGCTGGCGTGCCGTGGCGGCGATGGCGGGAGTGGCCAGGTGGTAGTCCAGCCGCCAGCCCACGTTCTTGGCCCAGGCCTGGCCGCGGTTGCTCCACCAGGTGTATTGGTCGGGGTGCGGGTTGAGGGTGCGAAAGACGTCCACCAGTCCGCCCTCTCCCGGGTCGGTGCCCAGCAGCCGGTCCATCCAGCCGCGCTCTTCGGGCAGGAAGCCGGAGTTCTTCTGGTTGCCCTTCCAGTTCTTCAGGTCGATGGCCTTGTGCGCGATGTTGACGTCACCCACCAGGATGAACTCGCGCCGGGCCTTCAGCGCCATCAGCTGCGGGTGCAGCAGATCCAGAAAGCGGAACTTGGCGGCCTGGCGCTCCTCGCCGCTGGAGCCGCTGGGGAAGTAGCAGCTCACCACGCTGAAGGCTCGGCCAGGGCGGTCGAAGCGCAGTTCCACCCAGCGCCCCTCGGCGTCGAACTCGCTGTCCCCCAGGCCGGCCACCACCTCGCTGGGTTCATGCCGGGTGTACAGGCCCACACCCGAGTAGCCCTTCTTCTGTGCGAAGTGGAAGTGCCCGGCCATGCCGGCCACCTGGTCGAACCGGCCCGCCACGTCTGGGGCCTGCGCCTTGACCTCCTGCACCCCCATACAATCCGCCCCGCTGGCTTGAGCCCATTCGACGAAGCCTTTGCTGGCTGCGGATCGAATCCCGTTCAGATTGAGCGTGACGAGCCGAAATCCCACCGGTAACCCCTCATGAGTGTGACAACCCCGGATCCCCTGGCCCAGGCGTTCGTCCGATTCTCGGTGGAAGCGGGGGTGCTGCGCTTCGGCGAGTTCAAGACCAAAGCCGGGCGTTTGTCGCCCTACTTCTTCAACGCCGGACTGTTCGACGACGGCGCCAAGCTCGGCCGGCTGGCGGAGTTCTACGCCCGGCGCCTGGTGGCCAGCGGCTTGGAGTTCGACATGCTCTTCGGCCCGGCCTACAAGGGCATCACCCTGGCCGCGGCCGTGGCCATCGAGCTGGCGCGCCTGGGCCGTAACGTGCCCTACGCCTACAACCGCAAGGAAGCGAAGGACCACGGAGAAGGTGGCGCGCTGGTGGGCGCCCCGGTACGCGGCCGCGTGTTGATCATCGACGACGTCATCAGCGCGGGCACCTCGGTGCGAGAGTCCGTGGCCCTGATCACCGCCGCCGGCGGCCAGCCCTGCGGCGTGGCCATCGCGCTGGACCGGCAGGAAATGGCCACCGAGAACGGCGCTGACGCCCCGTGGTCGGCCGTACAGTTCGTGCGCCGGCATTTCGGCATCGAGGTGGTATCGGTTGCCACCCTGGCCGATTTGCTTCAGTATCTGGCCACGAACGAAGATCCGCAGCTTCAGCGTTGTGCGGCGCCTGTGCAGGCCTACCGCCAGCGTTACGGTTGTTGAGGCAGGGTGAGCCATTTGAAAAGAGTCGGGCAAGGCGGGATGCAAGGAGCCGGTGTGGTGGTGCTGCAGGTGTGGGCGCTGGCCGCGTGGGCCCAGCCGGCACCGCCGCCTTCCCCAGCAGAGATCTACGTCTGCACCGATGACCAGGGCCGCCGCATCACGGCCGACCGCTCCATCCGCGAGTGCATCGACCGCCCGCAGCGAGTGCTTAACCCTGACGGCTCGCTGCGCGGCATCAAGCCGCCCTCGCCCACACCCGAAGAGCGCGCTGCCCGCGAGGCGCGGGAGCGCAAGCAGGCCGAGGAAGCCGCCGCCCGTGCCGAGGCGGTCCGCCGGGACCGTTTCCTGTTGGCGCGCTATCGCAACGAGGAGGCTCACCGCGAGGCGCGGGAGTCCGCGCTGGACCCCGTGCGGCTGACCATGGACCTGACCGAATCGCGCCTGAGCCAGCTCAGGCGCGAGAGGCGCGCGCTGGAGGAAGAGGAGCGCGCGCCCAAGAGCCGCGAGCAAGTGGCTGCCGTGAAGCAGCAACTCGATGCCAACGAATCTGCCACCGCGGCCCAGCGCGAGAACACGCAGAGCCAGAAACTTGAGCTCGAGCGCATCAACAGGATTTTCGACATTGAACTCGATCGCCTGAAGCGCCTGTGGGCGGGCCAGGCCCCCGGCTCCATGGGGCCCATCGAGAACAGCAGTTCGGAAGGGGCTGCCCGCCCCAGCGCGGACCGCAGCGCCGCCCCCAGGAAGTGACAGCGCCGTTCGGCGCCGTCACTCTTTCACAAGCGCTCAGCCCAGCTTCTTGCGCAGCAGTTCCCCGGCCTGGGTGGGGTTGGCCTTGCCCTTGCTAGCCTTCATCACCTGACCCACCAGCGCGTTGAAGGCCTTGTCCTTGCCGGCGCGGAACTCCGCCACCGACTTCTCGTTGGCCGCCAGCACCTCTTCGACGATGGCCTCCAGCGCGCCGCTGTCGTTCATCTGCTTCAGGCCCCTGGCCTCGATCAGCGCGTCGACATCGGCTGATTCACCGGCCCACAGGGCGTCAAACACCTGGCGCGCGCCGTTGTTCGACACCGTGCCGTCCACCACCCGGCCGATCAGCTGTGCCAGCGTGGCGGGCGTCACCGGCGCTTGCTCGATGGTGCAGCCCTGCGCGTTCAGCCGCTTGGAGATTTCACCCATTACCCAGTTGGCCACCAACTTCGGGCTGCCGCAGGCGTCGCGCGCGGCTTCGTAATAGCGGGCGGTGGCCAGGCTCTGCGTCATCATGGCCGCGTCGTAGGCCTGCAGGCCGTCGCGCTCGACGAAGCGCTGTGCCATGGCGCCGGGCAGCTCCGGCATCTGCCCGCGCACGCGCTCCACCCATTCAGGCGCAATCACCAGCGGCGGCAGGTCGGGGTCGGGGAAGTAGCGGTAGTCGTGCGCGTCTTCCTTGGTGCGCATCGCCCGCGTCTCGCCTGTGTCAGGGTTGAACAGCACGGTGGCCTGCTCGATGGGCAGGCCGTCCTCGATGCGGTCGATCTGCCACTGCACCTCGAAGTCGATGGCCTGCTGCAGGAAGCGGAAGGAGTTCAGGTTCTTGATCTCGCGCCGCGTGCCGAAGGGCTGGCCGGGCCGGCGCACCGAGACGTTGGCGTCGCAGCGAAAGCTGCCTTCCTGCATGTTGCCGTCGCAGATGCCCAGCCACATCACCAGGGTGTGCAGCGCACGCGCGTACTCCACGGCCTCGATGGATGAGCGCATGTCGGGCTCGGAGACGATCTCCAGCAGCGGCGTGCCCGCGCGGTTGAGGTCGATCCCGGTCATGCCGTGATAGTCCTCGTGCAGGCTCTTGCCCGCGTCTTCCTCGAGGTGGGCACGCGTGAGACGCACGCTGCGCGCCTGGCCGTCGAGCAGGAAGTCGATGCGCCCGCCTTGCACCACGGGAATCTCGTACTGGCTGATCTGGTAGCCCTTGGGCAGGTCGGGGTAGAAATAGTTCTTGCGCGCGAAGATGGACAGCGGCGCCACCGTGGCCTGCACTGCCAGGCCGAAGCGGATGGCACGCTCCACCGCGCCGCGGTTCATCACCGGCAGGGTGCCGGGCAAGGCCAGGTCCACGGCGCAGGCCTGGGTGTTGGGCGCGGCACCGAAGCGGGTGCTGGCGCCGCTGAAGATCTTGCTCTGGGTGGACAGCTGGGCGTGCGTCTCGAGGCCGATGACGACCTCCCAGCCTCGAACGAGAGGGGCTGCGGTGGCGGGGCTCATGCGTGGCCTCCGGCTTGAAGGGCACTTGCGACTGCGGACTGCGGTGGCCGCGCCCTGTGGTGGTCCGTCGCATGCTGGAAGGCATGGGCGGACTGGAGCAGGGCGCCTTCCTCGAAGTAGTTGCCGATCAGTTGCAGCCCCACCGGCAGGCCCAGATCGCCCAGGCCCACGGGCAGGCTCATGCAGGGCAGCCCCGCCAGACTGGCCGGCAGGGTGAAGATGTCGGCCAGATAGTCGGCCAGCGGGTCCTTGTCCGCCTGGCCCAGCGTCCACGCCACGGTGGGCGCCACGGGCCCGGCGATGAGGTCGCACTGCCGGAAACAAGCCTGGAAGTCGTCGGCGATCATGCGGCGCAGCTTCTGCGCCTGCAGGTAGTAGGCGTCGTAGTAGCCGTGGCTGAGCACATAGGTGCCGATCATGATGCGGCGCTTGACCTCAGGCCCGAAGCCCTCGGCACGGGTCTTCTTGTACATCTCCAGCAAGTCAGCGTACTGTGCGGCGCGGTGGCCGAACTTCACGCCGTCGAAGCGGCTCAGGTTCGAGCTGGCCTCGGCCGAGGCGACGATGTAGTAGGCCGGGATGGCCAGCTCAGTGTCCGGCAGTTTCACCGCCACGACCTCGGCCCCGAGGGCCTCGAACACCTTCCGGGCCTCGTCAATCCGCGTTGGAATCCCGCGATCCACCCCGTGCGCCGGCACGTTCAGCGGTGAGCCTTCCTCCATCCCGCGCAACTTCTCCAGGTTCCAGTTCTCGCCACTGACGAAGCCGATGCGCAGCCCCTTCAGCGGCTTGCCCGGCTCGGCTCCCGGCCGCGGTGCCAGCATCTGCGCGTGGAAGTCCTGCGACGGCCTTTGCGCGCTGGTCGAGTCGCGCTCGTCGAAGCCGCTCATGGCCGACAGCAGCAGCGCGCAGTCCTCGGCCGTGCGGGCCATCG
>CANHVY010000095.1 GCA_947464185.1 Burkholderiales bacterium
CTGAACCTGCAGACGGCCTTCCTGAGCCCGCCGGTGGCGATGGCGGCCTTCTACCTGAAGGGGGTGAGCCCACCGCATGTGACGCTGAACCAGATCTTCGCGGGCATGCTGCCCTTCATGGGGATCCAGATCATCGCGATCATCCTGCTGTACAACTTCCCGGGCATTGGCATGTGGCTGCCGGAGGTGCTGTACCGGTAGGGCTGGGGGCAACGGCAACCCGGGCGGCGACTGCATGGCGAGCCCATGAGCACACCGCCTAGCCGCTCATGGCCCCGCCCCCTGGCCGAAGCCGCCCGCACGCTCGCCTTCCTGGGCGACGTGCTGATCGCGCTGGGGCGCTGGGTGCGCGGCCGCGGCGGCCCGTCGGGCCGTGACGTGCTGCACCAGCTGGACCAGAGCGGTCCGCGCTCGCTGCCCATCGTGGGCCTGAGCTGCGCGCTCATCGGACTGATGCTGGCCTACATGGGCGGGGCGCAGCTGGCGCGCATCGGGGCGCAGAACTTCCTGGCCGACGTGGTGGCCGTGGGCATGGTGCGCGAGCTCGCCGGCATGATGACCGGCATCATCCTGGCCGGGCGCATCGGCTCGGCCTTCGCCGCGCAGTTGGCCACCATGCAGGCGGGCGAGGAGATCGACGCCCTGCGCGTACTGGGCGTGGACCCGGTAGCCCACCTGGTGCTGCCGCGCCTGCTGGGCTTGCTGCTGGTGGCGCCAATGCTGTACGCCTTCGGCGCCCTGGCCGGGGTGCTGGCGGGCTGGCCGGCAGCGGTTGCGGTCTATGGCGTGTCCAGCGGCGAGTACCTGCACCAGTGCCTGCGCGCCCTGAGCTTCACCCATCTGTGGGTCGGCCTGTTCAAGTGCATGCTGTACGTGGCCCTGGTGGGTCTGGCCGGCTGCCGCGAGGGCCTGCACGCCGGGCGCAGCGCGCAGGCCGTGGGCGAGGCCACCACCACCGCTGTGGTCAAGGCGCTCGTGTGGATCGTGGCCGCGGCCTGCGCGACCACGGTGGTCTTCACTGCGCTGGGGTATTGATGCTGAAGTCTCCAGCCGCAGGCCCACCCGGCGCCCTGCCTCACGCGCCCGAGAACGGCGACACACGCGCGGGCGCGAGTCCGATGCTCGCGGTGCGGGCCCTGGCCGTGCAGGCGGGCGGGCGCACCATCCTGCAGGGCATCGACTTCACCGTCCACACGGGCGAAGTGCTGGCCATCGTGGGGCCCAGCGGCTGCGGCAAGAGCACGCTGCTGCGCCATCTGGTGGGCCTGCAGCGGCCCTTGTCCGGCCAGGTGCTGCTGCAAGGGCAGGACCTGCACGACGGTGACGAAGACGCTCTGGCCGCGCTGCGCCGACGCTTTGGCGTGATGTTCCAGGCCGGCGCACTGTGGAGCTCCATGACGCTGGGCGAGAACCTGCTGTTGCCGCTGCGCCTGTTCACCCCGCTCGGCCCCGCGCAGCGCGAAGAGCGGGCGCGGGAACTGTTGGCGCGGGTGGGACTGCAGGAAGGTTTCGACCTGATGCCGGCCCAGCTCTCGGGCGGCATGCGCAAACGCGCAGCGCTGGTGCGCGCCCTGGCGCTGGACCCGCCGCTGCTCTTCCTGGACGAGCCCGGCTCCGGGCTGGACCCGCTGAATGCCGCTCGGCTCGACGAACTGGTACTGGAACTGAGGCACCATCAGGGCCGCACGGTGGTGATGGTGACGCACGACATCGCCAGCGTCTTCACCGTGGCCGACCGCGTGCTCTACCTCGACGACCAGCTCATGACCATGACCGCCCTGGGTACTCCGCAAGAGCTGCTGCTGCAGGGGCCGGCGGCGGTGCGTCGGTTTCTGGCGCCGCAGGGGGCCGCGGCACCTCACCTGAAGCCCGGCGCGCCGACGCAAGGAGCCCGTCCATGAGACCCGCGGCCCTGCGCGTGGGCGCCTTTGCCGTGGCGGGCCTGGCCCTGCTGGCGCTGGCCCTCGTGACGGCGGGCGGCCGCTGGTGGAGCACCACCGAGCGCGCTGTCATGCACTTCCAGACTTCGGTCTATGGCTTGCAGGTGGGCGCGCCCGTGGTGCTGCGCGGCGTGCAGGTGGGCCGGGTCACGGCCATCGGGCTGGCCCCGGGCTCGGGCGCGAACGGTCCCGTGCTGCCGGTGACGGCCGAGTTCGACAGCGCGTTGCTCAGGCCTCTGCTTGCCCCTGGGGCGGGAGCCGGAGCGGGGCCGGAAGCGGGCAAGGGCGCAGGGCTGGGGTACGCAACCGGCCGCACCCTCCCCTTGCTGGTGGAGCGCGGCCTGGTGGCACGGCTGGCCACGCAAAGCCTGCTCACCGGCCTGCTGTACGTGGACCTGGACCTGGCAGCGGCCCGACCCTCCCCGTCAGCCGGTGGCAGCGCGAACGCGACGGGCGGTACCATATCGAGCACCTCCCCAGCCCCGGGCGAACCGGCGGCGGCCGTCGCGACCGCTGCCGGCCTGCCCCTCATTCCCACCGCGCCCACCCGTCTGCAGACTCTGCAGGCCCAGCTGGAAGGCCTGGACCTGGGGCAGATCGGCCGGGATCTGGCGGCCGTGGCCGCGGCCACGCGCGAGCTGCTGGCCGCCCCGCAGGCGCGCCAGGCCCTGTCCCGCACCGCGCAGGCCGCGCAATCACTGCAGCAACTGGCCCAGGCGCTGCAACGGGAGACCGGCCCGCTGGCCCGCTCGGCGCAAGACACACTGGCCCAGGCCCGCCGCAGCCTGGCGGCCGTGGACCCGCTGCTGCAGGAGGGCTCGTCCGCCCTGCGCCAGGTCGGCCAGGCCGCCGCCCAAGCCGGGGCTGCGGCTTCGCAGGTCGGTGACGCGGCGACCCAGGCCCGGGCCCTGGCGCTGGCCGCCCAACCCCTGGTGGCCGACCTTCGCCGCACCGCCGACGAGCTGGGCGCCGCCGCCGGCACCTTACGGGAGGCCGCAGCCCCCGGCTCGCCGGTGCGCCGGCAGACGGAGGCCGCGCTGCTGGAGGTGACGCAGGCCGCCACCGCCCTGCGCGCCCTGGCCACGCTGCTGGAGCAGCACCCCAGCGCCATCATCTGGGGGCGGCCGAAGACGCCCTGAGGGGGCGCGGTTCACTTCGGCGTGCCGGCGCGCGCCCGCGCCACCGCCTCGGCCAGCTGCTGCCCACTCTGGTAATGCGGCACCCGCCACACCAGGCGCCAGGCGCGCTGCACAAAGCTGTTGGCGCCGGCCACCTCCTGCGCCCAGTAGCGGTCGGCCAGTGCGCGGTTGCCGGGCACGTCCAGCGCAAAGGCGTCGCGACTGGCGGCTCCGCCGAAGATGTAGAGCTTGCCGTCGATCATGCGGAAGGCATCGGCGTCACCTCCCCAGGGGATGCCGTAGACGATGCCGTTGGCGCAGTAGCCGCCGTACTGCGGCAGGTACTTCTGCGGTGCGGCGTCGAACAGCGCCTTGTGCTCGGCGCTGGCAAAGCGAAAGGCCACGCCCTCGTGCACGCTGCGGTGGGCCGGCACGCCGGGCACGTAGCGGCCCTGGGTGAAGTAGGCCACCACGTCGGCACCCTTGAGCATCAGGCGCTCCTCGGCGCCGTCGGCCACCGCATTGACCGGGCGCAGCGCACCCGACGGGTTCTGCGCCACCAGGGCCGAGCAGCCCGTCAGCGCGAGCGTGCCTGCCAGACCTGCCGCCACCACGGCGCGGCGCAGGCCGAGGCTGGCGGGCGCTCGGACAGGGACCGGGGAGAGGAGCCCGCAAGACGGTGGCGCCGCAGCGTGCGACGGCTGGCACCAGCAGGCCCGGAGTTTGTGGAGGGTCATGCGACTTTCCTTTCGAGGTAGGTTGAGACGCCAGCGGGCGCATCGCGGTCGAGGCAGGGCGCCGGCCAGCCCAGCAGGGCGCTGGCGTGCTCGGCACGGTCCAGCATCTGCTCGCGGTCGCGCCCGCCCAGGTGGACGAAGCCGTGGTGGTGGTTGCCGGTCCACTTGAAGTCGCGTGCCAGGGCGGCGCCGGTCTTGGGGAAGCTGAACATCAGCGCGTCGGGGTGGGCCTGCGCGAAGGCGGCGCACTGCGCGGGCCCGGGCGCCCGGGGTACTTCTGTCGGGCTGAAGGCCCTGTACACCAGGCTGGCCGCCACGCCTGCCGTGGGTTCACTGCGCGGCAGCGCAGTGGGGTCTTCCCCCAAGGCCAGCGCCACGCCCATGGCGTGGGGGTCGATGCCATGCACGCGCTGGTACAGATCACCGAACTGCGAGGCCAGGCGCGGGTTGCACTCGATCACACTGAGCCGATCGGTGGCGGGGTCGTGGAAAAACTCCAGGTTGAACAGGCCGCGCGTGAAGCCGATGGCGCCCAGGAAGCGCCGCGCCACGTCCAGCGCGCGCGCCTGCACCGGCGCGGCCAGGCGGCTGGGCAGTTCCCAGCGCATGAAGGCAGCCCTACCGGGGTACATCACCGCGTCCACCACGCCCAGCGCGTGCACCTGCCCGTCGGCCACCCAGCCGTCCAGGTTGTACTGCGGCACCGCCAGCGGCACGGGCTCTTCCAGCAGCATGCGGTGGGCGCTGCCGGCCTGCGGCAGCCGGGCGCGGCACAGGCGGTCGAAGGGGTCCACCAGGTGGCGGATCACCCACAGCTCGCGCCGGCCGAAACGGGTGTGGGCCTGCAGCGCGGCATGGTCAGCCACGGTGCGCGCCAGCACCGAAAACGCCGCCTTCACCGGCTTGACAAAGGCCGGGTAGTCCAGGCCGTGCGGGATGTCGTCGCCGTACTCGGCCTCCAGCGCGGCAAAGCGCAGGTTGGCCTCGGGCGCCACCTGCTGCAGCACGCGGCGGGCATGCAGCTTGTGCTGCGCCGCCAGCAGCGACTCCACTGGCGTGCCCGGCAGGCCCAGTTCTTCGGCCACCAGGGCAGCGGCCACGGCACCGAAGTGCTCCTGGTGCGACAGCACGGCGCGCCAGCCCAGGCGCCGCCCGCGCCGGGCCTGGCGCTGGGCGAAGCGCTCGTGGTCGTAGAAGGCCAGCGCCGCGTTGCTGGGAAAGCTGAAGAGGTCGAAGCCAGCGTGGTCGAAGCACGCCCGGCCCCGGGCCTGGAGATCGTCGCGCGCGCGACCGTCCCAGTCGTGGGCAAACAGCCAGCCGACGCGGGGCGGCAGGCTCATGCTCCACCCTCACGCATTCATGCGCCGCCGGGCCGCAAAGCTCAGCACGTCCACCAGCGCCACCAAGGCCAGCATGGCGGCCAGGATGGTGGCCGTCTTGCCCATGTGGAACAGCCCCATGTGGAAAGCCAGCAGTTGCCCCAGGCCACCCGCCCCCACCACGCCCAGCACGGCGGCGGCGCGGATGTTGTTCTCCCAGCGGTACAGCGTGTAGCTCATCAGTTGCGGCAGCACCTGGGGCAAGGTGGCATACAGGAAGACGCGGCCATTGCCCACGCCTTGCGCGCGCAGCGCGTCGCCTGGTCCGCGCGGCGCATTCTCGATGGCTTCGGCAAACAGCCGGCCCAGCACCCCTGAGGTGTGCAGAGCCAGCGCCAGCGTGCCGGCAAAAGGGCCCAGGCCCGCAGCGATCAGCAGCAGCGCGGCCCACACCAGTTCCGGCACCGAGCGCAGCGCGTTCAGCAGCAGGCGCGTGGGCGCGCGGCCCCGGGCGGCGTCACCCTCGTGCAGACGGCTGGCCGGCAGCGCCAGCGCAAGCCCGCCCACTGCCGCCAGCAGCGTGCCCAGCGCCGACATCGCCAGCGTCTCCCAGGTGCCCACCAGCACCTTGTGAAGGAAGGGCCCGGAGAGATCGGGCGGGAAGAACTCGGCCAGAAAGCGCCCCATGCTGCGGGCAGCCTCCAGCGACAGGAACTGCGCCCACTGCAGGTCCAGACTCCAGAAGCTCGCCACCACCAGTGCCAGCACCGCGGCCGTGAACCAGCAGGCCTTGCAGCGCGCGTCGAACAACGGCGGCGGCAGGCGCTGGGGGACGTTGGCGGGGGAAGGATGCGTCACGGGCGCTCACCCCAAAGCCCGGCGCAGCCCGGCGCTGATGCGGTCGGCCAGCGCCACCAGGGCGACGAAGACGGCCAGCATGGTCAGCACCTCGCCGCCATTGAACATCTTCATCGAGTTGTCCATCTGCTGGCCCAAGCCACCCGCGCCCACGAAGCCCAGCACCACCGAGCTGCGGATGGCGCACTCCCAGCGGTAGACGGTGTAGCTGGTGAGCTCGGCCGCGTTCTGCGGCAGCAGGCCGTAGAAGAAGGCCTGCAGGCGCGAGCCGCCGTTGCGCAGCAGGGTCTGCGTGGCGTGGGGTTCACCGCTTTCCAGAATCTCGGCATACACCTTGCCCAGCATGCCGCCGTAGGTCAGCGCAATGGCCAGCACGCCCGCCGTGGGCCCCAGGCCCACCACGCGCACGAAGACCAGCGCCCACACCAGCTCGGGCACGCTGCGCAGCAGCACCAGCAGTGCCCGCGCGCCAAAGCGCAGGACCGCCGGGGCCCGGGCCATGCGTCCGCTCAAAGCGGACACCGACAGCACGCGGGTGCACACCAGCGTCAGCGGCACGGCCACCACCAAGGCCAGGGTCATGCCTGCCGTGGCAATGGCCACCGTGCGCCAGGTCTCCTTGACCACCATCCCCAGGAACTCCGAGCCCATCGCCGGCGGCAGGAAGCTGGCCAGGAAGTCCCCCGTGACCTTCAGGTTGCGGGCTTCGAAGAGGGTCCAGGGCTTGAACTCCGTGGCCACCAGCAGCGGCCACAGCAGCACCGCCGCGGCCAGCGTCCAGAAGACGCGCCCGCTCCAGGCCGGGTCGCGCAGCGCGGGGGAGACGGCGGCGGCGCTGGTCATCGGCAGTGCATGACCACCGGCGTCCGCGCAGCAGCGGAGCCTTCGTCCACCAGCCCCGCCGCAGCCACCCCGGGCGCCACCAGCTCATGCTCATGCTGCGCATACAAGTGCGCCAGACGCTCAGGCGTCACCGCGCCCGGGGGCAGGTCGAACACCAGCCGGCCCTCGCGCAGGCCCACGATGCGCGGAAAGTGCGCCAGCGCACGGTCCACCTGGTGCAGCGTGGCCACCAGCGTGGCATCGCGCGCGCGGGCCTGCTCCACCAGCGTGGCCAGGGCCTGCCCGGCTCGCGCCGGGTCCAGGGCCGACAGCGGCTCGTCCACGAGCCACAGGCCCGCCGGCGCCACCAGCGCCCGCGCCAGGCCCACGCGCTGGCGCTCGCCGCCAGACAAGCGGTCCACCCGATCGAAGAGTTTGTCCTGCAGATCAAAACGCTCCAGCGCGACATGGGCCGCGGGGATGTCCGAGGGGTAGAACAGGCTGCGCACGCTGGCCCACAGGCTTTGCGCCGGCAGACGCCCGGCCAGCACCGCGGTCACCACGCGCTGACGCGGCGGCAGCGGCGGTACCTGCGGCGCCAGGAACAAACGTCCCCGCAGGCGC
>CANHVY010000096.1 GCA_947464185.1 Burkholderiales bacterium
CTGATCAACGCCGACCTCCACTGCCACTCCACCGTCTCCGACGGCACCATGGAGCCCGAAGCCCTGGCGCAACGCGCCCAAGCCAACGGGGTGGAACTGTGGGCGCTGACCGATCACGACGAGGTCAAGGGCCAGCACCGTGCCATGGCCGCCGCCGCGGCCCTGGGGATGGACTACCTGACCGGCTGCGAGATCTCGGTCACCTTTGCGGACGTCACCGTGCACATCGTGGGCCTGGGCTTCGACGCCGATGACGAGGCCTTGCGCCAGGGTTTGGCCGCCACGCGCGGCGGGCGCGCCGAACGGGCTCGCGAGATGTCGGACGGGCTGGCCCAGGTGGGTATCAAGGGCGCCTACGAGGGCGCCCTGAAGTACGTCGGCAACCCCGACCTCATCTCCCGCACGCACTTTGCGCGCTTTCTGGTGGAAACCGGTGTGTGCAGCGACACGCACGAGGTCTTCCGCCGCTTTCTCACCGAGGGCAAGCCGGGCTTCATCCCGCACCGCTGGGCCCGCCTGGGCGACGCCGTGCGCTGGATCACCCAGGCCGGCGGCATGGCCGTCATCGCCCACCCGGCGCGCTACAAGTTCACGCCCACCGAGGAATACGCCCTCTTCAGCGAGTTCGTGGCCCACGGCGGGCGCGGCGTGGAAGTGATCACCGGCGCGCACAGCGCGGCGGAGCAAGTGAAGTACGCCGACATGGCGCAGGAGTTCCAGCTCTGCGCCTCGCGCGGCAGCGACTTCCACTCGCCCGACGAAAGCCACACCGACCTGGGCACCCTGCCCGACCTGCCCGGCCGACTCACCCCCGTGTGGGAGGCCCTGGCGCCACGTGTGCGGCGGGCTGCAGCCTCCGCGTGACCGGCCACGCGCCCACGGCACGGGAGGCCTGTTGACGGCGGCAGGCACGGCCCACCCGCTGTTGGGCCTGGTGTTGATGCTGCTGGCCACGCTGATGTTCGCGGGCATGGACACGGTGATCCGCCACGCCAATGCCTTCGCGCCCGCGTTGCTGCTGATCACCCTGCGCTACGCCTTCCAGGCGGTGGTGATGGGGGTCTGGATCGCCTCAAGCCAGCGGTTGTCGTTTCGTGCCGCCCACCCGCGCTTCCAGGTCGTGCGCGGGGCCTTGCTGCTGACCAGCAGCGTCTGCGCGTTCTTTGCGCTGAAGTTCATGCCGGTGCCGGAGTTCACGGCCATCGGCATGCTGACCCCGGTGCTGGTGATGCTGCTGGCGGCTGCGGTGCTGCGCGAGCACGTCACCGCGCTGCGCTGGGCCCTGGTGGCCGGGAGTTTCATCGGGGCGCTGATCGTCATCCGCCCGGGCAGCGGGCTGGTGGGTTGGGCGGCGTTGCTGCCGCTGTGCGGCGCCCTGGCGCTGGCCAGCTTCCAGATCCTGACGCGGCGCCTGTCCGGGCTGGACGCCCCGCTGACCACCCACTTCTGGACCGGCCTGACCGGCACGGCGCTCATCCTGCCAGTGCTGCTGTGGGCGGTGCCGGACATACCCGCAACACTGGCCCAGTTGAGCGCATCGCAGTGGGGGCTGGCGCTGGCCATCGGGTTCCTGGGCACCTTCGGCCACCTGCTGTTGATCTTTGCCCACGGGCAGGCGCAGGCCTCGATGCTCGCGCCCTTCACCTACGCGCAGATCGGCTGGGCGGTGGCCTTGAGCTGGCTGGCTTTCGGCACCTGGCCCGATGCCCTGGCGGTGACGGGCATGGCGGTGATCACGCTGTGCGGCGCGGCCAACGCCTGGTTGAACGTGAGGTCTGCTCAGAAGTCCGTTCAGACCCGGCTCAGCGCGCTGCCGCCCGATTGACGGCCTGAGGCTGTGAAGCCTTGGAACGGGCGGGGCTCTGGGCGGTAAGCGTGCGCAGGAAGGCCAGCAGGTCCTGCGCTTCCTGCGGGCTCAGGCGCAGCGGGCGCAGCACCTGCTCGCCGTCGGCATGCAGGCGCTCCAGGTTCAGTTCGGAGTAATGGCGCACCACCGCCTCCAGCGTGGTCAGTTGGCCGTCGTGCATGTAGGGCGCGGTACGTGCCACCTGACGCAGGCCCGGCACCTTGAACTCGCCAAAGTTGCGGTGCGTGGCCTCCACATGCCGGGTCTTCACGGCCTCGTCGGGCTGGCCGGGCGGCGGGGCATCAGCCCAGCGGGACAGCAGGTTGTAGGGGCTGGCCTTCAGCGCCTCGATACCCCCATGGCGCCCGGCGTCCACCACCCCCGGCCGCACGAAGAAGCGCAGGCCGATGTCGGCGAACTCCCCGTGGGTGAACCGGGCCCCCCCATGGCAGAGCTGGCAGTTGCCGCGCCCGACGAACAGCTGCAGGCCCCGCTGCGCGGACAGCGGGTAGCGGGCCGCGGCGGCGCGGTCGCGCCGGGCCAGGGCGTCGCGAAACTCGTCGAAGGGCGTGCGCGGTGACACCAGCGTGGCCACGTAGGCGCTGATGAGCTTGGCCGTGCCCACCAGCACCGCCTGCGGCTCCTGCGCCCGCACCTCTTGCCCGAAGACGCGCCGCCACCCAGCAGCCAGCGCCGGCTGGCGCGCCAGTTCGGCCTGCAGGCGCTCGGCACTGGAGGCCATCTCACGCGGGTCCAGCAACGGGCGGATGGCCTGCGACCACAGGCTGTCGGCCGCCCCGTCCCAGCCCTGCCAGCGCTCGTGCACCGCGTTCCACAGCGAGGGCGCGTTGCGGTCGAGTTCGGCCACTCCGCGCGAACGCGCCAGCCCGTCCGCAAAGTCCTTCCCGGGCTGGTGGCAGTGGGCGCAGGACACGCCGGCGGGCGACAGGCGCCGCTCGAAGAACAGGCGCTGACCCAGGGCCACCGCTTCGGGGAGGCCGGTGAGCGCATTGCCCGGGTCGCGCACCAGCGTGCCAACGGGCTGTGGGGGCCAGGGCCCGTGGATGAGGATGCGCTCGGTCTCCTCGGCCGAGAAGGCCAGCAACTTCGGAGCCCCGCGGGGCTCAGCCTTCACGGCACGCGATCGGGGCTGTGGGGACTTGGCGGGCTGGGCCTGCGGGAACCGCGCCTGTGGGGGCTGGACTTGGGGGAGCTGGGCTTGCGGAGGCTGTGCCCGCGCTGCCCCGACGGCGCAAAGCGCCAGCAGCACTGCGATGCAAGCCCCACCGTTGCGCGTACGGTGGGCGAGGCTGGTCCAGCCTCGGCGGCCCGTGCCCGTCACTTCAGATCGACCGTCTGCTCCAGCCATTGCCGGCGCCCGTCGGTCTCGATCTCGAAGCGGATGCGCCAGCGCCCCGGCATGTGCAGCAGCAGCCCCTGGGCCACGAAGGAGCCGTCAGGCTGCGCGCTCAGCGTGGGGCGGTAGTTCATGCCGTGGCGGTGAGCCGGCATGTCAGCGTCCACCCGCAGCAGGCGGCCTGGGCCACAGAGCTCACCGCGCAGCGCGAAGTGTCGGCTCACCGCCAAGGGCGCCGGCTCCGGCACGAAAGCCACGGAGCGTCCCGCCGCATCGCCCTGCCCCACCGCCACCAGACGGTGGGCTGACGGCAGCTGGGCGCCACAAAGTGCTTCGCCTGCCTGCAAGATGCCCGGCAGGGCGACCAGCAGCCCTGAGGCGGCTACTTTTGCGGCTACCCAGGGGGCTACCCGGGCAACTGCGCGGGCGGCGATCCCGCCTGCCCTCATGCCTTCCACAAGCCCTGCAGCAGGGCCTGCCCGTTGCGCCAGGCAATGGCCTCAGCCAGGGGCGCGGGCAGATCGGCCAGCCACTCACGCGACCAGCGGGCGTGGGGGCCCACGTAGTGCCAGCGCTCGGGCGTGAAGGTGTCGGTACCCACCATGAAGCGGTCAGGAAACTCCACGAAGGCGTCACGCCAGGCCGCGTCCACCTTGGCGCCGTTGGCCTGGTCGCTGCGGAAGGCGAGGTCGCACCACAACCGCGGGTGGCGGCGCAGCACCTCGCGCACGCGCGCCGGAGGTTCGAAGCCGGAGTGCGCCCACAGGATGCGCGCCTGTGGCCACTGGGCATACAGCCGCTCCACCGCCTCGGCATCGCTGTGGGCGTGCAGGAACAGGCCCCGCTCCCGGGCCAGAGTCACCATGCGCCGCGGCACCGGCAGGTCGGCATCAGCCCCGAAGAGATGGAACTCGCCCACGCCGGCGTAGCGATAACGCGCCAGCCGTTCCTCCATGTAGCGGACGATGTCCTCCTCACGCACCCAGGCACCGGCATCGGCGCGGGTGCGGTAGGGCCGCAGCACCGGCACCACGATGTCTGGCGCCTCCGACAACAGTTTCTGCGTGCCTTCATCGTTGGAGGAGGACACCAGGGCCGTGCGCAGCCCGGCGGCGCGCAGCAGCGTCGCAGCCTGCCGAGGTGGCACCACCTCCCAGGCATCGTGGCTGTAGTGCAGGTGCGCGTCGAACAGGGGCAGGGGCGCCGCAGCGGCTGCCGAAAAGCCTGTCATGGCCAGGGTGCCCGCCGCACCCCAACCCCAGCCCAGTGCCGCGCGGCGCGTCAAGCCTGATCTGATGGAAACACCGGCGTGCATCGATCAGCCCTCCCGGCGACTGAACAACGCTTCCATCGCCATGTCGATCACCAGGGCGCACAGGCTGTACAGCAGCGAGCCCACCAGCGCAGCCCAGAAACCGTTGACATGCAGGCCCTGCAGCACGGAAGCCGCCGCCCAGAACATCAGCGCGTTGATGACGAACAGGAACAGGCCCAGCGTGAGCAGCGTCACCGGCAGGGTCAGCAGGATCAACACCGGCCGCACCAGCGTGTTCAGCAAGCCCAGGACCAGGGCCGCTACCAGGGCGGCGCCAAAACTGGTGACCTGGACGCCCGGGTACAGGTGGGCCACCAGCACCAGCGCACAAGCCAGCAACCCCCAGCGCAAGATCAGCTTCATGCAGACCAGCATAGCGCAGCATGGGCCGGCCCGGGCGCCTGTGCGCAAGCTGTCTCCAGCATGCGCGACGGGTCCGCAGGACAATGAACCCATGTCGCAGTGCTTCGAGGTCCACCCTGACAACCCCCAGCCCCGGCTGCTGAAGCAGGCCGCGCAGATCCTGCATGCCGGCGGGGTGGTGGCCGTGCCGACGGACTCCAGCTACGCCCTCGTGTGCCATCTGGACGACAAGGCCGCGGCCGAAGCCCTGCGCCGCCTGCGCGGCGTGGACGACCGGCACCACCTGACCCTGCTGTGTCGCGACTTGAGCGAACTGGCCAGCTACGCCCGAGTGGACAACCGGCAGTTCCGCCTGCTGAAGCTGGGCACTCCCGGGCCCTTCACCTTCATCCTCGAAGCCACCAAGGAGGTGCCACGTCGCGTGAGCCACCCCTCGCGCCGCACCATCGGGTTGCGCGTGCCGGACCATCGGGTCATGCAGGCCCTGCTGGAGCAGTTCGGGCAGCCCCTGCTGGCCACCACGCTGATTGCACCCGGCCACTCGGATCCCATGAACGACGCGCAGGAGATCCGCGACCACTTCCAGAAGCGGTTGCAGGCCGTGGTGGACGCCGGCGCCTGCCCCATGCAACCCACCACCGTGATCGACCTCACCGGACCCGAGCCCGTGATCCTGCGGGTGGGGCGCGGAGAGCCCGCACGGCTGGGGCTGCGGGTGGATGCGGCCGCCCAGGCCTGAGCCAAGCACGGCGCACCTGGGGATGCCGATGCGCGCTCGGTCCACCGCGCGCACTGGCGCGCGACCCGCCCGCCCCTACACTTTCCCTCCAGATCCCCTGCACTGCGTCTCATGCTCACCGTCAACAAACTCATGCCCGCCGGGCGCGGCCTGGCCCCCGTGCTCCTCAAGCGCGCCGCCAGCGTCCACCTGGACTGGGACACGCGCCAGAAAAGCCGTTTCGACGCCACGGATTCCCTGGGTCGCACCCTGGGCGTGTTCCTGCCGCGGGGCAGCGTAGTGCGCGGTGGTGATGTGCTGGTGGCCGAGGACGGCTCGCTGGTGCGGGTGGATGCCGCCGCCCAGCCGGTGATGGTGGTGCGGACCTGCCCGCAACACGGCTCGCCCTTCGACCTGACGCGCGCGGCCTACCACCTGGGCAACCGGCATGTGCAGATCGAGCTGCAGCCCGACCACCTGAAGATCGAACCCGATGATGTGCTGGCCGAGATGCTGCAACGCATGCACCTGACCGTGACCCAGGAAGAAGCGTCTTTCGAGCCGGAAGCCGGGGCGTACGCTGGCGGGCATGGGCATGGGCGTGGGCACAGCCATGGACACGGCCACGGTCATGAGCACGGTCATGAGCACGGTCACGCCGCCCATGCGCCCGAGCCCGCCGTGGCCACGTCACGCCGCGCCGTGAACATTCCGGTCACAGCGCAGACGACCGGGCATGTCCACGGGCCGGGCTGCGGACACGACCACGGACGTGACCAGGGACATGGGCACGACCATGGTCACGGGCACGGCAACCCCCACCGCCACGGATGACCGCGCCTGCCACCCTACTGCGCCTGATGTGGCTGGCCTCACCGGCCTTGCCCGTGGGCGGCTTCAGCTACTCCGAAGGGCTGGAGGCTGCGCTGGACGCCGGGCGCCTCCAAGGCGAGGCGGCCGTGGGGGACTGGCTGCTGGACCAGTTGCACCTGTCGCTGGCGCGCGCCGACCTGCCCGCTTGCGCACAGGCCTTCCAGGCCTGGCAGGCCCCACCCGACGCCTGTCGCCTGCAATCACTGAACGACTGGGTGCTGGCCACGCGCGAAAGCGCCGAGTTCCGCCTGCAGACCGAGCAGATGGGGCGCTCGCTGGTGGAGTGGCTGCGCAATGGCGAGCATGCCGGTGACCCACGCATCGCGCGCTGCGCCGCCCTGGCCCCCGCGCCCAGTTGGCCCGTGGCCTTCGCCCTGGCCTGCGCGCTGGCCTGTGACCCCCCACAAGACCCTGCGAACAACGCCGAACAAGCGCTGCTCGCCCTGGCCTTCGGCTGGGCCGAGAACATGGCGCAAGCGGCGATGAAATCGGTGCCCCTGGGACAAGCCGCGGCGCAGCGCATCCTCACGCGCCTGACCCAGGCCATCCCTGAGGCGGTGCAGCAAGCCCTGGCCCTGCCCGAAGACGCACGCCAAGCCTTCACACCCGGACTGGCCATCCTGTCGGCGCGGCACGAGAACCAGTACTCCCGGCTCTTCCGTTCCTGAGTCGCCGAGTCCCTCTGCTCCTGCGTTCCCGAGTTCCTGAGTCGCTGAGACCCCACACCTGTGCAACCTCTGAACCTCTGACCCGCCATGACCACCCACCTGCACTCCGTCCCCGGCCGCACCAAGAAGCTTCCTCCCCTGCGCGTGGGCGTGGGAGGCCCGGTGGGCTCCGGCAAGACCACCCTGGTGGAGATGCTGTGCAAGACCATGCGCGAGCGC
>CANHVY010000097.1 GCA_947464185.1 Burkholderiales bacterium
GCAACGCTGTCACCATGTCGAAACGCGCCGGCAACGCCTCCAGCCCGGTGGACTCGGCCACGCTCAGGTTCAGGAACTTCATGCGCTCGAAGCCCAGCCGCTGCGCCAGCGCGCGGGAGGATTCCACCAGCTCGCCACGCGTCTCGATGCCGTAGATGGTGCCGCGGCCCAGCGCCTTCAGGTACAGGTCGTAGGTGATGAAACCGAGGTAGGACTTGCCTGCACCGTGGTCGGCCACCAGCGGGCCTGAAGGGTGTTCAGCGCTGGGCGGCGGAAGCTCCTGCAACAGGCCTTCGATGAACTGGAACAGGTGGTAGACCTGCTTGAGCTTGCGCCGCGAATCCTGGTTGAGCTTGGCGTCGCGCGTGAGGATGTGCAGTTGCTTGAGCAGCTCCACCGACTGCCCCGGGCGCACCTCGGACGGCAGGGGCTCCTCGTGCGGCTTGTGGGGGGCCGTCGGGCCGGCGCCGGCGACCTTCGCCTTGCGCTTCAAGCCGACAGCCCCTTGCGGCCTTTGCGCAGCGCCTGGGCCAGCTCGGGGGCCTGCCACAACTTGATGCCGTGGGTGGTGGCGTAGGGCCGGGCGTTGTCGGTCAGGCCGCCCATGCAGATGAGCAAGGCGTCGCTCGCGTCGGCAGACTGGCGCGCCGCCTGCAGCGCGCGCAGCGGCTCCACGCCCGTCTGCGCCGACTTCCAGCGCCGGGCACTCACCAGCATGCGGCGGCCCTGGCGCTGCAACTCAAAGTCCACAGACGCCGCGGTGCCGGGCCGGACCTCGAAACCGTCGTGGCGGAACGCCTCTTCCAGGCGTGCGGAAAAGGCACTCCAGCTCATCGCCACCACGGATTCCTGCGTGCGCGCCACCTCGGCGGCACTGGGCAACTTGGCCTGGCGCCAGGCCGCCAGGGCGGCGATGACCACGAACGGGAAGGTGCTCAGCGCCCCCACCACGCGGTACTCGTCCGGCAGCAGCGCGGCCAGCACCAGAGAGAGCCCCGCGGCGATGGCCAGGCTGATCCACCAGGGCGCACGCAACAGCACCGCGAACAGCGAATTGCGGGGCATCTTGAATTTCACGCGGAGCCTTTCTTGCGCTGGGCAAGGGATTGGAAAGAGGGCGCGCAGGGGCGCAAGGGCGGTGCAAAGTCCACAAGTCTAGGGGCTCGTACCAGGGTTTCGTAAAGGCTGGACCGAGGTACAGCCCGGGTCAGGACGCTCAAGGGCCTGCGTTGATATTCGGGCCAGGGCCGCAGTGGGCGCCGTATCCGCTGAATTGCCGGACTTTCACCCACCATTTGCCCCTCAAGCCCGGCCAGAGACTGCGCTGCAATCAGGCTTTCGACGTTCACCCATGCCGCAAATGCAGATTCGATCCGCCGGACCCGGCTCCACCGCACCCCTGGGCCCCGCCGATTCACGCCCGCAGGCCGACAGGCTGGAGAAGGCGCAAGCCACGCTGGGGTTGCGCTCTGTCTTTTCCGACCTTCTGCGGCAGGCAGGCCAGGAGGGCTGGCAGTCCGCGCCGAAGGCCCTGCGCGAGACCGGCAGCGGGGCCCACAGCGAGACCGTCACTGCCGTCGATGCCGTGGCCAGCTGGGACCGCTGGCTGGGCGCGCATGCAGACCGCTACAGCTTCACCACCAGCGGAAGCCCGAGCGTGCGTCCGGACAAGGGCCTGGAGGATCTGCGTCAGGACTACGGCCGCATCCTGCAGGGCGCCCAGGCCGCGGGTGCTTACGCGCAGCCGCAGGCCTATCTGAAGACGCTCTCGCAGGAAGACCTGCGGACGGTGCAGCAGGTGCATGCCCGTGCCGACGCCATAGACCCGGCTCAGCTGTCTCACGAGGGCGCACTCAACCTGTTGCTGCCACCCGATGCCATGGTCGATTCCGACCGCGACGGGGTGACGGAGGTGGGGGGCACCAAAGTGGTGCTCTTTCCCAGCAGTAGCACCCCACCGGAAGTCTGCGCCGCCTGGGATGCCGCCACCGCAAACCTGAGCATGGAAGAGGTGTGGGTGCGTCAGTGGCAGATGGGAAGCGGGCCGCAGACGCAGGCCAACCTCCGCTTCGACAGCCAGGGCCGAGTGGTGGACATCATCAATCCTGGTGACCCAGGCTGGGTCAACCCTTTCTCAGACCCGTCTTACACCTACAAGGACTTCGCCAACGAGCAGCTGACCCTGCTCGACAAGTTCAAGGGCCTGATGCCTGAGGCCCAGGTGAAGAGGGATGAAAACTTCTGGCGCAGCTTCCGGAACGCGCTGTCCGCTGAAAGGCCGCCAGCCGGCGCAACCTGACTCAGCCGCCGCCCCAGCCGTTGCGCCTGACCTCCTCCAGGGTCAGGTCCAGGCAGCGGTGGATCAGCTCGATCATCTCGTCGATCTGCGCGCGGGTGATCACCAGCGGCGGGGCGATGATCATGCGGTCGCCCACGGCGCGCATCACCAGGCCGTTGGCAAAGCAGTGCTTGCGGCACACCATGCCCACCTCATACTCCTCGGGGAACGCGGTGCCGCGCGCCTTGTCCTGCACCAGCACCAGCGCGCCCATCAGGCCGCAGGTCTGGGCCTGACCCACCAGCGGGTGGTGCTGCACCTCGGCATAGCGCTGCGCCAGGTAGGGGCCCACGTCGTCGTGCACATGGGCCACCAACCCCAGTTGCTGGATCAGCCGCACGTTGGCCAGGCCCACCGCGCAGGCCACCGGGTGGCCTGAGTAGGTGTAGCCGTGCGCAAACTCGCCGCCCTGCTCGATCAGCACCCGCGCCACACGCTCGCCCACCATCACGCCGCCCAGCGGCACGTAGCCGCTGGTCACGCCCTTGGCGAAGGTCATCAGGTCGGGCTGGAAGCCGAAGGTCTCGCAGCCGAACCAGTTTCCGGTGCGGCCGAAGCCGCAGATCACCTCGTCGCTCACCAGCAGGATGCCGTAGCGCTGGCAGATGCGCTGGATCTCGGGCCAGTAGCTGGCCGGCGGGATGATCACGCCGCCCGCGCCCTGTATGGGCTCGCCGATGAAGGCGGCCACGTTTTCCGGGCCCAGCTCCAGGATGCGCTGCTCCAGCCACTGCGCGGCCTGCAGGCCGAAGGCTTCGGGCTCCAGGCCCAGCGGACGGCCCTGCGTCCACCAGCAGGGCTGCTGGATGTGGGTGATGCCCGGAATGGGCAGGCCGCCTTGCGCGTGCATGCCGGCCATGCCGCCCAGCGAGGCCCCGGCCATGGTGGAGCCGTGGTACGCGTTGTGGCGGCTGATGATGACCTGGCGCTGCGGCTGGCCCAGTACGTCCCAGTAGCGGCGCACCATGCGCACGATGGTGTCGTTGCCCTCGGAGCCCGAGCCGCTGAAGAACACATGCTCGAAGCCGGGCGGCGCCACCTCGGCCAGCAGCTCGGCCAGTTCGATGGCCGGCATGGTGGCCGTCTGGAAGAAGGCGTTGTAGAAGGGCAGTTCCTGCATCTGCCGCGTGGCCGCCTGCACCAGCGCCTGCTGGCCATAGCCCACGTTCACGCACCACAGCCCGCTCATCGCGTCCAGGATGCGCTGGCCCTCGCTGTCCCACAGGTAGATGTTGTCGGCGCGGGTGATGATGCGCGCGCCCTTGCGCGCCAGGCCCTGGAAATCGGTGAAGGGGTGCAGGAAATGCGCCGCGTCGGCCTGCTGCCACTGCGCGGTGGTTCGGCCGGAGGTGCGGCCGGAAGTGCCGCCAGCGGGGACAGCGCCCGGGGCGGCGGGGGCCATGGCGGCGGGCGTGGAAGCCAGTGTGGAGGGGGGTGTCATGCTGGGGCCTCTCAGACGTGCAGCAGCAGGTGTTCGCGTTCCCAGGGCGAGATCACCTTCATGAACTCGGCGTACTCGATCTCCTTGACCTCGGTGTACACCGTGACGAAGGGCTGCCCCAGCACCTCGGCCAGGTCTTTCTCGGCGCGCAGCAGGCTCAGGGCTTCGCCCAGGCTGCGCGGCAGCTGGTAGTCGCCCAGGTAGGCGTCGCCCTGGCATTCGGCCGTGGGCTCGATGCGCTGCTGGATGCCCAGCCAGCCGCAGGCCAGGGTGGCGGCCAGCGCCACGTAGGGGTTGGCGTCGGCGCCAATGACGCGGTTCTCCACCCGCCGTGCGGAAGGCGGTGCCACGGGGGAGCGGATGCCCACCGTGCGGTTGTCCGTGCCCCACTGGATGTTGATGGGCGCGGCAGTGAACCGTGACAGGCGGCGGTAACTGTTGACGTAGGGTGCGAACAAGGCCATGGCCGCAGGGATGTAGCGCTGCAGCCCGCCGATGTACCAGCGGAACTCGTCGCTGGCCTGGCCGTCCTCACGGCTGAAAATGTTGTGGCCGGTGACGGCGTCCACCACGCTCTGGTGTACGTGCATGGCGCTGCCGGGCTCGCCGGCAATCGGCTTGGCCATGAAGGTGGCGAACATGTCGTGGCGCAGCGCGGCCTCGCGCACCGTGCGCTTGAAGAAGAACACCTCGTCGGCCAGGCCCAGCGGGTGGTCGTGGAAGAAGTTGATCTCCATCTGCCCGGCGCCCAGCTCGTGGATCAGCGTGTCCACGTTGAGCTCCATCTTCTCGCAGTAGGCGTAGACGTCCTCGAACAGAGGGTCGAACTCGTTGACGGCGTCGATGGAGTAGGCCTGGCGCGAGGTCTCGCTGCGCCCGCTGCGGCCCACCGGGGGCTTGAGCGGCACGTCGGGGTCAGTGTTGCGCGCCACGAGGTAGAACTCCAGCTCGGGCGCGACGATGGGCTTCCAGCCGCGCCCGGCGTACAGGTCACACACACGGCGCAGCACGGAGCGCGGGGCGAAGGGCACGAGCTTGCCGTCCCGGTCGTAGCAGTCGTGGATGACCTGCGCGGTGGGGTCCACGGCCCAGGGCACCAGGCGCACGCTGCGAGGGTCGGGCTGCAGGTGCATGTCGCGGTCGGTGGGGTGGATGACGTCGTAGTAGGGCCCCTCTTCGGGAAACTCGCCCGTCACGCCCATGGCCACGATGGCCTCGGGCAGGCGCATGCCGCGGTCTTCCGTGAACTTCTCGCGCGGCAGGATCTTGCCGCGCGCCACGCCCGTGAGGTCGGGCACCAGGCACTCGATCTCGGTCACGCGGTGGCGGTCCAGCCACTGCTCCATCTCACCAAACGTCGCACAACGCTCTTTGGTCACCATGTGTTCACCCCAACAGATCTCTCAAACGGTACCAGGCCATGCCCAGCACCAGCGCCGGCATGCGCAGCAACGCGCCCCCCGGGAAGGTGCGGTGACGCAGCCGGGCGAAGACGTCAAACCGCGAGGCATCGCCCGTCATGGCCTGCGCCACCATCTGCCCGGCCAGGCCCGTCAGCGCCAGGCCGTGGCCCGAGAAGCCCTGAAGATAGTAGACGTTGGCCGCATGACCGGGTGATGGCGGCGGCAGCCGCCCGAAATCTGGCGCGCGGTTCATCGTGATGTCCACGAACCCGCCCCAGGCGTGTGAGAGGCGCGCGCCGGCCAGTTGCGGAAAGGTGGCCACCATGCGCTGGCGCAGCGAACCGGCCATGTCACGAGGGGTGGCCGTGCTGTAACTGCAGCGCCCGCCGTAGAGCATGCGCTGGTCAGCCGTGGGGCGGAAGTAGTCCAGCACCACGTCGGTGTCGCACACCGCCGACAGCGAGGGGATCAGGCTCGCCCACAGGTCCCGCTCCAGCGGCTCGGTGCAGACGATGTAGGTGCCCACCGGCATGATGCGCGGTGCCAGTGCGGGCACCAGGCCCTGCAGATAGACATTGCCGGCCAGCAGCACCTGGCGAGCCCGCACACGGCCCTGTGGCGTGCGCAGCGCCACGATGGTGCCCTGCTCGAGGGCGGTGACGGGCGTGGCTTCGTGCAGGCGCACGCCGGCCGCCAGCGCCGCGCGCGCCAGGCCCTGGGTGTACTTCAGCGGATGCAGGTGCCCGGAGCGCGGGTCATGCACGGCGCCGTGGTAGCGCGGGCTGTCGATCCAGCGGCGCACCTCGTCACGCGCCACCACGGTCATGGGGTAGCCATAGGCCTGCGCCATGTGCTGCGCCCAGCCGGCCAGCGCCTGGGCCTTGCGCGGCGAGGTGGCCACGCTCAGGAAGCCGTCCTGCCACTCGCAATCGATGGCGTGGGCGGCGATGCGCTGGCGCATCAGGTCCAGCGCCTCGATGGACATGTCGAAAACGCGGCGGGCGTCATCCCGGCCCAGCTGGGCCTCGATCACCGACATGTCGCAGGCCAGCCCGTGGATGGCCTGCCCGCCGTTGCGCCCGCTGGCGCCAAAACCCACGTGCTGCGCTTCCAGCAGCGTGACGCTCAGGCCGCGCGAGGCCAGCTCCAGCGCCGCGGACAAGCCCGCCAGGCCGGCACCCACCACGGCCACGTCACAGTCCACCTCCCCTTGCAAGGGGGGTGAGGGCGCCCAGGCCGGGGCCGAGTGCACGTAGTAGGAGTCGCGCGTGAGCTCGCGGTCGGTGTCGAGGAGTGCCATGGTCTTGACCAGATTCCACCACGGCTGCAGCGCCCTCCCCTTGAGGCAAGTCCTGGCAGCGCAGCCTCGGGCATGTTGGGCAGAACTTGCGCTATCGTCCGCTGAACAATCAGTCCCCGCTGCGCCGTTGCCCCGTCCGCCCCAACCGGAGCCCCTGATGCCCCCTTCACCCGCCACTGCTGCTCCCGTCGATGAAACCGCCATCCTGGCCGCCGTGGCCGCGCAGCGCGACGAGGCGGTGGCGCTGTTGACCGAACTGGTGGCCGAGCCCTCGCTGCTGGGCGCCGAGCCTGGCGCGCAAGCCCTGATGCGCCGGGAGTTCGAGCGCAACGGCCTGGACATCCACGAGTTCGAGGTCGACGAGGACCGCATCCGCGACCACCCCGGCTACTCCCCCTCCCTGATCTCCTACGCCGGCCGGCGCAACGTGGTGGGCATCCACACCCCCGTGGGCCCGGCCACGGGCCGCTCGCTCATCCTCAACGGCCACATCGACGTGGTGCCGGTTGGCCTGGCCTCGATGTGGACGCGGCCCCCGTTCGAGCCCTGGATAGCCGGCGACCACCTGTACGGCCGCGGCGCGGCGGACATGAAGGCCGGCCTGGTGGCCCTGACCCTGGCGTTCCGCGCGCTGCGCCGCCTGGGCGTGGAGCCTGCGGCGCCGGTCTACCTGCAATCGGTGGTGGAAGAGGAATGCACGGGCAACGGGGCCCTGGCCTGCCTGGTGGAGGGCTACACGGCCGATGCGGCCATCATCCCGGAGCCGGGCGACAGCGTGATGACCGGACAGGTGGGCGTGATGTGGATCA
>CANHVY010000098.1 GCA_947464185.1 Burkholderiales bacterium
AAAGACCTCGACGCCCAGTTGATTCAGCCGTCTGTGCTCGCGGCTCTTCTGCCGGTAGGCCATCCAAGCGCCCAAGGCGATAAGCAAGCAGGCGAATGCGGTCATTCGCAAACTGAAGGTGGGTGCCGGTCATCAGCCGACGACCCATTACCGGCGTGGCTGCTCTCGATGGGTTCTGAAGGGCGGCTCAGGGCGTTTCTGCATCGAATATGCGGAGCGTGCGCAGTCAGCGTACTGCCTGTCACTAACCTAAGGCTTTCCCAATGCATACCTGCCGGTCCTCCCCGGGGCATTGCCCGGATTTTTCTTGTTGAATCCAAGATAACTGGCCCGGGCGGGGTCGTCAATCGGACATTCCTGGACCCGCCCACCCTTGGGTCAGGCGCTTCACGTCCTGCGCATCAGCCGACGCCATAAAGTCACAACCCCCCAGCCCAGGGCGGCGAAGAAGATCAAGGTCAGCACCATGCTCGTCAGCTGCGCCCATACGGACAGTGCGCCGAGCTTGAACACCACCAGGGCGACCAGCGCCACCACCAACGCCGTCCAGAACATGTTCACCTCACACCTTGCAGTCACGATGGAGCACAGTGTGGAAGGTAGGTGCGACAGGGTGTGTCGCTCAACTGCAGCCCCGTCTGGGGTCGCGGAATTGATGCATGGTGCCGGGTGCCGGTGTCGGCCCTACAGGTGAATCTCAAGCCGATCCGCAGTCACCCGGATCTCCTTGACCAAGGAGCAGGCCAGGGCGTTGGCCTTGTAGACGGTCAGGTCCTTGATCACGGTGCCCAGAAGGAGGTTCAAGACATCCGCGATCGGGCCGGGCAGCTGACCACCGCCCGAGAGCGTGCCTTTGGTTAGCCGCGGGGTTTGCAGACGGACCTCGCAGGTCTCCCGGTCCCACACGGGCTTGCCTGCGCCGCAGACATCACCACCGCCGCGCGGTGTCCAGATCTGCCACTTGGAGCACACCTCCACCGTCTGCTGCTGTGCGTCTAGGCGGACCTCGGGGGAGTCGATCTGACCGACCTTGTGGGTGACCGGCATCTTGCGGCCGATGATGGCCTGCAACTCCTGAGGGCTCAGCCCGATGGTGGGCCATGCGTGCGCGGGCGGGGCGTACAGCGGCACCACCATCATCACTGCACATGCCCACAGGGCCCGTCGAATCCCACTCATCTGGCGTACTCCCTTCTGGCGGGTGACCCGGGTCTGCTGGTCCCCGCAGTGGTCACCATTCTCGGTGCGTCAGTCGCAGCGCACGCCTGCTGCACCGCCCCAATCCGGGAGCGCAAATGAAGGTTTCGCTGGCACGCATCAAGGCTTGGCCTTGACGGGGGTCAGCGGCTCCCCCCGGCCCTGCTTGTCCCGGATGTCGGTGGCAATTCGCTCCAGAGCGATGAAGCGCTCGGCGGTGGCGGGGTGGGTGGCCGAGAGGTTGGTCCTGATGCTTGCAGGGTGTTCGGTGGCCATGCGGCGCCAGAACTGGGCGGCACCCTCTGTCGGATAGCCCGCCTGCGCCAGGTAGTACATGCCGACATGGTCGGCCTCCCGCTCGAAATCCTGGGAGAAGGCGCGGGCGCCAACATCCGAGAACGCTCCCCTGGTGTTGACACCGGCGGCGGCGCCCAGCACGTCAAACAGCAGCCCGACCGTGGCATTGGCCGACTTCTTTCCGCGGTGGCCCATGGTGTTGTGAGCCAGTTCGTGGGCGATGACCAGGGCGAGTTCGCGGTCATCCGAGGCAAAGCGCATCATTCCGCGGGTGACGTAGATGATGCTGCCATCGGCGAAGGCGTTGATGTCGCCACTGGCCCGGTATTGCAGCGGGTAGTCGCACACCATGTCGGGCACGACATCCACCACGACGGTCTCGCCGCCGCGCTGAAGGGTCAGCTTCACAGGAACCCCTGCCGGCATGCGTTGCAGCGCATCGCCCCGGGACTCCTTCGCGGGCTTGACGCCGGCACTGCTGCTCAGGATGACGTCTCCAGGCTTGACGCCGGCAGCCTCCGCCGCGCCCGAGCGGTACACCGCAAAGATGCGTTGGCTCGCGTCAACCCCAACCGACTGCAAGGCCCGACTACGCGCAGCCACGGGCAACTGCTCTGAACTGAGCGTGTAGATGCCCAGGCTCGGACGCAGCATCTCCGTGCAGTCGGCCTTGGCCGCCTTGAGCACGCCATAACCCACGGACCACAGTCGAAGCGTCATCGCAAACTCCGACTGCAGCGCCAAGGCCTGCTGGGCCTGCTCCTCAGCCGCGCGCGCACGGTCATCGACGGCAACGCGCTGGGTAACGGGTGCGGCGCATCCCGCCGCCAGCGAGCAGGCCAAGATGCAGGACCAGAGCCGCCCGACGACCTTGACCTGAGCGAATGCGCTGTCCAACAGCGCGCAGCTTCCGAGAAACGACTCACGAATCGACCTGAGCATTGAGACCTCCTGTTCGGCCATCGGCCTTCAGGGCAGTCTGACTGTGGCCCGCGACAGGTGGTGTCGTCAGTCGGACGGTTGAGCAGATAGCCGATCGAAGACGTGACTGTTTGGTATCGGCCACCTACACTGGCCAATTGCGGCATCAATACTTGTCTACTCGATGAGCAACTTACCTGATTCCGGTGATGAAAGCGCAAAGCGACCGGGCACCATGGCAAGGATCTGGGAGTTCTTAAATCGGGACATCAGATCCTTCAAGCGAGGGGGCACCAAGGGTCGCACCAACGAGGACGAAGTAGCAAAGAGCGAGGGGCCCATACAGGAGAGTTTGCCGCCCCAGTCAGTCGAACCCGCAGTTGCATCCGAAGTCGACACGCGACATATTGACAGGCTTCGATTCCGACGCGAGGTGATGGATTGGCGTGACGGATATCACTTCGCCGTGACTCGGGAAGCCATCCTCGCCAGCGGGATGCTTGCCGACGTGGTCAAGAAGGAGCTCAACGATTCATCGGTGCTCAGGCGGGTGTTCGCAAAGCCCGCCAGTGAAGTGTTGGAGTCGCAGATCGAATCTTGTGTTGAACTGGCAATGAGAAGAAAGAGGCATGAGGAGGAGGTGGCCTTGCGAAAGAACCTCTTGAGATGGTTCCCTGGTCGTCACATACCGGCCATGTACCCGTTCAGATGGCCCAAACTCGAATGGGACGCCCGCCTGGACCTGAAGTTCAAGGCTTCCAATTTGAGCCAAATCCAGGCAGTGCTCAATGACCTGATCTTGGGCGACAAGGGGTTGGCTGCCAGGCACCGAGACTGGGCAACTCAGTTTGCGAACGATTTGCTGGAGAAGCGAGATGTTGAGCCAGATTCTGTTTGATGTCCCCCTGCGTTACGTTGGCGGCATTGCTGCCGGCGAAGTGGTGCGGTACGGGGCCATCCTCAAGGACGCCGGTACCGGGCGAATCATTGGGCATCTGCAGGAAAGCGGAATTGCTCAGTCACTTCTGTCTCAGGTGCTTTCCAGTGGACCTACCCCGCTAGGGCTTGTCTCTTCCGCTATCAATGCGGGGGCCAGCACTTACACAGCGATCCAGATGCGCCAGTTGAAAGAGATGGTGGGAGCCTTGCAGGGACTGCAGTTGGCCACGCTGGGTGTGTCCTTGGTGGGCGTTGGTGTCAGCGTCGCGGGCTTCATGTACATGCGCAAGCGCTTCAACAGTTTGGATAGCCGGCTCGACGAGCTGCGTGATGCCATGAAGGAGGGCTTCGAAAACCTGGAGAAGTCTGGCCTGAGGCAACAGATGTCTCGAACCAAGTCTCTGGTGCAGCGGGCCGAACTCGCCAAGTCGATGATCGACCCGCAAAAAGAGTATCGGGAAGTCGCAGCTCACTTGGCCGATCAGGCTGCCTACTTCGAGGGGGAGATCGTCTTTCAGTTGTCCGGCAAGGGTCCCATCTCTCATGACAAGTTCTGGCTGTTGTCACAACTATGGATGCTGTGCAACAGCGTTCGGATCGACTGCCTGATCAGGGCTAACGAACTCCTCAACGCGCAACGCTTGTCTGAAAAGATCGCGCTCGAGTATCAGAGCCTGTTCGAAAGGGTTGGTCCAGGCTCATTCGATGTAGATCCATCGGGCAGCATGGCTACCGTCAGAGTCTTGCGGGACGCGACCGACTCTGCCGGCAGCAAACCGTTTTTGTTGGATTACCTGAGGACCAGCCGAGTGGAGGGCCCTGCATACATCGAGAGTCTCGAAGTCGAGGAAAGCCGACCCTTTCTGGTGTTGGTAACAGGTTAAGAGTTGACTCACCGCGGCGGATTCAGGCAGAAGCCTCTCTTTGTTATTCGCTCAGGGGCTGGGCCCAAGTCCCTTCAGTGCCTGCTGATAGGCATCAACGATCGTCTTTTCAAAGCTGTTGGTCGGGGTCGCCACACGGATCAGTGCAGGAGGAACGGCTACGCGCTTTCCCGGATCCTCGATGAGTTCATCGACCTTGTCCCCTGCACTGCGAACACGTTGTAAGTCGATCCGCAGTTCCCCGTTGTCCACGCGCATCGTCCAGAGCCTTGCTCGATAGTAGCCTGCGTTGACCAACTCCTCTACCCGCCGATACGTGACCTCCTCCGGTTGGCGCTCGCGCAGGGTCTGCAGCTTCTTCTCCATCCACTCACGGCTCATTTGTTGCCCGTGGTTTGTATGCTGCAGCGAGCTGCTGTTGTACTTGCTCTCGACCGCAAGTACCTCCCGTACAACGCCTTCGGCATTACGCTTCACAAAGAGGCCGTCGATGCCACTGCGCCCCACCTGGCCCGTGATCTGAGTCCATCCGGTGCTTTCGAAGTGGCGGACCATCACCTTTTCGCTGATGTCGCCCACCGCTTGATTGACTTGCCCGAGATTACTGGCAGGGCGTCGAAGCAGAACCTCCCGGTGCAGGTCGCTGAGCCTGGCAATGTCAGCGCAAGAAATCGGCTCGCACTTCGGCTCTTTCAGGCAGCGCAGCAGCAGTAAGTCCCCGCCTGGTATGGCGTTGTAGCGCTCCCAGGCCTGCCACCTAAGGCCCTCATCCGGGGCCCATCTGCGCTCGACGCTGGCCAGCGTCATCAGGCCATCAATGTTCTGTGGCTTGGTCGCGTACTGAAGCTCAGCCCGTCTCAGAGTGGCCAGTGTGGCAGACTTGTTGTAGTAAGCGCCAGCCTTGAAGCCCTTGCTGGCCCCCAACACTACCCCCGTGCCCGCGCCCACCGCGAGCGTGGGTGCCAGCAGAGCGAGCAGCAGAAGGCTTCTACTGCTTGCTGCAGCCGCCAATGAACTGCTCACAGAGGGTATCGCGCGCCTCCTTGCCAGGAGTCCGCTGCCAAACCGCATTGAAGATCGCATAGGCATCGTTGAACTTGCCCTGGCAGCGTAAGGCATTGGCCTCCCCAATCTCCAGGAAGTTTCGGATGTCCTTGCCGGTCCAATACTTGCCGATCAATGAATGCTTGTCCTGCGCCTTCTTGAATGCAGTGTGTGCCCTGTCACACCTTTTGGCGGCCAATGCCAGCGTACCGATTCGGTAGTGCAGGGACACAAGGCTTGTACGCGTAACGTATTTGTTTTCGTCAAAGTTCTTCTCAGCAAAGGCTGTGATCTCATCAATCTTGGCTTCATTCGCCTTGAAGTTCCGGCCGCCGGCGATGCCTGCCAGGAGAATGGGCGGCTCGATCGCATAGCTCGCAGTGTTTCTGGAATCAATCAGTCGCCTCTCGGCCTCCGCGGTCTTGCCAACTTGCAGGTCAGCAATAGCTAGTAGATAGTCAAGATAAGACTTGTCCTTCAGCGTTTCAACCTTGATGCGGGTCAGCAGTTTCCTGAAGTCGGCAGACCGTCCAGCGTTGTTCGCGAGCACAGCCATGAGAACGGTGGTGCGGTTTGAAGCGCCTGAAGCCAGGACACGATCTAGTTCAGCGTTCAATTGATTCGATGCAGTCTGGTATTTGGCCTTGGCAGCGTCGAGGGTTCGCTCAATCTCCAGCATCTTCGATGAGTTGACTGAACCCCGAGCCTGTTCATCCTTGGCACTTGCGAGTTGCACCGCACTCTTTGCAACTTCCTCCCCAGCGTCTTTCAGGGCGTCCAGCAAACTGCGAGTCCTGTCTTCTGCAAAGTCAACTGGTTCGGCTAGGAGGACGCGCAATCCAAGCTCGCCAGTTTTCGGTGGTGTGACGAAGGTAATGCCGTCCATAACGGTTGCTGCAGCCGAACCGAACGCAAGTGCCTTCTGCCCTGCACTGAGTGCACCCCATGAACTCGCGGCACCTACAGTGCCCAGGGACACCCCATTGAGCACTGCTGCCCCCAGCATGGCGTTTCCCCCAAACCAGCCGCCGACGATCGAAGCGCCAGCCATGTAGGACCCAGCACCGCCTCCCCCGATCCAACTTGCGACAGTGCTGACCCCCGCTGCAGCCACAGGGGCCCCCGCACCCGCCGTGAGGTAGCTGAAGGCACCTGCGGCAACAACAGTCGTTCCCGTGACCAACAGACCGAAGGATGTCGTCTTGTAGAAAGGGCGTTCAAAGGCCGCCTTGAACCCAATGTCCTTATCGTCCGCAGCCGCTGTCGCATGCTCAACCATAGACGTCAAGCCTGCAAGAAGGGCGAGTGACACTGCGAACTTTCTCATGGCCACGGGGAAGCTACTGCGCTGTTCGAGAACCCCAAAACTGATTGAATGTACAGCCGCTTGGTTGCTCATCCGAGCGTCTTTTCGCGTACTGTACGAGGACCAGCGCTGGCCGCCAATGTCATCGGATACTTACCTCAATCGTTTAGCAAGGTTGATAGTAGGAAAACAATGGCTCCATGTCGTTTCGTGTGGAACGCCCCGTCCTCACTTGGCAGCCGCCGGTGCGAACGGGCTGGCCGGCAGATGCTTGAGCTTTGACATCCGCAGGTAGGCGATCGCAATGAAGTTCGCACTCGTCCTGAAGCCGCGTGCCGCCCGCTTGGCCTGTTGCAGCAGGCCGTTCATGGCTTCCACGAAGGCGTTGCTGCGGTGATCCACCATTCCGCTCACCACGGCGTCGAAGCGCTCCTTGAGCGTGGTGGCCAGTTTCTTGAACGGCTCGAGCCGGCATCGTCGCGCCCAGCTCAGCCAGGCCCGCAGATCGGCGGCGGCCTGGGCCTGGCTGTTGTGCGATCTGGCCTGGGCGTAGACCTCGCGCAGCGCCATCTTCAACCTCCACGCCCGGGCGCTCTTGAGCGCAGAGTGCTGCAGCCAGTGCATGGCGTTG
>CANHVY010000099.1 GCA_947464185.1 Burkholderiales bacterium
TGACGGGCGAACTGCACCCCGACACCCTGGCGCTGATGGACCGCGCGGCCGATCTGGTGGAGCGCGGCGGCATCGAGGCCTGGAGCCAGCTCGACCCGGCCGACCCGGCCTGGCTGGGCGACGATGCCGTGCACTGGACCAAGAGCCAGGACATCCTGGACGTGTGGTTCGACTCGGGCTCCACTTTCTCGCACGTGCTCAAGGGCTCGCATGCGAGCGACAGCGCACCCGCAGGCGCCAATGCCGGCCACCACATCGACGGCCCCGAGGCCGACCTGTACCTGGAAGGCCACGACCAGCACCGCGGCTGGTTCCACTCCTCGCTCTTGATCGCCTGCGCGGTGGAGGGCCGCGCGCCCTACCGCGGCCTGCTCACCCACGGTTTCGCCACCGACGGCCAGGGCCGCAAGATGAGCAAGAGCCTGGGCAACGTGGTGGAGCCGCAGAGCGTGACCAGCAAGCTCGGCGCCGAGATCGTGCGGCTGTGGTGCGCCTCGACCGACTACTCGGGCGACCTCAACATCGACGACAAGATCCTGGCCCGCGTGGTGGACGCCTACCGGCGCATCCGCAACACGCTGCGCTTCCTGCTGGCCAACACCTCGGACTTCGACGCCGCAACGGACGCCGTGCCGCTGGACCAGTTGCTGGAGGTGGACCGCTGGGCCCTGGCGCGCGCAGCGCAGTTGCAGGACGAGATCCGCGCCCACTTCGATGTCTACGAGTTCCACCCGGTGGTGGCCAAGCTGCAGGTGTACTGCTCGGAGGACCTGGGCGCCTTCTACCTGGACGTGCTGAAGGACCGTCTCTACACCACGGCGCCGAAGTCCCTGGCCCGCCGCAGCGCGCAGACCGCGCTGTGGCACCTGACGCACGCCATGCTGCGCTGGATGGCGCCCTTCCTGAGCTTCACGGCAGAGGAAGCCTGGGCCGTGTTCGCCCCGGCGTCCTCCGCGTCCGGCACGCCGCAGGATGCGGCCCGCACCCTCTTCACCGAGACCTTCTGGGACTTTGGCGGCCAGGCGGCGCAGGGCCTGACGGCGCGGGTCAGTGGTGCCAGCGAGGCCGAACAGGCGCTGCTGGCGCGCTGGGCGCGCATCCGCGAGATCCGCGATGCGGTCAACAAGGAGATCGAGGCAGTGCGCACGGCCGGCAGCGTGGGTTCATCGCTGCAAGCCAACGTGACGGTGTACGCCGGCCCGTCAGACCGCGCCCTGCTGGAAAGCCTGGGGCAGGACCTGAAGTTTGTCTTCATCACCTCGGCGGCGCGGGTCACCCCGCTGGCCGAAGGCGACGGCCTGCGGGTGGAGGTCGTGCCCTCGACGTCCGTGAAGTGCGAGCGCTGCTGGCACTGGCGCGACGACGTGGGCCAGGAAGAAGCCCACCCCACGATCTGTGGCCGCTGCGTGAGCAACCTCCACGGCGCGGGCGAGACGCGCGCGGTAGCCTGAGATGAACGAGCCCCCAAGCTCACTGCGTTCGCTGCCCCCCAAGGGGCCGCCAGCGCCAACCGTCACCGCCAGGAGGGCCTGACATGGCCATCAAACCCAGACCCTCCTCCGGGCCCAGCCTCGCACTGTGGCTGGCCCTGGCCGTGCTGGTGATCCTGCTCGACCAGATCACCAAGACGCTGATCATCGGCACCTTCAGGCTGGGCGACACCCAGCCGGTGTGGAGCTTCTTCAACCTGGTGCGGGTGCACAACACGGGCGCGGCGTTCTCGTTCCTGGCGGGTGCCTCGGGCTGGCAGCGCTGGTTCTTCGTCGGTCTGGGATTCGTGGCGTCCGCCTTCATCATCTGGATGATCCGCAGCCACCCCACGCAAAAGCTCTTCTGCTTTGCCGTCACCATGATCATGGGCGGAGCGCTGGGCAACGTCATCGACCGCCTGCTGCACGGCTACGTGGTCGACTTCCTGCAGTTCCGCTTCAGCATCCTGGAACCGCTGTTCCACGGCGGCTACTTCCCCAGCTTCAACATCGCCGACAGCGCCATCTCGCTGGGCGCCATCTGCGTCATCCTGGACGAGATCCTGCGCGTGCGCCGGGCGAAATAGCCAACGCCGTGGGTTGAGGGGCAGGCTGCCCCCGCTGCTCCCGCCGCCTCCGACTGGCCCGTGCGAGCGCGGGCATGGTGTTCGCGAGATCAGGCACACAGGTTTTCACCATTGACCCGCCCGGCGGGTCCTGTGCATCATGGTCTTCCAACTCAAACTAAACGGAGACCCCATGCGCCTTTCTCGCCGTCACTTCTCTCTGGGCTTGGCCGGCGCCAGCCTGGGACTGGGCACGCATCTGTCCTGGGCCCAGTCCTTCCCGTCCAAGCCGCTGAAGATCATCGTGCCCTTTCCGGCCGGCGGCACCACCGACGTGGTGGCGCGCCTGGTGGCGCAGCGCATGAGCGAGAGCATGGGCCAGCCCGTGGTGGTGGAGAACCGTGGCGGTGCGGGTGGCGCAATCGGTGCCGACGCGGTGGCCAAGTCGGCCCCGGACGGCCACACGCTGCTGATGCACAACCTGACCTTCCCGATGACCTCGGTGGCGCAGACGCTGGCCAACCGCTCGCCGTTCAACGTCGACACCGACTTCGCCGGTGTGTCCATCTCGGTCTACGTGCCCTTCATGTGGACGGCCCACCCCAGCGTGCCGGCCAAAGACTTGCGCGAGCTGGGCCAACTGCTGCGAGCGCAGAAGCTGCCCTACAACTACGGCTCCACCGGCCCGGGGTCGGCCATGCACGTGCAGGGCGAAGCCTTCAAGAAGGCGGCTGGTGTGGACATGCAGCACGTGCCCTTCCGCGGCGCGGCGCCGCTCAAGCAGGACCTGCTGGCCGGGCGCATCCAGGTCGGCGGCGATCAGCTGTCGACGTCGCTCGCCGAGATCAAAGCCGGCACACTCAAGGCCCTGGCCACCACGGCGTCCAAGCGGGTGGCCGGCCTGTCCGATGTGCCCACCGTGCGCGAACTGGGCTTCCCGAGCCTGGAGCTCGAGGGCTGGAACGGCCTGTTCGTACCAGGCAAGACCCCGCGCGAGATCGTGGACCGCCTGCAGCGTGAAGCCGCCGCCGCCGTGCGCCACCCCGAGGTTTCACGCCGCCTGATCGAGATGGGCGCCGAGCCCGTGGGCTCCAGCGCCGCGGCCCAGGATGAGATCCTGAAGCGGCAGATGGACCAGTTCCGGCCGGTGATTCGGGAGATGAACATCGAGAGCTGAGGAACTGGGCCCAACAGGAGCCAGCCAGGATCGATATGCCGCTGATCAGCAGCTTTTACGGGGTTTTGATATACCTCTACTGGCTTGACACTCGTCAGCACAAGCTTCCTCACATCCACGCGATGTACGGTGGCGATGAGGCCGTGTTCGGCATTGAAAGTGGAGATGTACTCGACGGACAACTTCCACGCAAGCAGACTCGGCTGGTTCAGGGATGGATTGAGCTGAGGCGAGAAGAACTGATGCGGGACTGGGAACTGGCCGCCCGCGGAGAACCCGTATTCCCCATCAAGCCATTGGCCTAAATCCGGGAGATTGAAGATGAACCCACGTGTGAGATCCGTTGTCGCCATGCCCTCACACCAACTCAGGGTCGAGTTCACAGACGGACAGTCGAGGTTACTGGACGTAAGGCCGTACCTCAGCTACACGGTGTTCCGCCCGCTCTCAAACCCGGAAATCTTCAACCAGGCAAGAGCTGACCACGGGACCGTCTCCTGGCCCGGCGGAATCGATCTGGACCCAGACTCCGTCTTTCTTGAGTCGGTGCCAACTGAGGAGGGGTCTGCCCGCCGCTCGCTCGCCAACGCAGCGTAGTCAGATCAAGCCGGCCCTTTTTCTCTCCCGAGGTGGCCGAAAACGGCGTAACGCCTACCCCGCGTTGACCAGCACCACCTTGCCCAGCACCTGGCGTGAGCCCATGCGGGCGTAGGCGTCGCGCACCTGGCTCATGGGCAGCACGGTGTCGATGGCGGGCTTGACCTTGCCTTCGGCGTACCAGGTGAAGAGCTGGCGGATGTCGGCCTGGGCGACCTTGGGCTCGCGCTTGAGGAAGTCGCCCCAGAACACGCCGACGACAGCCGCGCCTTTGAGCAGGGCCAGGTTCCAGGGCAGCGCGGGGATGGCGCCGCCGGCAAAGCCCACCACCAGGTAGCGGCCGCGCCATGCGATGGAGCGGAAAGCCGGCTCGGCGAGGGCACCCCCCACGGGGTCGTAGATCACGTCGGGGCCGCGGCCACCGGTCAGCGCCTTGAGCGCGGCGCGCAGGTCTTCGCGGCCGTAGTCGATGGTCTCGTCGGCGCCCAGGGTGCGGCAGAAGGCGCACTTCTCAGGCGTGGAGGCCGCGGCGATCACCTTGGCCCCCGCCGCCTTGGCGATCTGCACCGCCGCCGAGCCCACGCCGCCGGCCGCGCCCAGCACCAGCACCGTCTCGCCGGCCTTCAGCGCGCCGCGATCCATCAAGGCGTGGAGCGAAGTACCGTAGGTGAACAGGAAGGCCGCGGCGTCCTTGAAATCGATGGCCGGCGGTAGCGGCACCGCCTGGCGGGCCTCCACCAGAGCATGGGTGCCGAAGCCGCCATGGCCCGCGCAGGCCACGCGGTCCCCTGCGCTCAGATGCGCCACCCCCTCGCCTACGGCCTCCACCACGCCGGCGTACTCCGAGCCCGGCACGAAGGGCAGCTCCGGGCGGAACTGGTACTTGCCCTCCACGATCAGCAGATCCGGGAAGTTGAGGCTGGCCGCGGCCACCTTGACCCGCACCTGGCCGGGCCCGGGCTCGGTCTGGGGAAGGGGGCCCCAACGCAGATCGTTCACGCCCGTCAGGGTTTCGCAGCGCCAGCCTTGCATGGTCACAATTCCTTTGTTCAACAGGGTTGTTTGAGGTGTCTACCGAGCGTTCAACAGCCCAGGACCAGGCGCGCCGCGGCCAGGTCTTCCAGGGCCGTGCCCACGGACTTGAAGAGGGTGATGTCCTGGGGGGTGGGGCGGCCCACGCAATCGCCGCGCAGCAGCTGGGCCAGCTCGCCCACCACCGCTTCGGGGGTGATGACGCCGCGCTGCAGCGGCTGCACCACGTCACCGGCTTCGGCGCCGGCACCTGCGTGGGTGTCCACCACGATGCGGGCGCGGGCCACGGCCTCGTCATCCACTTCCCGCATGTCGCGGCGAAAGCCGCCCACCAGGTCCAGATGAGTACCCGGGACCAGCCACGCACCACGCACGATGGGCTCGGTGGATGTGGTGGCGCAGCTGATCAGCCGCGCAGCGCGCACGGCAGCTTCGAGATCGGGGACTGCACGTGCGGGCAGCCCCTCACCGACAAGCTCCGCCGCCAACGCCTGCGCCGCCTCAAGACGCCGGCCCCAGACGAGCACGCGCTGCAAGCCCGGGCGCAGCGCCACGTGCGCCCGTGCCATCCAGGCGGCCAGCCGGCCCGTGCCGACCACCAGCAGCGTCTCCACCTCCGGCAGGGCCAGGTGGCGCGCGGCCAGCGCGGAGGTGGCCGCCGTGCGGCGCAAGGTCAGCGCCTCGCCATCCAGCACGGCCAGGGGGTGGCCGGTGGCCCGGTCCATCGCCATCACCGTGGCCTCCACCGTGGAGGGGGCCCCGGGAATCACCGTGACCAGCTTGGTGATCAGCAAGCGGTCGTCCCAGGCCGGCATCAGCAGCAAGGTGTCGGTAGGTGCCAGGGCGTGGACGTGGCGCAGCGGCACCTGGGCGCCGCGCACAAAGGCGGCATGCAGGGCATCGCCCAGCGCGGCCCAGGGCAATGCCGCATGCACCTGCGCGGCTGAATAGACTCTCACCATGCATCGCAGTGTAGACACCCGAATGGAACGCCCCACGCTCGCGAAAGAGGCCTTGACATGACGCCCGACGTGCTCATTGTTGGGGGTGGCGTAATGGGCGCCGCCACGGCCTGCTTCCTTGCGCGCGACCATGGCCTGCGCGTCACCGTGCTGGAGCGCGACCCGCTGTACCGCCGCGCGTCCAGCGCGCTGTCGGCCAGCTCCATCCGCCAGCAGTTCAGCACGCCCGTCAACATCGCGCTGTCGGCCTGGAGCATTGCCTTTCTGAGGCGCCTTGAGGATGAACTGTCCGTGGAAGGTGAACCTCCGCCAAGCATCGGCCTGGTGGAGCCGGGCTACCTCTACCTGGCCACCGAGGGCGGCGCCGAGGTGCTGGCGGACAACCATGCCGTGCAGCGCGCATCGGGCGCCGAGGTGGCCCTGCTGTCGGCCCATGAGCTGCGCCAACGCTTCCCTTGGATGAACGTCGAAGGCCTGGTGGCCGGCTCCCTGGGTCTGCGCGGCGAAGGCTGGTTCGACGGGCCGGCCTTGCACCAGGCGTTTCGGCGCAAGGCCATCGCCTGCGGCGTGCGCTTCGTGGCTGCGGAGGCCTTGGCGTTCGAGACCGACAGGGGGCCCGAGGTCGGGATGGGTCAAGGGTCACGCGAGGGTTGCAGCGTGCATGCCGTCATCACACGCGACGGACAGCGCTTTGCGGGCGGTGCCGTGCTGTTGGCTGCAGGCGCCTGGACGGCCCCGCTGGCCGCACAGCTGGGAGCAGACCTGCCCGTGTCCGGCAAGAAGCGTGATGTCTTCGTGCTGGATTCGCCTGCCGCGCCACTGGCGGGCTGCCCCCTGGTCATCGACCCCTCGGGCGTGTGGTTCCGCCCCGAGGGCCGGGGCTTCATCGCGGGTGCACCGCCCCGCGCAGTGGAAGACGGCGGACCGGGTGACCCTGACGAGCCACCGCTGGACCAGGTGGATCACGCGCTGTTCGACGAGGTGATCTGGCCAGCGCTGGCCCACCGCGTGCCGGGCTTCGAGGCCCTGCGCGTGCGCTCCACCTGGGCGGGCTATTACGAGATGAACACCTTCGATCACAACGGCCTGGCAGGTGCCCTGCCGGGCTGGCGCAACGCCTTCACGGCCTGCGGCTTCTCGGGCCACGGCATGCAGCAGGCGCCGGCCGTGGGCTGCGCGCTAGCGGCAAGCATCGCGGGGGCGCGCTGCGATGCCCCCGACCTGGGGCCGCTCAGCCCGGCGCGCGTGGCGCAAGGCAGGCCGCTGCGCGAGCGCAACGTCATCTGAACCCGGGCAAGGTTTCCCAAGGCA
>CANHVY010000100.1 GCA_947464185.1 Burkholderiales bacterium
GACCTGGCCGGGCTGGAGACCAACCGGCTGAACCAGCTGGTGGTCGGGCCCACGCTGCAGACCACACGGGACGCGTCCATCTTCGCTATCGGCGACTGTGCTGCCGTGGCCTGGGACGGGCCCGGGGCCCGCGCCGGGCAGGTCCCGCCGCGGGCCCAGGCGGCACATCAGCAGGCTTCGCACCTGGTGCGGCAACTCCAGCGCCGCCTGCGGGGCGACCCGCTCGAGCCCTGGCGCTACCGCGACTTTGGCTCGCTCGTCTCGCTCGGTCACTACTCCACGGTGGGCAACCTGATGGGGTCACTCGTGGGCGGCAACCTCTGGGTCGAGGGCCTGTTCGCCCGCGGCATGTACCTCTCGCTGTACAAGATGCACGAGCTCGCCCTGCATGGTTGGTGGAAGACCGCGCTGGGCTCGGCCGCCCGGTTGATCACCCGCCGCACCGAGCCGAGGGTCAAGCTGCACTGAGAATCTGTGAGGTCTGGCCGCACGCTGGCTCGGGCGCAAGGGATCAAGGGATCACTTCACAAGCGCTGACGACAAGTGCTGACGACAAGCGCTGACCCTGAAGCCCTTGCTCAGTCGCCAAGCAGCGCCGTTGCCGCCGCCCGGTAGCGCTCGGCCGTGGCCTGCACCACCTCGGGCGGCAGTGCCGGGGCCGGGGCTTTCTTGTTCCAGGGGCGGCCGTCCACCTGCGCCTGCTCCAGCCAATCGCGCAGGTACTGCTTGTCGAAGCTGGGCGGGTTGGCGCCCTCTGTCCAGGATTCCGAGGGCCAGAAGCGCGAGGAGTCGGGTGTGAGCACCTCGTCCATCAGCGTGAGCGTGCCCTGCGCGTCCAGGCCGAACTCGAACTTGGTGTCGGCGATCACGATGCCGCGGCGCAGCGCGTAGGCCGCCGCTTCCGAATACAGGCGGATCGACACCTCGCGCACGCGAGCGGCCAGCTCGGGCCCCACGATGGCCGCGGCCTGCTCGAAGCTGATGTTCTCGTCATGCGCGCCCGCTTCGGCCTTGGTGGCCGGGGTGAAGATGGGCTCGGGCAGGCGGCTGGCGTTGCGCAGCCCGGCCGGCAGCGGCACGCCGCACACGGCACCACCCTCCTGGTACGCCTTCCAGCCCGAGCCGGCGAGATACCCGCGCACCACCGCCTCGATGGGCAGGGGCCTCAGGCGCTTGACCAGCATGGAGCGTCCACGCACCTGCTCCACCTCGTCTGGCGCCACCACGCTCTCCGGCGCCTGGCCGGTCAGGTGGTGGGGCACGATGTGCGAGAGCCGGTCGAACCAGAACAGCGCCACGCGCGTGAGCAGCTCGCCCTTGCCCGGGATGGGCTCGCCCATGATCACGTCAAAGGCCGAGATGCGGTCGCTGGCCACCATCAGCAGCCGGTCCGCACCCACGGCGTAGTTGTCACGCACCTTGCCGCGGGCGATCAACGGCAGGCTGTGCAGGCGGGATTCGTGCAGGGCGGGGGAGGGCATGGTGGCGGTGCGGTTTGAACAGACGTGGAGATTGTCCCTGCTCAGGTGGCGACCTTGCTGTCGCTTGGCGCTTGCGCGAAGCTGGCACGCCCAGTGCGTCAAGCCTGAACCCTCATAGGCAAGGACCATCAGAACTGCGCATAATTCTTACCAAGTAAAACTTCCTGAAAGTCCACCAATGGATGCCGTACTGATTTCGACCAAAGGCCAGATCGTGTTGCCGGTGGCCGTGCGGCGCGCCCTGGGCCTCAAGCCCGGCATGCGGGTGCAGGTCAAGGTCGAGGGCAAGCGCGCCACGATCACACCCACGCCAGCGGGCAAACCCTCCTCGCTGGCGGCGGTCCAGGCTGTGCTGGCGTACAAGGGACCTGCTGTGTCCGTTGACGATATGCGGGTCACCGACTACAAGGGCTGAGCCGTGCGCGCGGTGGACACCAACCTTATCGTGCGCGCCCTGGTGCGCGACGACCCAGCGCAGTCCGCGGCAGCCGAGACGGTGTTGGCGAATGAGCCCGTGTTCATCCCGGTGACCGTGATGCTGGAAATGGAATGGGTGCTGCGCTCACGCTACGGGTTCACGCCCGACAAGCTGTCGCAGGCTTTCACCTTGCTGTGCGCACTGCCGAATGTGACGGTGGGTGAGTCCGTTGCCGTGCGTCAGGCCGCAGCACGGTTGGCCAAGGGCTGGGACTTTGCCGATGCACTCCACCACGCCTTGAGCGAGGGTTGCATTGATTTCCTGAGTTTTGATGACAACCTGGTCAAGCGAGCAGTGCGTTCCAGCCCAAAGGCTGCTCCGCCCATCCGAAAGCCCTGATGGCCCCGAGTACGAGCTTGCATCCGTGTGTTGAGTTCGCCAGGGTGAACCGGTGGTGTCAAGGGGGCAGCGACGGGGTCGCCGCCGCCCTTGATCAACCGAGCGAGACCCTCAACGCTGGTGATGCACCTGCGCCTGGGCGTACACGGGCGTGGGAATGCCCTCGTAGCGCGCCTTCAACTGCAGGCCCATGAACTGCGAGTAGTGGCGGTTCTGGTGCAGGTTGCCGCCCTGCACCCACAGGTGCGGCACGTTGGTGGGCTTCCACATGTTGCGCAGCTCACCTTCCCAGGGGCCGGGGTCCTTGGGCGTGTCGGAGCCCAGGCCCCAGACCTTGCCGAGCTTGTTGGCCACCTCGGGCGAGATCAGGTCGGCCAGCCACTGGTTCATCGAGCCGTAGCCGGTGGCGTAGACGATGAGGTCGGCTTCCAGTTCCGTGCCGTCGCTGAGCACCACCGACTTCGGCTTGATCTGCGCAATGTTGACGCCGCTCTTGAGCTTGACGCTGCCGTTGGCCACCAGTTCAGACGCGCCCACGTCGATGTAGTAGCCTGAGCCGCGGCGCAGGTACTTCATGAACAGGCCCGAGCCATCGACGCCGAAGTCCAGCAGGAAGCCGGCCTTCTCCAGGCGGCTGTACAGGTCAGCGTCACGCTTCTTCATCTCCTCGTACACGGGGATGTGGAAGGTGTGCATGATCTTGTAGGGCACGCTGGCGAAGATCAGGTCGGCCTTGTGGTGGTCGATTCCGCTCTTGACCGCAGCTTCCGAGTAAAGGCCGCCGAGTGCCAGCTCCATCAGCGACTCCGAGGGCGCGATGTGGGTGGACGAGCGCTGGATCATGGTGGTGTCCACGCCTTCCTCCCACAGCGCGGCGCAGATGTCGTGCGCCGAGTTGTTGGAGCCCAGCACCACCGCCTTCTTGCCACGGTAGTTCTCGGCGCCCGGGTACTTGCTGGAGTGGAACTGGTCGCCCTCGAAGGTCTCGGCGCCGGCAATCTTCGGCACGTTGGGGTAGCCCGAGACGCCGAGCGCAATCACCAGCTCCTTGGGGCGCAGCGTCACCTCGCGGCCTTCGCGGTCCACGGTGATCTCCCACTCCTGGCGCGTCTCGTTGAAGGCGGCCTTCTTGCAGGTGGTGGAGCCCCAGTAGTTCAGCTCCATCACCTTGGTGTACATCTCCAGCCAGTCGCCGATCTTGTCCTTGGGCGCGAACACCGGCCAGTCATCAGGGAAGGGCATGTACGGCAGGTGGTCGTACCACACCGGGTCGTGCAGGCACAGGCTCTTGTAGCGGTTGCGCCAGGAGTCACCTGGGCGCGGGTTCTTCTCGATGATGATGGCCGGCACGCCCAGCTTGCGCAGGCGTGCGCCCAGGATGATGCCGGCCTGGCCGCCGCCCACGATGACGACATAGGGCTGCTTCGTGTAGCCCAGCGTGCGGGCCTCTTCCTCGCGTGATTCCTGCCAGGTCACGCGGCCGCGGTGCGGGCCGTGCTCCACGCCCTTGGGCCGGGTCTCGCCGCGCGCCTCCTCGAAGCCCTTGAGCTCGGTCATGGTGGTCAGCAGCGTCCAGGCCTTGTCGCCTGCGGGCGTGCTCTTCAGGCGCAGGTGGCCGCGCCCGCGCGCCACGCGGGTTTCGAAGGTGAACCAGGCGTCTACCACGCCATCAGCCTCGGTAGCCTCGCCTTCCAGCGCAAAGTTCGAAGGTGCGGTGTCGGCCAGGCGCGCGGCCAGCATGTCGGCAATGGCGCCTGGGCCCTCCTGGGTGCGGATGTTCCAGGTGAAGGTCACCAGATCGCGCCAGTAGCAGTCGGCTTCGAACATCGTGGCGGCCTGCTGGGCCTGGCCGGCGGCCAGGGCGGCGCCAAAGTCGGCCAGCCAGCGCGTGGCGCGCTGGGACGGGGTTGAGTCGGTCATGCAAGGATCTCCTCTTCGTTGGCGGCCACGACGCGGGCCGTTGCCGATCAAGAGATCAAGACGCGTACCAGCCGAGGCGGCGCACGCAAGTGCTTGTCAGGCCTTGAGAATCGTCAGGAGGTATCGGGTTTACCCGGGTGTCACATCGTCACGTCCGCACACCTCAGAGAGTGACAGGTGTCACACGTGTCACAACCCCGCAGTGTGTCGACAAGGCTCCCCTTCGGACCGCGACCGGTCTCCCTCTGGTCAGCGCGTCAGGGGATGCGGTGCGGCGGCAAGATGCCGGCGCGCTTCATGCGCCGGTACAGCGTCATGCGCGACAGGCCCATGCGGCGCGCCACCTCGCTGACGTTCCACTGCGCGCCGCGCAGAGCCTGATGCAGGTCGGCCTCCCGTTGCGGCCCTGCCGTGGGCCCGGGGGTGCGCACCGTGGACGCCGGCCCCAGCTCCGGCAGATCGTCCAGGCCGATCGGGCCTTCAGGGCACACGCTGGTGGCGAACTCCAGCACGTTGCGCAGTTCGCGCAGGTTGCCGGGCCAGGGGTGGGCCAGCAGGCGTGCGCGCGCCTCGGGCAGCAAGGTGCGCCCGCCCAGCAGGCGGCCGATCATGGCGGTCAGGTCGCTGCGCTGGCGCAGCGGCGGCAACTGGATCTGCGCGCCATTGAGGCGGTAGTACAGATCGTCGCGGAAGCGGCCCTCACGCACCAGCGTCTCCAGCGGCGCGTGCGTGGCGGCGATGACGCGGATGTTCACGGGCACGGCGCGCGTGGCGCCCACGGGCAGCACCTCCCGCTCGGACAGCACGCGCAGCAGCCGCGCCTGCAGCGCCAGTGGCATGTCGCCGATCTCGTCAAGGAACAGCGTGCCGCCATCGGCCTCCTGCACCAGGCCGCGCTTGCCCTTGGCCGAGGCGCCCGAAAAGCTGCCGGGCAGGTAGCCGAAGAGCTCGCTTTCGATCAGCGCCTCGGGGATGGCGGCGCAGTTCACGGCCACGAAAGGGCGCTGGCGGCGCTCGCTGCTGGCGTGTACCGCCTTGGCAAAGTACTCCTTGCCCGAGCCGGTCTCGCCCGTGATGAGCAGGCTGATGGGCGAGTTGACCAGGCGCGCCACGCGCTCGATCTGGCGGTTCAGCTGCGCGTCACCAGCGGACAGCGCCGCCATCGGCGCGGGCAGGCGCGGCGCGCTGGCGCCACGGGCGGCCGACGCCAGCACCGGGGGCGGCGTGGCGGAGAGGAACAGCAATTGACGGCCGCCCGCGTGCATGACGGCGCGCTGGTCCGAGGGCTGGGCCTGCACGTAGCGGCCGACCTGATCGAAGGACACGCCGAACAGCGGCTCGAACCCATCGCCCAGCAGCGCCGCCTGGCCTTCGCGCCGCAGCGCGAGCTGCGCGGCGCGGTTGTGTCCCACCACGCGCCCGCCCGCGTCCAGCGCAAGCAGGTACTCCGGCTGCACGTCCAGGAATTGCGGCGCGCGCGACAGGCGAAGCACCCAGTCGCGCTGGTGGCGGTACAGAAAGGCCGCGTTCTCGATGTCCTGGGCATACAGCTTGACCAGCTGCAGCGCCAGGTGCTGGCTGTCCTTGGGCTGGGAGGAGCTGAGCTGCGAGATATCCAGCACCGCGCGCAGCCGGCCCGTGCTGTCGTGCACTGGGGCACTGGTGCAGGTCAGAGGGATGTGGGTGGCGTCGAAGTGGTCGTCCAGGTGCACCGTCAGCGCCTGACCGGTGGTGATGCAGGTGCCCACGCCGCAGGTGCCGGCGTGCTCCTCGCTCCAGTCGGCACCCAGGTACAGGCCGGCCTTGCGCAGGCTGGGCTCAAACACCAGGTCGCCCAGGAAGTCCACGGTGATGCCGCGCGCATCGGTCAGCAGCACCACGTAGCCTAGGCCCGCCACCTTGGTGTAGAGCGATTCCAGCCCGTGCCGCGCGATGTGCAGAAAGGCCTCCATCTGGTCCTGGTGCTCGCGCAGGCGTGTCTGCGGCAGGATGATGGCCTCCTGCATGCGCGTGGGGTCCAGCCGGTGCTCCGTGACGCAGCGCAGCCAGGATTCGCGGATCAATTGCTCATGCGGCGTCTGCAGGGACTGCAGCCCGTGCGTCGCCAGCCGAACCACATCGGCGATGTGCTGCTGCTGCGCGTGGTTCATGTCGGCCGCCCCTGCAAGACTGGAGAAGCCGATGATCAGGGCGGGGTCGAAGCTCGGTCAAGCCGTCGTGAACCCTGAGGACGGAGGACAAGAACACCTGACTTGATGGACTGTCATTCTTGTCCCGGCGGTCGTTGCGGCACCCCCGTCCCGCCTTCCCGTCAAACTGAGCACGCTCCTTGCTCTGGTCCTGGGTACCGTCAACGTATGGGTTGCGGTGCGCAGAGCGGGCCCGTCGACAGTCGCGATACTGCCCCCCTGCGTCGCAAGGCATCGCACCAAGGCATCGCTCCAAGAAATTGCCACAAGGAATCCGGATGAAGACCTCTCCTCCCCGCAGCCTGAGCAAGAAGGGTGCTGCCGTGACAACGCCTGACGTGCCGGCACGCCCGCGAAAGACCGCCACCACGCCTGCGGCGCAGGCTTCCGGCGGTGGCATGACCGCTGCCGAACGCGCCGAGTTCGTGCGCACCTGGAAGCGCGAACTGTCCCAGCGCAGCGACGCCACCAGCGCCAGCGCCCGCTCCAGTGCGGCCGCAGCCGCCGCGCGCACCGTTCTGGCCGACCGCTGGGCCCTCACCCAGGCCGCGGACGCCCGGCGCGGAGACCGCCGCCGCGTTCACTACCTGTCCATGGAGTTCCTCATGGGCCGGGC
>CANHVY010000101.1 GCA_947464185.1 Burkholderiales bacterium
ACGCCAAAGCCCAGCACCATGGCCAGGGGCGCGTCCACGAACGTGGTGTAGAACAGCCAGGCGTCCTTGCTCAGCCAGTGCGTGGCCAGCAGGTTCAGCCCGGCCATCGTCAGCCCGAGCAAGGCCATACCCAGCGCCAGGCGGCGCGCGTCCACCGGCATGCCGATGAGGTAGCGCGCCAGCCGAGCGCCGAAGTAGCGCCCACGGTTCAGCAACGCGTCTGCCAGTATCAGGCTGGCGATCAACACCCCCAGGATGCTGCCCTTGAGCTGCACCATCCGCTCGTCCTGAAACCACAGCGAGAACCCGGCTGACAGCAGCAGGGTGAACACCCCGAACATCGCCAAGCCGCCCAGCAGATCGGCCTTGACGAAGCGCTGCAGCACCACCACCGCCAGCCCGACGCCCGCCCCCACCAGGGCCGCGGTGGTGAGGTTGCCCGTGACCTTGCTCACGACGAAGAACAGCAGGCCCAGGGCGATGTCGACCATGAGCGAAGGCTTGTTGCGGGCCCACTGAGCGGCATCCCTCTGCTGCTGCTCCTGCATCTGGTGCTCACGCTTCCCATCCATGGGGAACTGGCCCTTGAGCATCGGCGACATGATGGTGCGGCCCGGGTGGCTCTCATGGACCAGCACGCCATTGACGCGCACCGCAATGCCCGTGTTCCACCAGCTGGTGTAACCGGTTTCCACCTCCAGCTGCGCTCCGTCAGGTAACTCATACCGCAACCGGTGATTTCGATAGTCCAAGGAGGCACCGATCACGGCGGTCTCGTCGCGCGTCAGCTCCTGCGCCCCGCGCATCAATCGGCTGCGCCAGCTCTTGATTCCCGTCTCGATGAGCGCGGTGTAGGCCTCACCTCGGTAGGTGAACGGACGTCGGTAGGTCCAGAGGGTCATGTCCGCATTGTCGCGGCGGACCAGGATTGCATCGAGAATCTGCGGGCGGCCCCGGCATCATTGGGGCGTGAAAGCACCAACGGCCCCGCGCGCGGGGCCTGATGGAGAGGCGCCTGCCCTCATGAGCCTGCTGTGGCCCCAACACCTGTGGTGGATGCTCGCCCTGCCCTTGCTGGTGGCGGCGTACCTGTTGCTTCTGGGGCGGCGCGTACGGGTGCCGGTGCGCCTGAGCAGCTTGGAGGTGGCCCGCCAGGCGCAAGGCGGCTCCTGGCGGCGACATGTCCCGCCAGCGCTCTTCCTGCTTGCGCTGGCGCTGCTGCTGTTCGCCTTCAGCCGCCCTGTGGGACGGGTGATGCTGCCGGGCACAAAGTCCACCATCCTGCTCGCGCTGGACGTGTCGCTCAGCATGCGGGTGAACGACGTTCAGCCCTCGCGCATGGCGGCCGCTCAGGAAGCGGCCAAGGGCTTTCTGCAGGACCTGCCGCGCGACATTGACGTGGGGATCGTCACCTTCGCCGGCACAGCCCAGGTGGCGCAGCAGGCCACCCGTGACCGCCCTGCCCTGCTCAAGGCGATCGACGGCATCCAGATGCAGCGCGGCACCGCCATCGGCAGCGCCATCGTGGTGAGCCTGGCTGAGCTGTTTCCAGAGCACGGCATCGACCTGGCCACTCTGACCTTCGGCCCGGACCGCCGGCCCCTGAGCCCGGAGCGGCAGGGCAAGGCGCCCCCTGCAGCCTTCACCCCCGTGGCGCCGGGCAGCTACAAGCCCGCAGTCATCATCCTGCTGAGTGATGGCCGCCGAACCACGGGGGTGGACACGCTCAAGGCCGCCCAGATGGCCGCCGAGCGCGGGGTGCGGGTCCATGTGATCGGACTTGGCACGCCCGACGGGCACCTGGCCGCGGGCGAGGGCATGGCGTTCTATCTGCAGCTCGATGAAGCTGCGCTGCGCGAGGTGGCCCGCGTGACGGGCGGGGAGTACCACAGCGCCAGCACCGCGCAGGCGCTGCACGCGGTCTACCAGGACCTGGGCTCCAAGGCGCAGCTGCAAACCCGCGAAACCGAGCTGACTGCCCTGCTGTGCCTGCTGGCCGCGGGCCTGCTGGTGGCCGGGGCGGGTCTGTCGCTGCACTGGCACGGGCGCCTGCTGTAGCCCATAGGCACCCCTTTGCCGCCTGAGCGCAGAACCCTCAGCAGCATCCACCTCGGGAACCGGACCATGCCTTACGACCTGAAGACCACCAAGACACCCCGCCTGACCGGCGCCAGCCTCGCAGCCGCCGTCGGGCTGCTGGAATGGACCCCGACGCGTGCGCTGCTGGCGCCCGGGCTCTTGCGCGACACCGGGGTGGCGGCCTTCCGGCGCGTCCACCTCACCGAGGCACCGAGCGTGTTGCCCGCGCTGCCAAGGCAGAGCTCGGCACCTGCCCACCCCATGGCGCCGCCAGACCTGGCCGCCCTCGCCCAGCCTTCTCGGGCTCCGGGCTTTCGTGGCGAGACGGTGGCGGACTTCGCCGCTGCGTATGCCGAGGGCCGCAGCACCCCGTTACAGGTGACGGAACGGCTGCTGGGCCTGCTAGAGACCGACGCAGCAGAGCAGCGCGCCATCGTGGCCTGGCGACGTGATGATGTGATCGCCCAGGCACGGGCGGCCACGGCGCGCTGGCAGGCCGGTACGCCAATCGGCCCTTTTGACGGCGTGCCCGTCGCGGTGAAGGAGGAGCTGGATGTCGCCGGCCACGCCACCACCGCGGGCACTCGGTTCCTGCGCGAGCCTGCGACCACCGACGCCACCGTCGTGGCGCGGCTGCGCTCGCAGGGCGCGCTGATCGTCGGCAAGACCAACATGCACGAGATCGGCATCGACACCTCCGGCTTCAACCCGCATCACGGCACGCCGCGCAACCCCTGGGACCCGCGGCGCTACACGGGCGGGTCCTCCAGCGGCTCGGCCGCCGCGGTGGCTGCGGGGCTGTGCCCGGTGGCAGTGGGAGCCGACGGCGGCGGGTCCATCCGCATCCCGGCCAGCCTGTGCGGGGTGGTCGGGCTGAAGGCCACGTTCTCCCGCATCAGCGAGGCCGGCGCCTACCCGCTGTGCTGGAGCGTGGGCCATGTGGGCCCGCTGGCCGCCAGCGTGGCCGACCTGGCTCTGGCCTACGCTGTCATGGCCGGGCCCGACGCACTCGACCCGCGCACCCTGCACCAGCCCACGCCACGCATGGACCACAGCGCCGAAGCCGACCTGCGCGGCGTTCGACTGGGTATCTTCACGCCCTGGCTGGAAGACGCCCAGCCCGGGGTGGTGGCGGCCGTGCGGCAGGCGCTGGGGGGCTGCAGGCGCGCGGCGCCACCCTCGTGGAGGTGGAGGTGCCCGACCTGGAGCTGTGCCGGATCGCGCATGCCGTGACCATCCTCTGCGAAATGGCCACTGGGCTCGGCCCCTACCTGGAGCCCCAGCGTCAAGCCTTCGGCCGGGGCACGCGGCTGAACCTGGCGCTTGCACGCATGCTGACCGGAACCGACTACGTCCGCGCCCAGCAGGCACGCACGCGCATGACCGCCCACCTGGAGCGCTTGTTCCAGCAGGTGGACGCCCTCATCACCCCGACGACCGCCTGCACCGCCCCGCTGATCCGGCCGGACGTGATGCCGCATGGCGAAAGCGACATCACCCTCACGAGCGCCCTCATGCGCTTCGCCTTCCTCGCCAACCTGACGGGCCACCCTGCGCTCAGCGTGCCCTGCGGCCACGATGGCGACGGCCTGCCGGTGGGGCTGCAACTCATGGGCCGCCCCTGGGAAGAGCACCGGCTGCTCACCTGGGCCGACGCGGTGGAGGCGGCAGTGGAGCGGCGGACACCGCCCGTGCTTCACCGCCTGCTGTTCGCCTGACAGACCGCTGGACTGACAGAAGCCTGGCCCGCATGGACAAGTTGCTGTGGGTGACCGCGCCGCTGGCGGTGGCGCTCGTGGCACTGGGCTGGGCAGCGTGGCGCGGTCGCCTGCCCTCCCGCACCGTGCTGAACGTGGCTTTCAGCGTGCTGCTGCTGGCCTACGTGCTCGGCACCGCCGGGCTGGGCATCTTCTGGGTGGCGAACCAGCAGCTGCCAATGTCGACTGGCACTACCTGTTCGGCTACGTCACCGTGGCACTGCTGGTCGTGCACCTGTGCTTCAACTTCCGTGTGGTCTGGCACGTCTTGCGCCGAGCCCTGACTGGCGGTGCGCGCCAGCTGCCAGTGGACAGCCAGGGCCCTGCGACCGGCGTGGGAGACCCGGGGCCTGTGCCCCGGGCGGCCCGCGCCTCGGGGCAGGGACCGAACCCACCGACTGTCGGCAGACGCGCCGCGATGCGCCTGCTGGGTCTTCTGGGCGGGTTCGCCGCGGCGGCCGGGGCGGGCTACCTGCTCGGGCTGCGCCACGGCCGCACCGAGATCGTGCTTCCCACGGCGACCGGACCCGCCGCAGCCACGGCGCCAGGTGTGGCGGCAGGGTCCGCGGCAGGCTCTTTGCAGGCCGCGCAGCAGGCCTGGGCGCTCGTCGAGCAACTGCACGGCTGGACCTCGCACACCCGCACTGGCGTGCTGCGCCGCGCCGCGAGCCCGCAGTGGGCGCTGGCGCCGGCACCCTTCAAGCGCTACCCGCAGGCGTCACGGCTGTCGCTGGGGCCACCGCCCTCCACGCCACTGGCGGGCGCTGCAGCGGGCAGCCCACTGGGCATCTGGCTGTGGCACACCGCTGGGGTGAGCGCGCGCAGCGGGGGCATCGACTTCCGGACCTCGCCCTCCTCTGGCGCGCTCTTCGCCACCGAGCTCTACGTGCAGGTGGTCGACCTGCCAGGCGTGCCTGCCGGGCTCTGGCACTATGACGCGCAAGGCCACGCACTGGAGCGGCTGCAGGCCGCAGACGCACGGGCGCCTGCCGCTGCGTCTGTCACTCCATCGACCACCCAGCAAGCTACCTTGCCCGCCAGCCTGCACGCAAGCCTGCATGCCGCCGCAGACCTGCCGCCCGGTTGCGTGGCGGTGGTGCTGGCGAGCGCGATCTTCGCCCGCAGCGGCCACAAGTACGGCGACCGCACCTACCGCTACGTCACGGCCGACCTCGGCCACGCGCTGGAAAACCTGCGGGTGGTGGCGCAGGCCAACGGGATGGAGGCCAAGCCCGTGGCGCGGTTCGATGACGACGCCGTGACGGCCTACCTGGGACTCGACGGCCAGGCAGAGGCCGTGCTGGCCGTGTTGGCAATCCGGCCCAGGGCAGACCAGTCCCATGACACGACTGCAGTCGCCGACCAGGGGGGCGCCAGCGCGCCGCCGTCAACCCGTGCCAGCGGCTTCGGGCCCAGCGCTGCGGGCTGGGTTCCGGCGCCGTGGGAGCAGCCTGGGCGCGTCATGGGCGCCGACACCGCACCCCGCACCGCCATCGACCTCACCCAGGCCTTTCACCGGGCCACCTCGCTGCAGCGCCGCACTGACACCAGCGACGTCCGGTCAGCGCCACCGGCGGCAGCCGTGCGGGTCATGGTCCCCGCGAGAGCCGACGCTGCGGCCCTGAGCGTGTTGAGTCTGATCGCCTCACGGCGCTCGGTGCGGCGCTTTGCCACCACTGCGGTGACCGAATCTGACCTGGCCGCGCTGTTGCAGGCCATGACCGACCCGCCACCGCAGCTGTCCACGGCAGTGCGCATCGACGTGCTGACGATGTCAGCGCAGGACAGACCGCCCAGCGCGTGGCGCCTGGACCCGGGCACGCGCCAGCTTCAGCAGCGCGTGGAGCACGGTGACGGCCTGCGCCCGCTGGCCCGGGCTGCGGCGCTTGATCAGGACGTCATCGGCAACGCCGCTCTCGTCTTCGTGTTGTCCCTGGACCGCGCCACCCTGCTCGCCGACCCGCTGGGTCCGGCGCGCGCCTGGCGTCACGGCTTCATCGAAGCCGGGATGGTGGGCGAACGGCTGTACCTGGCCGGCGCGGCTCTCGGGCTGGGCGTGTGCGGCGTGGGCGCCTTCTACGACGACGAAGCGTCAGCCCTGGTGGGCGTGGATCCCACCCGGGAATGGGTGGTGCACTTCGCCGCCGTCGGCGTGTCGGCCTGAGACCCCACTGCCCAGACTGTCCGAAGGCATCAGAGCCGCAGACCGAGCTTCTGCGCCGCCAGACAGGGGTGGACGAGGTTCACCCGGCCCTTGCGCTCGGAGGTGTCAACGATGGCCTGCCGCACCTGGGCCACGGTGAGCTCCGGCTTGAGGGCAAAGAGCTTGGCGGCGAGGTTGGCCACCTGGGGGCTGGCCATGCTGGTGCTGCTGAACTTCACGCGGTCACCACCGGGCAGGACGCTCTCGACCTCGAAGCCGTTGGCGTGCACCACCACCGTCTTGCCAAAGGTGGAGAAGCTGGTTTGTTCGCCCGCCTTGTCTACCGCACCCACCTCAGTGGCACGGGCGTTCGGGGCGATGGTGAACTGTCGCGGCGTCCGAACGTCGGGCTTCGCGGGTGCAGCACGAGATTGAACATCGATCACTGCCTCCAGGCCCGCCACGATGGGTGCCTTCAGCGGCGCGATCAGCGCGTTCTGCAGACGCGCCCCGACGATGGGGCCCACCAGCCCTCCAGGCACCGTCATGATCATGTTGCGCATCACGTCGACCTGCTGCTCGAAGCTGCCCTTGACCAGGGCAGGGTTCAGCAGTTCCATCTGACCCTTGAAGGACTTGACCCCGTCTGCCACGTCGGGCCGGTTCATGGCGCTGTAGCGCTTGCGCACCTCTTCCTGCACCCAAGCCGCATCGCGTCGGCCGGCCTGCTGCTCGGCCAGCACTTCATCGGGGGCATCCGAGACCAGCCGCACCGCTTTGCGCAGTTGGAAGCACAGCACCAGACCGAGGACCATCAACACCGCTTCGGAATAGGTTCTCAGCTTGTTCTGGGTGATGAAGATCGTGAACACCAGCGCTGCCATCACCAGTGCAGACGTCAGCACCAGCACGCGCCTGGGGCCCTGATCGCGCAGGCGCGACGGCCGCCGGTCGGCCAGGGACTTCTCCACCTCGCTGCGGC
>CANHVY010000102.1 GCA_947464185.1 Burkholderiales bacterium
TGGAAGGCGGTGCCGTGCAAGGCATCGGCCAGGCGCTGTGCGAGCGCATCGTCTACGACGACTCGGGCCAGCTGCTGACCGCCAGCTTCATGGACTACGCCATGCCGCATGCCGACGGCTTCCTCGCCTTCAAGACCTTGTTCGACACCAGCGTGCCCTGCAAGACCAACCTGCTGGGCGCCAAGGGCGTGGGCGAGCTCGGCACCATCGGCGCCACGCCCGCCGTGGTGAACGCGGTGCTGGACGCGCTGGTCAGCGCCGGCGTGCCGCGCGAGGTGGCACAGGCCCTGCAGATGCCGCTGACGAGCGAGCGGGTCTGGGGCGCCTTGCAGGCCCGGGGCTGAATCGCCGCGCTGCGCCTGCAGGCAACTGCCCTTTCGGCAGTACCCGTTGTGGCTACGCGCTGCGCGGAAGTGCGGCCCTGCCCGGACGGCGGACGCCAGACGGCGCGGCGAGGGACGCCGGGGCCAGCACTTCGGCCACCGCAGCGGTGTCGTGTTCTGTCAGGCCTTGCGCCATGGCCGCGGTGTAGACCGCAGAACAGGCATTGAGCAGCGGCGTGGGGCATCGGGCCGCTCGCGCCATGTCGCCGATGACCTGCATGTCCTTCTGCCAAAGCTCCATCTTCATGGTCGCGGGCAGGTACTCGCGCTGGATCATCATGGGCATGCGCAGGCGCATCAGACCGGTGCCGATGTAGGGGCTGGAACCCATGTGCAGCAGGGCGACCTGGGGGTCCAGGCCCATGGCCTGACACAGCGCGACCATCTCCGCGCAGGCCACGTTGTACACGGCCACCAGGTGATTGGCCGCGATCTTGAGTTTGATGCCGCTGCCCAGGGGCCCCACCCTTGGAGCGCTCAGCGTGAAGGCCCGGGCCAGCCTCGCGGCCTGCCTGCAGGCCGCCACGGGGCCGCTGAGGTACATGATCCAGGTGGTCTCGGGGCTGGGGGTGGCCGTGCCGCTGATGGGGGCGTCCAGCATCACCCGGCCTTGCCGCCTGAGTTCGCGGACGGCCCAGAGCTTGTCAGCCAGCGGCAGGGTGCTGGTTTCCATCACGATCTGCCCCCGCTGGGCGGGCGCGACCAGCGCACATTCCTGCACCACCGAACGCAGGGCGTCTGCACTGGGCAGGGACAGGATCAGCACCTGCGCCTGGCCCGCCACCTCGGCGTTGGAGCCCGGCGTGTGCACGCCGGCCCGCGCCCATCGCTGGCGCAGCCGCGCCACCGGATCATGGCCCCAGACCTCGTGGCCCTGGGCGAGCAGCGTGCGCGCCATGATGCTGCCCATGGTGCCCAGGCCGATGAGGCCCACGCGCAGCGGCGGCGCGCTCATGTCGCGCCCGCCGCGTCGGCGGCGCTCACGTGCGCGCACACCGCGCCCGGGGTGGTCAGCCACACGCGGCCCGCAGCCGACTCTCGCTCACGCTGGATGTGCTGCAGCGCCCGGCGCAGATGCCGCAGCCGGTAGGGCTGGCCCACGATGTACGGGTGCAGCGCGATGCCCATGACCAGGGGCTGGCGGCGCGACTGCTCCAGCATCTCGTCGAACTGGTCGATGACCATCTGCGCGAAGTCCTTGGCGTCCATCTGGCGCGCCATGATCATCGGGATGTCATTGAGTTCCTGGGGATAGGGCACGGACCACAGCGTGCGGCCACTGCGCGTGCGCATGGGCACGGGTTGGTCGTCGTGGCACCAGTTCAGCGTGTAGGCGTAGCCGGTCTCGGCCAGCAGGTCGGGGGTGAGCAGGCTCTCGCTGATCCAGGGTGAGAGCCAGCCCGACGGCGTGCGCCCACTGCGGGCCTGCATCAGGCTGCGGCAGCGTTCCAGCAGGCCGCGTTCTTCATCTTCGTTCCAGCCACCCTGACGCTCGGCGTTGGTGTGGCCATGGCCGACGAGTTCGTCGCCCCGGTCCACGCAGGCCTGCACGAGTTCGGGGCAATGGTCATACAGGGCCGTGTTGATCAGGGCCGCGGCCGGCATCTCCATCTCGTCAAGCAGCTCCAGGCATCGCCAAGCCCCCACCCGGTTGCCGTACTCGCGCCAGCTGTAATTCAGCACGTCGGGTTGCGGAGAAGCCGGGCCGATCATCGCCCCCATGCCCTGACCGAAAGCGAAGTGCTCGTGGTTCACGGCGAGGTACACCGCCAGCCGCGCACCCCCCGGCCAGGGGTGCTGGGGCCGGCGCGTGATGGCCTGATAGGGAAAGCGGCCGTGGTCTGGCAAGACGCCTGGGTAGACCGGCGAGTGGGGTGTCATGGGCGGTTCCTGCTGGACTGGTGTGGGGCCGGCGCAGCGCCCGGCGGGCTGCGGCGCCCCAAAGAGGGGCTCCGAGGGCATCAAGGCAGTGCGGTGAGCGGCTCCCGCCAAGGGCAGCAAGTCGCGTTCCAGCTTGGCACATTTTGTGCAGAACTCCCCTGGGCCCCTTCCAGGTCACCCCATTCCCACCATCGGCTCCTCCTCACGGCGGGGCGTTCAAGGAGTCAAGATGAAGCGTCGTCAAGTTCTTGCGGCCGGAGCGGCCGGAGCCGCAGCACTGTCCAGCCCCGCCTGGGTTGGCGCCCAGTCAGCCGCCTGGCCCACGCGCGGCCCCGTACGCCTCATCGCCCAGTTCCCCCCGGGCGGCCTGGTGGACACCGTCTCGCGCCTCATGGCCCCGCACCTGTCGCAGGCGCTGGGCCAGACCGTGGTGGTGGAAAACCGCCCCGGCGCGGGCGGCCTCATCGGGACTGACTATGTGTCCAAGCAGGCTGCAGACGGCTACACGCTGCTGGTCAGCCACGCCTCGGTGCACATCTACGCGACGGCCACCCGGGCCACCATGCCCTTCGACCCGGTGGCCGACTTCACCCACATGGCCATGCTGGTGGAAGCACCCATGGTGCTGCTGGTGCGCGCGCAGTCGCCCTTCCAGACCCTGGGGCAGTACGTGGCCGCGGCCAAGACCAAGCCGGTGCGCTACGGCACCTCGGGCATCGGTTCGGCCAACCACCTGTTCGGTGAGATGCTCAAGCTTGAAGGCCAGGCGCCCGAACATGACCACGTGCCCTACCAGGGCAGCGCGCCGGCCATGCAAGACCTGCTCAGCGGACAGATTGACGGCCTGTTCGACCCCGTGACCACCAACGTGGCCCAACTGAAGGCGGGCTCGCTGCGCGCCCTGGCCATCTCCACCCCGGCCCGCCTGCCGGCGCTGGGCAGCATCCCCACCTTCGCGGAAGCGGGCTTCCCTTCGATGACAGGCTCGCAGTGGCTGGGCCTGTCGGCACCGAAGAACCTGCCCGCACCCATCGTGCAGCGCCTGACCGCCCTGATACCCGATATCCTGCGCAAGCCCGATGTGGCGGCACGGCTGGAGGAGTTGCAAACCCTGCCGCGGCGCACGCCGGTGGTGGGTGACGAGTTCGTCAAGGTCGTGCGATCACAGATCGACACCTGGACGGCGGTGGCCAAAAAGGCGAAGGTGGAGGTTGCCGTCTGACTGAAGTCGACTTCCATGCGATCACGGCCTATCAGCGCTACAAGCTGATGGCCAGCCTGATCGTGCCCAGACCCATTGCCCTGGTGACCACCCTGGGCGCCAACGGGGTGGTCAACGCCGCCCCGTTTTCCATGTTCAACATGGTGGGCGAAGACCCGCCGCTGGTGATGATCAGCGTCAACCGCCTCAAGGACGGCCGGCTCAAGGACACGGCGGACAACATTCTGAAGTCCGGTGAGTTCGTGGTGCACCTGCCGGACGAGGCGATGGCGCAGCAGATGCACGATTGCGGGCACGCCTTCCCGTCCGACGTGAGTGAACTCACCGCCGTGGGGCTCACTCCCGTGGCCTCGCACACCGTGCGCCCACCGCGCATCGCCCAGGCGCCCGTGGCCTTCGAGTGCATCCTGCACGAGACGATGCAGACGCCAAGCCGCTACGTGTTCTTTGGCGCAATCAAGTGGATGGCAGCGCGCCCAGGCCTCATCGATACCGAAGCCTGGCGGGTGAACCTGCGCGACTACTCCCCGGTGGCGCGCTTCGGCGCGAGCTTCTACATCCGGTGTGGCGATCGCTTCGCGATGTCAGATGCGCAAGGCGCCCCAGCGCCTACGGACACGCCGATCGACCGAATGTGACCGGGCGGGGGGCGCAGATGGCCCCCTGGCCCTCACCGGAACGCCACCTCGGCAAAGCTGCGCAGCTTGCGGCTGTGCAGTTGCTCCAGGCCCTGGCGGCGCAGCAGGGCCACGGTGCGCAGGCCGATGCGCAGGTGCTGGTCCACCCGCTCGCGATAGAAGCTGTTGGCCATGCCCGGCAGCTTGATCTCACCGTGCAGCGGCTTGTCGCTCACGCACAGCAGGGTGCCGTAGGGCACGCGGAAGCGAAAGCCGTTGGCCGCGATGGTGGCGCTTTCCATGTCCAGCGCCACGGCGCGGCTCTGGCTGAAGCGGCGCTCCGGGCCTGGGTGCGGCAACAGCTCCCAGTTGCGGTTGTCGGTGGAGGCCACGGTGCCCGTGCGCAGCACCCGCTTGAGCTCGAAGCCCGACAGTTGCGTCACCTCGGCCACTGCCCGCTCCAGTGCCACCTGGATCTCGGCCAGCGCGGGAATCGGCACCCAGGGCGGCAGCTCCTCGTCCAGCACGTGGTCTTCGCGCACATAGCCATGGGCCAGCACGTAGTCGCCGAGCTGCTGGGTGTTGCGCAGGCCGGCGCAGTGCCCCAGCATGATCCAGGCGTGCGGACGCAGCACGGCGATGTGGTCGGTGATGGTCTTGGCGTTGGCCGGGCCCACGCCGATGTTGACCATGGTCACGCCCAGCCCATCCGGGCGCACCAGGTGGTAGGCCGGCATCTGCGGCAGGCGCGGCGGGGGCGTGCCTTGCGGTGCGGCGGCCGCGCCGCTTGCACCACGGCGGTGCGTCACGACGTTCCCAGGTTCCACGAAGGCGACAAACCCGGCATCTTGAAACCCGTCGACATCCTCTCCAGGCCCCGGCGCCTCGTCCATCAGTGAGCGCCCGAGCTTGACGAACTCGTCGATGTAGAACTGGTAATTGGTGAACAGCACGAAGTGCTGGAAGTGCTCGGGAGCGGTGCCGGTGTAGTGGCGCAGCCGGTGCAAGGAGTAGTCCACCCGCGGCGCCGTGAACAGCGACAGGGGCTGGGCGTCGCCCGGCGCGCTCTCGTGCGTGCCGTTGGCGATGCCATCGTCCATGGCCGCCAGGTCCGGCAGGTCGAAGAGGTCTCGCAACTGTTGGCGCCGCTGCGCTCCGAGTTCGCCCTCCAGGTGGTCACCCTCGCCCAGGCTGAAATGCACCGGTATCGCTTGCGCGCTGGTGCCCACCTCCAGCGCCGCACCGTGGTGAGTGAGCAGCAGCCGGAACTGTTCGCGCAGGTAGTCGGCAAAGAGGTCCGGTCGGGTGAGCGTGGTTTCGAACACGCCCGGCCCGGCCACGAAGCCATAGGCGGTGCGTGCATCGGCGCGCATCACCGTCTGCGTGCGCACGCGCACCACCGGGTAGAAGGCCCGTACGCGGCCCGGAAGCGCCTCACCGGCTACGAAGCGCTGCAGCCACTGCCGCAGGTGGGCCGTGCCGGCCTGGTAGATCTCGATCACGCGCGCCAGCGCGGCGTCGGCATCGTCGAAGCGCGCCGGTGCGTGAAAAGCCGGCAGGGTGAGCATGGACCGGGCGGGGTTCAGCCCTTGGGCGGCGCTGCAAAGAGCGCCGCGGCGCGCTTCTTGATCTCCAGCAGCTCGTCGGCACTCACCGCGTACTGCCCGGTGGCCCGGTTGACCTGCACCTGGAACTCCAGGTCACGCCCGCGGTTGCTCAGCGTGCCGCAGGTGAACTCGTAGTCCGGCAGGTGCACCGGCACGCCACGCGCAGCCACGTCATAGTCTTCGTACTCGATGCGTCGAATCTCGCCGCTGGACAGGTCCAGCAAGCCGGTGGAAGCGATGACGTCGTCCGACAGCTCGTCGGCCAGGGTGATGGGAACGTGGAGGTCCAAGGGGGATCCTTGCAGGCAGGTCTTCGGGGTTCGACGGCAGTGTATGCGTGGCCGGATCGGGGCAGGCCCGTCAGGAAGACAGGTCGGGCAGGCCCGCAAGCCGGGCGGCAGCCACGACAATCCAATGCGTTACCGCCACTTGCCGATTCACCCGGCCACGCACCATGTCCTCCCGAACTACCGAATTCCCCGTCGACGCCGATTTCATCCAGCGCTGGTCACCGCGCTCGTTCACGGGCAAGGCCATGAGCCGGGCCGAACTGATGAGCCTGTTCGAGGCCGCACGCTGGGCGCCGTCCACCTCCAACACCCAGCCCTGGCGCTTTGTCTACGGCCTGGCCGGCAGCGCGGACTTCGACGCCATCTGCCAGACCCTGGCGCCCACCAACCGCGCCTGGGCCCACCGGGCCTCGGCCCTGATCGCGGTGATCTCGGCCACGGTGGCAACAGCGCCGGGCGGCACCGAAGCCAAACCCCTGCCCGTGCATGCCTTCGACACCGGTGCCGCCTGGATGAGCCTGGCCCTGCAGGCCCACAAGACGGGGTGGCGCACCCACGCCATGGGCGGCGTCGACAAGGACGCCCTGCGCAAGGCGCTTGGCGTGCCCGACACTTTCGCCCTGCACTGCGTGGTGGCCGTGGGCGAACAGGGCGACAAGGCGGTGCTGGACGAAGCCCTGCAAGCCCGCGAAGCCCCGAACGCCCGCCAACCCTTGAGCGCGATGGTGTGCGAAGGACGGTTCGGGTTCACCGCCTGACCCGCCAGGGCCAAGGCGGCGGTCGACACAGGTCTTGAGAACAGTTTTTGTGAGCAGAGGATGGTGATGAGGCGAAGCTTCCTGGTGGTTTGTGCACTCCTGGCCGGGGGGCTTGCCGGCTGTGACTCCATGAGCAAGCGCGAGTGCGAGCAGGCCA
>CANHVY010000103.1 GCA_947464185.1 Burkholderiales bacterium
CGTTCACGTTGAGCACCAGCCCTCGGCCGCCGAGCGGGGCGAGGGCCTCGGTGATGGCCTCGGCGCCGGCCTGCGAGGTGGCCGTGCCCACCACCCGGAAGCCGTGCTTAGCCAGCGTCATCGCAATGGCCCGGCCGATGCCTCGGCTGGCCCCGGTGACCAGGGCCGTCTGGGCTTGCGACGTCAGGTCTGCACTCATGCCAGCAACTCCCGGGCTTCGGCCAGGGTGGCCGGGTCGAACAGGGTCATGCTCACGGCGTCGGCATCGACGCGCTTGACCAGACCGGACAGCACCTTGCCCGGCCCGCATTCCAGCACATGGGTCAGCCCGCGCGCTCGCAGGGCCTGCACCACCTCCACCCAGCGGACGGGGCCGAAGGCCTGACGGTACAAGGCATCGCGCAGGGCCTCGGGGTCGGCCTGCACCACAGCATCGATGTTGTTGACCACCGGAATGCGCGGCGCGATCAGGGTCACGGAGGCGAGTTTTTCGCGCAGTCGCTCGGCCGCAGGCTTCATCAGCGAAGAGTGGAACGGCGCCGACACGGCCAGCGGCAAGGCGCGCTTGGCACCCGCGGCCTTGAGCAGTTCACAGGCCTTGTCCACACCCGCCTTGGTGCCGGCAATGACCGTCTGCCTGGGATCGTTGAAGTTGGCCGCTTCCACCGCCTGCCCTGTGGCGGCGGCAGCCTGGGCACAGCCCTCGCGCACGGCGGCCGCCTCCAGGCCCAGGATCGCTGCCATCGCCCCCACCCCCACGGGCACGGCTTCCTGCATGGCCTGGGCGCGAAAGCGCACCAGCGGCAGCGCCTGGTCCAGGCTCAGCGCGCCCGCGGCCACCAGGGCGCTGTACTCGCCGAGCGAGTGACCCGCCACGGCAGCCGGCTCGTCGCCGCCCTCGTGTCGCCAGGCACGGTAGCAGGCAATGGCTGCGGTGAGCATCACGGGCTGGGTGTTGGTGGTGAGCTCCAGCGCCTCCTTCGGCCCCTCGTGGATCAGTCGGGTGATGTCTTCGCCCAGTGCCGCGGAGGCCTCCAGCAGCGTGTTGCGAACGGCCGGGTGGTCGCCCCAGGCGTCGAGCATCCCGACGGACTGGGACCCCTGGCCAGGGAAGACGAAGGCGAAAGGCTTCATGCGAGCATCTCTTGCGTTTATCAGAGGGGTGTCTGTCACGTGTCTCTCGGGTGTCTCTCGGGTGTCTGTCGGCCGGATCTTGAGGGCCGTCAGAAGTCCAGCAGCACGGCGCCCCAGGTGAAGCCACCCCCCACGCCTTCCAGCATGACGGTGTCGCCTGTGCGCACCTGCCCGGCGCGAACCGCATGGTCCAGCGCCAACGGCACCGACGCCGCCGACGTGTTGCCATGCTGGTCGACGGTGACGACCAGCCGCGCCGGGTCGAGCTTGAGCTTGCGCGCGGTGCTTTGCATGATGCGGATGTTGGCCTGGTGAGGGATCAGCCAGTCGACATCGGCCGCGGTACGGCCCGCCTTGGCAAGAACCGAACGGGCCACGCTCTCCAGCACGCCCACCGCCAGCTTGAACACCGCCTGACCATCCATCTTCAACAACGGGTCGCCCAGCACCTGCCCGCCCGCCACCGTGCCCGGCACGCACAGGATGCCCACGTGGCTGCCATCGGCGTGCAGCTCGGTGGCCAGGATGCCTGGGGTATCGCTGGCCTCCAGGACCACGGCGCCGGCACCGTCGCCGAACAGCACGCAGGTGGTGCGGTCGTCAAAGTCCAGGATGCGCGAGAACACCTCGGCGCCCACGACAAGCGCCTTGGTCGCGGTGCCGGCGCGGATCATGGCATCGGCCACGGTCAGGGCATAGACAAAACCCGAGCACACGGCCTGCAGATCGAAGGCCGCGCAGCCGGCCACGCCCAGCTTGTGCTGCAGGATGGCGGCGGTGGAAGGAAACACCATGTCGGGCGTGGACGTGGCCACGATGATGAGGTCGATCTCCTGGGCCTGCCGCCCTGCAGCGGTCAAGGCGCTGCGCGCCGCCTGCACGGCGAGGTCGCTGGCATTCACCCCGTCATCGACGAAATGCCGGGCGCGGATGCCGGTGCGCTCGACGATCCACTCGTCGCTGGTCTCCAGGCCGCGCTTGGCCAGCAGGTCCACCATGTCGGCGTTGGACAGGCGCCGCGGCGGCAGGCAGCTGCCGGTGCCGGTGATGCGGGAGTAGAGCGGCAAGGGGGTCATGAGAGAGGGCTCAGTGAGCAGCGCCGGCTGCGACATCCGGCATCACCGCGTCGGCCACCAGGCCCTGGGAAACCACCGCGGCACCAGCGCCTGACGCCACATTCTGGGCGATGCGGCGCTCGACGCGTTCCAGCAGGCGGTTGCGTGCCGCATCGTAGGCACGGTCCAGCGCGTTCTCGAAAGAGAAGGCGTCGGCAGAGCCATGGCTCTTGAACACCAGCCCCCGCAAGCCCAGCAGTGCCGCGCCGTTGTAGCGGCGGTGGTCCACCCGCTGCTTGAATCGGCGCAGCACCGGCATGGCCACCAGGGCGGCCACCTTGTCGGTCCAGCTTCGGGTGAACTCCTGGCGGATGAACTCGCCCATCATGGAGGCGAGGCCTTCGGAGGTCTTGAGCAGCACGTTGCCCACGAAACCATCGCACACCACGATGTCGGTAGTGCCCTTGAAGATGTCGTTGCCCTCCACGTTGCCGTGGAAGCGGATGCGGCCCTCGGCCGCCGCCTGGCGCATCAGGTCGGCAGCAGCCTTGATGGTCTCGCTGCCCTTGATGGCTTCTTCGCCGATGTTCAACAGGCCCACGGAGGGGTCTTCCCGACCCTCGACTGCTGCCACCAGGGCGCTGCCCATGAGGGCGAATTGCAACAGGTGCTCCGCACTGCAGTCCACATTGGCGCCCAGGTCCAGCACGGTGGTGAAACCTCCCCGCCGATGCGGCATCACGGTGGCAATGGCCGGGCGGTCGATGCCGTCCAGGGTCTTCAGCACGTAGCGGGCCACGGCCATCAGCGCACCGGTGTTGCCGGCCGACACGCAGGCATCGGCAGCGCGCTGGCCGTCGTCAGTGGGCTTGACCTGCGAGATGGCCACCCGCATGGAGGAGTCGCGCTTCCTGCGCAGCGCCACCTCCACGGGGTCGTCCATGGTGACCACCTCGGTGGCTGCCACGCAGGTGACTCGGGGCCACTGCGCTGCGGGCTTCAGGGCCTCTTCCGTGCCCACCAGGATCAGTCTTGCATCCGGATGCCGATCCAGGAATGCCTTGCAGGCAGGCAGCGTCACCGATGGCCCATGGTCGCCCCCCATGCAATCGACCGCCAGCCGCACCTCGCTCAGGGGTTCAGGCCGGCTCGTCATGGGGCGTTACCAACGGCGCTGCGCGCATGGATACAGCACCCGGGCGCATAAGAACCAACGCCCAAGCGCGCGTTGCAGCGCCTTGGGCGGGAAGCATCTGACAAGAACCTGTGTCCGGCCATGACGCGCCAAGCGGCGCAACGTTGCCGAGCCGTCCAGGATCAGGCGTCGGCCTTGGTCTTGAGGACCTTGCGGCCGCGGTAGAAGCCGGTCGGGCTGATGTGATGGCGCAGGTGCACTTCGCCCGTGGTGGGCTCCACGCCAGTACCCGGGCTGCCCAGGGCATTGTGCGAGCGGTGCATGCCGCGCTTGGAAGGCGACTTCTTGTTCTGCTGAACGGCCATGAAGGACTCCTGGAGCGTCTGGCAGGCGGAGCGCGTGCTCACAGCCCCGGGTACCAGACGAAAAGCCTGTGATTCTAGCCTCTTCCGCCAAAAGACCACCGCCACCGACCACCCCGCGGCTCTGCGAAGGTGAACAGGCGGACATGCGGCACGCGCACTCAGGTTGAGCGCGGTAGGAGCGCGGGGGCAGTGGCTTCAGGAAGACCTCTGACGCTTCAGCGCGCCCAGCACCGCGAAGGGGTGCGGCCGGTCTGAGGCCTGCTGCTCGTCTTCGTCGGGGCCCATGCCTTCAGCACCAGCCGGGGTCAACGACAGCGCTGCACCAGGCACCTCCGGGGGGAGCAAGGGTTGAGGGCAGGCCTCATGGCGCGGCACGATGGGCAGCGCCATGATCAGTTCGTCTTCGACCAGGCTTGGCAGGTCCAACGGTCGGCCCAGCGCCAGGAAGTCTTCGTCCTCGGAAGCTTCGTCCAGTTCTGCCGCCTCGTCATCGCTGCGAGCAAACCTGAAGGTACGGTCAATGCGCAGGTTCACGGCCATGGGCTGCAGGCAGCGCTGACAGTTCAGCCAGATCGTGGTCTGTGCCTGCAGACGCAGGCGCAGTTCTGGGGCCCCTCCCAGCACCTCGCGGTGCGAGCCTGTGGCGCCCCAGCTCACAAGGCCCACCACCTCGTCGACAGGCGCACAGGTCCCTTCGGACAGCCGCAGGAACGATTCCAGGGGCTCCTCGCCAGCCAAACTGGCGCCTGCCCGCGCGAACTTGGCCACGTCCAGGCGTTGCGGATTCAAGGCGGCTGACTTCATGCACACGAGTGTAGAAGGTGGGAAACGGCCCCGGCAGGACCACCGCGCGACAATCCCGGGATGACCAGCCCGCCCCCTCGCCTCATCCTGGGTTCCACTTCCCGTTACCGACGCGAACTCCTGACCCGGCTGCGCCTGCCCTTCGAGGTGGAAGCCCCCGGCGTCGACGAGACACCACGGCCGGGCGAGGCGCCTGCGGCACTGGCGCGGCGGCTGGCGCTCGAAAAGGCGCGCGCCGTGGCCGCCCGCCACCCGCAAGACGTGGTGATCGGCTCGGACCAGGTGGCCGACTTGGCAGGTGAGCCCCTGGGCAAACCCGGCGACCACACCCGCGCGGTGGCGCAACTGCAGCGCATGAGCGGGCAGCGCGTCGTTTTCCAGACCGCGCTGGCTGTCGTGCGGCAGGACACCGGCTTCGAGGCCGTGGACCTGGCGGCGGTGAGTGTCACTTTCAGAACCCTGTCGGACGTGGAGATCGAGACCTACCTGCGGCTGGACGAGCCCTACGACTGCGCGGGCAGCGCCCGCAGTGAGTCACTGGGCGTGGCCCTGCTGTCGGCAATCGACTCTGACGACCCCACGGCCCTGGTGGGCCTGCCCCTGATCCGGACCTGCGCCCTGCTGAGAGCTGCCGGGCTGGACCCGCTGGACGCGGCCGGGAGATGCGCCGGGTGATGCGCCGGGTGATCCCGCAGTCGGCCGCCACTGGGCCCAAGGCCCCCACCGTGACCCGGGGCCGGCTGTTCCTCATGCCCAACGCACTGGACCTGGGTAGCGAGGCGGGTGACTTGCGGGAAGTCTTGCCCGACGGCGTGCTGCGCATCGCTGCCCGACTTCAATACTGGGCCGTGGAAGATGCCCGCAGCACCCGGGCGTTTCTGAAGCGCGTGGACGCGGTGCACCCGTTGTCGCAAGCGCTGCAGGCGCTGCACATCGCGGAGATGCCGCGCCCACAGAAGGGACGCCCCTCGAACAGCCCGGCGGCGGCACGCGCAGCGGGCGACCCCTGGGCTGACCTGCTGGCCCCGGCGTGGGCCGGCCATGACCTGGGCGTGCTGTCGGAGGCGGGGCTGCCGGGCGTGGCCGACCCCGGCGCCCGCCTGGTGGACGCGGCCCATCGCGCAGGCCTGGAGGTCCAGGCCCTCCCGGGCCCCAGTTCCCTGGTGCTGGCCCTGGCGGCCAGCGGCCTGCAAGGCCAGCAGTTCGCCTTTGTCGGCTACCTGCCGCAGGAGCCCGATGCGCGGGCCAGGCGCATCCGCGAGCTGGAGGCCTTGTCACGCAAGGCGGACCAGACCCAGTTGCTGATCGAGACTCCCTACCGCAACCAGGCGGTACTGCTGGCCCTGCTGGCCCACCTGAGCCCCGAAACCCGGCTGTCCATCAGCATCGGGCTCACCCTGCCGGGGGGCTTCAGCCAAACGGCGCCCGTGGCGCAATGGCGACGTGAAACCCCGACATTGAGCGACCGCATGCCCGCGGTCTTCGCCCTGCTGGGACGTTGAGCCTGCCGGCCTGCTGGCATGCGAGACTGCCGCCACTGGCACTTTTCCACCGACCCATGACCCTTCTCGTCACCGGCGGAGCCGGCTTCATCGGCAGCAACTTCGTGCTGGACTGGTTTGCAGCGCCTGCTACACAGGGCGAGCCCGTGGTGACGCTGGACGCGCTGACCTACGCGGGCAACCCCGAGAACCTGGCCGCGTTGCAGGGCGATGCCCGCCACACCCTGGTGCAAGGCGACATCTGCGACCGCGCACTGGTGGACCAATTGCTGGCCCGGCACCGCCCGCGTGCCATCGTGCACTTTGCGGCTGAGAGCCATGTGGACCGCAGCATCCACGGCCCCGGCGCCTTCATCCGCACCAACGTGGAAGGTACCTTCACGCTGCTGGAGGCCGCACGCGCCTACTGGAGCGGCCTGGAGGCCGACGCCAAGGCAGTCTTCCGCTTC
>CANHVY010000104.1 GCA_947464185.1 Burkholderiales bacterium
TCTGCCGCACCATGCCTGCCCGGTACCCAGCGCGCGAGGGGCCGCCTTCGACTGATTACAATGCAATCATTGCAATCATTTTTCAAGGCGCCTCATGAGCAGCATCACCATCCGCAACCTGGACGACAAACTCAAGGCCAGCCTGCGGCTGCGCGCGGCGCGCCACGGTTTGTCCATGGAGCAGGAAGTCAGGAACATCCTGCAAAGCACGCTCGCGTCAGAGAGCACCGCCTCCAGCGGCCTGGACTTCGCCATGCGCATCAATCAACGCTTCAAGGCGCTGGGGGCTGATGAGCTTGCATGGCCTGACCGGCAAAGCAGGCGGGAACTGCCCACGTTCGAGCCATCATGAGCGCCGTTGGCCTGAGCGGCGGCTGCTTGCTCGACACCAACGTGCTGTCTGAGTTGATGCGCGATGCCCCAGCACCCGAAGTCCTGCGCTGGTTCGCCACGCAGAACCCCAACCACTTGTACACCAGCACCGTCAACCAGGCCGAAGTGCTGGCCGGTATTGCCGTGTTGCCGGCCGGCAAACGGCGCGATGCACTGGCACGGGCCGCTGAACAGATCTTCGAGGACGATTTTGCGGGCCGGTGCCTTGTGTTTGGCAGCGGAGCAGCGGAGCAATTCGCCCTCGTCATGGCGCAGCGAAAGCGTATGGGCCGCCCCATCGAAGCCGTGGATGCCCAGATTGCCGCCATCGCGCTGGCAGCCCAATTGAAGCTCGTCACCCGCAACACCGAAGACTTCACCCGCATCGACGGCCTGGAAGTCATCAACCCCTGGCAACCGCACTGACATCCGCCTTCGAGAAGCCCAAGGCCTTGGACATCAGGCTTCGTAAAACGGCTGCCCCACACGCTGGATGTGCTCACGCAGGCCGGCGTGATCGATGAGTTCAAAAATCGACAGGTCCACCTGGTAGGGGATGGGTGATTCGTGCAGCCGGGTGGCGATGCGCCCGAGGATGTCCAGATCGAGTCCATCACCGAACAGGGTGAGGTCGATGTCGGAGCCGGGCCGGTAGGTGCCTTTGGCGCGCGAGCCGTAGATCACCGCCTTCTTCACGGCGGGCACCTCGGCCAGGATGCGGCGGATCGCTTCAAGCGTGGCCGGGGGCAAGCCGAATTCGGGGCTGCTCATGCTTCCTTTGCGAAGCGCTGTTGCAGTTCAAGAAACGCCGGGTAGTAGCGTTCGGCAATGGCCAAGACCAGCGTGTTCGCCACGGCCAGGTTGTAGGTGTGGCTGGAGAGGTTGCCCTTTTCGATCATGTCCATCCAGACTTCACCGTCACGCACCAGGCCCCGTTTGAAAGCTTCTCGAGCGGTGCTTCTGGAGCCCACCAGCCCCTGGATGCCCTCCATTTCAAGGTAATCCTTCAGAACATTCCATGCCAGTTCATGCGTGAACTCGAAGCCCTGTATCAGACCCTGCTGTTCAAGATCTGAAAGCGGGCGCTGCGCTTTCAGCTCCATGGCGAGCGTGAGCTGGCGCAGGGCACGCTGAAAGTTGTCAAAGCGCTGCTTCCAGCGGATGTCCAGCGTCACGTTGGTCTCTCCGGGGTGTGGGGCCAGCCCGTTGAACCGCCCCTGGAACCACAGCGCCTCATCACAGGGACGGGCGCTTCACGCCGCCCGGGAACGCATGGCCGCGCGATAAGCCTTGCGGCCCAGGGCGATGAACAAGCCCAGCATCAGCCCGCCCAGGCAGGCGCCCACCAGAATCAACAGGCGCTTGGGCTCCGCCTTCTCATCAGGCGAGAAGATGGGCGTAGGCAAGTTGGCCTGCCGGGTTTGAGGTTCGGCTAGTTCCATGGCCAGTTGGTCAACGCCGTTCTTGATACCGGTGATTTCAGCCTGCTTGGCCTGGGTGGCCACAAAGACCAGGGTGGAGCCCGCCACCTCACTTCCTGAGGCACCCGCAGACTTGCGGGCCTGCTCCACGGTGCGGTCAGAGATCGAGTTCATGACGCGCTCGGCCAGGGCCAGCCTTTCCTCTTCGCGCTTGAGCCTTGCCTTCGCCACGGCGATCCGTTGCACCATCTGGTCGGCCTGTTCGCGCTTCACGTCTTCCAGCACTGCGGCCAGGCACTGCCGGGCGAGTTCAGGCGATGCGGCCTTCATGCCAATACTGACAAAGGCGCTTTGGCGGCCCACCTGCGGCTTCAGATCCTTGACGAACTCCCGCCGGGCGTTGCGCTTGCCGGAATAGGCGCAGGTGTCCAGGGTTGCGGTGGAGTAGTAGCTGGGCGACCGCATCTTTTCCGCCAGCACGTTGGAGGTTTCGATGTACCCGCCCAGCACCTTGGCGGGCTCGACCAGCGCGCTGGCTTCGAACTTTTCCGGCAAGACAAACGCCACCCCCAGCCCCAGCAGTGTTGACAAGACTGCCGTGCCGGCCACCGTTTTCCAGGCTTCACTCAGGAACTGAAGCACATCCGCCAGCGATATCGCGTCGTCGGCATCCATCTGTTGCTCATTCATCGTTTTTCTCCCTTTGCTGATGTGGTGCACGCGCCCTCGCCTCCCCCAAACGCCTTCTGCAGCGAACGGTCCCAGAAGGCGGGCTGGGCCAGCACTTGCACGAAGGCTTCGGCGGCGTGGCCGGTGCCGAAGCTGTGGTCGGGTGCGAAGCGTCGGGCCCAGGCGTGGGCCAGGAAGTGGTCTATCGCCTCGGTATCGAAGGCCGACACCGCGGTGATGGAAGGCGCTGCGGCCCTGCGGTGTTGCCGGCTGCCCACGTCCAGGCTGGGCAGGCCGAGGAAGGGGGCCTCGCGCACGCCGGCGCTGCTGTTGCCCACCATCACCGCGGCGTGGCGCATGAGTTCCGAGAAGTACGAAAACCGCATGGAGGGAATGAGGCGGAAGCGCTGGGCGGGCAGGCGTTGCAGCACCGAGAAGATGCCCTCGGTGCCGGGGTCGTTGTTCGGGGCGATCACCACGAAGCATTTGCCGCTGGCCTCCAGCCGGCCGAACAGCGATTCGGCCTGGGCCTGCATGGTGCCGGCCTCGGACGTCACGGGGTGGAAGACGGCGATGCCGAAATCGGCGGACGGAATCTCGTAGTAGCGGCGCACTTCGTCCAGGGTGACGCCGGTGGGCCGCGCGTGGGCGTCCAGCTCGGGCGAGCCGATGGCGTGGATGCGTTGCGGGTCTTCACCCAGCGCCAGCACGCGGGCGCGGGCCGCTTCGCAACTCACGAAGTGGGCCGCGCACAGCTTGGTGTTGCAGTGGCGGATGCTTTCGTCGATGGTGCCCGAGACCTCGCCACCCTCGATGTGGGCCGACGGGATGTACTTCATGGCGCAGACGATGGAGGCGGCCAGGGCCTCCACGCGGTCGCCATGCACGATCACCAGGTCGGGCCGGTGTTCGTGCACGAAGTCGGAGAAGCCCATCACCGTCTTGGCCAGGATGAAGTCCTGCGGGTCGCCCTCGCGCTGGTTCACGAACTCGAAGAAGTCAGCCCCGGCAAAGCGCTTGACCTCCAGCTTGGTTTCACCATAGCGGCTCATCATGTGCATGCCGGTGATGAAGAAGCCGATGACGTAGCCGGCCGCCTGCGCGGCGCGGGCCAGAGGTTCGAGCTTGCCGTAATCAGCGCGCGTGCCCGTGACGAACAGCAGCTTGCGCCCGGTGCCCTGGTACCAGGGCGGCAAGGCCTCAGTCATCCAGGCGCTCCACGCCCAGCAGATCGGACCAGCGCAGTTGCTGGTTGCGGCGCAGGGGCTGCGCGGTACGAGCGCCGATCAGCCGGTCAAAGTGCTGCACCGAGATCTCGCCCGAGCCAGGGCGTCGCGCCCAGATATCGGCCTCGGTCAGCACATGGCCTGCGGGAAGGTCTCGATCGGCCACCACCGAGCCACGGGCGAAGCGGTACACGTCCTCTTCCGGGGCGGTGCGTTGCTTGGGGTTGCGCAGCGCGGTGTGGATCTCCCGCGAGCGGTCGATCAGGAACTTCAGTTCCGCCGGGTCCATGGAACAGGGGATGTCCGGGCCTTTGCGGTAGCGCGTGTCGGTGTAGTGGCGCTCGAGGATGCAGGCGCCCAGCGCCACGGAGGCCAGGGCCATCTCCGGGCCGATGCTGTGGTCAGAGAACCCGATCACGGCCTTGGGGAACGCCGCGCGCAGTTCAGGAATGCCCTGCAGGCTGACGATCTCCGGCGGCGAGGGGTAGAGGTTGGTGCACTCCAGCAGCGCGTACTCGATGCCCGAGGCATCCAGCGCGGCCACGCTGGGACGCAGGCTGTCGATGGTCTGCATGCCGGTGCTCATGATCACCGGTTTGCCGAAGCGCGCGATGTGTCGGATGAGTGGCACGTGGTTGCACTCGCCCGAGCCGATCTTGAAGGCCGGCACGCCGATGTCGTGCAGGAAGTCCGCCGCGGCGCGCGAGAAGGGCGTGGAGATGTAGATCATGCCCAGCGCCTCGGTGTGGCGCTTGAGTTCGATCTCGTGCTCGGGCGACAGCGCGCAGCGGCGCATCACCTCCCAGATGGACACGTCGGCGTTGGGCGGGAAGATGGACTGCGCCTCCTCGGTCATCTCGTCTTCGACGAAATGGGTCTGGTGCTTGACCATCTCGCAGCCGGCGCGGTGCGCCGCGGTGACCATGGCCTTGGCCACGTCCAGGCTGCCGCCGTGGTTGATGCCGATCTCGGCCACCACCAGCGGTGGATGCTCGGGTCCGATGTCCCGGTGGGCGATTCTCATGGGCAGTACCTTGCGCTCAGGTTTCGGGTTCAGAGGGGAAGGAGGTCAGACCGCAGTCCATCCGCCATCGACGAAGTACTGCTGGCCGGTGGCGTAGGCGGCAGCGTCCGACATCAGGTAGACCACCATGCCCACCATGTCCTCCCGGCGGGCCATGCGCCGCAGCGGCGTTCTCTGCGCATAGCGCTTTACGAACTCAGGATCGTGCTGGTTCTCCACGCCGCCCGGCACCAGGGTGTTCACCCGGATGCCCTTGTCGCCCCAGTACGTGGCCAGCCAACGGGTCAGGCCGTGGACCCCCGCCTTGCTGGCGGAGTAGCCGGGAAAGGAGGCGAACTTCATGCCTTCGTAGATGCGATGGTCAGGCCCCACCACGCCGTAGGTGCTGGAGACGTTGACCATGCTGCCGCCGCCCGATTTCAGCAGGGCCTTGCCGCCCTCGCGCGCCACCAGGAACACGCCGGTGAGGTTCACGCGCAACACGGCTTCCCACACCGCAAGCGGGTAGTCCTCGAAAGGCGAAAAGACCGCCCCTTGGCGCATGAGGTGTTCGCCCGTGGCAGCGGCGTTGTTCATGACGCCGTCAACCCGTCCGAACTCCTTCAGCGCCTGCTCGAACAGGGCGACCACATCGGCCTCCACCGCAACGTCACAGGGCAGGCCCAGCGCCCGGCGTCCCGTGCGCTGGGAAAGCTCCTTCGCGGCCTGCTGCGGATGGGCGCCGGGCAGGTCTGCCACGACGACGTGCGCGCCATGTTCGGCCAAGGCCTGGCAGTAAGCCGACCCCAGCAGGCCATTGCCCCCCGTGACCACGATGACCTTGCCGGTCAGGTCGAATCTGGTGTTTGCATCCATGTGCTTGCTTGCTCCTGCGGTGCTTCGAACTCGGGGGGCCTCAGACCAGGCCGCCGTGTCGCTTCTTCATGAGGTATTCGACAAGCTCGAAGTCGAACTCGCTGTCGATGTCCCAACTGCGATCCTGCCCGATGTCGTAACCCTGGGTGAACCCGCTGAGCAGCCCGGTGCCCCGGCGCAGGTAGTCAGGCGACAGGACGTAGATGGAGGCCACGTGTTCCAGCACCTGGGGCGCATCCTGCCGCCGCACGATGGGCGACGTGGGGGCCTTGCAGATGCGCAGCCGGCCCCCATCGACTTCCAGCATGTTGAAGTAGGGGTTCTTGTGCGCCTCGCAGACGCTGAACACGGCGTCGACGCCAGGGCTGCCCAGAAACTGGTCTATGGCGCGGTCGATGTCGGCCACCTCGCGCAGGGGCGAGGTGCAGTCGAGGTCCAGAAAGACGTCGATGGGCTCTTCGCGGTAATGGTCGTCACAGGCCTGCAGCGCATGCTGCCAGACGCCCCACTTGCCCGCGGCGGAAGTGGCCAGCTCTGCCGGCCGCATGAAGGGCACCTGCGCGCCA
>CANHVY010000105.1 GCA_947464185.1 Burkholderiales bacterium
ATCGTGTTCGAGCCCACGGAAACCGGCACCGACCTGCCGACGGGGTGGGGCTTTTCGCTCAAGATCAACGGCCGCCCCGATTACGCAAAGCGGACGCTGGATGCCAGCCTGTCGCGCCTGGGCGTGGATGCGCTCGACCTGTGGTACCTGCACTACCCCGACCCGGCCACGCCCATCGAGGACACTGTCGGGGCCATGGCCTCCGCCGTGCGAGCCGGCAAGGTGCGCCACATCGGCCTGTCCAACGTCACCGCCGAGCAGGTGCGCCGCGCCCACGCGGTGCACCCCATTGCCGCCGTGCAGTACGAGTACTCGCTGTGGCGCCGGGAGGCGGAGACGCAACTGCTGCCGACCCTGCGTGAGCTGGGCATCGCCCTCGTGGCCTGGTCTCCGCTGGGCGCCGGCTTTCTGACCGGCACGGTGAACTCGCTCGGCGCGAACGACTTTCGCCAGTACAACCCGCGCTTTGCGGGCCAGAACCTGGCCACGAACGCGGACCGCTATGCGCCGTTGCTGCAGTTGGCCGGTGAACTGTCCATTACCCCGGCTCAGCTCGCGCTGGCGTGGCTGATGCACCAGGGGGAAGACGTGATTCCGATCCCGGGCACCCGAAGGGCGGAGCACATCGACGAGAACGCACGAGCCGCGTCGATACAGCTCGATGAGAAGCAATTGCGCCAGATTGATGCACTGGCCCAGCCGGGCCTCGCCGAAGGCCGAACACTGGTCTGAGCGGTAGCTGGGACTGGCAATGGAGAAAGTCCTGCCATCAGGACTCCCAAAACCGGCGCCATACGAAGGCGCGGCCAGCTCAGCAATACCGACGTAGTGCATGCCTCCCTGGATGATGGGGTGCTGGATGCCGAACATTTCGGTGATTCGGGTCTTCGTGCCGCTTCCTTTGAGTTGAAGGTCGCGGCCTGTCCGCGAGTCGCGCTCGACGCAAGCAAGTGCGACAGGGCTTGTCTGGTCAAGCTCGGATTGATCAGTACCTTGGCGCCGGTGGCCCGCGGACTGAAGGCCTGGATGACCTCAAGCTGCAGCACCTGGGTCAAAGATAACCGTGAACGGGCTTCAGACACTCGGCGCGATGCTCAGAGCATCCTTCGCAGCGCCTCGATGGCAATGTGTTCACCATGCTCTTGAACGAAATGGCCGCCATCGGAGATCCACATCGCCGGCGGACATCCGCGAATCTGCAGGCGCAGCCTGTCCATGGACGCCGGGGTGAACACCGGGTCCTGTGCACCGATGGCCATCATGGACTGTCCCTGCCAACGGTCGCGCCAGAAGGCGGCCGCCTCGCGGGAGGCCGACACGCCGTCGGCGTCTGCGCGTTCGGGCACCATCTCTGGAAAGGCCTGGGTCGCCGCCCGGTAGCTCATGTCCGGAAAGGGTGCGTCGTAGGCGGCAGCCTCTGCCTCAGTCAGGTGCGGGTTGCCGCGCAAGAGCAGGCGGCCGATGCCGAAGTCGGGGCGCGTGCGGCACATCGCACGCCACTGGGTGAAACCTTCAGGCAGCGGGTCTTCCGCGGTGGCCAGATAGGTGTTCATCACCAGCAGTGCTCGGTAGCGGGCGGGTTCGGCCTGGGGCAGCGTCAAACCCAACAGACCGCCCCAATCCTGCACCACGAGGTGGATGTGCTGAAGGCTGAGGTGCTGCACGAACTCGATCAGCACCTGCCGGTGCCAGCTGAAGCTGTGCTGCGCAACGTCGATGGGTTTGTCGCTCTTGCCAAAACCCGGCATGTCGAGGGCTACCACCCGATGCCCGGCGGCAAGAAACATCGGGATCATGCGCCGGTACACGTAGCTCCAGGTCGGGTTGCCGTGCAGGCACAGCCAGGTGACCGCCGCATCGCGCGGCCCCTCGTCCAGGTAGTGCATGCGCATGCCGCCCAGCGCAGGCAAGCTGGTGGCGTAGTGCGCAGGCCACGGATACCCGGGCAGGTTCAGGAAGCGGGCTTCCTCGGTTCTTCGATACGCCATGGCGTTTACGCTTACCCCCGCTTGGTGCTGCATCGCCATCACCAGCGCTCCACTGATGGCCGCAGATCCATCTCGAAGGTCCAGGCGTCGCGCGGTTGCCGGTGCAGCCACCAGTAGGCCTCGGCGATGTGTTCGGGGTTGAGGACACCGTCGGGCCCGGCGTCGGCCACCCGTTGCGCAAAGTGCTCCCGGGCAAAGGCGGTGTCGATCAGGCCGTCGATGACCACATGGGCCACATGCAGCCCTTGGGGGCCGAGTTCGCGCGCCATGGACTGGGCCAGCGCGCGCAGCGCCGCCTTGCCGCCCGCAAAGGCCGCGAAGCCCGCGCCGCCGCGCAGGCTGGCGGTGGCGCCTGTGAACAGCAAGGTTCCGCGCGCCCGAGGCAGCATCACCCGCGCCGCCTCCCGGCCCACCAGAAAGCCGGCCAGGGCGCACATCTCCCAGACCTTGAAGTACTTCTGGGCCGTGGTCTCCAGGATGGGCAAGCGCACATTGCCGCCCACGTTGAAGACCACCACCTCGACAGGGCCCACCTCGGCCTCGACCTGATCGAAGAAGGCGACCACCTGCTCTTCACGCCGCGCATCCAGCGCGAAGGCGCGCGCCTGCCCGCCCTGCGCGGCGATCGTGTCCACCAGCGGCTGCAGCGCGGCGGCGCTGCGTCGGGCCACGCACACGGTGTAGCCCTCGCGCGCAAAGCGCCTGGCCACGGCCGAGCCGGTGGCGTCCCCGGCGCCGATGACGCAGCACACGGCGGGGCGGTTCTGGCTGTCGTTTTCCATCGCCTGTGCCTCAAGCGCGAGCGGTGGGCCGCGCCGAGACCGCAGCAAACCAGCGTGCCAGATGGGTCATGTCCGGCGGGATGCGCAGCCCCGCCGCCTTGCCCAGGACGAAGGCACACTGGGCCACGATGTCGGCCATAGAGTAGCCGTCGCCCGCGATGTGCTGGCGCCGCGCGAGCTCGCCATCCAGCCACTGCATGGTGGCCGCGGCGTGGCTGCGCGTGTGGCGGGCGACCTCGGGCACCTGCTCGATGCGGTCGCGGTAGAACTCGCCGGTGTGCAGGAAGACCTGGGCGATCGGGCGGGAGAGCTCGAACTCCATGCGCAGCATCCACATGTCGATCTGTGCCCTTTCCCGGGATGTGCTTCCCAGCAACGGCGGGGTGGGGTGAAGCTCCTCGAGGTGGCGGCAAATGGCCAGGGACTCGCTGAGGGCGGTGCCGTCGTCAAGCTCCAACACGGGCAGCTTGCCCAACGGGTTCAGCTTCAGGAACGCCGGCGCTTCATTGGCGTGGCCCGCAGCGTCCACCTCCTCGCGCGGAATGGACAAGCCCTTTTCGGCCAGGAAGATGCGCACCCGTCGCGGATGCATGCCGGGGGTGAGGTCGTGAAGCAGCATGGCGAAATCTCCTTGTCGAAAGTGCCGCCGTGGCCGAGGCGTCGATGGGTTTCAGGGCGGCGACCGCAGGGACTGCACGACGCGCGACGTCACCTCTTGCGCCAAGTCTTCCAAGGGCATGAGTGCGCCTGGCACCCGGCCCAGGCGCAGCGACGCCGCCCCATGCACGGCACTCCATGCGAACAGTGCATCGCGCTCGCTGGGCGGATGGGGGACCACACCAGTGCGGTGCAGACCCAGCAGCGCCGCGGGCAGGTAGTCGTAACTGTTGCGGCGGTCCAGAACTGCGGAAAGCGCCCGGTAGGCCGCGCCTTGCGCACCGAAGATCAGGCGCCACAGCGCAGGCTCGTCGTCGGCAAATTGAAGGTAGGCACAGGCCAGGCGCATGAAACGGCCCTGCGCCTGTGCAGCGTCCGCAGGCGGTTGGGAGATGTCAAAGGCCCCCGCAAAGAGCGACTCCAGCCGAGTGAACCCGGTACGGGCCACCTCCAGCAGGAGATCTTCCCGGCTCGCGAAGTGGCGGTAGGCGGCAGCCGGCGTGACACCGAGACCGGTGGCCAGCTGGCGCAACGACAAACCTTCAATGTCGGGCGCCGCCAGCGCGGCGTCCAGCAGGGCCTGACGCAGGTTGCCGTGGTGAAAACCCCTGGCGGCAGAGACCGGGGCTTGGTCAGCTTCAGCTCTGGGCGACAAAGACAGCTCCTGCATGACGTAATGTTATCTATGTTCACATCGCTGACGCAAGGCGCCACACTGACACACTGAACCTGTACGCGGCTCACGCTTTGGCCACGCTCGCGCCGTTTGCCGATCTTCAGCCGATTCACTGCTTTAGCAGCGCACGCCTGTAGAAGCCGTCCCCCCGCGCCAGCAGGCCGCGCAGCAAGGCCTGTGCATCGTGCCCCGTGCCGGGCAGTTCCACGTAGTCGTGTGCGATGCCCAGCGCTGCCATACGCTCATGAAACTCACGGTTCAGGTCGCGCGTGTCGTCCAGCATGCCCACCGCTTGCCGCACGACAGGAGGCTGAGCGCGCAGTACCGGCGCCGCGACCTCCACCACCGTCAACGGGCTTAGGGCCCGGAAGCAGTCCCAGTCGTCGCTGCAGACCTGGCGCAACAACTGCTGTCGGATCTGAGGACTCCGCTGGGCTCTCGGCCCGCGCAGTTCCAGATCGAAAGGCCCGCCGGCCAGGATCGAGATGCCCGCGAAAAGGTGCGGGTGGCGAAACCCGATGCGGGCGGCACCGTAACCGCCCATGCTGAATCCCTCGAGCAGTCGGCCCTGCCGCGACGCGATCGTGCGAAAGGACCGGTCGACATCGGGGATGACCTCCTGGATGAACACGGTTTCGACTGGGGAGGACCCATCCTTGGCATCAGCCCACAGGCGGCGCGGCAGCCCGTTGACGAATACGACCACCATGGGCGGCATCTGTCCCGCCTCCATGGCCTCACCAAAGAGCCGGGCCAGCGGGCGGGTGCCTGACACGCCACCGTCTGTGCCGTGCAACCAGTACAGCACCGGCCAGCGGCCGTCGGGCTGGTCGTGACCGGGGGGCAGGTAGGCGTGGTAACTGACCTTGGCGCCTACGGCTTTGCTGTCGAAGGTGCGGTAGATGACACGCGGTGCCTGGACCTCGGTCGTCACCCACGGCAGCGTCTGATCAGCCGGTCCGGCACTGGCGCCCGCCGACAGCGCCAACCAGGACAGCACCAGCCCCGCAAGACGCCGCATCAGCAACACGATCGTGGGCATGAGACCTCCTTGAACCGCCGGGTGGCAGGTGCTGAGCGGCAACCTGCCGATCCATTCTCCGCCTGGGAGGCCTTGAAGAAAGACCCCGTCATGCTCTCCACATCAAGCCTGTTGACACTAGACCGACCGGTCTATAGACTCAACGCACATGTTCAACGAACCTTCGCCCGACAGCCCCGCCGGAACCCGGGACCGCTTGATCGGCGCGATGCTGGAGGCGCTGGGTACCCGGGGCTTCCACGGTGTGGGGATCAGCGAGTTGCTCAGCCGCGCGCAAGCGCCAAAGGGCGTGCTGTACCACCATTTTCCGGGTGGCAAGACCGAGTGGGCCGTGGCCGCCATCGACACCGTGGTCGTTCACATCACCGGGGCACTCGACGACCTGTTCGCCCGGCATGACGACCCCGTGCAGGCCCTGGCACTGTGGATGCAGCAGGCGCAGAGCATCCTGCAGGGCAGCGGCTTCCAGCGCGGGTGTCCCCTGGCCACCATCGCCCTGGAGTCCACGGCCGAAGACACCGCCATCCGCGGGGCCGTCGCCAAAGGCTTCGCCGCCATCCGGGACTGCCTAAAACGCGCCTTGGTGGCCAGCGGCATCGAGGCGCAGCAGGCCGCAGGGCTGTCCAGTCTGATCGTCTCCGCGTACGAGGGCGGGCTCATCCAAGCCCGGGTGGCGGGTAGCGCAGGCCCGCTGCAGGACACCGCCGCCACCCTGCTCGACAGAGCCTGTCCGGATTTTTGTGTGCGGGGCATAGCATGACCAACAGGAGCATGTATGCCAACCAGCAGGAAGACGACGAAGGCGGCCCTGGCCGCAGCGGCGGCGATGCCGTCGATCCCGAAGGAACTCA
>CANHVY010000106.1 GCA_947464185.1 Burkholderiales bacterium
CCGCGCGCCACCAGCACCACGCACCGGGCACCGGCCAGCGGGATGAAGGTCTGCGTGCCCAGGCGGTGGCGCTCCAGCAGGCGCCAAGGCCCGACGAGGGCTTGCGCCTGCGCACGGAACACGGCCACGCAGGGCTCGCCCCCTTGAGCGTGCAGTTGCAGGCGGCCCGGCATGTCCCAGCGCTGGCTGGTGCCGCCGTTGATGGCGCGCACGGACAGGCCGTCCGCACCGCCCGCACCGCCTGCGCCGGGCACACCGGTCACCGGAATACCGATCACCTCGCCGTAAGGCGCGAAGGCTGCGGCGCTCAGGGGCTGGACCTGCAGTTCCATGTTCTCGGGCTCTTTGCTGGTTGTGGGGTTGCGGTCACGTCGCGTCCGCGGTGGCCGCACGTCGGCAGGCCGCCGTCGGAACGGCCCTTGCCTTCAGGCCACGCCCGCCCGGGCCAGCATCGCGTGCAGCAGCACGTTGGCGCCGGCCTCCAGGTGCTCGGGCCGGGCATCCTCGATCTCGTTGTGCGAGATGCCGTCCTTGCAGGGCACGAAGATCATGGCCGCAGGCGCGGTGCGCGCCACGTACACGGCATCATGACCGGCGCCGCTGGCCAGCGCCATCTGCGACAAGCCGGCGCGCTCGGCGCCCTGGCTGATCAAGGCGCGCAAGCCCTCGTCAAAGGGCGTGGGCGCGTACTCCACCACCTGTTCCACCGTGATCTCGATGCCGGGCACGGTGACTTCGGCCACGGCCGCGCGCAGCGCAGCCTCCATGCGCGCCAGGCCCTGGGCATCGGCATGGCGGAAGTCCACCGTGAAGCGCACCCGCCCGGGGATGACGTTGCGCGAATTGGGGTGCACCAGCACCTGGCCCACGGTGCCGCGGGCGTGCGGCTGCTCGGCCAGCGCGATGGCGTTGACGCGCTGCATCAGTGCCGCGGCGGGCAGCAGCGCGTCACGCCGCAGGCCCATGGGCGTGGGGCCGGCGTGCGCTTCCATGCCCTGCACCGTCACGTCAAACCAGCGCTGGCCCAGCGCCCCGCTGACCACACCGATGGTGATGCCCGCATCCTCCAGCACCGGGCCCTGCTCGATGTGGGCCTCGAAGTAGGCGCCAAAGCGCGGTGCGCCGTCGGCGATGGCCGCGGGCGCCGTGCCGGCCTGGCCGATGGCCTGCAGCGCCTCGCCCACGCTCACGCCCTGGGTGTCGCGCGCGGCCAGCGCATGCGCCAGGCTGAAGGCGCCGGCGTACACGCCCGAGCCCATCATCACCGGCACGAAGCGCGAGCCCTCCTCATTCGTCCACACGCACACCTCCAGCGGGGCGCGGGTGCGCACGCCGTGGTCGTTGAGCGCGTGCAGCACTTCCAGTCCGGCCAGCACGCCGTAGTTGCCGTCGAACTTGCCGCCCGTGGGCTGGGTGTCGATGTGGCTGCCCGTGGCCACGGCGGGCAGGTGGTCTTCGGTGCCGGCGCGGCGCGCAAAGAGGTTGCCGATGGCGTCGCGCCGCAGGGTGCAGTCGAGCTCGGCGGCCCAGGTGGCGAAGAGCTCGCGGCCCTGCCGGTCCAGGTCGGTCAGGGCGATGCGGCACACGCCGCCGCGCGGCGTGGCCCCGATGGCGGCCAGTGTCATCAGGCGCTGCCACAGGCGGGCGCCGTCGACGCGCAGCGCGCGCTGGTCGGGGGCGCGGGCGCTGCCGCCTTCAGGAGAAGCGTGGTTCATCTGTCGGTCCTTCCGGGAATCGCGCCATTGTGGCGCGCGGCCACCATGCCAGGCGTGCTGGCGGGCCACGCGGCAAGTCGATTCCGCGACCCCAGACCGCCTGGAGGCAGCACCGGCCACCGCACCCGCTGCGACCACCCGTGCGTCTGCGCCAGCCGCCACCGCAGTCCAAGGCCTGGGCTGTTCCTCCCGCATCTGACCCTCCCGCCCCTGCCGCACCCATGAGCCCACGCGCCCCCTCCCCCGCCGCACGGCCCGGTGCAGGGCACGTGGCCGGCGCCACCGCCACCAAGGCGACCACTGCCACCGACCGCGTCTACGACGGCATTTACCGCGCCATCGTGGAGCACCGCCTCGCCCCCGGCGCCCGACTGCGCGAGGAGGAACTGGCCGAGTCCTTTGCCGTCTCACGCACGGTGGTGCGCCAGGCCCTGCAACGCCTGGCGCAAGACCAGGTCATCGAACTGCGACACAACCGCGGCGCCCAGGTGCCACAGCCCGGCCTGGAGGATGCCGCGCCCGTGTTCGACGCCCGGCGGGTGGTGGAGTGCGAGATCGCGCGGCGCCTGGGCGGTCGACTCACGCCCGACCAGCTGGCCGACCTGCGTTCCCTGGTGGAGGCCGAGGCTGCGGCCGAGGCGCGAGGCGACAGCGCCGCGGCCATCGGCCTGTCTGGCGAGTTCCACCGTGCGCTGGCCCGGCTGGCCGGCAACCCCGTGTTCATGCGCATGCTCGACGAGCTGCTGCCCACCACCTCGCTGCTCATGGCGCTGTACAAGCGCCCGGGCCGCCCAGCCTGCGTGGCGCACCGCCACCAGGAGATGCTGGCCGCCCTGCACCAGGCCGGCGCCTCCGGCAGCGCCGCCGAGATGCGACGCCATCTGGACGAGCTGGAGCGTTCGCTCACGCCGCAGCCTGCGCCCGCGGCGCCCTTGCGCGACGTGTTTGCCCCGTACCGGGAGCCTGGGTCCATCGCTCCCACCCGCAAGGCTGTCGGCAGGGCCTGAGCCGCATCCGGGGTGCGGGGCCGTGATGGCCGGCGCGTGCAGGAGCAGCCGCCGTGCACGCACCCTGCGCCGGCGGGTTTGCGGCAGATCAAGCCCGCCCCGCGAGGCCACGGCCTGGGCTCTTGAAGTCGGACCGGGACGTCCCACCTGATGAGCATGAAAGCAGGGCGACCCGCGGTGGCGCCGCCCCTCAACTCCCCAGGAGCACCTCATGAACGCCTTGACCTCACGCAGCAGCCTCTTCGACGAGTTCTTCCGCGACTTCGCGCCCGGCTTCTATGTCCGACCCTTGCATGGCGACCCCTTGCCAACGCCGGCACAGATCAAGGTCGACGTGAAGGAATCCGACAAGGCCTACACCGTGCAGGCTGAGGTGCCGGGCGTGTCCAAGGACGAGATCCACGTCAACCTCGACAGCAACGTGGTGACCCTGCGCGCAGAGGTCAAGCAGCAGGACCGCCAGAGCCAGGGCGAGAAGGTGCTGCGCACCGAGCGTTACTACGGCGCCGTCTCGCGCAGCTTTCGGCTGCCGCAGGAGATCGACGCCGCGCAGGCCCGCGCCCGCTACGACAGCGGCGTGCTGACCCTGACGCTGCCGAAGAAGGCGGGCGGCGGCGCGCAGCGGCTGGTGATCGAGTGAGGCGGCCGCCCGCGCGGCGCAGGACAGCCCTCTGACCCTTCAGCCGGCCCCGCGCCGCCGGGCGTAATCGATGAACCAGTCCACCGCCGCGGCGTTGGCCATGGCGTCGCGGTTCATCACCTTGGCCGGGTCCGCGCCCAGCAGCAGCTTCTTGACCGGCAGTTCCATCTTCTTGCCCGACAAGGTGCGGGGGATGGCGTCCACCTGCAGGGTCTGGCTGGGCACATAACGCGGGCCCAGGCCCTGGCGGATGGCACTGTGGATGCGCGCAGTGAGCGTTGCGTCCAGCACCAGGCCGTCGCGCAGCACGATGAACAGCGGCATGAAGCTCTCGCGGCCCAGGTATTCCAGGTCCACCACCAGGCTGTCCAGCACCTCGGGCAGCGCCTCCACCACGCGGTAGAGCTCAGCGGTACCCATGCGCACGCCCTGGCGGTTGATGGTGGCGTCGCTGCGGCCGTAGATGATGGCGCCGTGGGCCACGGGGGTGGGGCCGAAAGGGCTGGGGATGATGCGCAGGGCCTCAGGGCCTGAGGTACTTGTCGCTGGCGAGATGCCTGCAGCTCCAGCGGCCGCTTGGGCCGGCGCTTCAACCATGTCACTTGCGGTTCGCGGGGTGATGCGTATCCAGTCCCCATGCCGCCACACGCCGGGGTACATGTCGAAGTAGCTGTCACGGTATCGGCGGTCGCCCTCGTCGTTCCAGAAGCGCAGCGGCATCGAGGGAATGGGCCGCGCGCACACCAGTTCGCCCACCTGGTCGATGACGCTGGCGCCGCGCTCGTCCCAGGCCTGCACCGCCGCGCCCAGCCAGCGGCATTGCATCTGCCCGCGTACCTGCGGCAGCGTGACATTGCCCCCCACGAACGCGCCAGCGAAGTCCGTGCCGCCGGAGATGCAGTCGATCCAGATGGGCTGGCCGCCCACGCGCGGCAGACGCTCCCAGATCCAGTCGTGGCATTCGTCGGACAAGGGCGAGCCGGTGGAGCCCACGGCACGCAGTGCCGAGAGATCCAAGGTCGCACGCAGTGCCGTCAGATCGAGCTTTCCGCGCAGTGCCGTCAGGTCAGACACCTCCATGGGCCGCACATCGGCCTTCAGGCAGCTGGCGTAGAAGGCCGCGCCCGCGCCGAAGAAGGTGGCGCGTGACAGCGCGGCAAAGCGCCACAGCGTGGTCCAGTCCGGCGCGGCCGAGGGCCCGCCCGGGCTGCCGTCGAACAGGCAGATGGTGGTGCCGCCCAGCAGCGCGGCCATCTGGCAGTTCCACATGATCCAGCCCGTGGTGCTGAACCAGTGGAAGCGGTCGCCCGTCTCCACCGTGGGCCCCAGGTTGTTCAGCAGCGAGCTCTTCAGCGCCTCCAGCACCACGCCGCCATGGCCGTGCACGATGGGCTTGGGCAAACCAGTGGTGCCGCTGGAGTAGACGATCCACAGCGGGTGGTCGAAGGGCAGCCACTCGGGGGCGAAGTCAAGCTCGCGTACGGGGGCGTGTGCAGCCGCCGGGGATGCGTCGGCCGGGCCCGGCAACGCAGCGTGCCCGCGCGCCGCGGCCAGTGCCCGGCCCAGCGCGGCGTCGCCCGGTGGCGCGCCCGCCAGCAGAGCCGCCACGTCCGCGCCCCGCACCGTATGCCGCACGCTGGGCAGCCCCGACAGCAGCTCGTCCACCAGCGCGCGCTTGTCGTGCAGCACGCCGGCCCAGCGCACCTCGTCGCAGGCCACCAGCACGGTGGGCTCGATCTGGCGAAAGCGGTCCAGCACCGCCACGGGCCCCATGTCGGGCGAGCAGATGCTCCACACCGCGCCCAGGCTTGCCACCGCCAGGAACACCGCCGCCGTCTGCGGCGTGTTGGGCAGCACGGCGCAGACGCGGTCACCGCGGCGCACGCCCAGGGCGCGCAAGGCCGCCGCAAAGCGTGCGGTCTGCTGCTGCAGTTCGGGCCAGGACAGCGCCGTCAGCTCGCCCCGCGCCAGGCCGGCCTCGTCCGTGGACACGATGGCCGGGTGCCCCGCCGCATGCGCCGCCTCGGCATGGCGGAACACCTGCTGCGCAAAGTTGAGCTGCGCCCCTGGGAACCACCGCGCCCCGGGCATGCGGTCGTCGGCCAGCACCGCCGTGTGCGGCGTGGGCGACTGCACCGCGAAGAACTCCCAGATCGACTGCCAGAAGGCGTCCAGGTCGGTGACCGACCAGGCCCACATCGCGTCGTAGTCGGCAAAGCGCAGGCCGCGCTCGCGTTCCAGCCACTGCTGGTAGAGGGTGATGCGGGGGGTGGGCAAGTTGGGAGTCATCTTGGGATCCGTTATTTGATCGTTCGAATGGATCGAATCGTTCGATTCGTTCACAATGTAGCCGTTTCAGTCTTCACTGCACCCTGCCATGCGAACCTACTCCGCCAATGAAGCCAAGACCCACTTCGGTGAGTTTCTCGACGACGCCCAGCGCGCCCCCGTGCGCGTGATGCGGCGTGATCGGCTGGTGGGCGTCATGGTCAGTGCGCAGGACTACGAGGCCATGCGGGCGTTCTACGCGGACCGATTGCGCCACACCATGGACC
>CANHVY010000107.1 GCA_947464185.1 Burkholderiales bacterium
CTGCAAATTATGCGTCGATGTACGACAAAACGCAAGTCACTTTAGTGACTACACATTCGGGCGCAAAAAAGGCCCGAAAGGGCCAAATTTGTGAGGCGTGACAGGGACTTGCTCCCGCCGCGCTTCATGTGAGGACGCGGAACTTCAGTCTAGGTGACTGCCGTCGGCTATCCGTCCCGGGCCCCAAAAGGGGCCCGGGACGGATGGCGTGGCGCTGTCGCACGAGCGCGGTGGTTGTTGAGACGGCCCCAGGGAACTTGAACCCTCTCAGCCCGACCGGAGGGTCAACCAGTGCGTCAGGGCCGGATCCATGAGGTGCGGCTGGATACGCGGTGGGAGGCCCTGCGGCAGCCGCTCGGGGCTGATGACGCAGTGGGCCCAGGAACTCGCCGATGCGGCGTTCGAGTTCCTGAAAGTGCGGGTTGAACGTGGATCGCGCGCCCGCCTGGCCCACCGGTGGTGAATGCCCGCTCACGCCGTACCAAACCTGCTCGGCTCGCTGGCAGGCGGCGATGTCTTTCTCTTCCCGGTAGTGCGTGCTGCCGCAGTTGCGGTAGTGGCCCGTGAGGCCGTAGTGCGGGTTGTCGGGCGAGATGTGCAAGGACAGGTGGGACAGCCCCACCACCCTCAGCGCGATGCTGGCCGCGGGCGTCCGGGCCACCCGGCTGCTGGGTTCACTGGGTGGGGCGTCAGAAAAGCAGTTGACCAGCAGGCAGCCGGGGTGCCCGGCCCGTGCTTCAAAGGGGCGCCGGTTGGCGGCCACGTCCACCACTTCGTCGTTTTCGCTTTGCACGACCAGCCACGGCGTTTGCAATGGCCCGTGGCGCTGCAAGCGCTCGTCCATGAGGCCGAGGATGGCCATGGTGGCGGAGATGCCCTGGGTGGGCATCGCGCCGTAGCGTGCGACTTCTTCGCGGGGGCGGGAAAGCAGCCAAGGCCGAATGGGGGCCATCCAGTCGGCTTGCCTCACCAAGAAGTTGGAGCGAATTCGGTAGGCTGGAGACACGCCGATCACGGCGTCCACCTTGCCGAGTGATTCGGCGGCCGAGGCCAGCGCCTGGGCCGCGCCCAGCGAGAAGCCCGCCAAAACCACGACCGGGCTCTCGCGCCTGGCTTGCGCGATCGCCGCCTTCAGGTGATGGAGCCAGTCTTGGGGGTCCACCCCCAGCAGGTCGCCAGGGCGCGTGACTCGAAGCACATCTGCGCGAAGGCGCGCGCGAGATCGCGCATGGCAAATGGGGTGTCCGACAGTCCGTGCACCAAGATGACGATGCCTCGCGGCCCGGTGCCGGGGCAGGTGGCATCGGCGGCCTTTCGGAAGGGTGCCACCAGGGGCAGCTCGGCTTCTGCGTTGGAGGGGTCGAATGGCAGTCGGTGCTCGCGCAGTTCCTGCGTGACCCGGCCGACGTAGTCCTCAAAGCTGGCATCGGGGGCCAGGGCCGATGGCGTTTGCCAGCCACTGCGCCTGAGCTCGTCCAGTGAAGCGGGTGTGCCTCCAGGGGCGCAGCCGATCAAGAGCCCGAGTACCGTCAACACCAGGGCAAGCCCGGGCACGCAGCGCACGGGGCGGAGGGGTCGGGGGGCGGTCATGTGTCGATCCTGCGGGCGCCATGGGCCCGAGCTTTGGGCGAGTGCGTTGACGGTCCAGTGCCGCTGGGCGTGGGGGTCAGCCCGCCGCGTGGGTTTCCAGGGCTGCGCGCTCTGGCACCCCGGGGCGGTGCCGTAGCTCGGGGTGGCGGGCGACGGGGCGGGTCAGGTCGAGCACGATCCGGCCCTCGACTTGGCCGGTTTCGATCAGCCGGTGCGCCTCGACGGACTCGTCCAACCCGAACACGCGCTGGACACGGGGCGCGATGCGGCCGGCCTCGAGCAGCGACAGCAGCATCGTCAGGTCGTCGTTGAATTGCTCCGGGTGCGCGTCCCGCTGTCCCGAGACGTCGTAGGAGACGACGCGCTGAGACACGAAGGGCATGGACGACATCGACTTGATCCGCACGAATTCGAAGGCGACCCCCAGCCTCGCCATCAGGCCCCGCCATTTCCCGGCTCCTTGGCCGGCCCGGAACGCGGCGCTGAAAGCCCGCCACCAACCGTCGGCCGGCCGGTGCGAGACGCACCATGACCGACGAGAGCGCCTCTCCCCGGGCGGCATCGAGAACGACGGCGAAGCCGCCCAGCTCGCGCGACCAACGATCCAGCCGAAGGCCCGATCCGACCTGGTCATACGCCACGAAGGCAGCACCCCTGTGGGTGACGGCTTGCTCCTGCTTGGCTGAGGCAACACCGGCCGCCCGCACCCCGAAGGCGCGACACAAGTCCAGCGCAGCCAGCCCCACCGCACCGCTGGCGCCATAAATCAGCACGGCATCGCCGGCCTTCGCGCCGCCCTCGCGAAACATGGCCTGGTAGGCGGTCATGTAGCTGAGGATCAGAGGCTCCACCTGCGTCGCTTCCAGACCCTGTGGCACGGCGACCAGCGAGGCGGCCGGACGCCCCAGGTGGGTTGCGTTGCCGCCGAGTTGGATCAGGTCGGCGACGCAGTCGCCGACGCGCCACCGTGTGACACCAGGTCCGATGCGGTCGATTCGACCGACGAAATCGTAGCCGAGGGTCAGGGGCAGGGTCAGCTTCAACACCGGGTAAAGGTTGCGGCGGATGAGCATGTCGGTGAAGACCAAGCTCGAGGCCTCGACCCGATGCGCACCTCACTGGCGCCGGGCTCGGGCAGCGTCTCGTCCTGCACCCATTGGATGACGTCGGGGCCGCCGAAGACCTGAACTTCGAGCCGCTGGACCGGCACGGCAACCGCCCTCAAGCGGTCCGGCGCAAGGCGCGCCGGAAGAACAGCAGCCCCATCGCCATGAACCAAAGTTGGATGCCGGTGGTGGACAAGACGATGGATACCGGCGGCGCGATGCCGAACAGCTCGAGTGCCGGCAGGGCGACGAGCACGCCGGCCAGCACCCCCGTCAGCCCCGCCCAGGTGGGCCACTGACGGTTGCGCAGGATCAACAGGCCCGCTGCGATGGCCCAGATCGAGGCAAAGGCCGCAACCCCCAGCGACTCTCCGATGGCGCCGCCCCAGGCGTTCAGCGCGGCTTGCATGGCCTCGATCGCGGCCCGGCCCTCGGCGGACAGGCCGGGGGCGGCATGGGCTTCCGAGAGGCTCACGCTGCCGGTCAGCCAGCGCAGGATGCCAATAGCCCGGGCGAGCGCCGAGACGGCCGCCGCACCGATGGCGATCAAGGCCATCGTGCCCAAGGGCCCGGGCCGGGCCACCAGGCGAACCGTCACCACCCCGGTGACGAGAAAGAGCAGCGAGTACCCGAGGTACAACCCGTACCCCAGCCGCACGCTGGCCAATTCCTCGCGCAACAGCGGCAACATCTTCGAGGGCGGAAAGTCCAGGCTGTCCGGCCATTGGATGGCATTGCCGAGCACCGCCATGGGGGCAAAGATGCTCAAGCCTTGTACCAACAGGATCAGCCCAGCCACCAGCAGCAGGCCTCGTGGCATGGCGTGGTCGTCCTGGGCAAGTGGGGTGGGTTTCATGGAATGGCTGCGGCTTGAATGGAAGGAGGGAAGGGGCGGGACGGGCTGCGGGCCGGGAGTGTCGGGAGGCAACGCGGCGGCGCCAACCCCCCGCGTCTGCATGCATAGCATGCGTTTTTGCATGGCCTCTGAAGGTGGACTTGTCATTAGCATCCGCAGCAAGTCGGTGCCTCGCCACGAGCGACACCGGCGACGCAGCGGCAGCGACCGCCGCTGAACCGCTTCAATCGGGGCTCGAATGCCATGCCGCTCAGCAACGTGCTGTCCTCTGGGGTGCGACTTGATGACTGGAACCTGCTGCGTTCCTTCATCGCGGTGTGTGAAACCCAAACACTCACCGCCGCTGCCAAGGCGCTCGAGTTGACGCAGCCCACGTTGGGGCGTCACATCCGCGAGTTGGAAGCCCTGGTGGGCGAGACGCTGTTCGACCGCCTGCCCGGCAAGATGCGACCGACCGAGCGGGCGGCCTTCTTGATGGCACGGCTGCAGCCCCTGCTGGACAGCGTGGGGCGCTTTGAACAAGCGCTATGGGCTGGCGAGGAGGAGGTGGCGGGCACGGTGCGCATCACCACCAGCGAAGCGCTGGGCGCGCTCGTGCTGCCGCGCTTGCTGGCGCCTTTGCTCAACGCTTGGCCCATGTTGCAGGTCGAGGTTCAGGCCTCCGACGCCGTTCAAAACCTGCTTCGCCGCGAGGCGGACATCGCCATTCGCTTCTTCCGTCCCGAGCAAGACGACGTCATTGCCGTCTCCGTCGGCCAAACCGAGTTGGGGCTGTACGGCAGCAGGGTGCTCATCGACGCCTTGCCCCAGGGCTACACGCCGCACGACCTCAAGGGGCGCTACGTCGGCGACATCGGCGTGGAGCGCCCCATCGAGATGGCGGCCGCGGCGGGCTATTCCCTGCAGCGGGCCGACTTCCGGTTCCGTTCGATGTCGGGCATCGCGCAAATGCAGGCGGTGGAGGCCGGCATCGGGTTCGCCGGCCTGTTGGCCGTGGTTGCAGCCGACCGACCCTCTCTCGTTCGGGTGTTCCCCGAACTGGTCGCCCAACCGATGTCGGTTTGGCTGTGCGCCCACGAGGACCTGCGTCGGAGCCCTCGGATGCGCAGGGTCTTTGACCATTTGACCGTTTCGTTGCGGCAACTCTTCGACGCAGCGGCCAAGGCCTCCGCCAGTTGACCGAGCGCCATGGCGCCTGCTTGGCGCCGCAAGGCGAGCTCCCTTGTTCCAAAAGAAGGACCACCCCATGCACGACCCATGCAGACAACGAACCGCCGCAACCCCTATAGCCCGTTTCGGGGTGGCCGGGGCGCTGCTGGCCTGCCTGGGCGGATGCGCGAGCGTCGCGCCGACGTCCCCAGAGGGCCTGGACGCGGCCGCGCACGACCCCTGGGAATCGGCCAACCGCAAGGTGTTTGCCTTCAACGACTCGGTGGATCGAGCGGTGGTCAAGCCGGTGGCGCAAGCCTACGTCCGTGCCGTGCCGGAGCCCGTCCGGGATTCGGTGGGCCACTTCTTTGGCAACCTGCAAGACGCTTGGTCGGCGGTGAACTGGGGCTTGCAGGCCCAGTTCGGCCGGGGCATCGAGCAAGGAGCGAGGTTCGTCGTCAACAGCACCTTGGGCCTGGGAGGCTTGTTCGACGTGGGGCGGCACATGGGGCTGGCCAAAAGTTCGCAAGACTTCGGCCAGACCCTGGGCGTTTGGGGCTTTGCAGCGGGCCCCTACGTGGTGCTGCCTTTGCTCGGGCCTTCCACCGTGCGCGACGGCGTGGCGCTGCCGGTGAACATGCTGGCCACGGGGAGCAACTTCGTCGATGGCAGGACCGCTCGCGCCGCCCTGACCGGGTTGGATCTGACCCGCCAGCGCTCGGCGTTCTTGGGGGCAGAGCGGATCATCGACAGCATCGCGCTCGACCGCTACACCTTCATAAGGGACGCCTACCTGCAGCGGCGAAGTGCCCAGCGGGCGTTGACGAACGACAAAGACTTCGAAGCGATGACCGCGGGGTTGGAGTGGCCCTCTTCCCCCGCGTCGGGCCCCTGAGCGCCTCGGATCACGGGCCGGATCGCTCAAAGCCGGTTGCCGCATCCAGCCGCGCCGCTTCGGTGGCGGCCATCAAGCTGCCGGTACGCCAGTGGATCCTGTCGCTGCCGATCCCGCTGCGCGTGCTGCTGGCCGCGCAGCCCGAGCTGGTCACGCCGGTGCTGCAGGTGGTGCAGCGCGTGGTCGAGCGGCGTCTGCTGGACCACACGGGGCTCAAGAGCGACGAGGGCCA
>CANHVY010000108.1 GCA_947464185.1 Burkholderiales bacterium
GCATTGCGGCCTGCGCGGCAAGGCGCAAATCGGCAAGGGCATGTGGGCCATGCCGGACCTCATGAAGTCCATGCTGCAGCAAAAAATTGCGCACCCGATGGCCGGCGCCAACACCGCCTGGGTGCCCAGCCCCACCGCCGCCACGCTGCACGCGCTGCACTATCACCAGGTGGATGTGTTCGGCGTGCAAAAGGGTATCGAGAAGGGCCTGGAGAAGGTGGACCTGGAAGCCGAGCGCGGCGCCTTGCTGGACGCGCTGCTGACCGTGCCCGTGGTGAAGAAGCCCAAGTGGACCGAGGCCGAGAAGCAGCAGGAGCTGGACAACAACGCCCAGGGCATCCTGGGCTACGTGGTGCGCTGGGTGGACCAGGGCGTGGGCTGCTCCAAGGTGCCCGACATCCACAACGTGGGCCTGATGGAAGACCGCGCCACGCTGCGCATCTCCAGCCAGCACATGGCCAACTGGCTGCACCACGGCGTGGTGAACAGGCAGCAGGTCAAGGACACCCTCAAGCGCATGGCCAAGGTGGTGGACAAGCAGAACGCCGGCGACAAGGCCTACCAGCCCATGACCGGACGCCTGAAGACTTCAGCCGCCTTCCAGGCCGCCAGCGACCTGGTGTTCAAGGGCCTGGCCCAGCCCAGTGGCTACACCGAGCCGCTGCTGCATGCGTGGCGGCTGAAGGTGAAGGGCGCGGCGCGGTCGGCTTGATGGAGCCTCGGCTCAGCGCCCCACCCAGCCCCCGCACACCGGGAACACCTGCCCCACGAAGCAATCGGCCGCGCTGCTGCACAGGTAGGCCGCGAACAGCGCGTCTTCTCGGGCACTCACCAGGCGGCCCAGCGGCACCTCGCGCGCCAGGCGCTCCTGGAAGCGCGGGTTGGCCTGCACCTCGGGCGGGAAGTACGTGGGGTTGTCCACGAAGTTCTGGGCGATGGCGTTGACCTGCACCTGGTGCGGCGCCAGTTCCACCCCCACGGCCTGCACGTAGGCCAGTTGCGCCCCGCGCGCGGCGCTGTAGGTGGAGGCCCGCTTCATGCCCCGCAGGGCGGAGGCGCTGCCCACCACCAGCACCTTGCCGCTACGCCGCTGGATCATGGCGGGCGCGGCGGCACGCACCAGACGGGGCAACGGGTCCACCAGCGCGGCGAACACGGCGCGCCACTCGTCTTCGCCCACCTCCACGGCGGGCGTGGTCGGCGCCCGGTAGGCGAGGTTGGCCACCAGCACGTCGACAGGCCCGGCCTTCTGTGCCTGAGCCACCACCTGGGCCGCGGCCTCTGGCGGCGCGAGGTCAGCCGTACTGGCCACCACCTCGGCGCCCTGCTCGGCCAACACCTCGCACAGCGCCGGACCCATGAACTCGCTGGCCTGGGTGACGAGGATGCGCTTGCCGGTCAGGGTGTGTGCCATGTCAGGTCCTTGGTCAGGGGGCGTCGGGGCCGCTGCCGCCAGCCCGCCATGTCCACGGGGGTGGCGGTGCAGGGCTTGCGGCATGGGCGAACACGTGGCGCGGGCCGCCTACGCCTGCCGCCAGGCACGCGCCCAGCCCCCCGACAGCACGAAGCGCGGAAACGTCACCCACTGCTCCAGCACCACCCGCTGCACGGCGTTCGCCTTGCTGGTGAAGGGCTCGGATGGCACAGGCTCCAAGGCATGCCCGCGGCCCTGTGCGGCCACGGACACCACCAAGGCGCCCAGTGAACCCAGGCCCGTCAGCCAGGACGCCTGCAGCAGCGCCACCACCAGGCCGATGGTGCCCAGCCAGAACAGCGGCACGACCACGATGTGCAGCAGCAGGTTGGCGCGTGTCTGGTGGTAGCGCGTGTACCCCTGCCACTGCCAGCGGAGAAGCTCTGAAACCGTCATGGTCCATCCGGTGCCCCCTTCGGGTGTGGGGGCCGTGGCGGATTCTCAAGCAGGCCCGGGGTGGAGGCAATCCGTGCTTCAGGGGCCTGGAGTGCAAGCGGGCCCGGCCACGTGGCGGCGAGGGGCCGCATCACCGGGGCGGTCGGCACCGCATTGGGAGGCAGGTCAGTGCGTCCGCATGGACAAACCCAAGGCCTTGACGGCTGCTGCACACAAACTGGCGCGGCCGATCTACAGCATGCTGACCAAGGGCGAGGAATACACCGATCAAGGCCAGGCCCACTACGAAGAACGTTATCGCCAGCGCGTGCTGCACAACCTGAACCGGCATGCGCAGCAGCTCGGTATGACGCTGGTGCCGACCGCGCCAGCGGCGCAGGCGGCTGAAAAATCCCTTGTGCGTCAGTCACTTACGAGGATTTTCTTGAGAGGCCTCGCCCGCGTGAGAGGCTTCATCACTTTACTGCTATGGACCTGACAGCTAGATGCCAGCGACCTGACGAAACTGCACCGCAGCGGTCGGATGCGCTTGGTATCGCAGAACCTGCCTTTGCCGATGCTGTACGCTGCGCTTTGCAAACTGACGACTTGACAGGGCGACAAGCGAAGTTGATAGGCGATGAAGTGGCGGCGTTGGGAAGCCCGTGGCTTCGAGTGTTGCATTTCAAGATTGAGGGCGCCCGCCTATCGCTTTTGCTGCTTGGTGACTAGCGTTCCTGAGACCCAGGCTGGCACATCACTGTGCTCGATCCGCAGCATGACCGTGGCCGCTTCGCCGCCCGGCGCCACCTCTGTCACGGCTTCACCGAACCCCCGGTTCTGACGCGCACGGAAACTGGCAACCACGATTCGATAGCCCGGTTCTGCGTCGAAGCGGCGAACGATTGTGTTGCCGGCCGCAGGATCCTTGATCACGTCGGACAGCTCGTAAGCACGCTCAAGCTCGGAACCAGCTTCGATGCGAGGGCGCAAGTCGACGTTCAACTCAACGCCCGCGATTGGCCTTGCAACTGGATCGAACGGTAACGGTTGATAGCCCGTCGCCGGATTGCGGCCTGTCACCTCGGTCTTCGCTGATAGCCGATCGGCGTTCAGGCGTTTCATGTGAGAAGCAAGGGTCGCGCGTTCCGCGGCCGTACCCAGAGGAGCAGCAACGCCCTGCGAAACTGACCGGTATCGGACCGTCAGGTTGCGGCCACCCGCATCGGGTTGTACGGAGATCAGTTCAGCGTTCTGAAGGCCAGCAAGGGTCACTCGCTCAGCGACTTGGCCGACAGGTAGAGCGAAGACCTTCTCGCGAACAGCATGAGTTCGGGCGCCACTGCCGGTGGTGCGCGGTGGCGTGTCGAATACGATGAAGGTCGCCTTCGAGGCCGACTCGGTGTCGTACCAGGACAGTTCGTGTGCTGTAGCGAGGCCGCGCAGCAGGGCCTCAACCGGGGTCACGAGGTTCACGCCGAGCATCGGGACCTGCACGCCGTTGATCCGTACGGCCCGTGTGCCGCCGTTCGCAATCCCGACCACTTTTCCCACTGCCCGGTCGAACACTGGTGCGCCGCTTGAACCAGGATCAAGTGGATTAGACACGACCCAGCGCCCGCGCGGATCGTCTGTGACATTGCCGACCATGCCGCTGCCGAGCGTCTGCCTGTAGCCGGCTGGGCAGGAGATGACCAACAAGTCGGTGCCTTCCGTAACCTGGGCGCCCATCTTGATCACCACGTGCGGGGACGGGTTGGGCTCGGCGGCGCGCAGCACAGCGAGATCGCTTTCTGCGTCGCGGTACACGACTTGGAGCGCGATCTCCCGGTCCCTGTAGGCACCGGGTTGCCCTTCGCGAAGGTGGCCTACCACCTCGACCTTCCTGTGCAGCCCGTCCGCAGGGATCACGTGATTAGCGGTAACGAGGTCGCCGGCCCGGTTGAGGAAGAATCCGGTGCCCAAGCGTGGGTCGGGTTCACCGTTCCACTTGGTTGCCCGCACCTCTACGCACACCGTAGCCTTGCGGTAAAGGCTCATCAGTTCAGCCGCTGCTGTCTGGGCCCAGGCGGGGCCGAGTCCACTCGCAGCCAGCCATGCCGCTAGTGCAGCCCGTCCTTGTTGAAGGCTACTGCGCCGGCTTGCCATAGATTCGCTGCAGCCCCTCGATGTCGCGCGCGCTCAGGCGCCCGTTGCCGAGCCAGGGCTTGTTGCAGTAGTTCATGATGGAGTAGGGGTCGTACTCGGTTACCTTCCAGTCACCGTCGGGCCCAGAAGGCTTGTTGTCATTGAGGCATTCGGGTGGTGTGTCGCCCCGGTTGTGCTCATGGGCAAAGCCTAGGGCATGGCCGAACTCGTGCACTGCGATCGCCCGCACGCAGAACACGATTCTTTGCTGGCAACTCTGGCCCCACCGATTGAAACGGAAGTTGAGCACCATGCCAGCCGGCATGCCGTCAAGATAGTTGCCGAGCGCCTTCACGTGAGGTCCATAAGTCACGTCCTCTGCGATCCGAATGCGGATACCGAGCTGCTCGTCGGTGCAACGTCCCCAGTCGACGAAGCGAATCGGCGAATGGGTCTCCCAGGTCTCGCGTACCGCGGCGCGCGTCTCCTCGCGTAGCGCGGCGTCGGCAGTCGAAGGGTTCTCCCAGCACACCGGGATCGTGGTCGACTTCCAGATTGAGTTTGTCAGCACGAATGCGAACGGAAACTCGATCACCTCGACGCCCTGAATCAGTGTGCGGCGTACCTCCTGCGCAGCGGCCGTTGGCACAAGCGAGAGGACCAGCAGCCCGCGGGCGAGAGCACGTATGGCCTGCATCAATCCGGCTTCTGTACTGCGGCCGGCGCACGGGAGCCAGCGGCCTGCTCCGCGGCTACAGACGGAAATGCGCGGGAATCGAACGCAAACTCCAGCGGATCTCCGCCCACTCGCACGAGCCGCGCATACCGGACTCCGATCACAATAGGCCGCACGAAGACGCGCTTAAGCGTAACCGCTCGGTCGCTTACGCTGGTGGCTTGGATGCTGCCTCCCGGGATCTGCAGCGAGCTGAGCTTTTCATTGGCGGCTCGCAACACTTCCAGTCGCTTCTGCGGGTCAGGCTCGCTCGCGAGCGGCCCTCCCAAGGAGCCCTCGAAGCCCTGAGTGCCAGCCCTGGCCCCGAAGGACCCTCGGAACGTGGCCGTGATCTCCAGGTCTCGGGCGGTGAAGACTTCAGTGATGAGGATCGCCGCGCTGCCTAAGCGCCAGACGGCGGCCAGGCGGTTAGCACGGTGCGGATTGGCCATCTCGTCCCTCAAGGCGCCAACAACCGTAGCCGCAGGCAATCCGTAGGACTCAGCGCCGCGTAACTTGAGGGACACATTCCGAAACTCGCCGAACGCGCCACCCAGGGCGACATTTATGGCCTGCAGGGGTACCAGCGCCTCTAGATTGCCCTGAGTGAGGTCGGTGAACGAGACCTCCGGGAACGCTACGTGAGCCATCCGGTTCCGCGGGCCACCGGAGAACACGCTTCCTTGTGTCGTGGTGGCCTCTGGGAATTCGCCATCGATTCCCTTGGTCGGAGTCGCGGGCAAGAGCGGGCGGTTGTCGTAGTGCGCCTGGAGTTGCTTAAGTAGGGGCACGGAGTAGAGGGTCGGACCGAACTCAAGATGGCCAGTTGTGCTGATCGCCGCTTCTTCGTCGGCGGCATTAGGATAGGGATCAGCAACCAGGTCGCCCGGCACCACATCCTCTCGCGGCGGAAAGACTGGCTTAAGCTGCATCTCCCGAATAGGCCGCGACCACTCCTTCACGAAGTAGCCAGTTGGTGTGCTGCAACCTGTGGAGATAAAGGCTAACAGCGCGCACAATGCGTTGCGCGCCCAGACCGACTTGTACATGTTTCTTCCCCCTGTGGAACGGCAGGCTAGC
>CANHVY010000109.1 GCA_947464185.1 Burkholderiales bacterium
GACACCAACCTGTACGCCTACGTGGGCAACAACCCGATCAACCTCACCGACCCCACCGGCCTGGCCGCTTATGACGGCGGCTTCGGCGGTACTTACCAGCAACCCGCCACGGTCGTGAACTCGGCTGCCTTGCTGGCGCAAGCAGTGCCGGCGCAGTACGCGCCTGCCGCTGCCGTCTACAGGCAGATGCCGCCTCCTGGCAAGCCACCTGGTGATTTCCGCGTCACGATTCCAGGCATTGGTACGGTAGAGGGTTACAGCGGTGTCCGATTGTCCACACAGAATGGCGGCGCAACTCAAGGCATCACGGTTCCGACCGATATCTCGCGCCCAGTGGGCGTATGGAATACACAGCAACTCCTGGGTCCGTTGAAACTCGACGGAGATGGTTGTAAGACCAACTGCGGTGTTGGAATTTCCATACCCGGGCCCACGATTACTGGGGGAACTGGGACTCTGCAGCAGAGTACTTGGGCTGGTGTCTATGCGACGCCGAACTCGGTCTTCTTCAGTACAACGTCAGGCTATCGAGACACCAATACCAAGGCGGGTGCCAGTGCTGGCTACAACGTGAAGCTGACTCCTGATCCGCGTCTCCCGCAAGTGATCCGTAATGCTGCTGGTGCGGCCGCTGCAACTGGCGCGCTACTTTGGGGCCTGGGTGGTGAGCCAAACTGGGGTTTGTTGCCAGCAGGTTGGTAGGCGGGATTACTCTTTTGAGCGGATCGGTCGGAAATGCGTGAACGCGAGGCCGCTGCGGGCATGGGCGGGCCGGTGCACGCATTTCGCGGCCAGCACGGCTGGACTCTCTGATTAGGCTTGGAATAAGCGTCGCCGGACGCGCAACTTGATTGAAGCTGGTTGCCAAAGGCTGGGCCAACGGATGACCTTCACTTGATGGATTCCGCAACGCAACCCGGCGGGCAGGTACCGGTTGCTTCGTCGACGCCACCGCTTTGGCTGGCCGCGCTGATCGGCGCCGGTGCCGTTGGCCGCGGCCTGCAGCGGCCGCAGCGTGCGCGCCTCCTCGCCGTCGGCATCCGGCTCGGCCAGGTAGGTCTGGCCCATGTCCTCGACCAGCACCCCCCGGCGCGTGAGCAACTTCATCAGCCGCTCGATCACGGACTGCAGCAGCGCATGCAGCTCGTCGTCGGTGGGCGAAGCCGCCTCGATGAAGGCCGGCGAGCCATCGGCGGCGCGGCGGTACACCCCGTCCAGCACCAAACAGTGCAGGTGGATGTTGAGGTTGGCAGCGCATCCGAAGCGCTGGATCAGCGTGACGGCGCCGCCCTGGCCTTCATCGGCCTTGAGTCCGGCAGCGTCCAGCAGATGCCGCGTGACTAAACGCTGCACCACCTGCAGCACCGGCGTGACCAGCTCGGGCTGCGCGGCCAGCAGTACGCGCAGCGGGATCGGCAGCGACAGCACCCACTGCCGCACCGGCACATGGGGGATGACGTGGTCCACCAGGTGCGCTGCCGTCTGCGACATGCGCCGCGCGCCGCACGAAGGGCAAAAGCCGCGGCGGAGCGGGGCGGGTGATGTAGCGGCACAACTGCTCCAGCCGCTTGCGGTCGTGCGCTTCCACCCGCACCGCGGCATGCAGGCTGAACCCGTCGATGTCGGCGCACAGCGGCTGGCGGGCCCGGTCCTCCCGCGGCATCGCGCCTGGAGCAGACGCTGGCTGCGCCGCCTGCCCGGTGTAAACGCCCGCATGGCGCGCCGGCTGACAACGACCGCTGCGCGGTCGCCGCCACACCTCCGCGACACCGCCGCCACGCCTCGGCAACAGCGCCGAAAGGCGGCGGGGTGCCGCTTCTCAGAAGGCCCAGGTCGACACGGTGCCACTGCGCTCGATGCGGCGCACCACCCCGTCGTCCTGCACAAAGGCGGTGCCGTCGGGTGCGAAGCACAGGCCGTTGATCTTCACGAAGCGCGCGCGGTCGGCCGGGCCGTCCAGCACCTCGCCACCCAAGGACGAACCGGGCTGCACGCGCATGCCGGTCCACTGCTGCACGCTGCCGCGCGCCTCGTCCACGCGCAGCAGCGCGGGCACGTCCTGTTCCATGCGCCGGCTGGCGATGTGGATGCGGCCTTGCGGGTCCACCGCCAGCGCCTGCACGCCGTCGAGTTGTGCGCCGGCGGGGCTGGCGCCCAGCTTGTGGCCCAGCAGCACGCGGCGCGCCGTGCCGTCGGCCCGGATGCGCCACACGGTGGTGGTGAGCTGGTTGTGCGTCAGGATGTCGCCACCGGCCACGAGTTCGCCGCGCGTGGCGTCCCAGGCCAGGTGGGCGAGCGTCACGCGCTCGGCCGGCGGTGTGCCGGCCGCGCACACCCGCTGCGGCGTCAGCACGGTGCTGACGTTGCCATCGGCCGTCACGCGGCGCAGCGCGCAGGCCCTCTGGTCGGCCACCCAGGTGGATCCCTCGCCGTCGACGGCCACCGCCGTGACATTGTCGAAACGGGCGGCATCGGCCTGGCCGTCGTCCATGCCGGCGGCGTTGGCGGCTCTCTCTTCGTCGGTGCAGATGGTCGGCGCGCCGGCCACGCGCTGCACACGGCCGCCTTCGGCGACGCGCAGCACGCCGCGCGGGGCGTGGGTGAAGAAGGTGCCGTCGCGGCCCAGCGCAAAGCGCATGCTGTCCAGGCGCGACTGGGCAAACGACGTGTCGCACTGCTGGCGGCCGGCCACGCCGCCGGCCGTGCTGCGCGTGAGGATCGGCTTCACCGCGCCATCGGCGGCCACGCGCCACCAGCCCACGAAACGGGCGTCGCCCCCGGCGTCGAAGCCGCCGCGTGCCGACACCACGATGCTGCCGTCCGCCGCGCACTGCATGCCCACGGGCCTGACGAACAGCGCCGGGCGCAGCGGGTCGAGGTAGGGGTTCGAGACGATCAGTGTCGGCGGTCCCGGCTCGTTGGAGAACTTTCGGCCGCCTGGCCCGCCGCCCAGTTGCACGCGGCGCGGCGTGTCGGCCAGGCGCTGCGTGGCGCCGGGTGCTTCGGTAGGGGGTGGCGGCACCTGCGCCAGGCTGGCGGCGGCGGCGCCGGCGGTGGCCAGGACGGCCAGGCAGGCGTGCCATCGTGCTGGCGGCTTGGGGGCGTGCTGCGGCATGGGGTCGGCGCCTCGTCGTGCTGCGATGGCCACCGATTGTCGGCCGCGAAGGCGCAGCGCGCCACCCTGGGCGCCGCGATGCAGGCCCCGCACGTCTGCTCGCCGGGGCCCGACCGTCGCTGATCGACCGCATGGTGTGCGCGGGTGTCCTGCCGGGCGTCTTCCAGGCCTTCGCCCCCCGGGTCTGCCCGGCGCTGTGGGCCGCCACGGCGCGGCTGACTGGCAAGCGCGGCCCACCGCCGATACAGTCCCGCGCATGAAGCAATGGCTGTCCCCCCTGATCGTGTTCGTTGCCCTGGCCGGGGCCGCTGGCGTGGTGCCGGCGGCGCAGCACAGCCTGGGCGTGGCGCAGTACCGCACACCCGATGGGTGGGTGATCGAGAGCAAGCCGCGCAAGTTCGTCAGCCACACCGAGATCGACCAGAAGGCGGGCCGCTACTGCCAGCTGTTCGCCTGGAATCCCATGGCCTCGGTGGGCAGCCCCGACCAGGATTTCGCGGCCGACTGGAAGGACCTGATCGTCGGCAACCTGGGTGAACTTCGGTCGGTGCCCTTCGAACAGACCCAGCGGCCCGGCTGGCAGGTGCGCGCGGGCAGCGCGGCCTTCCGTGGCGCCACTGGCGCCGGGCACATCTCGCTGGTCACCTTCAGCAATGGCAGCACCCGCGTGTCGTTCTCGGCGGTGACCAGTGCCCCGGCGCACTACCGCGCCGCGATCGACGCGTTCTTCGCCTCCATCCAGTTCGGTGCCGAGGCGCAGCAGGTGGCCACAGCGCCTGTTGCCAACGCCGCCAACACTGCCAATACCCCGGCGCCCGGTGCACCCACAGGCCCGAAGACCACGCGTTTCGACGACGGCTGGGTGTCGGTGGAGCAGCCCGACTGGGTCGAGGCGCGCAAGGACGCGCTCACCGTGCGCATCCTGCATGAACTGCCCGACCTGCGGCCCTTCAACAACCTGGACGAAGCCACCGCCTTCGTGTGGGCGCGGCTGGTGGCGCCCCGCTACGGCAGCATCAGCAACCTGTGGGTGCGGCGCTCGTTCTGGTCCGACGGCGGCCCGTTCGAGGGCAAGTACTTCGCGCAGGCCGACGCGCGCGACGCCGCCGGCCGCCCGGTGCATGTGGCGCTGTTCAAGTACGGCAACGCCGGGCGCTGGATCGAGATCGTGACGCCGGACAGGGCCACCTTCCAGCGCCTGGTGACGACCGTGGTGCCGCAGGATGGCACGCAATGGGACAAGCTGATCTCGCTGATCAACCTGAACCGCTTCGCGGTCAGCGCGGCCGACCTGGTTGGCACCTGGGGCGCGGGCAGCGGCGCCAGCGTGCAGTACGTGAACGCCTACACCGGCAACAGCGCCGGGATGGCCTTTTCGTCGTCGACCAGCACCTATGAGTTCCGCCCCGACGGCAGCTACACCAGCTTGTGGAAGGGCGCGCACAACGCGCTGGACGGCCGCGGCACGCAGTTCGGCGGCGAGAACTCCCGCGGCAATTACCAGGTGCGCGACTGGGAAGTCACGCTCACCGGCCGCTTCCAGGGCGCCACGCACACCTTCGCGGCCCGCTTCGAGGCCGTCAAGGGCGGCCGCGTGCTGCACCTGGTGCGTGGCACCGCCGAGGAACTGGCGCTCATCAAGCGGCCCTGAACCCGGCGGCCGGCGCCAGCACGCCGCGGTCGGTTCAGGAACTGGACGGCGACTGCTCGCCGTCGCCGCGTTGCAGCCGCTGCACGTCCTGGCTCAGGCGCCCGGCGATCAGCCGCACCACTTCCAGGCCGAAGTCGGGGTTCTGGTAGACCAATTGCTTGAAGGTGGCCTCGTCGATCGACATCACTGTGCTGGGCTTCGTGCAGCGCGCGCTGCTGCTGCGCTTGCGGTCGGGCGCGAAGAAGGCGATCTCGCCGAACATCTGTCCGGCCTTCAACTGGCGGCCCACCTCGGGCAGTTCCACCTCGCCTTCGACCAGCAGGTACAGTCGGTCGGCCACATCGCCGCGGCTGAAGATGACGGCACCGGCGCGGTGGTTGCGGCTGCGCATGTAGGGGCGCAACCACAGCTGCATCTGCTGCGGGTCGGCGGCGGCGGCCGAAACGCGCGGCGCATAGGAATTTCAAACGCCGCCGAAAGGCCCGACGACCGGGCCGCGACCTACCAGGGTGGGATATCTGCGGCAGCAAGATCGTGGCGGCGGTGCCCATTCGGACCGCCTCGCCACTCCCCCCGAGGCTCCTCTGGCCTTGATCCGCGGCCTCGATCTCAGGGTTGACCCTCGTTCGGCAACGCCGCGCCCACTCTGCGCGCAGCGTCGCCCGGCAGCACTTCGGCGCTGCAGTCTGCGGATGTGGTGTTGATGACGGCCGGCGCGGCTCAGGTGGCGTCAGTGTTGCCCGATCTCACGCGCCCGCCCTCGGGGAGGCGGCTGCGGGTCCAGCCTTGCAGGCCGCGCCCGGCCAGTGGTCGGGTCCTTCGCCAGGCACAAACAGTCCACTGGACTGTTTGTGTCCGGGCTCAGCCCAGGTGCGTCAGGATCTTCTCGATGACCGGCTGCCAGGGCACAGAGGCCCTGGCGTTCGCCAGGCGTAAACGGTCCTCAGGACCGTTTACGTCCGGGCTCACCCCGCAGGA
>CANHVY010000110.1 GCA_947464185.1 Burkholderiales bacterium
CGCCTGCACCTGGCCAAGACCCTGGCCCAGGGCGGCAACGTGCTGATGCTGGACGAGCCCTCCAACGACCTGGACGTGGAAACCCTGCGCGCGCTGGAAGAGGCCCTGCTGGAGTTTGCCGGCAGCGCCATGGTCATCAGCCACGACCGCTGGTTCCTGGACCGCATCTGCACCCACATCCTCGCCGCCGAAGGCGACAGCCAGTGGTTCTTCTTCGACGGCAACTACCAGGAGTACGAGGCCGACAAGAAGAAGCGCCTGGGTGAAGAGGGCGCGCGGCCCAAGCGCGTGCGCTTCAAGTCGATCTGAGCCCTTGGGCACGGTGGTGACCGGGGGCAGTCACGCCGCTCGCCCTGAGCCTGTAGAAGGACCCTGTCTTGTCACTTCGTACTTCTTGGAGATTCCCCAGGAGCCCGCTCTGATGGAGTTTTTTCGTTCACACTGCAGTGCGAATGCTGCACAGGTGTGAACCGATGACCGAGCGACTGACCCGACCCTGCTTTGCCCCGGCCGCCTTGATGGCGGCCGTTTTCATGGCCGCAGGTTGCGCCACGGTCCCTCAAGGTGGTGGTGAGGCCCCATCAGCCCCGGCCAAGACTGACGCCAAGCCGGCAGCGGGGCCAGCCGCTGGCGCTTCGACACCTGTTGCCGCAACGCCTGCCGCCGCAGCCTCTGCCCCTGTGGGCGCCACCGTTGCGAACGCCAGACCTCCTGCAGTTGCAGCAGCCCCAGGCGCAGCACCCGCCGGCTCGCCGGGCAGCCCCCCGCCCTTTGCGGCCGTCACCAAGGACGCGAACAGGACCGACGGCCTGTTCACGGTTTGGCAGAAGGATGACAAGGTCTGGCTGGAACTCAAGCCAGAGGATTTCGACAAGCCTTTCTTCCTCTCGCCCAAGATTTCCCGCGGCATCGGGGAGATGCGGCTGTTCGGCGGCTCGATGGCCAGCGGTTGGGGGCGCTATGGCCGCCCGCAGATCGTGCAGTTCCGCAAGGTGCACAACCAGGTGCGCCTGGTGGCGGTGAACACCGAGTTCATCGCCCAGTCGGGCACGCCCGAGGCGCGGGCGGTGTCGGCTGCCTTCTCCCCCAGCCTGCTGTCCAGTACGCCAGTGGCGAGCCAGCCGCACCCGCAACGCAAGACGGTGCTGGTGGAGGCCAACGCGCTGTTCGTCAACGACATGCTGGGCCTGGGCATGGCCCTGAGCCGGGGCTTTCGCCAGGGCTACAGCTTCGATGCCCGCCATTCGGGCATCGACCGCGTGCGCGCCCAGGCGGACCTCGTGGTGTTCGAGGTCACCAGCCACTACGCCGCGCCCAGCCTGAGCTTCCCCACGCCGGGCGCCGCACCGCCCGGGGCCCCTGCGCCCACCACGCCGGCCGGGCTGCCGGATGCCCGCAGCATGTTCTTCGGCCTGCACTACTCGTTGGGCAGGTTGCCCGAGGTACCCATGACGCCGCGCCGGGCGGACGCGCGCGTGGGCCACTTCACCACCAACGTACAGGACTTCACCAGCGATCTGGCGCGCACGCCCAAGCAGCGTTTTACCAACCGCTGGCGCCTGGAGAAGAAGGACCCCGCGGCCGCCCTGTCCGAACCGGCCAAGCCCATCACCTTCTGGCTGGACAAGACCATCCCGGTGGCGTACCGCGGTGCCATCACCGAGGGCATCCTGGAGTGGAACAAGGCCTTCGAGAGGATCGGTTTCAAGAACGCCATCGCCGTCCAGCAGCAGGCTGACGATGCCGACTTCGACACCCTGGACCTGGGCGTGGCCTCAGTGCGCTGGATGACGAATGCGCAGCCGAGCTTCGGCGCCATCGGGCCCAGCCACATGGACCCGCGCACGGGCGAGATCCTGGACGCCGACATCGGTTTCGAGAGCCTGTCGTCGCGCAGCCTGCGCGCCACCCGGGCGCAGGTGCTGGGCAAGGGCTTCACTGCCGACTGGGGCAGCCTGCTGCAGGCCGCTGATGCCGTGCGCGAGGGGCTGCTGCCCAGCGGGGCATCGGCCGGCCATGTGCATGGTGAAGCCTGTGTGCACGGCGACCATGCTGCCGAGCAGATGAGCTACGCCCTGGACGTGCTGGAGGCGCGTGGCGAACTCGATCCTTCCAGCCCCGACGTGCAGCAGTTCGTGCTGGACTATCTCAAGGATGTGACGATGCACGAGGTGGGCCACACCCTGGGCCTGCGTCACAACTTCCGTTCCTCGCGCATCTACACCGAGCAGCAACTCTCGGACGAGACCTTCATGCGCGCCAACAGCCTGGCCGGCTCGGTCATGGAGTACGCCCCCATCAACCTGCCCCGTCCGGGACAGAAGGGCGGCACCGCCTGGCAGCTGGCCCTGGGGCCGTATGACTTCTGGGCCATCGAATACGCCTACAAGCCCATCGACCCGAAGGACGAGGCGGCCGAGCTGCAACGCATCGCCTCGCGCAATGCGGAGCGGGAACTGGCCTACGGCACCGACGAGGACAACTCGCTGGGCATCGACCCGGAGTCGCTGACCTTTGACTTGGGCGACGACCCGGTGGCGTTCGCGAAGAAGCGCTTTGACATCGGTCGCGACCTGATCTCGCGCCAGGAAAGCCGGGTGCTCAAGCCCGAGGTCGACTACTCGGTGTTGCGTCGCTCGGTGACCTACGCGGTGCGTGACATGGGCCGCGCCGCGGGCATCCTGGCGCGCCAGATTGGCGGCGTACGCACGCTGCGCGACCATCCCGGCACCGGGCGCGACCCGCTGCAACCCGTTCCGGCCGCCGTGCAGCGCAACGCACTGGAGGCCTTGTCCCAGGGCGTGCTGTCCGCAGACAGTCTGAAGCTCAGCCCGGCCCTGCAGCGCAAGCTGGCGCCCAGCTACGACGACCGTACCGACGCCCTGTTTGGCGACATGCAGCCGGTGGAGACCGACTTTTCCATCGACGCCTTCGTCGCGCAGTTGCGCAAGGCCCTGCTGGCCCAGCTCACCAGTGACGGCGTGGCCAGCCGGCTGCTGGACAGCGTGGGCAAGCTGCCGCCGGGCGAAGCCTTCCCGGTGTCCGAGCTGTACGCCCGCCTGCGGGCCGATATCTGGAGCGAGTTGGCCGCAGCCGCCGACATTGCGCCAGCGCGTCGCGAGATCCAACGGGAGCATCTGAACCGCATCGCCGGCCAGATCCTGCGGCCCACGGCTGCCAGGGCCGACACGCGCAGCCTGATGCGCGCTGAAGCGCTGGCCTTGCAGAAGAGCCTTAAGGCGGCCGCCGCGCGCGCCCAGTGGAACGCCGAGGTGCGGGCCCACCTGCAGGACAGCCTGGATCTGCTGAGCGAGGCCCTGGCCGCCAAGATGCAGCGCGCCGGGCTCTGAGCCGGCACTGTGTGACTTGACCCGTTCGCCCTGAGCTCGTCGAAGGGCTTCGACAGGCATGTCCTGAGCGGAGTCGAAGGGCTCAGCCCGAACGGAGGTCCAAGAACCGGGATGCCCGATCGATCAGGGTCTTCCGGGCTTGTGTTGGCGCCCAGCCCGGTCAGGCCAGCGGCTGGGTGCGCTCCAGCAGCCAGGCCAGGGCCGGGCCGCTGGCCAAGGGGGCGAGCTCTGCGCGCACCCGGGCGTGGTAGGCGTTCAGCCAAGCCGCCTCGTCGTCGCGCAGCAGGCTGCGCTCGATGCAGCGCGTGTCGATCGGGCACAGCGTGAGCGTCTCGAACTCCAGCATCTCGGCGAAGGTGGAGCCTTCGGGCGTCTGCGCGACCACGTTCATCACCAGGTTCTCGATGCGCACGCCCCATTGGCCGGGCCGGTAGACGCCGGGTTCGACGGAGGTGATCATGCCCGGCTCCATCGCCATGGTGGCGTCCGGGATGGCCTTGCTGATGCTCTGCGGGCCTTCGTGCACGTTCAGGAAGTAGCCCACGCCGTGGCCGGTGCCGTGGCCGAACTCCAGGCCCTCCTGCCACATGGGTGCACGCGCCAGGGCGTCTAGCATGGGGCTGAGGGTGCCGCGCGGAAAACGCGTGCGGCTCAGGTTCATCGTGCCCTTGAGCACCAGCGTGTAGTCGCGCTTCATGGCTGCGGTGGGCTCGCCGATGGGCCACACGCGGGTGATGTCGGTGGTGCCGCCCAGGTACTGGCCGCCGGAGTCGATGAGCAGCAGCCCGTCGCCGTCGATGGCCGCAAAGGCGTCGGGCGTGGCGCGGTAGTGCGGCATGGCGCCATTCGCGTTGAAGCCGGCGATGACCGGGAAGCTCAGGCCCACGAAGCCCGGGCGGCGGGCGCGGGCGGCGCTCAGGTGCTCATCGACGGTCAGTTCGGTCAGGCGCAGCGCGCCGGTGGTGCCGGCACGCTGGCGGGCCAGCGCCGCCTCGAACCAGGCGTAGAACTCGCACATCGCTGCGCCGTCTTGCCGCATCGCCTCACGGATGCGCACCGCCTCGTCGGCCGTCTTGCGGCTCTTGAGCAGGGTGCTGGGGTTGATGGCTTCGATCACGCGCACCGTGGCCGGCACATGCTCGCGCAGGCCGAAGGTCACGCGCTTGGGGTCGATCAGCAGCACCTGGTCTGCGGACAAGGCCGCCAGGGCCGTACCGGCTTGGGCGTAGGGCGCCAGATGCAAGCCATCGGCCGCCAGGCGCGCGGCCAGGTCTGGCGCGACCTTGCCCTCGGCCACGAACAGCGTGGCCTGCTGCGCATCGATCAGCAGATGCGCGAGGAACACCGGGTTGTAGGAGACGTCTGCGCCGCGCAGGTTGGTGATCCAGGCGATGTCGTCCACGGTCGAGACGAAGTGCTGGCTCACGCCGTGGCGCGCCATGGCCTCGCGCACCTGCGCCAGCTTGGCGGCGCGGTGCAGGGGCGCGTAGGGGGGCAGGTGCTCATAGACGGGCTGGGGCGGCAGGCCCGGACGCTCGGGCCAGATGGCGCCCACGGGGTCGAGGTCGGTGCGCAGCAGCACGCCGGCGCGGTCCAGTGTGGCCTTCAGGGCCTGCGCGGCGGCCAGGCCCAGCACCTGGCCGTCCACCGCCACAGTGCGGCCCGCCGGCACCTGCGCGGCCAGCCAGTCGATGTGCAGTGACGACGCACCCGTCGGAATCTTCACCAGCTCGATGCCGCTGCCGGCCAGCTCGGCCTCGGCCTGCACCCAGTAGCGGCTGTCGGCGAACACGGCCGCTTCGTCCACCGTCACCACCAGCGTGCCCATCGAGCCGGTGAAGCCCGACAGCCACTGCCGCGCCTGCCAGCGTTCGGGCAGGTATTCGCTCAGGTGCGGGTCAGCGCTGGGCACGAGCAGGGCGTGCACGCCCAGGCGCTGCAGTTCGTCGCGCAACTGGTCGATGCGCAGTCGGTGGGGAGAGGTGCGGGTGTCCATGAGGTGTCTCCATGGCGTGCTGAGGGGGGTGAGGGATCACGCCATCATGATGGTGAGATGGTATCTCTCCATCATCAAGGTGCGTCGCCCTTCGCGGTCAAGTCCCCCGGGGCCGGCAGCAGGGCGCTAAGGAAGGTCTGAAAAAGTGACGTACAGGTCTGGTACTGCACAAGTCGCGATGAAATCGTCGCTTCTTGTCGGAATCGGTACTCGCACACCCTTGATTCGACCCTTTCGAGTCTCGAATCGCTCCATTTCA
>CANHVY010000111.1 GCA_947464185.1 Burkholderiales bacterium
ATCACGCGGGAGCTGATGATGGACCAGTTGGCCATCACCTACCCCTACGCCACCGTGACCCCCATGACGGGCGAGACCATCAAGACCGTGCTGGAAGACGTGGCCGACAACCTCTTCAACCCCGACCCCTACTACCAGCAAGGCGGCGACATGGTGCGCGTGGGCGGGCTCGAATACACCATGACACCCGGCGAGAAGATGGGCGCGCGCATCAGCGAGATGCGCCTGAACGGCAAGCCTGTCGAGGCCGGCAAGACCTACAAGGTGGCCGGCTGGGCCCCGGTGGCCGAAGAGGCAGCCAAGGCCGGCCACAAGCCCGTGTGGGACGTGGTTGAATCCTGGCTCAAGGCCCGCCCCGGGCAGCGGGTCAGCGCCCGGAAGATCAACACGCCCAAACTGGTGGGCGTGCAGGGCAACCCGGGCATGGCCTGAGCATCGGGCCCTTGGCCTGACGGATCACTGTGCAGGAGAGATAAACGCATGACCTCGACCACCACCCTCCGCGGCGTCCTGGCCGCCTCAGCCCTCAGCGTGGCCGCGCTCTGGTCGCCCATGGCCCTGGCGCAGGACCGTGTGGCCTACCACATCGACGATGCGGCCGCGCAAGGGCTCAAGGGCCTGCGCAACATCCGCAATCACCTGGACACCGACCCGTCAGCCCGCATCACCGTGGTGACACATGCCAACGGCGTGGACTTCCTGCTCGAAGGCGCCAAGGATGCCAACGGCAGCGCCTTCGCCGGGCCGGTGGCGGCGCTGGTGGCGCGCGGCGTCAAGTTCGAAGTGTGTGAGATCACCCTGAGGAACCGCAACCTGAAGAGGGAGCAGTTCATCCAGGAGGCCGAGTTCACGCCTTCAGGCGTGGTGCGGTTGACCAAATTGCAGGTGGCCGGCCACGCCTACATCAAGCCCTGAGCCGGTCTGCCCTGACCGCCAGGGGCGCCCATGGGCCGGGGCATCAACCGCCCGGCCCTCGGGGCCCTCTCAGGCGTTGAGCATGTCGTTCCAGATGTTGTCGGCCCAGCTCAAGGCGTAGAGACCTTCTTGCGCGCTGGCGGCCGTTGACACGCCGCCTGACCCCGGCACGGTCTTGAAGGTCTTGTCCTTGTCATCGTACTGGTGCACCGAGGCCACGTGCACCACGTCGCGCGCGGTGACGAAGCTGTAGCAGGTGTTCATCACCACCGGGGTGGCGTTGACGGCCTCGCCCTTGAGCAGGTTGATGATGGCCGCAGCCGCCACCTTGGCGTGCTGGTTGGCCATGTGGCCGGACTTGGGCATGGCGGGCGCAGAGAACGTGGCGTCACCCAGGATGTGCACGCCCTTGACAGCGGTGGACTCCATGGTCAGCCAGTCCACGCCCACCCAGCGGTTGTTGACGGTGATCAGGCCAGCCGAGCGAGCCAGATCGCCGGCGCGCTGTGGCGGGATGACGTTCAGCACATCGGCCCTGACGTCCTCGAACTCGAGCTTGGCCGTCAGGCCGGAGACCTCCTTCAGCTCGGCGTTCGGCCGGTACTCGATGAGACCGTCGTAATGCTGCTTGAAGGCCCGCTCGAACAAGGCCTTCTTGGACTGGATCTCCGGGTTGGCATCGAGCACCAGCACCTTGGACCTGGGCTTGGCCGTCTTGAGGTAGCTGGCCACCATGCAGGCCCGCTCGTACGGGCCAGGGGGGCAGCGGTACGGCACCCTGGGAATCGACATCGCGAACACGCCGCCATCACGCATGGACTCCAACTGCTTTCGCAGGGCCACGGTCTGCGGACCGGCCTTCCAGCTGTGGGTGATGCTCCCACTGTCCACACCGGCCTGCAGCCCACCCACCTGCTCGTACATGAAGTCCACACCGGGAGAGACGACCAGCCGGTCATAGGGCAGTTCTGCCCCACCGGACAAGCGTACTTTCTTGGCCGCGGCATCAATGGCAATGACCTCGCCCTGCACCACCTTCACACCCAGCGAGCCCAGGCCTCGGTAGCCCCGGGTGATGTCGGCCATCTGCCTGTGGCCGCCAATCACCATGTTGCTGATGGGGCAGGAAATGAAATTCGGGTTGCGCTCGACGAGCGTCACGTCGACGTTGCCGCCCCACATCTTGAGGTACCGGGCCGCCGTGGCGCCGCCAAAGCCGCCGCCCACCACGACCACGCGGCCGATGGAAGGGCCGCTGGACATGCTGGCACAGCCGGCCAGGGTCAGGCCCGACAGGGCGACGCCGGCGCCCAGCAGGCGGCGGCGGGAGAGTTCTGAGTTGAGTCGCGTTTGCATGATGGGCTCCCTCACTTCTTGGGCTGCTGGGCCGCGAAGTAGCCCGCGATCAGCTTGATCTGGTCATCGGTGTAGCCCTTGGCGATCTGATGCATGATCGTCACGCCCTCAGGTTGTGCCGTGGTCTTGTAGAAGGTCATCAGCGCGATGGTGCGCTCGGCCGGCGTACCGGCCAGCGACTTCATCTCGCCCAGCGCATTGCCGTTGGTGCCGTGGCAATTGGCGCAGGTGGCGGCCAGGTTGCGCGCCAGGTGCGGGTTGGGAGCGGGAGCCTGGGCCTGGGCTGCCGCGGCCAGGGCCAGGGCCAGCACGGCAGCCCCGACGGACAGCCGAGCCGAGTGGCGAACTGCGATCTTCATGGTGGTTCTCCTCGTTGAGTGGCCTGTGGGTCGGCCCATGCTCGCGGGCATTTTCAGCGCCCTCGGTCTGATTCTCGAACAGGTGCTCATTGGAAACGAAACAAACAACCCCGTCATCATGGTGATTGCGCATGCGCAGGATCACAGGCCTCGGCGCTCAGAGATTTGCTCATCGCTTCTCCGGTTGAATATCGTAATATCAACACATGCTGATGTTGTATCGGTTTCTCTGGGTGTTTGCCCTGATGTCGGGCCTGCTGTCAGGGGCGAGCGGGTCTGCGTACGCACAGGCCCTGGGGCGTGAGTCGAGCCGACCCCAAGCCACCCTGGTGTTTCCGGACGTCGGCATGGTGCAAGGACTGTCGGCACTGGGGTCTTCGGCCAACCGCAACTTCATCTCCAATGCGGGCTTCGTCGTGACCTCTGCCGGGGTGGTGGTCATCGACGCCTTGGGCTCGCCCGAACTGGCCCGCGAACTGCGCGCCGAGATCGCGCGCATCACGCCCCTGCCGGTGACCCACGTCATCGTCACCCATTACCACGCCGACCACATCTACGGCCTGCAGGTCTTCAAGGACGCCGGGGCGCGGGTGATCGCGCACCGGCAGGCCCTGCTGTACCTGCATTCGGACACGGCACAGCAACGCCTGGCGGCCAGCCGCGAAGAGCTGTTCCCCTGGGTGGACGAGGCCACTCGCCTGGTGCCTGCCGACCAGTGGGTCGACAGCCCCACCACGCTGCGGGTGGGCGACACGGTGCTGGAACTGCGCCCCGTGGGCCCGTCACACACCCCCGAGGACCTGGTGGTGTGGCTGCCCCAGCGGCGCGTGCTGTTTGCCGGTGACCTGGTCTTTCGCGGGCGCATCCCCTTCGTGGGCCAAGCCGACAGCGCGCACTGGATCCAGGCCCTGGACACCTTGCTGGGCTTCGACGCCCAGCTGGTGGTGCCCGGCCACGGCCCGGTGTCGGGCAGCGTGCGAGCGGACCTGGAACTGACGCGTGACTACCTGCTGCACCTGCGGCGTACCATGGGGGAAGCCGCCCGCAACCTGGACCCCTTCGACGAGGCCTATGCGCGCACCGACTGGTCCCGCTTCGAGAAACTGCCGCTGTTCAGCGTGGCCAACCGCATGAACGCCTACAACACCTACTTGCTGATGGAGCAGTTCAAATGAGCGCATCCTCGGCCAAGGCCAGCAGCGGCACTGCTTCGCAGCACCTGGGCCAGTGCGCGCATCGCCGGCGGCTGCTGCGCACCGCGGCCCTGGCCGCGCTGTACCCGCTGGTCGGCACGGCATGGGCGCAGCCCCAGCCAGGGCAGGCCGTCGCCTGGCCCGAGGTCACGCTGCTGGACGGCACGGGCTGGGGCCCTGCAAAGGCCCAGGGCAGGCACGTCATCGTCGTGTTCTGGTCCATCACCTGCCCGTTCTGCCTGCGCCACAACGCCCACATCGAGAAGTTGCGGCGGGCGGCCACAGGCCGGCCGCTGGAGATCATCACCGTGACGCGGGACAAGGACTCTGCCGCCGTGAAGACCTACCTCGCGCGCCACGGCTACGGCTTCCAGGTGACGATGGCGCAGGACGCCATGGCTGCAGCACTGTCCAAACGCAAGGTGATCCCGCTGACCGTCACGGTGGACCGGCAGGGCAGGCTCGGGCAGGTCATCCCCGGCGAGATGTTCGAAGACGATGTGATGGAATGGCTGCGGCTGGTGTGAATTCCTTGCAGTGAGTTCCTGGCAAAGCCTGCTGATTTCGTGCATCATCAGCCGCTGATATTCTTGGCAGCCTGTGAGCAAGCGCATGAAAGACACCCGGCAGGACGAATCAGAAGTGGTTTTCAACACCGCAGCCGAGCTCTTCGGGTTGCTGTCCACGCCCATCCGCCTGCGCATCCTGAGTTCGCTGTGCCATGGCGAGAAGAACGTCTCGCAGTTGCTGGCGGAAATCCCCACCACCCAGCCCAACATGAGCCAGCATCTGTCCACGCTGTACCGCGCGGGCGTGCTGGGCAAGCGGCGCGATGCCACGCAGATCTACTACCGCATCGAGAACCAGCAGGCCGTGGCCGTGTGCCGCTCGGTGTGCACGCAAATCGCCATGGACATGGCGGAAGCGACTGAAGAAGCTGCCTGAGCCCGATCATCCTGGACAGCCCGAGCGGTCCTGCGCACCCTGAGCGGCCCGGAAGAGCCGCATGAGGGCTGCATGTGAACCGAACGTTGGCAGAAAAGCGTTCAGGTCCTGATTTCGCCCTGCCCCAGCACCACCCACTTCATCGAGGTCAGGCCTTCCAGCCCCACCGGCCCGCGGGCGTGGAACTTGTCGGTGCTGATGCCGATCTCGGCCCCCAGGCCGTATTCGAAGCCGTCGGCAAAGCGCGTGCTGGCGTTGACCATCACGCTGGCCGAATCCACCTCGCGCAGGAAGCGCATGGCGTTCGGATGGTTCGTGGTGAGGATGGCGTCGGTGTGGTGCGAGCCGTAGCGGTTGATGTGGCCGATGGCCTCGTCCAGGCTCGCCACCACCTTCACGCTGATGACGGGTGCCAGGTACTCCTCGGACCAGTCGGCCTCGGTGGCGTCGGACGGCTCTGCGCCGGGCACGGCCTGCAAGACGGCCCGTGAAGCTGGACAGCAACGCATCTGCACGCCCTTGGCCGCGAAGACGGCACCGATGCGGGGCAGAAAGGCTGCTGCCTGGCGCTCGTGCACCAGCAGGGACTCCGCCGCATTGCAGGGGCTGTATTTCTGGGTCTTGGCGTTGTCGGTGACGGTCACCGCCAGGTCCAGGTCCACCTCGGCGTCCACGTAGACGTGGCAGTTGCCGTCCAGGTGCTTGATGACGGGCACCCGGGCCTCGGCGCTGATGCGCTC
>CANHVY010000112.1 GCA_947464185.1 Burkholderiales bacterium
CGCTCGGGCGCGGTGGTGAACTTTGCCGAGAGCCTGCGCACCATCCAGGCCGATCTGCGCGAGATCGCTCCCACGCTGTTCCTGGGGGTGCCGCGCATCTGGGAGAAGCTGCACGCCTCCATCGAGATCAAGGTGCGCGAGGCGGGCGGCCTGCGTCGCCGGCTGTACAACTCGGCTCTGGCGGCCACGCTGCCCTTTGCCGAAGTGCCGCCCGAGCGCTGGAGCCTGGCTCATCGCCTCACGCACGCCTTCTGGTACTGGACGGTGCTGCGCGCCTTGAACAACTTCATCGGCCTGCGCGAGTGCCGGCTGGCCTTGTCGGGCGCTGCGCCCATCGCCCCGGACATGCTGCGATTCTTCCGCGCGCTGGGCGTGCCCATCCGCGAGGGCTACGGCATGACCGAGACCGCGGGCGTGGTGACGGTGCAGCGCAGTGCCGCCTCGCCCGTGGGCACGGTGGGCTCGGCCGTGCCCGGCGTGGAGCTGCGCATCGCCGACGACGGCGAACTGCTGGTGCGCGGCCCCACGGTGTTCAAGGGCTACTACCGCAACGACGCCGCCACGGCCGAGGCCATCGACGCCGAGGGCTGGCTGCACACGGGCGATGTGGCGCAGGCGGTGCGCGGGCCCGAGGGCGAAGAGGTGCGCATCGTCGACCGCAAGAAGGACATCATGATCACCGCCGGGGGCAAGAACATCACCCCCAGCGAGATCGAGAACGCGCTGAAGTTCAGCGCCTATGTCAAGGAGGCCGTCGTGGTGGCCGACCGGCGGCCCTTTGTCGCGGCGCTGATCCAGATCGACCAGGACACCGTGGGCAAGTGGGCCGAGGAAGAGGGCCTGGCGTACACGCACTTCCGCAGCCTGGCCGAGCACGAGCGCGTGCGCGAGTTGGTGCAGGCCGAGGTGGACCGGGTCAACGCCCGCATGCCGCAGGTGCAGCAGGTGCGCAAGTTCCGCCTGCTGACCAAGGAGCTGGACCACGACGACGGCGAGGTCACCGCCACCCTGAAGGTCAAACGCAGCAGCATCAGCCAGAAGTACGCGGCCGAGATCGAGGCGCTGTATGGGGCCAGGGGCTGAGGGGATGCCTGTTCGAGCTGAGCCCTTCGACTCCGCTCAGGACAGGCCCGTCGAAGCCCTCTGAAAGCGACGCGCAGCAACTTGAAGAATGCACACACGATGAACGAGATCCGCTTCGACGGCCGCGTGGCCGTCATCACCGGTGCCGGTGGTGGCCTGGGCCGCGCGCATGCGCTGCTGCTGGCCCGCCGCGGCGCGGCGGTGGTGGTGAACGACCTGGGTGGCAGCGTCAATGGCGCCGGTGGCGACAACGCTGCCGCGCAGCGCGTGGTGGCCGAGATCGAGGCGGCGGGCGGGCGGGCCCTTGCCAACTTCGACGACATCGCCACGCCCGAGGGCGCGCAGCGCCTGGTGGACGCGGCCCTGCGGGGTTTCGGCCGCCTGGACGTGCTCATCAACAACGCCGGCATCCTGCGCGACAAGACCCTGCACAAGATGGCGCCCGAGGACTTCGAGGCCGTGGTGCGCGTGCACCTGCTGGGCTCGGCCTGGTGCTCGCGCGCCGTGCTGCCGGTGATGCAGGCGCAGGCCTACGGCCGCATCGTGATGACCACCTCCGCCGCCGGCCTGTACGGCAACTTCGGCCAGAGCAACTACGGCGCGGCCAAGCTGGCGGTGGTGGGCCTCATGAACACGCTCAAGCACGAGGGCGGGCGCTTTGGCGTGAAGGTCAACACCATCGCCCCCGTGGCGCTCACGCGCATGACCGAGGGCCTGCCCCTGGCGCAGCTCATCGGCGAAGCCTCGCCCGAGCGCGTGTCCGCCGGCGTGGCGTACCTCGCCAGCGAAGCCTGTGAGGTCAGCGGCTGCATCCTCTCTGCAGGCGCGGGCTACTTCTCCACCGTGCAGATCGTCGAAGGCCTGGGCGTGCACGCGCCGGCCGACGCCATCACGCCCGAGTTCGTGGCCGCGAACTGGGGACCGATCAGCGACATGTCCGCCGCCCGGCCCTTCGACAGCGCGGTCGATGCGCTGATGGGCGCATTCGGGCCGGCGAAGACCTGACAGCGGGTGATCATGAGCGCTCTAACCGAACGCTCCAATCCCGATCGGGCCGCCCTATCCCATCCCGTTCGGGCAGCAAGCTCAGCCTCTCGGGACCGAGCTACTCCCTCCGTTCGGGCTGAGCCCTTCGACTCCGCTCAGGACAGGCCTGTCGAAGCCCTCGCAAGGCCCCCCCGCACCCGCGCCCACAACCGCCAGCCGCAGTTGCTGGAAGCAGCCGCGCGCGTGTTCCGGCAGAAGGGCTACGGCATCACCACCATGCGCGACATCGCCGCGGCCACGGGCATGACAGCGGGCTCCATCTACTACCACTACCCTTCCAAAGGGGACCTGCTGCTGGCGGTGTACGCTGAAGGGGTGCGCCGGGTGACCGCGGCGGTGCAGGCCGCGCTGGAGCCAGACGGCACGCCCTGGGAGAAGCTGCAACGCGCCATCACCGCTCACCTGCAGATGATGGTGGGGCAGGCGCCGGGCGATGCGCCGTTTGCCGGCGTGTTCGTGCAGGTGCTGCCGCATGACTTCCCGCCCGAGCACCACGAGGCCCTGATCGCGCTGCGCAACGGCTACGAGGCCACGTTCCGCACCCTGATCGACGCCTTGCCGCTCAAACGCGGCACCGACCGCCGCCTGCTGCGCCTGCAGCTCATCGGCGCCCTGAACCACGTCCCCCAGTGGTACCGCCCCAACGGCCCCCGCACCCCCCAGGCCATCGCCCGCGTGATGACGCGGCACCTTCAGGCGGGGTTGGAGCCATGAAGGCGCAAGCGAAGACTCGTGGCGTTCGGGAAGTGGCGACAGGCGCACTGTGCTGCGCTCATGTCCCCCGGCCGGGCGTGGCCCGGCCTCCTCCTTGACTTCGCTCCGCACAGTACCCCTGCCACCCCTTCCTGCGCATCAGCGTTCCTGCACCCTTCACGCCATCATGACCACTCTCGACACCCTCTACCCCCCCACCGCCCCCCTGGACACCCCAGAGCACCACGAATTCCGCGCCACCGTGCGGCGCTTCGTTGAAGAGGAGGTCACGCCCCACCACGCGCAGTGGGAGCGCGATGGTCAGGTGCCGCGCGAGTTGTGGCGGCGTGCGGGTGAACTCGGCCTGCTGTGCCTGACCGTGCCCGAGGAATACGGCGGAGCCGGGGTGGACTTCAGCTACAGCGCCATCGTCGTGGAGGAACTCTCGCGTGCTGGCGCCACCGGGCCCATCTTCTACCTGCACTCCGACATCGTGGCGCCCTACCTCGTGCACTACGGCACCGAGGCGCAGAAGCGCCAGTGGCTGCCCGGCATGGCGCGCGGCGAGATCATCGGCGCCATCGGCATGACCGAGCCGGGCGCGGGCAGCGATGTCGCGGGCATGCGCACGCGCGCCGAGCGCGAGGACGGCCCCGATGGTCCGGGCTACCGCATCAACGGCCAGAAGATCTTCATCTCCAACGGCCAGTTGTGCGACCTGCTGGTGCTGGCCGCCAAGACCGACACGACACGCGGCGCCAAGGGCGTGAGCCTGCTGCTGGTGGACACCCACCTGCCGGGCTTCGGCCGAGGGCGGCGGCTGGAGAAGATGGGCATGCACGCCCAGGACACCTCCGAGCTCTTCTTCGAAGACCTGCGCGTGCCCGCCGACGCCCTGCTGGGCGACGAGGGGCGCGGCTTCGTGCAACTGATGGAGCAGTTGCCGCAGGAGCGGCTGCTGGTGGCGATTGCCGCCGTGGCGGCCATGGAGTCGGCCGTGATCTGGACGCGCGACCACCTCGCGCAGCGCCAGGCCTTCGGCGCGCCGCTGTCAGACAAGCAGACCGTGCGCCACCGCCTGGCGCAAGCCCATGCCGACACCCGGGTGGCCCGCGCCTTCCTGGACGACTGCATGCGCCGCCACCTGGCCGGCGCGCTGGACAGCGCCACCGCGTCGATTGCCAAGTTCTGGTGCTCGGAGATGCAGTTCCGCGTGCTGGACGAATGCGTGCAGCTTTTCGGCGGCTACGGCTACATGCGCGAGTACCCCATCGCCCGCGCCTGGGCCGATGCGCGCGTGCAGCGCGTCTACGGAGGCACCACCGAGATCATGAAAGAGCTGGTGGCGCGGGAGCTGTTTGGGCGGTGAGCTCGGGTTTCGCGTGTGTCAGCGTAGTGGGCCGGGGTGAACCGAACGGCCCTCAGGGTCATGGAGACAACGCGAACTGAACAACCCGGTCACTCAGCCAGATGCCGTGGTCGCGCATGCGTTGTACTGCAGCGGGCATGGAAACGGGGTAACCAAGCTGCCTTGCCTTGAGCAACACGCCAATGGATCCCGTCAAGGACAGGTTGCAGAGTCTGGCCACTCGTCGGCCAGCGGCCTCATCAATGCACACCAAAGGTATCTCCATGGTTATCGCCGTCTGGATCACTGCGGCCTCGCCACGATCCAGCGAGTTCTGCAGCCATGGAACCATGGGTACGGGCGACTTCTGAACGTCCAGCCAATCCGCACCTTCAAAGGCATCGACTCCAAAGGCCCGGGCGCCACCAGCGCGGACTTCGTCTGCTACTTCCAGAGGGACGACCACTCGACGGTACAAGAAGCGCAGGACTTCGAGGTTCCCTGTGGCTGCCGCCAACGAGATCAACGGTGTGGTGTTGGTGACCAACACCTCGCCACGCTCAGGCATGAGTGACGTCTGATGCCAACTCGTCGTCTTCCAGGTCGATCACCGACACGCCAAATCGCGGTAGCTGGGCCAGGAAGCTCACACGATCCATGCCGATCAACTGAGCCGCCATCCCCGAGGACAGACGCTTCATCTCGAACAACTTGACCGCCATGGCCAGCTTGGCTTCCTGAGCGAAGTCCTCCGGTGCCCGGTGGGTGGCATCCAAGTAGTGATTGGGTACGTCGACAACAATTTGCATCACGGCTCCTGGGCAGTGCTTCAGTTGGAATGGTATGCCGTTTGCCTTCCTCCATGGCCCCCGCCAGTGCACGGCCCGGCCCCTGGAACCCCGATACTGCGCACCATCTGTTGTCTTGCTGCGAGTCCGCCATGGCCCGTTTCTCCCAGGATGCGCTCAACCCCGGCGTGCGCAAGCGCGAAGTGTTCGGCTGGGCCGCCTACGACTTCGCGAATTCGGGCTACACCACGGTGGTGCTGACGGCGGTGTTCAGCGCCTATTTCGTGGGGGGCGTGGCGGGCGGCGCCTCCTGGGCCACGCTGGCCTGGACCTTGACGCTGGCCGCGTCCAGCCTGCTGGTGATGCTGACCATGCCGGCCCTGGGCGCCTATGCCGACCTGCGCGCGGCCAAGAAGCGGCTGCTGGTGCTGTCCACGCTGGGCTGCGTGCTGGCCACGGCTGCGCTGGCGACGGTGGGCCCCGGGGACATCGTGTGGGCGGTGGTGTTCATCATCCTGTCCAACCTCTTCTTCTC
>CANHVY010000113.1 GCA_947464185.1 Burkholderiales bacterium
GCAGGGCTGCGAGCACCCTCCGACGCGCGGCAGTGTCAGTGGTGAGGGGCATGTCGCGTCCTGAAGGTCGTGGCTGGGCTTTGTGCACAGGCAGCACTGTCAGGGCCTGCGCAGCGTGAACTGGATGACATCGGTGTTGCCCGTGTCGAAGGCGGCCTCGCAGTAGGCGAGGTAGAACTCCCAGATCCGCATGAAGCGCGTGTCGAACCCCTGTTGCCGCACCTGGCCGTCCCGGCTCAGGAAGTCGGCGCGCCAGCGTCGCAGCGTTTCGGCGTAGTCCGGACCGAAGGCGAGTTCGTTGACCACCTCCAGGCCGGCCTTGCGGGCTTCGGCCCGGAAAGCCTGCGGGCTGGGCAGGAGCCCACCGGGGAAGATGTACTGCTGGATGAAGTCGGTGGACTTGAGGTAACGCTCGAACAGGTCGTCCCGGATGGTGATGGTCTGGATGCAGGCCCGGCCCCCTGGCTTCAGCTGACGGTGCACGGTCTGGAAGTAGCTGGCCCAGTACTCGCGCCCCACGGCTTCGAACATCTCGATGGACGCCACGGCGTCGTAGGGTCCGTCGCTGATGTCCCGGTAATCCTGCAGCCGCAGGTCCGCTCGTTCGGTCACGCCCAGGCGCAGCATGCGCTCCTGGGCAAAGGCCAGTTGTTCGGTGGACAGCGTCACGCCGGTCACGCGGGCGCCCAGGCCCGCCGCCGCTTCCTGCGCCAGCGCGCCCCAGCCGCAGCCGATCTCCAGCACCCGGTCGCCCGCGCCCACACCGCATTCGGCCAGCGCCCGCCTCACCTTCGCCGTCTGGGCCTGGACGCTGGGGCGAGAGAAGTCGCCTTCAAACAGCGCGCTGGAGTAGTTCATCGTCTCGTCCAGCCAGAGCCGATAGAAGCTGTTGCCAATGTCGTAGTGGGCGTGGATGTTCTTGCGGCTGCCGCTGCGGGAATTGCGATGCAGCAGGTGCTTGAGCCTGTACGCGAGCGAGCCCCACCAAGTGCCGTAGATCACGGACTCCATGGCGTCCCGGTTGGCGATGAAAAAGCGCAGCAGCGCGGCCAGGTCGGGCGTGGTCCAGTGGCCCTCGATGAAGGCCTCGGCAAACCCGATGTCGCCACTCTTCAGGGCAGCCGAGCACACACGCCAGTCGATCAGGCGCAGGGCGGCCTTGGGCTGGTCGGGGGCGCCGCTGCCGAAGCGTGCCTGGGTGCCGTCGGGCATCTGCACGTCCAGCGTGCCGCGCTGCAACTTCTTCAACAGCGCAAAGACCGTGCGCGCCGCAGCCGGTGCGGCGCTGGGCAGGGTGAAGGCCTGGGCAGTGGTGGTGTTCATGGCGCGCTTCCGCGGGTGACGAAGCTCTTGGGAGCCTCGGGCTTGGAGATGAAGGGCACGCGCTTGAGCCAGAGCTTCAGCGCCTGCCAGTGAATCCGGAAGATCACACCCAGCGTCATCAGCGGCATGCGGATGCTGGCGCGCGCCACGGCGGCCGTGCTCAGGGGCTCCAGGCGGCCCGACATGCTGGTGAGGATCAAGGGGCCCGTGTCGTCGTCGTGCTCCACCCGCGCGACGATGCGGTCGGCCGTGCGCATGAAGCGGAAACGGTAGCGGCCCTCGACGCGGCAGAAGGGAGACACGTGGAACACCTTCCTGGCCTGCAACTCCTGGCCGAAGTGCAGGGCCTCGTCCGTCAGCAGGTAGCAGTGCCGCTCGCCGAAAGTGTTGTTGACCTCCGCCAGGATGGCGCTGAGCGAGCCGTCGCGGCGATGGCAGTACCAGAAACTCACTGGCTTGAAGGCGAGGCCCAGCACGCGAGGGTAGGTCTGCAGCCAGATCTCGCCATCCGCGTCGTGCAACCTCTCCTGCGCCAGCAGATCTTCCACCCAGGCCAGAGCGTCCGGGCCCCCCAGCCCATGGTCGGCATCATGGAAGGACAGCCAGCCCCTGCGGTTGCGTGCCATCACAGGGGGTGCCTCGGCGCGCATGCTGCGCATGGGCAGCAGCACGAAGAATGTGGGGTAGTCGAAGGCGTGCCGGGCCGGGCGCAGCCGGGTGTGCCGCACCTCGCCCGTGGCGAGCAGCGCGCGGGCGACGGCCTTCACGCTGCCCTCAGGCTGGGCAGTCGCGTTGCCACCGTCATCTGCGCGCGCAGCGCCTCGGCGACGGCCAGGCCCGACATCAGCCCGTCTTCGTGGAAGCCGTAGCGTGTCCAGGCACCGCAGAACCACACGTGCGAGTGGCCCTGGAATTCCTGCAGCTGGCCCTGCGCCTCGATGGCCGCATGGTCGAACACGGGGTGGTGCACTTCAAAGGAGCGGATCACCTTGGCGGGATCCGGTTCGCGGGAGGGGTTGAGCGACACGATGACCGGTGTCTTCCAGGGCAGGGGTTGCAGCCGGTTGATCCAGTAGTGCAGGCACACGCTGGCCTGTTCTTGCTGCAGTTGTGCTGCCCGCTCGTAGTTCCAGGCCGCCCAGGCCAGGCGCCGGCGCGGCAGGAGCGAGGTGTCGGTGTGCAGCACCGTGCGGTTGGGTTGGTAGCGCAGGGCGCCCAGCCAGCGCCGCTCCTGCGCGCTGGCGTCGGCCAGCAGGGCCAGCGACTGATCACTGTGGCAGGCCAGCACCACCTCGTCGAAGCGCTCCTCACCGGCGTCGGTGGCCACCCACACGCCGACCGCGCCGCTGCCCTGGCCTGCACCGGGCGGTGCACGGCGCACCGAGCGGACCGGCGTGTTGAGCCGGGCGTCCTGCAGGCGCGGCAGCATCTTGCGCACGTACTCGCGTGAGCCGCCACGCACCGTGTGCCACTGGGGCCGATTGGCTACCTGGATCAGGCCGTGGTTGTGGCAGAAGCGGATCATCGTGGCCACCGGGAAGCTCAGCATCTGCTCGGTCGGGCAGGACCAGATGCAGCCGATCATCGGCAGGAAGTACCACTGCCGGAACACGGCGCCGAAGCCATGGCGGTCCAGGAACTCGCCAATGGGTTCGGTGAGTTCCCGTTCCTCATGGCGCTCGGCCACTTCGGTCGTCAGGCGGTTGAAGCGCAGGATGTCGCGCAGCATCGCCAGGAACGCCGGACGCAGGAGGTTGCGGCGCTGCGCGAACACCGTGTTGAGGTTGGAGCCGCTCCACTCCAGTCTGTCGGCACGGCTCTGCACCGAAAACGACATGTCCGACGGGGCGGTGTCCACGCCCAGTTCAGCGAACAGGCGGATCAGGTTCGGATAGGTGCGGTGGTTGTAGACCAGGAAGCCGGTGTCCACACCGTGGGTCACCCCCTCCAGCGTGATATCCACCGTGTGCGCGTGGCCCCCGAAGTGGCTGCCTGCCTCGAACAGCGTCACCTGTGCGTCCGGCGCCAGCGACCATGCCGCCGACAGCCCGGCAATGCCGGAACCCACCACTGCAATACGCCGGCTCATCGCGGGTCACCTGCAGGCCGAAGGGGCGGGCTGGCGGCGCACCTGACGCCGCCAGCGGAAGAAAGATCTGTCGTGCAGCGCCCCGGAGCCAACGAGGGAGGGAGGGAGGAGGAGGAGAGAGGCTCAGGGATTGCAACCGGCGTGGCCGGCCGGCTGCACGACAGGAAAACGGTACTGGCAGGCCTGACCCGCGACGGCGCGAGCAAGGTCTCTTCCCAGGCAGCGACAGCCCTCATCCCGGAATCCCCGGGACTCAGTGAAAACGTGACCAGTCTGCTGCATGAGAACATGAATCAACTATAGCGTTCAAAAATTGAACTGACCAGTATTTTTTTATTCTTGTTGGTCATGCGCGGAACTCCCCGAGGGGGCTTTCTCTGAAAAGTGTCAACTTGAATTGACATCTCATTGTGTACCTTTGGGGGCTTTTTACAAGTGGGCAGACAAAGTCTTTTCCAAGAGTTGCTCAACTCGGATTGTCCAGGACAAAATGAGGAATGAACATGAGGGACTTGACGGTGACCCAGACTGCTGTGGTTGGGGAGACCCGCCATACCGACGCCGTGCGCCTGCTGTCCATTGCAGCGGTCGAGCGCGAAACGGGCCTGTCCAAGGACACCTTGCGGGTGTGGGAGCGTCGCTACGGTTTCCCGACCCCGGGGCGAGATCCCTTCGGCGAGCGGGTCTACCCTCTCGCGCAGGTGGAACGGCTGCGCGTGGTCAAGCGCCTGCTGGATGCCGGCTGGCGACCCGGGCGCCTGTTGAAGATGAGCCCCCAGGAAGTGGAGGCGCTGGCCGACAGGGGTCAGGCGACCGCCGCCGCGCTTGCCGGCGGTTCATCTGCGCCGCAGTCCGAGCCCCTGGACCCCTTCCTGGACCTTGTTCGGGCCCATGACGCTGCGGGCCTGCACCGGGAACTGGGTCGCATGCTGTCGCGGCTGGGGGCCTTCCGGTTCGTGACCGACCTGGTGGCGCCGCTGAACGTGGCGGTCGGGGAAGCGTGGATGCGCGGGCGCCTGGAGATCTTTGAGGAGCACGCCTACACCGAAGAGGTGCAGGTGGTCATGCGCCAGGCCATCGCGCAGATTCCGGTGCCGCAGACGGCAGCCCGCCCCACGGTGCTGTTGTCCACGTTCCCCGGCGAGCCGCATGGCCTGGCTCTGCTGATGGTGGAGGCCTTGTTCCGGCTGGAGGGGTGCGCTTGTGTTTCCCTGGGTGTGCAGACGCCGCTGCTGGACATCGTGCGGGCGTGTCAGGCCCACCAGGCCGACATCGTCGCCCTGGGCTTTTCGGGCATCCTGGGTGCGCAGCAGGTGCTGGAGGGGTTAGGCGACCTGCGCGTGCGGCTGCCGGCTGCGGTGGAACTGTGGGCCGGTGGTTCGGCTTCTGTCCTGTCGCGCCGTCCGGTGCCCGGAGTCCACGTGGTGCAGGACCTTCGCAGCGTTGCGGGCGAGGTGCGGCGCTGGCGGGAAGCCGGCGAGTCCGACCGACTCGCCTGAGCAGGCCCCCTGGGATTGGCGAGCCCCTGCGAGCCGTACGGCTTGCCCAGGGCCCCCTGCACCTCCCTAGAATAGGGTGGGTTGATGTCAACCTGAATTGACGGGGCTGTTGATGCTCTACCCTGAACTTTTCAAGCAACTCGAGGCGGTCCGCTGGAACATGGACTCCGACATTCCCTGGGGCCAGTTCGATGCCACCAGACTGTCGGATGAGCAGGCACGCACGGTGAAGATGAACGCCATCACCGAGTGGGCGGCCTTGCCGGCCACCGAGATGTTCCTGCGCGACAACCGCGACGACAGCGACTTCTCCGCTTTCATGAGCGTGTGGTTCTTCGAGGAGCAGAAACATTCCCTGGTGCTCATGGAATATCTGCGCCGCTTCCGCCCGGATCTGGTGCCGAGCGAGGAGGAACTCCATGAGATCCGCTTCGAGTTCGACCCCGCGCCCGCTCTGGAGACCCTGATGCTGCATTTCTGCGGCGAGATCCGGTTGAACCACTGGTACCGGCGGGCCGCCGAGTGGCATACCGAGCCGGTCATCAAGGCGATCTACGAAACCCTGGCGCGCGACGAGGCCCGC
>CANHVY010000114.1 GCA_947464185.1 Burkholderiales bacterium
CGCACCACGTTCTTGATCGACGACGCCTTCTGGCCGATGGCGACGTAGATGCAGGTCATGTTCTGACCCTTCTGGTTGATGATCGCGTCGACGGCCACCGCCGTCTTGCCGGTCTGGCGGTCACCGATGATCAGCTCACGCTGGCCGCGGCCGATGGGCACCATGGAGTCGATGGACTTCAGGCCCGTCTGCACCGGCTGGTCCACCGACTTGCGCGCGATGACGCCCGGGGCGACCTTCTCGATCACGTCCGTCATCTTGGCGTTGATCGGGCCCTTGCCGTCGATGGGCTGACCCAGCGCGTTCACGACGCGGCCGATCAGCTCGGGGCCCACGGGCACTTCCAGGATACGACCCGTGCACTTGACGGTGTCGCCTTCGGAGATGTGCTCGTACTCGCCCAGAATCACCGCGCCGACCGAATCACGCTCGAGGTTCAGCGCGAGGCCGTAGGTCGCCTGACCGCTGGCCGTGGCCGGGAATTCCAGCATTTCACCGGCCATCACGTCGGACAGGCCGTGCACGCGCACGATGCCGTCGGTCACGGAGACCACGGTGCCCTGGTTCTTGATGTCGGCGCTGGCCTGCAAGCCTTCGATACGGCTCTTGATCAGCTCGGAAATTTCTGCGGGATTGAGTTGCATGTGTCTCTCCTGACGTCTTGCAGGCGGATGAGTTCGGGCGGTGGGTGCTGGCGTGGGCGCAAACCGCCTCAGGCCGTGAGCGCCACCTTCATGTGATCGAGCCGGGCCTTGACCGAGGCGTCCAGCACCTCGTCACCCACGATGACGCGAATGCCGCCGATCAGCTCGGGGCGCAGTTCCACACGGGCGTTGAGCTTGCGCGAGAAGCGCTGCTCCAGCGTGGATACCACGTCGGGCAGTTGCGCCGGCTCGATCGGGAAGGCGCTTTCGATGAGCGCGTCGGACACGCCGCTCTGCGCGTTCACCAGGGCATGGAACTGGGAAGCGATCTCGGGCAGTGCCGCCAGTCGGCCGTTGTCCAGCACCGCACGCAGGAAATTCTGCGCAGAGGCCGACAAAGGCTGATTGACGACCCCCAGCACCACGCCGAGCACCTGATCGGACGAGGTCTTGGGGTTGTCGGCGAACTGGCGCAGCTGCTCATCGGCAGCCACGGCCGCCAGCGCGCCCACCTCAGCGGACAGCGCAGCAGCCTGCGCACCGGCAGCCTTGAACAGGGCCTCGGCATAAGGCCGGGCGATGGTGGCGATTTCAGCCATGTCGTGGGGCTCGGGGTGTCGGAGTGGAGAAGGATCGTGTGACCTGGCCGGACAGCTCGTTCAGAGCTCGGTCTTCAGACGGGTGAGCAGCTCGGCATGGACGCCGGCGTTCACCTCGCGCTTGAGGATGGCCTCGGCTCCCTTGACGGCCAGCGCTGCCACCTGCTCACGCAGGGCCTCGCGGGCCTTCACGGACTCCTGTTCCGCCTCGGCGCGGGCAGCAGCCACGATCTTGGAACCTTCCTCGGCGGCGCGCGCCTTGGCTTCCTCGATCGTCTGCTGAGCCAGACGCTCGGCATCGGCCAGGCGCTTGGCGGCGTCGTTGCGGGCCGCAGAAAGCTGCTGCTCGACGCGCTGGTTGGCCGCGGCCAGATCCGTCTTGGCCTTGTCGGCTGCAGACAGGCCTTCGGCAATCTTCTTGGCGCGCTCGTCCAGCGCCGCGGTCAGCGGCGGCCAGATGAAACGCATCGTGAACCAGACCAGGATCGCAAACACGATCATCTGGACGATCAGGGTGGCGTTGATGCTCAATTGGTACCTCGCGTGATTTAGGTGCCTTACCGAGCGAAAGCCACGGAGCCGGGTCCGCCGGGCCGTGGGCTTTGCCCCTTGAGGGGAGCGGCGCAGCCGCTTCGGGGTGGCCCTTGCTTACTTCGGCAGGCGAGCCAACTGGTCCAGGAACGGGTTGGCCGTGGCAAACCACAGGGCGATACCGGTGCCGATGATGAAGGCCGCGTCGATCAGGCCGGCCAGCAGGAACATCTTGGTCTGCAGTTCGCCCATCAATTCGGGCTGGCGCGCGGCCGCCTCCAGGTACTTGCTGCCCATGATGCCGATGCCGATACATGCACCGACGGCACCCAGACCGATGATCAGGCCGGCGGCCAGGGCAACAAAGCTGATGACTTCCATTTTTTTGCTCCAGAAAGGAAGGTGAGGGAAAAGGGTAAAGAGAGAACGGAACGAACGAAACCGGGCAGCCAGTGCGCGATCAGTGCGAGTCGTGCGCCTGGCCCACGTAGACCAGCGTCAACATCATGAACACGAAGGCCTGCAGCGTGATGATCAGGATGTGGAAGATGGCCCAGGCGCTACCGGCCACGACATGCAACGCAGCCAGCGCAAAGCCGGTGGCAGACAGCGTGAAGGCACCGCCCAGCAGGGCAATCAGCATGAAGATCAGTTCGCCGGCGTACATGTTGCCGAACAGCCGCATGCCGTGAGACACGGTCTTGGCCACGAACTCGATCATCTGCATCGCAAAGTTGATCGGGTACAGGAACCACTTGTCGCCAAAGGGCGCCGAGAACAGTTCGTGGATCCAGCCGCCCAGGCCCTTGATCTTGACGTTGTAGAACAGGCAGATCAGCAGCACCGAAAGCGACAGGCCCATGGTCACCGACAGGTCAGCCGTGGGCACCACGCGCATGTAGTCAGGAGCTCCGATGGCCGGGCCGGCCACATGCCAGATCGCAGGCAGCAGATCGACCGGCAGCAAGTCCATGGCGTTCATCAGGAAGATCCAGACGAACACCGTGAGCGCCAGGGGCGCCACCAGCTTGCGGCTGTTGGCGTTGTGCACGATGCCCTTGGCTTGAGAGTCCACCATCTCGACCAGCAATTCCACCGCAGCCTGGAACCGCCCCGGCACCCCCGAAGTGGCCCGAGACGCCGCGCGGTACAACAGGAAACTACCCAAGATGCCCAGCACGATGGCGTAGAACATCGAGTCCAGGTTGAAGACGGAGAAGTTCACGACTCCCGTCTGCTTCTGGTTCTGCAAATGTTGCAGGTGGTGGACGATGTACTCGCCGGCGGTAGGGCCTTGACCTTGTGCTGCTGCCATCAGAAAAGCTCGTCCAGGTTCTCGTCTTCTTCAACGGCCACGCCATAACAGCGCGAACCAGTACACCTTGATGCAGACCAACAGAGTGACCAGCAGTACCGGCCAGCTCAAAGGCTGCAAGATCTGCGGTGCCAATATCAGCATGGCCACCGAGACCGCGATTTTCAGCATCTCCCACAACATGAAGCTGACGGCACTGTGGCCCGGCGACATGCTCGAGAACCGGCTGGTCATGCCGCGCGCCATCAAGGCCCCCGGCACCACCGCGACTGCCGCACCGTACAGTGCCGACAATCCCGCCGAACGCTCACCCATGATGACCCACACCAAGGCGGCCACCACGACGCCCACCACCGCCTGCAACCGAACGACCCGCCATGGTGAGACGGGGCGTTCCTTTGCACGCAGGGCCTGCGCTTCTTGCTGGGTCAAGGGCTTGAAGTCCTCGTACCCCGCCGCATCTCCTTCGTGGGGCCAGGGGTCTGATCGGATCGTCCGGTCGGACATGGCTTGGTGCGCGGATGCGGCGTTAAGGGCAAACCGCAGGAGTGTACGTGGAAACCCGGGGGCTTTGCCTTTGGCCCTGTCTTGCGCTACGGTATCCAGGATGACAACCTCTGAATCCAGGGCAGTGCCCGGCGTGCGCCAAGCCGTTGACCTGATGAGGCGGCTTGCACTGGCTGTCGCGTTGCTGGCGGGTGTGTTGGGTATGTCGGGTTTGGCGGCCCAGGCCGCCCACGCTGCAACGGCCACCGTGCGCACCGAGCAGGTGCGCGCCGAACTGGTGGCCCATGCCCCGGAGGGCGTGGCCGCCGGCAAGCCAGTGTGGCTGGGCTTGCGCATCGAGCATCAGCCGCACTGGCACACCTACTGGAAGAACCCCGGTGATTCGGGCCTGGCCACCAGCCTGAGCTGGACCCTGCCGGCAGGCTTCGCGGCAGGCGACATCGTCTGGCCCACGCCCAAGCAACTGCCCGTGGGGCCGCTGATGAACTTCGGCTACGAAGGCACGCTGCTGCTGCCCGTGCCGGTGACGCTGCCCTCAGATTTCAAGGGTGCTTCACTGCCCGTGCGCCTGGAGGCGCAGTGGCTGGTGTGCAAGGACGTCTGCATCCCGGAGTCGGGGAACTTCGCGCTGGAGATCCCGGCGCAGGCTGCCACGGTGGCCCATGCCGCGCTGTTCGAAGCTGCTCGAGCGGCCACCCCACGCAGCGTGGCCGGCGTGCAGGCGCAGGCCATGGTGGGCGAACCGGCCGCGCCCCAGGCCTTGCAATTGCGCGTGCAGGGCCTGCCTGCGGCCTGGCAAGGCCAGAAGCTCCGCTTCTTCCCCGAGACCGCCGGCGTAATCGACAACGCCGCCCCGCCTACCGCTAGCTGGCAGGATGGCACCTGGGTGGCGGCGGTGCCGCTGTCGGCCCAGCGCAGCGAGAGCCCGGCGCTGCTGCCCGCCGTGCTGACGCGCGAAGGCGAGGCCGCAGGGGTGCAGTTGACGGTCTCGGTCAGTGGCGCGTGGCCGGCGGCAGGTTCGGGCACGCCGGCGCCGGCGCACGGCGATGCCACCAGCCTCGCCGGTGCGGGCAGCGGCCCGGGGGCCAGCGCCATGTCCCTGGCCTGGGCGCTGCTGCTGGCCCTGGTGGGCGGCGCCTTGCTCAATCTGATGCCCTGCGTCTTCCCGGTGCTGTCGCTCAAGGTCTTCGGCTTCACGGCGCATGCGCAGGACCGGCGCGCGCTGCTGGCGGGCGGGTTGGCCTACACGGGCGGCGTCGTGGTGAGCTTCCTGGCGCTGGCCGGGCTGCTGCTGGCCTTGCGCGCGGGCGGCGAGCAACTGGGCTGGGGCTTCCAGTTGCAGTCCCCCGGCTTCGTCGCGGGCCTGGCCATCCTGTTCAGCCTGATCGGGCTGAACCTGGCCGGCGTGTTCGAGATCGGCAACCTGCTGCCGGGCTCCTGGGCCGCGGCGCGCGCGCGGCATCCCGTGGTGGATTCGGCCTTGACGGGGGTGCTGGCCGTGGCCGTGGCTTCACCGTGTACCGCGCCTTTCATGGGGGCCTCGCTGGGCCTGGCGGTGACGCTGCCCACCGGGCAGGCGCTGGCCATCTTTGCCGCTCTTGGACTGGGCATGGCGCTTCCTTATCTGCTGGCCAGCGCCTGGCCGGCGCTGGCACGCGCCCTGCCGCGGCCCGGGCCCTGGATGGCGACCTTCAAGACGCTGATGGCGTTCCCCATGTTCGCCACGGTGGTGTGGCTGGCGTGGGTGCTGGGCCAGCAGGC
>CANHVY010000115.1 GCA_947464185.1 Burkholderiales bacterium
CCACCGCGGTGGAGACGCCGAAGTGGGAGACGGACTTCACGGTCACGCCCAGCCCGCACCACCCCATCGGGGCCAAGGGCGTGGCCGAGTCGCCGCACGTGGGCTCCATCCCGACCTTCACTTCGGCGGTCGTGGACGCCTTCGCCCATGTGGGCGTGACCGAGATGACCATGCCGCACACCAGCTGGCGGGTGTGGAAACAGCTGAAGGCCACGGGTCTGGCGCTCTGAGGTCCACGCGGGCGGTGCAGTGCCGCCCTTTCGTGCCCTCAGGGTGATGAACGTCATGGGCCGCGACCATCGCGGCCTTTTGTATTGAGTGCCGCGTCTTGGACGCAAGGTCAAGGATTCCATGGAAGTCAAACTCGACAAGCAGTACCCCCTTGATGTCTCGGTGGAACAGGCCTGGGCTGTGCTGTCGGACATCCGCGCGGTGGGTAGCTGCATGCCTGGCGCGCAGATCACCGAGCAACTGGACGACACCCACTACAAGGGTACGGTCAAGACCAAGGTGGGCCCGGCGTCCATGCAGTTTGGCGGTGAGATCGAGGTGCTCGGTGTGGATGCGGCAGCGCGTGCCATGCAGATGGTGGGCAAGGGCGCCGACCGTGGGGGTTCTTCCGCCTCCATGAAGCTGTCCGCCCACATCGAGCCCGGCGCCACACCCCAGAGCTCGGTGCTGGTGGGGCAGGCCACGGTCACGGTCAGTGGCAAGTTGGCGCAGTTCGGCAGCCGCCTGCTGGTGCCGGTGTCCGACGCCATGCTGGCCCAGTTCGCGGACAACTTCCGCGCTGCGGCGGCGGCAGTGCCCGTGGCTGCTGCTGCCCCCGAGGCGCTGGCGTCGCCTACTGGCGCGGCGCAGGCCTCGGCCGTTGGTGAGCAGCCCACAGGTCCTTCACCGGCTGCCGCCGCGCCTGCACCCGCCGCTGCGCCTTCGCCCGCCGCTGCGGCCCCGGTCAAGGAGCTGAACGCGCTGTCGCTGATGTGGACGGTGTTCAAGTCCTGGCTGGGTGGCTTGTTCGGCAGGAAGTCCTGATGGACGAGGCCGGCCTGCGTCAACGCCTGCACGAGGTGGGCTACATCGCCGACGAGGCGATGGCCACCACCTTGTGGCTGGCAGGCGAGCTCCAGAGGCCGTTGCTGCTGGAGGGCGACGCTGGCGTGGGCAAGACCGCCCTGGCGCTGGCCATGGCGCGTGCCGGTGAGCGCCGGCTGGTGCGGCTGCAGTGCCACGAGGGGTTGGACCTGTCGCAGGCGGCCTACGAGTGGAACTACGGGCGCCAACTGCTGGCCATACGGCTCAGCGAAGCGGCCTCCTCCAGCCCGCAGGCGCTGCGCGAGGCCGATCTCTTCTCCCGCGAGTACCTGCTCGAGCGGCCGTTGCTGGCCGCCATCGACAGCGAGCAGCCCTGCGTGCTGCTGATCGACGAGGTGGACCGGGCCGACGAGGCCTTCGAGGCCTTCCTGCTGGAGGTGCTGGCCGACTGGCAGATCACGGTACCGGAGTTCGGCACCGTGCGGGCGCGCCATGTGCCGGTGGTGGTGCTCACCAGCAACGGCACGCGCGAGCTGTCGGACGCGCTGCGCCGGCGCTGCCTGTACCACTGGCTGGACTACCCCACGCTGGCGCGCGAGATCGACATCGTGCGCCACACCCTGCCGGGGGCCGAAACCGCGCTGGTGGAACAGGCGGTGACCTTCGTGCAGCGCCTGCGCCGTGAAGACCTGGGCAAGACACCGGGCGTGGCCGAGACGCTGGATTGGGTGCGAGCCCTGCACCGCCTGAACTGGCGCGAACTCGCCGACGACCCGGCCGCCATAGTGGCCACGCTGGGATGCCTGCTCAAGACCCGCGAAGACCGCTTCCAGATGGGGCCTGAGCGTGTGCGGCAACTGGTCGAAGGCCGCCGCAGCGTGGGCGTGGCGGAGAAGGTGGCGGCGTGAGCCTTTCGCCGCTGCAGACCATCGCCGGCTTTGCGGCACTGCTGCGGGACCATGGCATGAAGGTCGGCGTGGCCGAGCAGCAGGCTTTTGTTCGCGCGGCGCTGGCCCTGCCGCTGCAGCGCTGCGCCCAGCTGGACCCGGCCTGGCGCGCCATCGCCTGCCACGACGCCCGCGACTGGCGGCGCTGGCCGGAGCTGTTTCAGCGCTATTGGCATCCCCACCGGGTGCAGGGCTCGGTGAAGGTCAGCGGCCAGACCCGGCCCTCGCGCGATCTTCGGCAGGTGGTGCAGTCCCTGCAGGATTCGCTGACCCAGGGCCAGCGTCCGGGCGCGGCGGGGCAGGGCATGGACACCGCGCTGCAGGACACGCCGCCCGACCCATCGTCCTCCCAGGAGGCGGGCGAGGCGCGTGCCCAGGGCGGCGCCAGCCAAGCCGACGCCTTGCACGACCGCAGCCTGTCACAGTGGCTCCCCCAGGATCTGGGCCAACTCAACCAGCTTGCCGAGCGCATTGCCCAGCGCCTGCGCGAACGCGTCACGCGCCGATGGCACGACCACTCCCGGGGCCGCCGCCTGGATGTGCGCCGCACCCTGCGCACCAGCCTGCGCACGGGCGGCGTGCCGTTCAAGCCCGCGTGGCGCCAGCCCCGCCGCGAGCGGCCTCGCCTGTTCATCCTGGTGGATGTGAGCCGCTCGATGGAAACACATGCGCAGTTGTTCCTGCGCATCGCGCGCGCTTTCGTCGGGGTTGCGAACGCCCGGGTCTTCGTCTTCCACACCCGCCTGGCGGAGGTCACGCCGCTGCTGCAGCGCGACTCGGCTGCCGTGCAGGAGAAGGTCAACGCCGTGACCGCTGGCTTCGGCGGCGGCACCCGCATTGCCACCAGCGTTGCTGACTTTCACCGGGTGCACGCGCGGGCGCAGTTGCAGCGCTCGGCCCGGGTATGGGTGCTGTCCGACGGCTTTGATGCCGACCCCCCGCAGGCCCTGGCCGACGAGTTGCGTGCGGTGCGCCGTCACGGCGCGCGCATCACCTGGTTCCACCCGTCTGCGCAGCCGCCGGCGTCTGAAGCCCTGCGCGAGGCCCGGCCGCTGATCGACCGCTTGGTGCGCCTGAACAGCCTGCGCGATCTGGCACAAGCTGCTGAAGTCCTGCACTGAATCCCCTCCCTGCCCACCCCACTGCGTTGGAGCGCCCACCATGAGCACTGCCACCATCGACTTTCTCCAAGCCGCCTTGCGCCTGCAGCAGCAGGACCGCCCGCATGCCATCGTCACCGTGCTGCGCGTGCAGCCGCCGGCCTCGGCCCGGCCGGGTGACAAGGCGCTGGTCACGGCCGAGGGCATCGAACTCGGTTGGATAGGGGGTGGCTGTTCGCAGCCGGCGGTGCTGAAGACGGTGCGGCTGGCGCTGGCTGACGGCCGGGCGCGCGTGGTGCGCATCGCACCTTCGTCCGAAGGCGAGGTGCGCGAACTGGACGACGTGCTGGAATTTGGCATGTCCTGCCACTCCGGCGGCACGGTCGAGCTTTTCGTCGACCCCATGCTGGCGCGGGCGCGCCTGACCGTGGTGGGCGATTCGCCGCTGGCGGTGGCCCTGTCGTCCCTGGGCCCGCGGGTGGGCCTTCCCGTCACCGTGGTGGCCCACGCCACCGATGCGGCGCGGTTCCCGGATGCCGAACGGGTGCTGGACAGCGACGACGCCGCGGCGGTCGCACAGGCGCTGGCGCCCGGCAGCTTCGTGGTCGTGGCCACGCAGGGCCGCCGGGACGTGCAAGGCTTGCGCGCTGCGCTGGCGGTGCGGGCTCGGCAGGTGTTCTTCGTGGCCAGCCACCGCAAGGCGCAGGTGCTGAAGGCGGCCCTGGTGGAGGCGGGTGAGGACGCCGCAGCCGTGGCCGCCATCGTGGCCCCGGCGGGTCAGCCCATCGGTGCGCAGACCCCTGAGGAAATTGCGCTGTCGGTGCTGGCGGCTGTGGTGGCGGCGCGTCGCGGCCAGGAAGCCCCGGCCCAAGCACCGAACCTGGCCCCGCCCGCGGTGCAGACTTCAGCTGCCCAGGAGCCATCGCCGCGCGCCGAGCACGCTGCAGCCTCCGCTGCGTCGGCGCCCTCTGCGCTGCCCGCGAAGGCCGAGGCCCCAGCCTGCCCCCCGCCGGCGGACGAGGTGCCGGAGTTCGTGGTGCGCGCGGGGCCCATGTCCTGCTGCGGCATGTGACGAAGGAACCCGGCGCGGAGGCGACACACGATGGGATGCATCCTCAAAGGCGGCGGCGGTCTCTACAGCCGCGTGGTGGTGGGGGCCGTGCTGCTGGCCGCTGGCAGCGGCTCGCGCATCGGGCACCGGCCCAAGAGCCTGCTGGAGCTGGGCGGCGTGCCGCTGATCAGGCGCCAGCTCATCGCCCTGTCCGGGGCCGGGGTGGACGAAGTGGTGGTCGTGCTGGGTCACCACGCCGACCTGATCGAGCCGGTGGTGCAGGCCTTTCCGGTGACGGTGGTGCGCAACCCCAGCCCTGACGACGGGCAGGTTTCCTCACAGCGCATCGGCCTGGCGGCCCTGGCGGGCAAGCTGGACGCCGTCGTCGTGGCCCTGGCCGATCAGCCGCTGATCCAGGCCCAGGACATCAGCGACCTGATCGGCGCCTTCAAGAAGCGGCCGGCCGGCACTTCCGTGGTCTATCCGCAGGTGGCAGGGGAGCCGGGCAACCCCGTGATCTTCAGTGCCGAGGTGCGCGAGCAGATCCTGGCCGGCGGGGCGAACGTGGGCTGTCGCCAGTGGCGAGGCGCCCATCCGGAGGCGGCAGCGCCGTTCGTCACGGACAACCGCCGCTACCGGCTGGACATCGACACCGAAGAAGACCTGGCGGCCTTCCAGCGAGACACCGGACACCGCCTGGGCTGGCCGGCCAGCCTGGCGGCGCCCGCGTGAGCCCCTGCGGCACGACGCCCGGATTCCACAGCCTGTGGCCCACGCCCTTGGGCGTGCACCGCTACGCCGAGGCCGCGGAACTGAACCCGCTGCTGGTGCGTGTGTTCAGCACCCTGCGCATCGCCCAGAGGCAGGCGCGGTCGCAAGGTGGTGAGCCGCCGTCGCCATCGGCGTTCTTTGCCAGCGACGACGATCTCGTCGAGCGCATCCGGCTGCCCGAGTGGCAGGGATTTCTGCGCTTCGTGGTGGAGTCGCTGCGCGACACGGTCAAGACTGCCAACGCGAGGGTCTGGCCTGCGCAGGGCCTGGACCTGCGCATCAGCCTGAACGGCATGTGGTTCCAGATGTCCAACGGCGGCGCCTTCCATGACGTGCACACCCACGGCAACTGCTCGTGGTCCGGGGTGTACTGTGTGCAGGTGGACCCGCAGGAGCGCCGTGTTTCCCATGCCACCTACGGGCCCGCCAATGGTGTGACGCGCTTCTTCG
>CANHVY010000116.1 GCA_947464185.1 Burkholderiales bacterium
CGGGCTTCCTGCATGTGGACATCAAGTACCTCCCGCAGATGCCCGACGAAACTCATCGACGCTATCTGTTCGTGGCCATCGACCGGGCCACGCGCTGGGTCTCCCAAGTTCGACACTTCCAGCATGCAAGCGTTTGATCCTCCAAGAATCGACCGTCAATCCGCAGACTACAAGCTGACCGGGGCGTCGCTGTGGTTGGTGGGGGTGATCTCCGCTGGACTCGGTAAGGCGACACCGATGGCGCTGAACAGCTCCTTCTGCAGTCCACCGAGTTCGGTCAGGCCGCGCAGCAGTTGTCCGTCCGCAGTGCGTGCCGCCTGGTGCTGCACGCGGCGCAGTTGTTCCAGCAGCCTGGCTGGCGATTCCGGCCGCTGGCTGGCCTTCAGCCGCATGCGCAGCACCCGGTGCAGGATGAGCGCCAGGAAGCACACCAGTGCGTGTGCGCGGATGCGGCGCGGCAGGCGGTGGTAGACCGGCCCGATCTCGATCTCGCTTTTCAGTGCCCGGAACCCGCGCTCGATGTCGGCCAGGCTCTTGTAGCGCTGCACCACCTCGGCCGCAGGCGCATCGGTGTTGGTCACCAGCAGCAGCTTGCCGTCCAGCCGCTCCAGGTACTGCTGGCGGGCCTCGTCGATGGTGAACTGGAAGAGCTCGCGCTTGAGGTCGACCTTGATCAGGTGCGCCAGGCTCGCCTCCTTGACGGCGTTGTACAGCCGCGCCTTCGCACCCGAGTCCGAGAGCGGCCGGCCGCGGCCGCGCTGGCCTTGCTCCTGCGCGTCCAGCCGCCCACCCCACTGCTCGCCCAGCGCGACCAGTTCGGCCATCTCCGCGCGACGCGCCAGCGTGCGCCGCTGCGCGGCCTCGGGGTCGTGATCGACCACCAGGCGGTAGGTCAGGATTTCTGGGGCGGCCCTGGCAGCCTTGACGGGCTGGGCCTGGGGCTCGTCAGCGCCTGCAGTGGCCGTGCCTTCGGCTGCGGTGTCCGCGTCATCCGCTTTGTCTGCCTTGTCCGCCCGGGTGCTGTGCCGCCAGGTCATCTCTGCCACCCAGGCCTGGCTGCTGTCGTGCGCCTGGTGCAACGTCTGCAGTTCGTCCTTGAACTCGCCGTAGCGCGCTGCTGGCACCGCCAGCACGTACTCCAGGCTGACGGCCCGGCCAGCTTTGGCCAGTTCGGCGCGCAGCGCATCCAGCTCACGCAGATTGTTCAAGCTCAGCAGCCCCCGGTCGGCCACCAGCACCACCCGCTTGAGCGGCCAGCGCTCCAGCAGTTTGCGGATCATCGGCAGCAGCGTCGAGGCCTCCGCCGTGTTGCCCGGATGCACCTCATGCGCGATGGGCAAGCCCTCGGCCGTCTGCACCAAGGACAGCATGAACTGGCGGGCCACGCCACCTTCCTTGCTGGCGCCGACCGCCCGCACATCCTGATCCACCTGGTGCTCGCCATGGATGCGCACGGTGGTGAGGTCGTAGAACACCACCGACAACTCCTGGTCGATGAGCGGGCGCATCAGCACGGCCAGCCTGTGGGCGATGGCATCGGCATGGTCGTCGAGCACGTCCATGGCGCGCAGCAGGTGATGGTGCTCAGGCGTTGCCGCCTCGAACCCGAAGCCCTTGGGCAGGGCCACGGTCTCCAGCCAACGCAGCACGCCAAGCTTGGAAGCCGGGTCGCACAGCCGGTTGAAGACCATGGTGCGCAGGCACCCGAGGGTGTCGATCTCGCACTTCGATCCACTCCAGGCCAGCGCCAAACCCTCCAGATCCAGCGACTGCCACAACTGCCACAAGGCCCAGACGTCGCCGGTGGATCGCGACTCCAGGAACTGCAGGCCCTTGATCGCGGCCGAGGCCCCGGGGGCGGCGTCTTCACGGCCCTGGGCGCGGTGCAGCGCCTGGATCAGCCGGTCGACATCCCCGCCTGCCTCGAGCCGGCCAAGCGTTGCCAGTGTGCGCTGGCGGGGTTGGCCGGACTCGTTGCGAAACGACTCGACCAACTGCGCGTAGCGGCGCCCGCCGGAAGTGGTGACCTTGATGAACACCATTCCATTACACACAACTCGCGGAAGCCGTTGACTCGCGCATGAAGCGCACACCGGCTGCGAAGTCGACGACGCGCTGCAGACCGATCCAGATGGTTTTGACGCCGGGCTCGCCGTCGCCCTTTCGAGCGAGGAAGCCGCCGAGCATTGCGACGCGGCGCACCATGTCGTTGAGGCTGGGCGGCGCGGCTGGCGGTGGTTTCTTGGTCAGAACGTATGCGGCCGTGATCTCGTCAAGCTCGAACATCAGCGATGCTGGTAAGTCGGGGCAGGTGCGCCCCAGGCGCATCAACCGTGCGATGCGCCAAGACACGACCATGAACAACGTGAGCGCACGTTCGATCCTCGGCAGGCTGGCCAACTGCAGCGCCTCGACCCGGCAGCCCGTCTTGAGCACATGGAAGAACATTTCGATCTCCCAGCGCGCGCGGTACCACTCGATGAGTTCGCGGGCCTGCTCCAGCGTGGGGGCATGCCGGTTCGTCAGCAGCCGCCAGCACACTGGCTTTTCACCCACCGGCGCGCCGACTTCGCTGGCCACCAAGCACGTCATCTCGATGGCACCCGTCGCATCGTGATCCACAGCGACCCGTTTGAGCCGCAGTTCCTGGCGCACCACCCGCGCTCGGCGCCCGGCACGCGCGCCCATGGTGAACTCGATCTCGCCCAGCGGCACACTGGCATGCACCTCGTCCCACAGCAGCGCCCCATTGGGCAGGCGCCGGTTGTGTTGCGAGCGCACCAGCAGATCCACCGGCCAGCCCAGGGCACTGGCACGCTGCATCAGCGCCAGGATGTCACTCTCGCGGTCACCGACTTGCACCAGGCGCGTCTCGGGCAGATCGGCTGCACGCTCGGCCAGGCGCTCATAGCTTTCGATCCAACGCGTGCTCTCGCACAGTCCGCCGCGCCCACCCGCCGCATCGCGCGGCTCGCGTGCCCACATCCACGCATCGAGCACGCCCAGTGGCTCGCGATCGGTGCTGACCGCGTAGGTGGGGTGCAGGTACATGCCACGCTGGGCCTCGTAGCTCAGCGGGCCCAGGCCCTGGATGGTTTGGCCGTTGAAGTCCAACTCAGTGGTGTCATGCAGGCAAAGCGCCACCGCCAGCCCAGTCATGCGTTGCACCGTGCACCGGCCGTGAGCTTCAATGATCTCGCGCCAGTCGCAGCGCTCGTTGTCCAGCATCCGGTAGGCCGCCGCCGTGTCACCCCAGCCGCCACAGGCCGCAGGAATGCTCGCCGTCGGCTTGGCACCCAGTTGTTCGGCCAGCTTGACCAAGCGACTGTTGAGCCGCTTGTCTCCCAAGTCCACCGTTGCAAACTCATCCGCCGCCCACGTCATCGCTCGAATCCGTCATCAAATCATCGACTTACGGAGCATAAGTGAAGTTGTGTGTAATGGAATGGGTACTGCCCGCAATGCGGGGCGATGTCCCGCTCCCTGTTGAACCGTGCGCGGTGACGGCTCCCATGAGGTGATGCTACGCGGCCTTTCGGAAGGTGCCGTTGTCGGTGTCGGTTCGACGTGCGTCAAGGGCCTTGAGCAGGGAGCGCATCTGCGAGCTGCCGCGAAGTTTGCGCATGCGGCCTGCCGCGTCGCTGAGCGCGCTGGCCACCCAGCGCAGCACCATCTGCCCATCGCCCCAGCGCTTGACGTTGCGGCTGAAGCGGGCCACCGAGCCGTTGAGGTTCTCGATGGGGTTGGTCGTTCGAAGCGTGCGGTACAGCGCGCCAGTGATGCCAAGTTCTTGCACCGTCAGGGTCTCCTCCAAGCCCTCGCGCAGGCTGGCCGCTGCACCAGGGTGTTTGGACTGCAGCGAGCTCGCCAGGCGCTGAAGCTGACGCCGCCCGACATCGGCATCCGTTGCCGACCAGGCGTCCTTGAGGGCCCTCTTGACGCTGGCCTGCATGTCCTCTGGCAAGTGCTCCAGGACGTTTCGACGCTTGTGCTCCTGGCAGCGCTGGATCAGCGCGTGCGCGCCGAAGGTCTGGACGATGGCCTTGCGCAGCGCCTTGCCCCCGTCGATGACCCACAGCCGCATGCGCTGGGCATCCAGCCCGCGATCAATCAGGTCCGACAGCAGCGAGGCCACCACCCGGGCGGCCTCGGTGGAGCCCTCGCGCAGGCCCAGTACATGCTTGTTTCCCTGGGCATCGATGCCCAAGGCCAGCAGGATCACCCGGTCTCGGAAGTGGATGCCGTCGATCATCACCACCGCCAGGTCCAGCTTACCCAGCGGGCGCGCAAGCCACTGCGCCAATTGCTCCTGGCTGAGCTGTACGAAGCGCCGCGACACGGCGCTCTTGGACGCTGCGCTGGGCCTGTGGGTCACGCCCACCGGCTCCTGGGTGCTGGCGTAACGCCGCGTGGACACGCCCGCAGCGATGGCCGCCATCGTGGCCGCGTCCAGCGGATCGCTGCTGGCTGCCCACTCGAAGCTGGGCAGCGCCAGCTCACCTTCGGCCAACGAGCGCGCCCGGGGGCGGCGCACTGCGATGCGCTGACCACCCAGCACCACCTGGCTGCGGGTGCTGCCTCCACGGGTGGCGCGCCGAGCAGCATCGGGCACGCCCTTGACGCCGCACAACGCCACCCGGTCAGCCTCCATCAACGCGGCCAGGACCCGCTGGCCCGCATCAATGCAAAGCCCCAGAAAAGCATGCCGCACGTCGCGCAGCACGCCCTGCACGGGCAACGAGATCTGCACTTCGGCAGCCGGTACTGCCCGCAATGCGGGCTTCATGCGAGACTTCATTTCGGTGGTTCCTTTCTTTGCTTGCAAGGCACCCGCATGCTCCCATGCGGGCGAAAGGAACCGCCACCTTCAACTCACGCGTTCAACAGAGTCCGGGACATCGCCGAGGTTCCCGCTGCGCACGTTTGCGTTGACGCGCATCGTTGACTTCAAGGTCGATGCCAATACGGCGCCCAGGGCATTGACGCCTGAGAACCCACACGACGCGCTGACCAAGCTCAAAGTCACGCTGGACCGAAGGATGACGGCCGAGCAGGTCCAGGCTATGCACAGCGAGTTCGGCATCCGCAATGGTTGCGTCGAGATTCCGCACAGATCGGTGCACGAGTTCATGCAGCAGTTTGTCGCCGGAGCAGACGTGCAGTCGACGGCGATCTGGCCCCCGTTCCAGGCTGCGGAGGTGGTGCGGTGAACGTGATCTTCGTGTCCCAGTGCGAACTCAAAGCGATTGCGCGCACGGCCACGGTACTGGATGCCTACGCTTGGCGGCGGGGTGACCGGACGTGGATGACACCCATTACCCAGGAGGGGCTGGAC
>CANHVY010000117.1 GCA_947464185.1 Burkholderiales bacterium
CCAGCCACGGCACGGCATCTCGCGCCAGTCGTACGTGCCGGGCGCCGACATGCTGACGACGGAGCGCGGACGCGAGGCGACAGAAGTGCTGTTGGTGTTCGACCGCAAGCTGGTGCTGCGCCAAGTGCTTGTGCGTGAACTGCCGGGGAATCAATCCGGAAGATAGCCAATCCCTGTGCGCGGGTCGCCTGGGGTCGTGATCGTCCCGGACTGCTTCGCGTGCAGTCTGCGCCACCGGAGGCGCTCTGCTGGCGCCGCGCCATTTGGCAGTGCACTGGCGTGAGCCCATAGGCTCCAGCCGCTTCAGCACGAGGCCCTGCCCTCACCCCAATTTCGGGCCCATGCCCTTCCGCCGTTGACGCAACGCAAGAGAATCTTTCCCCGTGTACTCCGGTATTGACGGGTTCAGCCTGCACGCTGCGGTGCGGGCGCACAAGGAGTTCAAACACCCTCTGCAAGCCCGACAGGCCCCGGGTAAGCCCGACACCCATCCCCCGACCCGAGGTCGCGCCCATCCATCCGTGGCCAGACAAGGCGCCTCGAGGCCCGGCCCGACATGTCGCGACTCGCGTCGGTCGTGCAGCACGGCCGCGCGCCGGGGTTCACACGGGCTCTGAGGCGGCCAGATCGCACGGTTGACCTGCCCCGAGCAGCGCAACCCCTGCCGGGTCGAGTCTTGCGGCCTGACCGTACGGTCATCGGTGGGTGCGGTGTGCTTGCGCTGGCGATCGCGCTCCCGGCGCGGCTGCTCACCACCGCCAGCACGAACAGCACGCTGCCGATCACCGCGCCGTACAGCGTGCCATGCCGCCGATCACCACGATCAGCAGGCCCAGCACCTCGGTCTCGAAGGGCTCGAAGGACGGGCTCAACCAGGTGGGGTTCTTGAAGTTCAGGCCGTCCTCGCCACCTGTGAACTCGCTCAGCTGGGACGCCAGCGTCTGGAAGGCGGTGGCCACGGCCAGCGTGATCATGGCAAAGAAGATGGCCTTCACGCGCAGGCTGAACAGGCCGATCACCAAGGCCAGCAGCAGCGAGACGGCCAGTGCTGCAGCCAGACCCAGGCCCACTGCCGCCCAGCCCGGACCCATGCGGCATGCGCGTGTTCGAGTTCGGCTGGGTTCGCGCGCGCCGCGCCTAGACCCCCGGCGAGCAAGAGATGCGGCTGCAGCCGCACGCCACCGACCCGCGCCAGCTCGAGCCGCGGCTCGGGCAGCGCGCCTCCAAGGGCTGCATCCAGATCCCGGCCACGCTGAACAGTTTCTCGATCGACGTGGCGTGCTCGAAGCCGCCTACGAGGAGGCCATTGCCGCGGGACGCCGCCTCTGGGTGCTGCGTGCAGACCGCCAGTCGACGCCGTGGCCGGGGAGGCTGCTGGTGGTGGTGGATTCGTAGCGGGCGGCACGCCCCGATTGGGCCGAGCCGCCGCGGGCTGCGCTGTGCGGGCAAGCGACCAAGCGAACCGCGTCCGCACCGGCACCCGGGCCTCGACTCATTCAGTTTCGCATGCGGCACATGCGCTGCCGTGGCTTGCCATTCCACCAGGACCCGCAAGAAGATCCCCTCGTGCAATCGGTCTCGAGGTGCGAAGAGCGCCACGACCCGCGGCACCGAGCAGAGACCGAAAGTCAACCAAGCAGGAGCGCATCGACATGGGCAAAAGATCCTTTGGAATGAAAGCATTGGCGGTGGTCGTCACGGCCGTAGGCGTTGTCGCGTGCGGCGATGGCACCAGCGCTGAGGAAGACTTCGCTCAACGGCTAACGGGCAAGTACCAACGCCTCTCGCCCGTGCCGGCCCCAGGTGGCGGTACGGCCTACCTGCGCCAGACGCTGAGCATAGAGGCATCGCCGTCGCCGGACACCGTCACTCAGACCCTGACGACCGAGGCCTTCCTCGACCAGGCGCTCACGCAGCGGGTGCTGAAGTACGACTCGAAGGGGCCTTGCAAGGTGGCCCGGCCTTCGTCGATCCCGGGGGGATTCGAGGTCGACTGCACGAACGACTCATCGATCCTGACAGTCTTCACCACGAATGCCGGCCTCCTCCAGGGACTCGGGCTCGACGACTGCGGCCTGACCTCGGGCGTGCCCAAGGACGTCTCCAACGGTTGCGCGGCTCCAACCTTCCAGGTGTCGGCCTGTGTCGATCAGGACGTGTTCGCCCTCAGCGGCGAGGGAAGGCGTTTCAGCTGGGGCGACCAGACCCAGGATCGCTGCGTGCGTCGCTCCACCGAGCTGGAGCCGGACGCCTTCGACCGCATTGGCTAGCGTCATCGGCTGCAGCAAGCGCCACGAACTTTTCGCAGCGGCCAAGGCGTCGCTCGGGAGGCAGCCCGGCGATGTGCCCCGGGATGTCGTGCAGGCCGAGCCCGGGCCCGAAACGGGCCGCGACGGCCAGGTCACCTTGCCGGTCACGTTGCCGATGCAACGAACAGCTTTCGCAGCGTGAAGACGAGAAGCTGCTCGAGGTGATGGGCGACGACGTCACGCGAACGCGGTCGGGGGCATCAGCGACGTGATCCACGTACCGGTTCTGGGTCACGATGCTGGGCTTCGGCCTGTCGATCGTGGTGGACGTGCTGCTGGGCTTTCTGGTCGGCTCCTCGCGCATGGCCTATGCGGCGTTGTACCCGCTGATGGTGGCCCTCAACTCGATGCCCAAGGCAGCCGTGGTACCCATCCTCGTGGTCTGGTTCTGCATCGGTCTCGGACCGGGCATCCTGACCACCTTCCTGATCTCCTTCTTCCCCATCACCGTCAACATCGCCACCGGCCTGCCCACGCTGGAGCCGGAGCTGGAGGACGTGCTGTACGTACTGGGCGCGCGGCGCTGGGACGTGCTCGTCAAGGTCGGCCTGCCGCGCTCCATGCCCTACTTCTACGGCTCGCTCAAGGTCGCCATCACGCTGGCCTTCGTGGGCACGGTGCAGGAGGAGATGACCGCGGACGACTCCGGCATCGGCTACCTGATGCAGACCGCGGGCAGCCAGCAGCGCATGTCGCTCGCCTTCGCCGGCCTGGTCACCATCGGCGTGATGGCGATAGCGATGTACGAACTCTTTTCGTGGCTTGAGAAGCGCACCACGGGCTGGGCGCGCCGGGGCTCGGAGGCGCACTGCTGGCGGCCGTCGGCCCGGGCGCACGCCCGCTGAGGGACAAGCAGCTCGAGCGCCACCTGCGCCATGCCAACCGCGTGGCGCGCGAGGTCATGGCCAAGGGTCGCCACCCGTTCGGGGCCATCCTCGTCGCACCCGACGGCGAGACCGTGCTCTGCCAGCAGAGCAACGTCGACGGCGAGGTGCTGGATATCGAGGCCACGCTCGGCGAGGGCACTCACGCGGTCGTCACCAACCCCGGGGCCACGCGCTTCTACCGCAACGAGGGCGCCTGGGCGGTGCAGCGGGCGCAACTCGCGCTCGCCTCGGGCGCGTGGCTGGCGAGGCTGCCGCCGGCTGGTGGTGCTGCGCGTGCTGGGGGAGCGGATCGAGCCCGTCATGTCGCTGCTGGTGCAGGTGCGTGCCGCGTGCCGCGAAGCCGGCTGGGGCCTGATGGCGCGGCCGTTGCGGATCCGGAAGACCTGACGCCCCCGAAGGCCGGTCTGCGCCCGGCCCACCCCGGCGACATCACCGGCCCGGCGTTTCCGACGGTCGCTCGGCCTGCGCATCCAGCCGGACCAGCAGCGCCCGCAGCCAGGCTCCCGCTTCGTCGCATCGGGTGTCGCTCGTGCACACGAGGTACGCCCGGCCGGTGGTCGACGAACGACTGCCGATGCGCTCGATGAACGACTCGGCCGTGTCCACGCCGCTGCCGAAGCGTTCCCACTTCGCGCGCAGGAAGCGCGCCGCGTCGTGGCCGTCCACCTGCACGCCGTTGCGTTCGAAACGCACCCTCGGATCGGCTTCGACGCCACGCAGCAGCCGCTCGATCCGCTGGCGCTCGCGCGCCGAGGGCTGGGGATGCGCCACGCGCCACGGCAGTGCCGTCGCGACCATCACCGCCGCCACCCCGCACCAGCGGCGGCGCGACCGGGCCCGGTCCGCGGCGCCGCTCACGGTGCAGCCCGCCGGAGCACGCGCGTCTGCCCGAGCACGGGGAGCACGAAGGCGTCCACCGGCACCGCCAGCCTGTCGCGGGCGGCCGGGAGCTTGTCCATCGGCCCGTCGATCGGGTCGTCGCAGAGGCGGAACACGCCCCAGTGGACACCCCAGGACAGCCGGCTCCTCACGTCGAGGTGGATACGGACGGCCTCCTCCTCGTCGACGTGGATGGACTTCATGAACCAGCGCGGCAGGTAGCAGCCGACCGGAATCATCGACAGGTCGAAGCCACCGAAGCGGCGACCGATCTCCTGGAAGTCGGGTGCGTAGCCGGTGTCGCCGGCGAAGTACAGGCGCGCCACCTCGCCCGCCACGACGGCCTGCACCACGAAGCCGCCCCACAAGGTCGAACCGCGGTCCCAGGGCGTTCGGCTCGACCAGTGGTGCGCCGGCACGAAGTGCACCTCCACCGGGCCGGCGGGCCCTGGCACGACATGCCGCTCCCACCAGTCCATGCGCTGGGTCCGGGAGACGCCCGCGTCGGCCATCCAGCGTTCGACGCCCAGGGGAACGATGAACAGGGGCGAACCGCCCGGCTGGCGGGCCAGCGCCTGCACGGATCCGGCATCGAGGTGGTCGTAGTGGTTGTGGCTGATCAGGACGACGTCGATGCGTGGCAGCTGCTCGATCGTCAGGGGTGCGGGCGTCAACCGGCGCGGACCCGCGAAGGGGACCGGCGAGGCCCGGGGACCGAAGTGCGGGTCGGTGAGGATGTTGAGCCCCGCCACCTGCCACAGCGCGGAGGAGTGCCCGAGCCAGGTGACCGTCAGGTCGCTCCGGTTGCTGCGCAGCAGATCGATGTCGGGCACCACACGCGGCACGCGCTCCGGCCGGTCGGCAGGCAGATCGGACTGCAGCCGCTCCCACTGCCAGCGCAGGAAGCTGCGTTCCTCGTTGCCATGGGGCGAGGGGTGCAGGTTGACGAAGCCCCCGGGCCGATGGTGGGGCTTGCCGGGATCGAACGCGTCATGGGGCGTCGCACATCCGGCCAGCACGACCACCAGCAGCGAGAACAGGCACGGAAACCGCCAACGGCGTGGTGCGGCGGCGAGGAACGAGGTGATCGTGGGCATGGCGACGTTGAATCTACGATACAAGCTCTTCTGTCGATTTCCGCAGGGTCTCCGCCCTCGGACCCTAGTCTGAAGTTCCGCGTCCTCACATGAAGCGCGGCGGGAGCAAGTCCCTGTCACGCCTCACAAATTTGGCCCTTTCGGGCCTTTTTTGCGC
>CANHVY010000118.1 GCA_947464185.1 Burkholderiales bacterium
CCTGGAAGCGGGCCATGCCCAGCTCCTGTTCGCTGGGCTGGCGCTCGCCCTGACCGCCGGCGATGGTGGAGGCCCCGTAGGGGCTGCCGCCCTTGATCTCGTCCAGGCCCATCTGACGCGCCTCGGCATAGGGCAGGCCCACGACGACCATGCCGTGGTGAAGCAGCGTAGGGTGGAAGGTGAGGATGGTGCTCTCCTGGCCGCCGTGCTGGGTGGCGCTGGAGGTGAACACCGAGCCCACCTTGCCGATGAGCGCACCCGTGGCCCACAGGCCGCCGGTCTGGTCGATGAACGAGCGCATCTGGCTGCTGACGTTGCCAAAGCGCGTGGGCGCGCCAAAGATGATGGCGTCGTAGTTCGCCAACTCTGCCGGCTGCGCCACGGGGGCGGCCTGGTCGGCCTTGCCATGCGACGCCGCGAACACGTCGGCGGGCACGGTTTCCGGCACGCGCTTGACGTCGACGGTGGCGCCAGCCACTTCGCGCGCGCCTTCGGCCACGGCCTGGGCCATCTTCTCGATGTGACCGTAGTAACTGTGATAGAGAACGAGGATCTTGGCCATGTGCTTCCTTGGTGGGCAGGCAACCGCGCCTGCGATGGCTGAATTCTCGGGAGCAGGGGCCTGGCTGCGGCCGGACCTGCTTGAGCACACTGTTCGAAACGGCAGAACCCTGTGCGCACGGCCCTGCCAGCAGAACCCTGGGCGGCCATCAGGCCATCAAGGGACCGCGGGCCGGCCAGCCGTCGACCCTCAGGCCCCGGACAGTCGCCGCGCTGCGTCGCGCACCGCGGCGCGGATGCGCGGATAGGTGCCGCAACGGCACAGGTTGCCGCTCATCGCCGCGTCGATGTCGGCATCGGCCGGCTTCGGGTTGGCCGCCAGCAGCGCGGCAGCGGCCATGATCTGGCCGCTCTGGCAGAAGCCGCACTGCGCGACGTCCTGCGCAACCCAGGCCGCGCGCACCGCATCGGCCACCGGCCCTGCCAGGCCCTCGATCGTCGTCACCGGCTGCTGGCCGACGGCCGACAGCGGCGTGACGCAGCCGCGCACCGGTTGTCCGTTCACATGCACGGTGCAGGCACCGCACAGCGCCATGCCGCAACCGAACTTCGTGCCGGTGAGCTGCAGCTCGCCGCGCAGCAGCCACAGCAAGGGCGTGTCGGGTTCGGCGCGCACCTCCTGGGTGCGCCCAGTGAGGGTGAGGGTCGTTGTCATCGGGTCTCAGCTCGTTTTCAGGGGCAGGCTGCGCAGGCGTTGGCCGGTCAGCGCATACAGCGCGTTGGCCACCGCCGGCGCGATGGGCGGGGTGCCAGGCTCACCCACGCCCTCGGGGTGCGCCTGCGAGGGCAGGATGTGCGTCTCGATGCGCGGGCAGGCGTCCAGACGCAGCGCGGGCTGGTCGTGGAAGTTGCTCTGCGCCACGCGGCCGCGGGCAACGGTGATCTCGCCGTGCAGTGCGGCCGACAGCCCGAACACGATGCCGCTTTCCATCTGCTGCGCGATCAGGTTAGGGTTGACCGGCGTGCCGCAGTCCACGGCGCACACCACACGGTGCACGCGGATCGCGCCATCGGCGCCCAGCGACACCTCCGCCACCTGGGCCACCACCGATCCGAAGCTGTGGTGCAAGGCCACGCCGCGCGCCGCCTTCGCGCCATCCGGGGCCGGCGGCACGGGTTGGCCCCAGCCTGCCTTGTCGGCGGCGAGCTTGAGGACGGCGGCCTCGCGCGGATGCCGCGCCAGCAGGCCCAGGCGGAAGGCCACCGGGTCCTGCCCGGCGAAGTGCGCGCACTCGTCGACGAAGCTCTCCTTGAAAAAAGCCTGGTGCGAATGTCCGACCGCACGCCAGAAGCCCACGGGCATGGGGAACTGCACGGCCGCATGGGCGATGCGCGCGGCCGGCCACTCGTAGGGCTGGTCAAAGGCGCCCTCGGCCGTGGTCTTGTCCGGGCCAGCGCCCGGCAGACCGAAGGCGCGCTCCAGCACCGCCGGCAAGATGGCCTGGCCGGCCGAGACATTGCGCCACGCCGTCAGCCGGCCTTGCGCATCGAAGCCGGCGTCGAAGCGCGCCACGCAGGCCGGGCGGTAGAAGTCATGCTGTGTGTCTTCGGCGCGGCTCCAGAAGGTCTGCACCGGCGCGCCCTCGGCGGCACGTGCGATGGCCGCGGCCTGGCCGATGAAGTCCACCTCCAGCCGGCGCCCGAAACCCCCGCCCAGCAGGGTGACGTGCACCTCGACACTTTCAGGCTCGATGCCCAGCGCCTGGGCCACGGCGCGGCGCGCCAGGCCTGGCACCTGCGTGGGCGCCCACACCTCGGCGCGCCCGTCGCGAAACTGCACCGTGCAGTTCATCGGCTCCAGCGCCATGTGCGCGAGCCAGGGTGCGCGGTACTCGGCGCGCAGCTTCTTCGGGGCCTGGGCCAGCGCGGCCTCGACATCGCCCACGCGGTGGAACGCGAAGCCCTCCTCCTGGTCCAGCGTCCGGGCCAACTGGTCCAGCGCCGTGGCGCTGTCGAAGGAGGCCGCAGGCACGGCCTCGTCCCACTGCACCTTCACCTGCCCCAGGGCCCGCAGGGCCTGCCAGGGCGCGGCGGCAATCACCGCCACGCCAGCCGTGCCGCCGGCGTACCCGTCCACCGCCAGCACCTTCTTCACCCCGGGCAAGGCCAGCGCGGCCTGGCCGTCGAACGAGGCCACACGCCCGCCCAAGGTCGGGCACATCGTCACCGTGGCGTACAGCATGTCCGGCCGCCGCACGTCGATGCCGAAGCCCGCGCCGCCCGTGGCCTTGGCACGCGCCTCCAGGCGCAGCAGCGGTTGGCCGATGAGCTTGAATTGCGCCGGCGTCTTCAGGGTCACGGCGCGGGGCAGCGCCAGCTTCGCCGCGGCTTCGGCCAGTTCCCCGAAGCCCGCGCTGCGGCCCGAAGGGTGCAGCACGCGGCCGGCCTCGACGCGCAGCTCGGCCGCCGGCACCCCCCACTGCGCCGCAGCCGCAGCCACCAGCATCGCGCGTGCCGACGCGCCCGCCTCGCGCATGGGCAGCCACAGGTCCTTCATGCTCGGACTGCCGCCGGTCATCATCACGCCGATCTCACGCATCGTGCGCGCGGTCATGCGGCCGGCCAGGCGCTTGAGCAGGCCCTGGTCGTCGGGGTGGAAAGGCAGCCCGTCCACGACGGTGGTGAGGTTGTTGTAGAGGGCGTCGATGGGCGGATGCTCCACCTGCACGCTCGCCCAGTCGGCGTCCAGCTCATCGGCCAGCACCATGGCCAGTCCGGTCAGCACGGCCTGGCCCATCTCGGACTTGGGCACCATCACCGTGACGCGGCCGTCCAGGCCGATGCGCAGCCAGCCGTTGAACGGCCGCTCACCTTCCGGGGCGGGCAGGGGCTGCGAAGGCACCAGGCGCTGGCGCGGCGGCATCAGGCTCCAGCCGATGGCCAGCCCCGTGGCGGCGGCGCCGACGCCCAGGGTGGTCAGCAGGAAGCGTCGGCGGGCGGGGCGGCGGGTGGGGCGGCGGGTGGGGCGGTGCATGGGAACGGACAATAAACCCGACACCATGGTGCCATGTCGAGCCCATGTGCCCGAAAGATGCTGGCTGAATCCTGCAGCGGGCTGCGCGCGCGCACCAGGTTAGCTTCTCGATGTCGTCGCCACAGCGCATCCCGTCGTCGCGCAGGAGGTTGCAGCAGTTCCAGAGCTACTGGACCAAGGTAGAAGGATTCATCGAGGTATCGTTTCCGCGGTCATCGAAGTACCATTGCTGGCATGACGCTCAAGCAATCCAACCCGCACCTGAAGTCAGCCGCAGTCCGTGAGGCTGCGCTGCGGGTGTCTGCCCGGACGTCATCGGCCGTGGAAGGCATCCGCGCCCCGTTCGTCAAAGGGGCGCAGTCCGCGTCGCCCGCCAGCACAGAAGCTTTCATCGAGCACTGGAAGCAGCGCGTCGGGGCGAACGCGCGATGACGCGGCCAAACATCGCCGTCAGCGGCCCATAGTCGCGGCCCATCGCCGCCTGAATGGCGGCGATGTATGCAGGGCGACCACGCCCCGCCAGCGGTGAGAAGTCCAGCGGTGGCAGCCCCGCCTGCAAGGCCATCAGCAGGGCCAACAGTCGCGCAAGACGCCCGTTGCCCTCTCGGAAAGGGTGGATCAGGATCAGTTCGGCATGCACCTCGGCCAGGGCCGCCGCAATCGCGTTATCCCGCCCTGGGTGGCATGGCGTGTGTCGTGCAAGCGCGCTGCGTTGCAGTTCACGCATCAACCCCGTGATCAGCGGCGCGTGTGCGAACTGGAAACCGCCTTTGCCGATGTTCACGCTGCGGTAGTCGCCTGCCCATTCGTAGATGGGACCGAGCCAGAGGCGGTGGAGGTTGCAGATGTCCGAGGCGGTGAAGCGGTGTTCGGGGCCGAAGTGGTCGAGCGCAGCCTCCTGCGCGATCAGCAGAGCTTGCGACTCGGCCTCATTCATGTCGCGTACGCGCGTGATGCCGAGCCGGTTGCGCAGCACGCGGCCACGAGAGCCAGGCTGAAACTCCGCCTCCGGCCCGGTGGCCATGTACTTGCGGTTCACGCCGCCGCCTCCTGCTCCTGCAAGGCCTTCAGCGTCCGCCCCTGCGCGTCCTTCCACTTGATGCGCCCGTGACAAGGGCTCGGCCCCAACTCCCACAGGGCCACCCCACGTGCCGCATGCACGTGGGCAGCCTTGACATCCTGCACGGCCCAGCCGGCTGCGGTGAGCAGTTGATCGATGGCCACGCGTGCCTGTTGCTCAGGGGTGAGCATGGGCTGGTGTTGTCCTCTTCAGTCTCCCTGGGCTGGCGATGCTATCCCAGCCACTCAGCCGGCACCCGCACCGGCATGTCCAGCAGGACAGGACCAGGGCCACGTCGAGGTGCGTCGATGCGATGTCCCCAGACATCGTCGCCACGCTGCTGACACCACGTTGTCAGCAGGGGGCGTGCATGCTTGCGAGCCTTGCCACAACACCTTCGAAGGATCCCCATGCACAAGCCGATCGGCTGGTCAAAAGGACGCACCCTCCCCTGCACGGGTGCCTTCATGGCGGGCGGCCCAGGTACGCAGCCGTGATCGCCCTGGAGCCGATGGACATCCGCATGACGCCATCCCTGGCCCGGGCGCGGCGCAACTGGATTGCCGTGGCCTGCCGGGAGCACGCGCTGAGGGGATGCGCGCAGCCCGACCAGGGCTTCATGCAGGTTTGCCATGGCCGGCGCGCACCACTCCAGCGTCTGGAACCGGGCGA
>CANHVY010000119.1 GCA_947464185.1 Burkholderiales bacterium
CAAACTCGCCCGCCCGATGAAGATCGTGGTGGATTCGGGCAACGGCATCCCGGGCGCCTCGGCGCCGGGCGTGCTGCGCGCGCTGGGCTGCACCGTGGACGAGATGTACTCCGAGGTGGATGGCGACTTCCCCAACCACCACCCGGACCCGAGCAAGCCCGAGAACCTGGCCGAGCTGATCCAACGGGTGAAGACCACGGATGCCGAACTCGGCCTGGCCTTCGACGGCGACGGCGACCGCCTGGGCATCGTCACCAAGCAGGGGAACATCATCTATCCCGACCGGCAGTTGATGCTGATCGCCACCGACATCCTCAAGCGCCAGCGTGGCGCCACGGTGATCTACGACGTCAAGTGCAGCCAGCGCCTGCCTGTGGCCATCCGCAAGGCCGGTGGTGTGCCGATGATGTGGAAGACCGGGCACTCGCTTATCAAGGCGAAGATGAAGGAGATTGGCGCGCCGATTGCGGGCGAGATGAGCGGCCACATCTTTTTTGGCGAGCGCTGGTACGGCTTTGACGACGCCACCTACACGGCCGCGCGGGTGCTGGAGATCCTGTCGCGCAGCGCCAACCCCAGCCGTGTGCTGAACGGGCTGCCGACCAGCTTCTCCACGCCGGAACTCAACGTGCCCTGCGCCGAGGGCGAGCCCGCCCGCGTGGTGCAGGCGCTGCAGGCGCGGGTGGCCGACGGCTCGCTGAAGTTCCCGGGCGGCGAGGTGGGCACCATCGACGGCGTGCGGGTGGACTTCGCCGACGGCTTCGGCCTGATCCGCGGCTCCAACACCACGCCGGTGCTGGTGCTGCGCTTCGAAGGCCACACCCAGGCCGCGCTGGAGCGCATCGAGCACGACTTCATGGCCGCGCTCAAGGCGGTGAAGCCGGATGCTGCGGTGCAGGCGGCGGCGCATTGAGCATCAGCACCAGGTCTTCCACCATCTGCAGCGCGCCCTGGGCGCCACGCCAGTGCGCCAGCGGGGGCGGGCGACCCTCCCGCCAGGCTTGCTGCACCAGCCGGGCGATCAACCCCGGATCCTGGGCAAGGCATGTCAGTCCGTCGGCAGCCAAGGCCTCGTAGCTGTCGCTGAAGTTGTGCACCTGTGCTCCGTGCAGCACCCGGCAACCCAATGCGAGGGCCTCGAAGGGGTTGTGGCCCCCTACGGGCACCAGGGATCCGCCCACGAAGGCCACCGAAGCGAGGCGATACCACAGGCCCATCTCGCCTATGGTGTCGGCCACGTAGACGGCGTGCCGGTCTTCCAGGGCCTGGTCGCTGCTGCGAAGTGCGACGGGCGTGGATTGCGCCGCCTGCTGCGCCACCGCAGCCCCGCGGGCGGGATAGCGCGGGGCGATGATCAGCAGCGCTGCAGGGTGCTCGTGGCGTATCAGCCGGTGAGCTTCAAGGAGCGTGGCCTCCTCGCCCTCGTGCGTGGAGGCTGCCAGCCAGACGGGGCGTTCACCCCATCGCGATCCCCATGCTGCCAACTCGCCGGCGTCCACCGGCAGCGGTCGGGCCAAGGCCTTGATCGTGCCTGCCACCCTGACGCGGTCGGCCGGCGCACCCAGCATGGCCACAGCCTGGGCGGCAGCCTCGTCCTGGGCGTAAATCCTCTCGAACAAGGGTAAGGTCAGACGGTAGTAGGGCCGAACCCAGCGCTTGGCCTTGGCGGAAGCGGCAGAGACGCGGGCATTGACCAGCCACATGGGCGTGCCCTGCAGCGCGGCTGCACTCAGCAGGCCCGGCCACAAGTCCAGCTCGCACCACAGGGCGAGGTCCGGCTGCCAGTGGCGGATGAACCTCTGCGTGGCCTCCACGGTGTCGGCAGGTGCGAACTGATGAACGCACCTGGGGGGCAGGGCCTTTTGCAGCGCCGCGCCCGAGGTGCGGGACGTCGACGTGATCAGAAAATGATGGCCAGGCAGCCGCTCGCCGAGGGCCTGGAACAGGGTGGCCAGCGTCAGGCATTCGCCCACCCCGACACCATGCCCCCACACCACCGGGCCTGCCGGGCGTGCTGGCGCATCGATGGCCCACTTCTGACGCACGCTGTCTGGCGTTTCCTTTCCTTTGCGCAATCGCCAGGACAAGGCCCAGCGCCACAGCGGCGACTCCAGAGCGGCAATGGCCCGAAGGGTCCGGGCTGCCGTGGCTGTGCGGGTGGCCGGTGCCGGGTGCCGTGTGCCGTTGGTCATCGGCCCGCCATCCAGTCCAGCAGCAGGCGCAGGTGCCTGCTGGAGGCGCCGCCGTGCTGTGCGGCGAAGGCCAGCGCAGCGCGTCTTGCCGCCTGCGCATCGCCCCGCCCGTTCATCCAGCCCATCAGGGGTTCCACCATTTCGGCGGGGTCGCTCACGCGATGAAGCACCTTGGCGGCCAAGGCCTCCTCCGCAGGAAACTCAATCGTCCAGGTCACCGGGCCCACCACCACCGGCTTGCCCAGCGACAAGGGCTCGATCACGTTGTGCGAGCCCGAGGGTAGGAAAGACCCGCCCACGGCCACGGCGTCGGCCAGGGCGAGATAGAAGAACATCTCCCCCAGGGAATCTCCCAGCAGGACCTCCGCGTCCGCCAAGTTCCCGTCTGAAGTGCCGTGCCCTATCGCCTGCAGGTTCGGCTGCAGTTTCGGCTGCAGGTTTGCATCGAGCCCCTGGCTGCGGCGCGCCACGCGCCAACCCTGGTCTTGCAAGAGCGAGGCCCAGGCATCGAACCGGGATGGGCTGCGGGGCACGACGACGAACAGCGGGGCGGCGAGCCCCTGTGCGGCGTGGCGTGATCGCAAAGCGCCCAGCAGCCCCAGCCACAGAGCCTCCTCGCCCTCCACCGCGCTGGCTACGGTCAGCGTCGGCCTGCCACCCGGACCCAGGCTCCATCGTTGCACCAGTGCGGCGGCCGCCTCGAGCTGCCCCTCAGGAACCGGGAGGTCGAAGCGGATTTCTCCCCCGACCCGCACCTGGTCTGCCCCCAGCTCCTTGAAGCGATCGGCCTGGCGCTGCGATTTGGCGATCACCAGATCGTAGATGGCGAAGAGCCGGGAGCGAAACCCGAACCATCGCTCGTCGCGCTGCTGACTTCGTCGCGAGTACTGGGCGTTGGCCATGGCCAGCGGCAGCCCGGACCGCTGGGCTTCGACGAGCATGACGGGCCAGAGGTCGTTCTCCATCATCACGGCGCAGCGCGGCCGCGTGCGGGAGATGAAACGCCTGACGCAGGCCGCCAGTTCCACGGGGGCGTAAACCACTTCCAGGCGCCCGGCGGAGCACTCCTGCGCAAACAAGCTGCGGGCCGCCATGCGACCCGCCGGGGTCAGCGTGGTCAGTCGCACCGCAAGGCCCTGCCCGCACAACTCCCTGAGCAGCGGCGCGGCACCCCGGATCTCGCCCAGCGATGCGGCATGCACCCACACCGGCTGGTCCTGGCGTTGATCGACGTGGCCGAAGCGCTCTGCCCAGTGCTGTCGGTAACCGGGTTCCCGGCGGCCTCGATGCCACAGCCATGACAGCGCTGCAAGCAGCGCCAGCACCCACGCCATGCGGTAGACGATGTAGATCAGCCACCACCCTGTTCCCGGAGAGAATCGTCGTGACATCAGGCGGTTGCGGGGCGGACGAGAGAAGCAAAGCCCGATGCTAACGACAATACCGCCCGATCCGTCCTGCCTCCGCCCTGCCATCTCCGCACCCATGTCTGATGCCGTACCCGCTGCCGTGCTGACGAGCCCGCCTTTCGTCCTCGTGGTGGGAACGGGTTCCGTGGGCCGCAGGCACATCGCCAACCTGCTCAGGCTTGGGGCACGCGTGCTGGCCTACAGCTACCGGGCGGCGGAGCGCCTCACCCCAGGTCAGGCCGACGTCCAGGCCGCTGCCCCCTTGCCGGCAGAGGTGGAACGGGTCTCTGATTGGTCGCTTGCCTTGCCCCGGGTGCAGGCGGTCGTGGTGGCCAACCGCACCGACCAGCACCTGGCCGTGGCCACGGCAGCAGCCAAGGCGGGGCGAGCACTGTTCATTGAGAAGCCTTTGGGCATCGGAATGGAAGGCGTTGCCTACTTGCAGCGTCTCGTGGCAGCGCAAGGGCTGGTGGTCGAGGCGGGATTCATGCTGCGCACCCACCCCAACCTGAGCTGGATGCGCCAGGCGCTGGCGCAAGGCTGCATTGGCGAGGTGTTTCATGCCCGCGCGGCGGTAGGCCAATGGCTGCCGGACTGGCGGCCGGGCACGGATCACCGCCAGGGGTATGGCGCCTTCCGCGCCACGGGCGGCGGCGTCATCTTCGATCTGGTTCACGAGCTGGATCTGGTGCAGTGGCTCTTGTCGCCTGCGGTGGACGTGGTGGCCCTGTGCCGGCAGGTGCCAGCGCTCGACATCGAGACCGAGGCGGTGGCCCAGATCGGCCTGCGGCTGAGCGACGCAGCCCTGGCGCAGGTTCACCTGGACTACGTTCGGCCAGGCTATGGCCGACACTTCGAGGTGGTGGGCCGCACCGGGGTGTTGTCCTGGGACTACGTGCAGGGCACGGTCACGCTGGAGCGGGCTTCCGGCGAGCGCCAGGAGGTGCATCGCCTGCCTGCCGACTTCCAGCGCAACGACATGTTCCTTCGTCATATGGCCCACTTTCTCGAGCGGGTCCAGGGCAGCGGTGCGCTGCCGATCTCGCCTCTGGACGAAGCGGTGTCCGTGCTGCAGGTGGCGCTCGCGGCCCACCGCTCGAACCTGGAGCGCCGCAGCATCGACCCGCGAACCTTGACGGCCGAATCCTCACCTGTTCCGAGCCCCGGTGGCTCTGTGGAGTGATCCTTGAACATTACCTGCGTCATCGGTGCCCGCGGTGGATCCCAAGGGGTTCCGGGCAAGAACATTCGACCGCTGCTGGGCAAACCCCTCATCGCCTGGAGCATCGAGCAGGCCTTGGCCTGTTCGCGCATTCGGCGGGTGGTGGTGTCCACAGACAGCCCGCAGATCGCCGAGGTGGCCCAGCGCCATGGCGCGCAGGTGCCCTTCATGCGGCCGGCAGAGCTGGCCACTTCCGCCGCGGGCAAGTGGGGCGTCTGGCAGCATGCGCTGCAGGCCTGTGACGACCATTACCGCGAAGAGCCCATCGACGTCTTTCTG
>CANHVY010000120.1 GCA_947464185.1 Burkholderiales bacterium
AAAGTACTCCGCAGGGCCGAACTTGAAGGCCAGCTCGGTCAGTGGCGGTGCAAAGGCCGCCACGATCATGGTGGCCACCGTACCGACAAAGAACGAGCCCAGGCCCGCCGCCGCCAGAGCGGCGCCCGCACGGCCCTTGCGGGCCATCTGGTAACCGTCGATGGCCGTGACCACCGAGCTGGACTCCCCCGGCACGTTGATCAGGATGGCGGTGGTGGAGCCGCCGTACTGGGCGCCGTAGTAGATGCCGGCCAGCATGATCAGCGCGGGCGTGGCGTCCAGCGCGTAGATGCTGGGCAGCAGCATGGCAATGGTGGCCACCGGGCCCAGACCGGGCAGCACGCCGATCAAAGTGCCCAGCATCGCACCGCCGAACGCATACAACAGGTTCTGCAGGGTCAGCGCGGTCTGGAAACCGAGCTCCAAGTTGTTCAGCAATTCCATGATGATTCCTTCACCGGGCGCCAAGGAAGGACGGCCAAAGCGGAATGGTGAGGTTCAGGCCCCAGATGAAGATGGCCCAGGAAAACACCGTCAACACCACCGAGTTGATGGCTACCTCGCCAATATGGAATTCGTCACCTGCGTAGCTGGCGATCAGCACCAGCAGCGGCAGCGACAGAATCATGCCGAGCTTGGGCAGCACCAAGCCAAACACGACCACAGCGGCCACGATCAGCCCCAAGGGACGCCAGGCGATATCTCCCACCGGGTCGCCGTCCTTGGTAGGTACGGTCAGCGCCTTGAGCGCGATCGCCGCGCCCAGAATGGCCAGCAGGACGCCCAGGCCGAAGGGGAAGTAGCCAGGGCCGGGACGGGCTGCACTGCCGAAGTTGTAGTTGGTGGCGCCCCAGGCAAAGCCGACACCGGCCAGGATGAACATCACCCCGGACCAGAAGTCTTTCTGACTCTTGATCTGCACGCTTGTCTCCAGAAAAGGAAGCGGGCCCGAGAGGAGCCCGATCGCGGTTGATTCTAGGGAAGCGTTCCCGGGTAAAGGGTGTGGTTTCCACGTAAGTCGACGAAGCGCGGGAATACCCTGAGAGCCTCGAAGGTGCACCTTCAGGCACCCGCAGGGTGTGCCCGTGTGCAGCGCTTGCAGCGCCTACAGCGAGCCGCCAGCATCGACGTATGCCGGTCGCCATGGGCTGACCATGCGCAGCCACTTGCGGGCGGGCAGCCCCTGCCGCACGAAGCGGCGCTCCAGCTCAGCCGCGCGGGCCTCCAGCGTCGCACGATCCGGCACGGTCACGCCCCGGCCCGCCACCACCACGGTGTTGCCCTCGCGGGTGGGCCGCAGTTGCCACACCTGACCCGCGCCGAACACGCGCGCGATGCGGGCTGCGCTGCGCGCGAAGCTCGCATCACGCCCGAACAGGTTGACGGCCATGAGACCGCCCTCGCACAGTGCGCGGCGGCAGTCGGCGTAGAAGTCTTCGCCGTCCAGCACCGGGGCCGCTGCCTCCTCGTCGTAGAGGTCCACGTGCAGCAGACCGGTGCTGCCCGTCACCTCAGACTGTTGCAGCCAGGCCGCGGCATCGCCGGTCAGCACGCGCAGGCGTGGGCCGTCGACCGGCAGGCGGAACCAGGCACGGCACGCGGCCACGACCTGGGGGTTGATCTCGACGACCGTGGTGTCCCACTTCAGGGCCTGATGGGTGAAGCGGCTCAACGCACCAGCACCCAGGCCCAGTTGCACGGCGCGCTGATCGGCGTTGTCCAGGTCTTCGGTGGGCAACCACAGCAGCACGGCCAGCATGCGCTGCACGTACTCCAGTTCCACATGCTCGGGCCGGGCGATGCGCATGGCCCCCTGCACCCAGGGCGTGCCCAGGTGCAGGTAGCGCACCCCGTCATGCTCTGACATGCCCACGGGGGGCAGTGACGGCGCGGCAGCGGGCATGGTCAGGCCACCGCCATCAAGGCGCCCAGCCTGGGCAGGGCGGCGCAGGCGTTGGCCGTGGTCACGGTGGCCAGGATGGCGGGCGTGCACTGCCTCAAGTCGGCCATCACCTGCGCGATGCGCGGCAACTCCGCCGGCTCATTACGGCCCTGCGGCAGGCCCGCCGCACGGTCCTGCGCAGTGCGGTACAGCCATTGGGGCGGGATGTCAGGGGCGTCGGTCTCCATCACCACCGCATTGTCCGGCAGCGATGCGGCCAGCCTGCGGATCTGCAGCGCCCGCTCATGCGTCATCGCGCCCCCGAATCCCAGCTTGAAGCCCCTGCGCAAGAACTCACCCGCCTGGGCGACGCTGCCATTGAAGGCGTGGGCCACGCCGCCGCTGACCGGCACCCGGCGCAGACCGGCCAGCAATGCGTCGGCCGAGCGCCGTACGTGCAGGATCACGGGCAGGCCGGCGGCCGCTGCCAGCTTCAACTGCGCCAGGTAGAAGGCCTGCTGGCGCGCCCGGTCCAGCCCGGGCACGAAGTGGTCCAGGCCGATCTCGCCCACGGCCACCAGCCGCGGATCGTCTCGGTAGGCCTGCAAGGCCTGCGCCAGACGTTCCAAATCACCCTCCGCCGCGCGGTCGGTGTACAGCGGGTGGATGCCCAGGGCGTACGCCGCACCGTGATGGTGCGCCAGGTCCCGCACCCGGACGAAGTGCGCGGCCTCCACTGCGGGCAGCACCAGCATGTGCACAAGCGCGGTGCGCGCGCGCGCCACCACGGCGTCGCGGTCGGCATCGAACTCGGGCGCATCCAGGTGGCAATGGGTGTCGATCCACATGGTTGCCATGATGCACTTTCTGCGCGACCGTGTTACCGTCAAGCGACACCGCTTCAGGCAGCCCCACTTGAAACGCAGGACACCGCTCTACAGCCCCTCGCCCCGCGCTGCCGGTGTAGGCGCAGCGCCGAAAGCCACGCCGCGGCGGCCCACGCAAGCCCCGGTGTCCTTCGCCCCTCCCTCTGCATCTTCCCCGACACAGGCGGCACAGGTCCCACCGTCGTCGCACCTGTGGCGCCGGCTGGAACGCCTTCGCCCCTGGGCGGCCCGTCACCCTGCCCCCTTGTGGTCCCTGGCCGGCGCCCTGCTGGCCATGGCCGCCATGCTGCTGGTGTTGGGGCTGCAGCCGCGGCAGCGGCCGCTGACACAGGACGACATCGACGCCGCCGTGCGCCACGCCCTGGAAAAGGAGCCCCTGCCCTCGCCCTACGCCAAGGCGGCCGAAGCCATCGCCCCCTCGGTGGTGCGCGTCATCGGCTTGATGGACGAGAAGGACGACGGCGACGAGAACGTCCAGCTGAACGCCGAGAAGAAGGCCCTGGACCGCAGCCTGGGCACGGGCGTGGTAATCCTGGACAACGGCACCATCCTGACCAATCTGCACGTGGTCCATGGCGCGCGGCGCATCAAGGTGCGCTTCCACAACGGGCACGAGTCCGAGGCGCAGCTCATCAACGTCCAGCCTGAGAACGATCTCGCGGTGCTCAAGGCCACCTCGCTGCCCGACGACCTGGAGGCCGCCACCATGCGCTCGACTTCCGACCTGCGCCCGGGCGACCAGGTGGTGGCCGTGGGCCACCCTTTCGGCATCGGTCCCAGCACCAGCGCTGGCGTGGTCTCCGGGCTGAAGCGAGAGTTCCGCGATCCGGAAGGCAAGAAGATGCTCACCAACCTGATCCAGTTCGACGCTGCGGCCAACCCGGGCAACTCCGGCGGGCCGCTGGTGACCATGGACGGGCACGTGGTGGGCATCGTCACGGCCATCCTCAACCCCACCGAGGCCCGCACCTTCATCGGCATCGGCTTCGCCGTGCCCATCGAGAACGCTGCCAGCGCCGTGGGCATGCCGCCTTTCTGAACGCAGCTTGCCGCCATCCCGGAGCGGACCGCGACGCCCTGCAACACGACCACAGAGCACCCGACCATGACCCCATCTGCCGACAGCACCGCCACCCTGATGGAGCGCGTTCTCTACGAAGTCAAGCGCGTCGTCGTCGGGCAGGACCGCTTCCTGGAGCGCGTGTTGATCGCGCTGCTGGCGCAAGGGCACCTGCTGGTGGAAGGCGTGCCGGGGCTGGCCAAGACCTTGACCATCAAGACGCTGGCACGCACCGTGCGCGGCAGCTTCGGGCGCATCCAGTTCACGCCCGATCTGGTGCCCGCCGACCTGATCGGCACCCGCATCTACAACCAGAAGACCGGCGAGTTCGGCACCGCGCTGGGCCCCGTGTTCGCCAACCTGCTGCTGGCCGACGAGATCAACCGTGCGCCGGCCAAGGTGCAGAGTGCGCTGCTGGAGGTGATGCAGGAACGCCAGGTCACCATCGCCGGCCAGAGCCACCGCGTGCCCGAGCCTTTCGTCGTGATGGCCACGCAGAACCCCATCGAGACCGAAGGCACCTACCCGCTGCCCGAGGCGCAGGTGGACCGCTTCATGATGAAGGTACTGGTCGACTACCCGACCGAGGAAGAGGAGTTCGTCATCGCCCAGCGTGTCACCGGCCCGGCGGTCGAGGTGCAGGGCGTGGCCGACACCGCCACGCTGGCCGCACTGCAGCGCGAGTGCCGTGCCGTTTACGTGGACCCGTCCATCGTCTCCTATGCGGTGCGCCTGGTCAGCGCCACGCGGGACCCGGCGCGCTACGAACTGCCCGAACTGAAGGCTTTGATCACCTACGGCGCCAGCCCGCGGGCCACCATCTCCATGATCGAAGGGGCCAAGGCCCTGGCCATGATGCGTGGCCGGCGCTACGTGCTGCCCGAAGACGTGAGCGACCTCGTGCCTGACGCGATGCGCCACCGCCTGGTGTTGAGCTACGAGGCCCTGGCCGAGGGGCGCAGCGCTGACGACATCATCCGCGCCGTGATGGCCAAGGTGCCGGTGCCCGACAAGCCGCTGCAGCACGTGGAAGGCGAAGCGACCACCGACGGCAGTGCCGGCTGAACCTGTCATGGCCCAGATCGCCAGCCCCACCACCCCTGTGAAGGCGGACGACCCCTCGGCAGAGGCCTTGCTGCGCCGCCTGGAGTGGACCGTGCTCAAGCGCCTGGACGGCCTGCTGCAGGGCGACTTCCGCACCCTGCGCCGCGGCAACGGGGTGGACCTGGCCGATCTGCGCGAGTACCAGTTGCACGACGACG
>CANHVY010000121.1 GCA_947464185.1 Burkholderiales bacterium
CCGAAGTTGTCCAGCAGCGGGATGAAGATGGGCATGAAGATCACGATGATCTCGGTCCACTCCAGCGGCCAGCCCAGAATGAAGATGATGACCTGGCTGAGGATGAGGAACTCGGTCTTGGTCAGGTTCAGGGACATGACCCAGTTCTCCACCAGCTCCTGCCCGCCCAGCAGGGCGAAGGCCGCAGAGAATATGGCCGAGCCCACGAACAGCCAGCACACCATGGCGCTGGTCTTGGCAGTGAGGAACACCGACTCCTGCAGCATCGTGAGGTTGAACTGCTTGTAGGCCACCGCCAGCACGAAGCCGCCAAAAGCGCCCACGGCTGCAGCTTCAGTGGGCGTGGCCAGGCCGAAGACGATGGAGCCCAGCACGGCCAGGATCAGCACCAGCAGCGGGAAGAAGCTGCCCAACAGCATCTTGAAGATCTCCAGCCGCTGGAAGCTGAGGATGGCGTAAAAGGCCACCATGGCCAGTGCGCCCACACCAGCACCGATCCACCAGCCGATGGTGGCGGGTGTGCGCGGGGCCTCCGCCTGAGGCACGGGAGCCCCTGTGCCGCCTGCGGTGGCGCCAGGAGGCTCTTGCACGCCTCGCGATGCGCCGGGGGGCTCCTGCACGCCCTGGGAGGCCCCAGGGGGTTCCTTCACACCGCTGGACTCGGCCCCTGGCGGCTCCTTGACGCCGCCTGTCTCCGCGCCCGGAGGCTCCTTCACACCGGTGTCGGCTCCAGGAGGCTCTTTGACACCCGAGTCTGCCCCGGGCGGCTCCTTGACGCCTGAATCCGCTCCAGGCGGCTCCTTGACGCCGCCGCTGCCGGCTCCTGGTGGCTCCTGCACGCCACCCGTGGAGGCGCCGGCAGGCTCGGACACGCCGCCACTGGAGATGGCTGCCACTGCCTGGGCTTCCACCGGGCGGGTATTGAGGTGCCAGCTGCCTGTCAGCGCCAGCAGGAAGAAGGCCGCCGGCATCAGCGCCACGCCCAGCTGGCGCACCAGATAGCCCGTGGGCACGTTCACGTTACGCTGGCCCTTCAGGGCCTTCAGCAGCGCCGGCAGTGCCGTGTTGGACACCGTCTCGGAGATCTTTTGCGTCAGCGGCGGCAGGGGCACGAAGCGGTCCTGCGCCGACAGCGGCGGCATCAGGTGCGGCTTGAGCTTGGCCAGCACGATCACGTAGACGACATACAGGCCGGCCAGCATCAGGCCGGGGAAGAAGGCGCCGGCGTACAGCTGCACCACCGACACGCCGGCCGTGGCGCCGTAGACGATGAGCATCACGCTGGGCGGGATCAGGATGCCCAGGCAACCGCCGGCCGTGATGGCCCCGGCGGAGACGCGCACGTCATAGCCGCCGCGCAGCATCTGTGGCAGCGCCAGCAGGCCCATGAGCGTGACCACGGCACCCACGATGCCCGTGGCGGTGGCAAACACCGCACAGGTGAACAGCGTGGCCACCGCCAGCGAGCCCGGCACGCGCGCCATGGCCAGGTGCAGGCTCTTGAACAGCTTTTCGATCAGGTTGGCGCGCTCGACCAGGTAGCCCATGAAGACGAACAGCGGGATGGAAATGAGCACGTCGTTGCTCATCACCTTGTAGGCCGACTGCACCATCAGCGTGAGCGTCTTGGTGGTGTTCTCCTCATAGGCGATCCAGGTGAAGATCATGCCCATGCCCATCAGCGTGAACGCCGTGGGAAAGCCCAGCATGATGGCCACCACCACCAGCGACAACATCATCAGGCCGAGGTGGCCATTGGTGATCTTGGGCGCCGAGATCAGCATCACCGCCGTGCCGGCGATGATGAGCGCCATCAGGATGAAGCCGAACCAGAGTTCCTTGCGGATCTTCATTTCTGGCCTCCTGCGGTGTGGCCGGGACCTGCCGGCGCCACATACTTGTCCAGCGCCGCGATGTCCTCGTCCTTCACGTGGACCATGGCCTTGAGCTTGTCCACATCGACTTCTTCCACGTCCTGCTCGCGTGACGGCCATTCACCGGTGCGAATGCACTGGATGCAGCGCACGATCTCCACCAGGCCCTGCAGCAGCAGCATGCCCCCGGCGATGGGGATCACGAACTTGAAGGGGTACACCGGCAGCGGCGTGGCCGAGAAGGTGCTCTCCCTGATGGCCGCGGACTCGGAGGCAAAGATCCAACCGGCCCAGGTGAGTGCCACGATGCCGGGCAGAAAGAACAGGATGTACAGGATCAGGTCCAGCGTGGCCTGGGTGCGCGGCATGAAGAAGCCGTAGAGCACGTCCCCGCGCACGTGTCCGTTCTTGCTCAGCGTGTAGGCGCCTGCCATCATGAACAGCGTGCCGTAACCCATGATCTGGACATCAAGGTTCCAGTCATGCGGCGTGTTCAACACGTAGCGGGAGAACACCTCGTAGGTGATCACCAGCGTCAACAAGACGATGGACCAGGCGAAGATCTTGCCCAGCCAGGTCGACGCCCGGTCCACGAGCAGCAACACGCTTTGCATCAGGGGAACATCCAGTCAGGGAAACGAAAAAGGCCACCGGGCGCATGCCGGTGGCCTGTGGCGGGAAACGCCCGAGCGTCAGGCCTTCTTCTGTCCGGCGGCAGGACGGCGGAAGTAGTGGTTCCAGGCCATCTTGAAGTCGACCATGTAGTCGTTCTGCCACTCGCCGGCGCGCTGGGCGAAGGCCTTCTGCGAGTCCAGCACCTTCTTGAACAGCGGGTTCTCACCGGACTTCGCCGCGATGACCTTGTCCCAGGCGGCCAGTTGCGCGCGCAGGATGGCGTCCGGCGTCTTGTAGAAATTGACCTTGTCCTTGGTCTTGAGCTCGATGTAGTCCTGCGAGTTGCGCTGGATGGCCTTCCAGCTCATGTCGGCGCTGGAGGCCTCCACGGCGTGGGTGATCACGTTGCGCAGTTCAGCCGGCAGGGCTTCCAGCTTGGCCTTGTTGAACAGGATCTCGAACTGCTCACCGCTCTGGTGGAAGCTCTGCAGCATGCAGTTCTTCACCACGTCGGCAAAGCCCAGGAGGCGGTCAGAAGAAGCGTTGTTGAACTCGGCCGCGTCGATCAGGCCACGGTCCAGCGCCGGCACGATCTCGCCGCCGGGCAGCGGGTTCACGGCGGTGCCCATCTCCTTGAACACGTCGATGGCCAGGCCCACGGTGCGGAACTTCAGGCCCTTCATGTCGTCCACCTTGGCCACCGGCTTCTTGAACCAGCCCAGAGGCTGTGTGGGCATGGGGCCGTAGACGTAGGACACCACGTCGATGTTCAGGCTCTTGTAGATCTCTTCGAGGATGGCCTTGCCGCCACCGTAGTAGTGCCAGGCCAGCACCATGTTTGGGTCCATGCCGTAGGCCGGGCCGGAGCCCCACAGGGCCAGGGCGGTGTTCTTGCCGTAGTGGTAGGCCAGCACGCCGTGGCCGCCGTCCAGCGTGCCCTTGTTGACGGCGTCCAGCAGCTGGAACGCGGGCACCACGGAGCCCGAGGGCAGCACCTCGATCTTCAGGCGGCCGCCGGCCATGTCGTTCACCTTCTTGGCGAAGTCATTGGCGTACTCGTGGAAGATGTCCTTGGCCGGCCAGGTGCTCTGGAAGCGCAGGCTCACGGTCTGCGCGTTGCTGACCATGGGTGCGGCCATGGCGGCTGCGCCCACGGCACCGGCCGAAGCGTGCTTCAGGAAGCTGCGGCGCGGCGCGCCCGATTGGAGGGGAGAGGTCATCGAGCGGACTCCTTGGAGAGGATGGACTGGGAAAGACTCGAATGGGTCGAGCAGAACCTGACAGCTTGATTGTCCCGTGTCTAGGACAATGGCGACCGAGCACTGTGTCGTGCGACTTGAGCCTCGGCAAGCCGGGTTTACCCGAGTGTCGGGGCGGGTTCGTCACGCCGCCGCCGGGTGCGGCTGCCGCGCTCGGCCTACGCCCTCGACGCCCTGGGTCGCTGAAGGTGCTTCAGGTCGTACCCGCGCAGAGCCTGGCCAGGCCTTCTTCGAGGGCGGCGGCAGCCTCGGGGGGCGCGACGAGTTTGCGGCGCAGCAGGAAGTCCAAGGTCACGAGGGCCGCGTCCACCGTCATCTTGTCGGTGGACGCGGCGGCGTAGGTGTGGTGGATGGACCACAAACCCACCTCAGCCACTTCACCATCCTGGTTGACGGGACATTCACCCTCCCGCAACTCGAGGTCGAAGACTTGCAGGCGTTCGAACTGCCGGCCTTCCGGGACATCGCGGTCCACTTCGATCACGCGCCCTGGGGTGGCTCGTGCCATTTGCGCCGGACTCAGCCCGGCTTCCTCGAAGCCCTCGCGCACCAGGGTGTCCCACGGGGTTTGCCCCCATGGGACACCACCGCCGATCAGGTTGTCGAGCTTGCCAGGGTCGGTGGCCTTGGTGGCTGAGCGGCGTGCTATCCACATCGCTCCGGGTTGCCCGTCCGGTCCGGCCACCCAGCCGTTGCAGTGCGCCCCCAGCGTCAGCGTGCCCCAGAAGCGTGCCGAAGCACGCTCGAACACCGCCATCACCCGCCCGGTGGTGGGCGAAAGCAGCGGGAAGGGCTCGTCGCGCCAGGCGCGGATCAGCCCCTGCTCATGCAGGCGGGCGTTGACCTCCGCAAACACGGCCTCGCGTTCGGCAGCCCCCGCGGTCAGCACCACGGCCTGCTCCTGCTCCTCCACCCAGCGTGACCAAGGCTGCAGCGCCGCCAGGTGCGCTTCATCGACACTGCCCACGTGCTCGCCGTCCACAACGAAGGCGCGTCTCGGCCGCTGCTGCTTGCGGGCTTCGGCCAGGGCGTGCCAAGACTCTACCGAGCTAGACGCGGCTACTTTCTCAGTGAGCACAGATCTTCGTCAGGCGTCGCGCCACTTGACCATCAACCCGTCCCACTTGGCCCGCGCGGCCTTGACGTGACGCTCCTTCACGTGACCGTAGCCGCGGATCTCCTCGGGGATGCGGGCGATCTCGGCGGCCAGCGGCAGCTTGTCGGCGTTCAGGTTCTTCAGCAGCTCAGCGATGCAGGCCTCGTAGTCAGCCAGC
>CANHVY010000122.1 GCA_947464185.1 Burkholderiales bacterium
CGGAACAGCGCCGTGGCCAGGGCAGGTCGCACGCCAGGCGCACCCAGCACGCCAGAAGACTCCATGCCCACGATCAAGGCATCGGGCTGGTCACGGTTCATCACCACCACCACGTCCCGGCGCGCCATGCGCAAAGCCTCGCTGGGGTTGTTCTTCAGGCCACTGACATTCACTGCTTCCATGGGCATATCTTAGGGGAATACAACATGGGAAGATAGTGAGGCCTCGGGCAACAGGCCCTGGCCGACAAGGCCCTCACCGTGGCGGCCAGCCGTACCGAAGGTGGCGGCGCCAGCGGGCGCGTGAACCGCACCGACACGGGCCCGCCCCTAGCCCCTCCGCTAGCCCCTCCGCTAGCCCCTCCGCTAACCCCTGAGCGGCAGGGCGGCACCGATGAGCATGAACAGGCCGCCGCACACCTGGTTGAAGCGCTGGCCCACACGGTCCAGCCAGGGGCGCAGGCGCGCGGCCGTGGCGGCGATGCCCAGTTCCGTCAGCGTCTCGATCACGGCGAAGGTGCCCGCCATCACGGCGAACTGCAGCCAGAGGCTGCGGCCCGGATCGACGAACTGCGGCAGGAAGGCCGCGAAGAACAGGACGCCCTTGGGATTGGTCACGGCCGCCAGGGCCCCTTGCCAGGCCAAGGCGCCGCCTGTGGGGGAGGTGCCTGCGGCATCGGTGGCGGCATTCGCCCCGGGTCCTGCGGCCGGACCTGCGGCCAGACCTGAACCCGGCCCCGCGCCGAGACTCGCGCCGATGGGCGGCGAGCGCCACACCTGCACCCCCAGCCAGACCAGATAGGCGCCACCCACCCATTTCAGGGCGACCAGCCCCATGGGGGAAGCCTTGAGCAGCGCGCCGATGCCGAACAGCGACAGGCCGATGAGCACCACGAAGCCCACCGCACCGCCCGCGATGGTGAACAGGGTGCGGCGCCACCCGTGCAAGGCGCCGTGGGTCAGGGCCAGCAGGCTGTTGGGGCCGGGCGAGAGCGACAGCCCCGTGGTGGCCAGCAGGTAGATGAGCCAGGTCTGCAGTTCCATCAGCCGCCTTCCGCAGGCGTGACCGGGGCGATCGGGGCGAAGCGCGGCACCTGCGCGCCGCCCACCTCCACCGTCTCCAGGAACATCGCATGCGGCCGTACCCACATCCCGCTGGTGTTGTAGAGCGGTCGGTACAGCACCAGAGGCTCCAGCGATTCGCTGTGGCGCACGACGCCCAGCACCTCGTACTCACCGCCCTTGTAGTGGCGGTAGCGGCCCAGGGCCACGGTTGGCAGGGGGGGCAGGTCGTCGATGGGGGCGTGGACAGGGTCGTTCATGCAGGTCCTCCAGAGGGGCTTCAAGCGGTCAGCAGCGCAGACGCCACCATCGTCGCACCCGCCAGGGACAGCAGGCCCAGCACCACGCGGCGGAACTGCAGCGGGCTGAGCCCTGCGTACACACGCGCGCCCAGCAGGGACGGAATGATGAGCGCAGGGATCACCACGGCCAGTTGCGGGACCATGGGCGCCGTCACCACGCCGGCCAGCAGATAACCCGCCGCGGTGACCGACAAGGCGGCGAGGTTGAAGTTCTGCATCACCGACCGTTGCGCGTCCTTGTCCATCCGCCGCAGCGTGCACCACAGCGACGGCACCAGCCCGCCAAAGCCGCCCACGGCCGTCATCACCCCGCCCACCGCGCCAATGCCGGCATCCGCCAGCCTTCCAGCCCGCACTGGTGGCCAGCGGTCGGCCCACAGCATGGCGGGGCAGCCCAGGCTGAGGGCGGTGCCGATGGCGAGCTTGAAGGCGGCGGGGTCGAGCATCGGCAGGGCCCAGACGCCCAGAGGGATGCCCAGCGCACCGCCCGCCAGAAACGGCCCCAGCGTGGGCCCGTTCAGGCCCCGCCGCACGGAGAACACCGCCACGAGTTGCCCGGCCAGGCTGCCAAACACCACCATCACGGCCGCCACCTGGGGCGGCAGGCTCCAGACCCAGAACGACATGGCCACCATGCCGAAAGCAAAGCCCGCCACGCCCTGCACAAACCCTGCGGCCACGGCGCCAGCCAACAGCAGCACCGTCTCGGGGCTCATGGCACACCCGCCCGAGGCCCCCTGCCGCGGCTTGCGGGGTGCGCTGCGGGGGCCGAGGTCATTTCAGAGGCTGCCCCAAGAGCCGCATGGGCGGCGTGCAGCACGCGTCACCGAGAGCAGGCTCAGCCTCCCCCGCAAGTGCAGCGCCATCAACCCGGCCCCTGCCATCCAACTTGTCAGCCGTCTGTCTGCTGTGCCACGGCGCAACCCCTCGAGGGCCCTCGAACCCGCGAAGCTCCGAGGGCGTGGCCGTGAATTGAGGGACGCGCCGGACGGGGCGGTTGCGTCAAGGCAGGGCGGTCGCATGACGGTGATGTTACGGGGGGGCCGAGACGCCGCCTGTGGGGGCCGGTTACGCTGGCGGTCTGACGCCCTGCAACGACTGCGTTATTGCCGTGAGCCACCCCTTCGATACTGCGCTGGGCCTGCAATGTGCGGGCGAGCACCGCTTCACGGGCACCACCAGCCCGGCCTACGCCAACATGGTGGGCCCCTACGGCGGCATGACGGCCGCGCAGATGCTGCAGGCCGCGCTGCAGCACCCGGCCCGGCTGGGGGACCCGGTGTCCTTGACGGTGAACTACGCCGCGCCGGTGGCGGACGGCAGCTTCGAGGTGGAGGCCCGGCCGTTGCGCACCAACCGCTCCACCCAGCACTGGCTGCTGCTGATGAGCCAGGCCGGCGAGGTGGTGGCCAGCGGCACGGCCTTGCTGGCGGTACGGCGCCCGACCTGGAGTGCGCCAGAGGCGGTGATGCCCGAGGCGATGCCCGCGTTCGACAGCCTTGAGAAGCGGCCCACCCAGGGCTACCCCGCGTGGATCTCCCGCTACGACATGCGCTTTGTCTGTGGCGGGATGGGAGCCGACTTCGATAGCGTGGAGCAGCCCGACTCGCTCACCCGCCTGTGGCTGCGTGACGAACCGCCGCGCCCGCTGGATTTCCCCTCGCTGGCCGCCGCCTGCGATTGCTTTGCGCCGCGCACCTGGGTGCGCCGCCACCAGCGCAGCCCGGCCGGCACGGTCACCATGACCATGTACTTCCACGCCGACGCTGCACTGTTGGCTGCGCAGGGCATCCGCCCCTTGTTCGGCCAGGCCCGCGCCCAGGTGCTGCGCGATGGCTACTGCGACCAGATGGGCATGCTGTGGAGCGCCGACGGGCTGCTGCTGGCCAGCACGCAGCAGGTGCAGTACTACAAGACGTGAAGAGCCCTCAGTAATCGAGCACCAGCGCCGCCTTGGGCGGCACGCCGACGCCCAGCAGCTCGAAGTTGCCGCGGCCGCTGGCCGCCGTGAGCAGGCCCAGCACGCGGCCGGGTTCGGGGCCGACCATGTCCCAGGTGAAACGCCAGGTCCAGTTGGTGCCGCCCAGGGTGCCGGGGGTGTTCATGCGATGCTCGCTGCCCAGGCCCAGCACATCCTGCAGCGGGAATACGGCGAGATTCGCCACGGAATTGAGCGCGGCGCGGATCATGGCCCAGTGCACGTCTTGCGCGCCGCAGGCCAGGTAGGTGCCGGCGTAGCGCCGCTCCTTCTCCGCCGCCAGCGCCCACCAGCCCTGCGTGGTGTCGTTGTCGTGGGTGCCGGTGTAGACGACGACGTTGCGCGGGTAGTTGTGCGGCAGGTACTCGTGCTCGCCGTCGCCGCCGAAGGCGAACTGCAGGATCTTCATGCCGGGGAAGCCGCAGCCGTCGCGCAGCGCGTGCACGTCGGGTGTGATGAAGCCCAGGTCCTCGGCAATGATGGGCAGTTCACCCAGTTCACGTGCGATGGCGTCGAACAGCGCCTGGCCGGGGCCCTTGACCCAGCGACCGGTCTGGGCGTCCGGGCTGCTGGCCGGGATCTCCCAGTAGCCGGCAAAGCCGCGGAAGTGATCGATGCGGAACACATCGGCCTGGTGCAGCGCGCGCTGCACCCGGGCCGTCCACCACGCGAAGCCTTCGGCCTCCATGCGGTCCCAGCGGTACAAGGGGTTGCCCCAGCGCTGGCCCTGGGGGCCCAGGTCGTCGGGCGGCACGCCGGCCACCACGGTGGGCTGGTGGTGCTTGTCCAGCAGGTACAGGTCAGGCCGCGCCCAGCAGTCGGCACTGTGGTGGGCCACGAAGATGGGCAGGTCGCCCATGAGGGCGATGCCGCGGTCGTTGCAGTAGCGCTTGAGCGCAGCGCACTGCACGTCGAAGCACCACTGCACGAACTGCCAGAAGGTGATCTCGTCGTCATGCGCCTTGCGCGCGGCCTTGAGCGCCGGCTTCCTGCGGGAGGCCAGGGGCTCGCCCCAGAGCCACCAGGGCTGGCCACCGTGCGCGCCTTCCAGCGCCATGAAGAGGCCGTAGTCGTCGAGCCAGCTCGCCTGGCCCGGGGCCTCGCACCACTGCGCGAAGGCCTCGCGGTCCTCGTGCGTGGCGTGGGCGAGGAAGCCGGCGCAGGCGGCGCGCAGCTGCGCCAGGCGCCACGGCACCACGCGGGCGAAGTCCACGTGGTGGGTGTTGAAGCCGCCTTCTGGTGGGGTCAGCGGGGTCGGCAGGGCCGGTGCGGCCAGCCAGCCGCGCTGCACCAGCGGCTCCAGCGCCACCATCAACGGGCTGCCGGCAAAGGCACTGACGCTTTGGTAAGGCGAGTCACCCGGGCCAATGGGCGTGGTGGGCAGCCACTGCCAGATCTTCTGCCCGCAGGCCTGCAGCCAGTCGGCGAAGTGGTAGGCCTCGGGGCCGAAGTCGCCGATGCCGTGCGCACCGGGCAGGGAGGTGATGTGCAGCAGGACGCCGCTGGCGCGTTGGTGCAGGTTCATGGGTTCACTCCACCC
>CANHVY010000123.1 GCA_947464185.1 Burkholderiales bacterium
CCGTCCACGAACAGGTTGGGGTCGAAGGTGGGCTTGCTGACGAAGGCCAGCACCTCGCCGCTGCGCGGGTCCAGCGCCACCAGCGCGCCGCGCCGGCTGCCGAACATGTCCTCCACAAGCGCCTGCAGGCGGATGTCCACCGACAGCGTGAGCCGGTCGCCGGGCGTGGGCGCATGGCTCTTGAGGCGTCGCACCGCGCGGCCGCCCGCGCTCGTCTCCACCTCCTCGAAGCCGGTGGTGCCGTGCAGTTCGGCCTCGTAGCGCTGCTCCAGGCCCAGCTTGCCGATGTACTCGGTGCCGCGGTAGTTGGCCACGCGCTCGTCGGGCCAGTCGTCCATGGCCGCCTTCTCAGCCTGGTTGATGCGGCCGATGTAGCCCAGCAGGTGGCTGCCGGTCTCGCCCAGCGGGTAATGGCGGAACAGGCGGGCCTTGATCTCCACCCCCGGAAAGCGGAAGCGCTGGGCCATGAAACGCGCCACCTCGGCATCACTCAGCTTGGTGCGGATGGGCAACGACTCCGCGCCCTTCATCTCCTCCTGCAGCCGCTTGAACCGGCGCCGGTCACGCGCCGTGATCTCCACCACCTGGGACAACTCGTCGATGAGCGCGTCCAGGTCGGCGCTGCGGCGCGGCGCCACCTCCAGCGTGTAGGCGGAGTAATTGGACGCCAGCACCACGCCGTTGCGGTCCACGATGAGCCCGCGGTTGGGCACCACGGGCACGACGGCGATGCGGTTGGCCTCGGCCTGCAGCGTCAGCTCGTCATGGCGAAACACCTGCAGCCACACCAGCCGCGCGCCCAGCAGCGCGAAACACAGCAGCACGAACGCGCCGGCGGCGATGAGCCTCCCGCGGAAGTGGTGCAGGTCGCGCTCGAGGTTGCGGATCTCGGCCATGGCGTCGCAGCACCTCCTACAGCGGCCGGTGCTTGTCCGGGTCGGGCGGGCGGCGCTGCGGCGCCAACAGGCACCAGGTGGCCAGCGGCCACAGCAAGGCGTCCAGCAAGGGCGAGAAGATCAGCGTCCAGCCCGGGAACATCCCGCCCACCGCCATTCGTACGCCCAGAGACACCAGGGTGGCCATCACGAACAGGGGAAGCACCTGCAGCGTCTGCTCGGCCACGCCGAACCAGGCCAGGCGACGATGCACCGTGATGGCGGCGTAACTCAGCAGCGTGTAGGCCAGGGCGTGCTGGCCCAGCAACGCGGCCTCGTGCACATCCATCAGCAGCCCGAACAGGAAGGACAGCCCCACGCTCACCCGGCGGGGCTGGTGCACGTTCCAGAACACCAGCACCACGGCCAGCAGGTCTGGCGCTGCCGGATGCCGGCCCAGGGGCAACAGGTTGAAGGCCAACGCCACCGCCAGCGACAGCGCAATGAACAAGGGGTTGACCGGCAGCAGCAGCTGGTCGGCGCCGCGCGGCATGATCATCGGGAAGCCCCCGGGGCGGCAGCCTTGCCGGACTTCGGTGCGTCAGGGCCCTTCGGACCGCGCGCGTTCGCCGCGCCCGGCTCCTGCGGCCGGGGGGGCATCTGCAGGCCGCTCGGCTCCAGCACCAGCACATGTCGCACCCCGTCAGGCAGCGCCGCCGGAACGAGCGAGATGCGGGCGAAACCGGAATCGGCCCGGCGCTCCACGCCCGTGACGCGGGCCACGGCCAGGCCCGGCGGGTACACACCGTCCAGCCCGCTGGTGCTCAGGGCATCGCCCGGCTGCACATCGGCGTTGCCCGCCATGAAGCGCAGCTCCATGCCGGGGTTGGCGCCGCCGCCCGCACCCCCGAAAGCCGCGCTGCGCTGCTGCGTGCGGTTGTTGATCACCGGGATGGCGGCGTCGCGGTCGGTCAGCAGCGTCACCTCCGCCGTGAGCGGGTACAGGCGCGTCACCTGCCCCAGCACGCCGGCGTCGTTGACCACGGGCGCGCCGCGTACCACGCCATGCGTGGCGCCGCGGTCGATGAAGACCTTGCGGGAATAGGGATCGGCCGCCTCGTAGAGGATTTCCGCCGCCGTGGACTTCACGCTCAGGGTGGGCCGCAGATCGAGCAGTGCGCGCAGCTGCCGGTTCTCGGCCTGCAACTGCTCGGCGCGCTGGGCCTGCACCGACTGGCTCGCCAGGGCGGCGCGCGCAGCCGCCTCGGCCTGCAGCGCCTGGCGCAGCCCCTGCAGGTAGTCACCCCCGCCTTCCCAGGCCTCCACCGGCACGGCCAGCACCCGCTGCACGGGCAGCAAGGCGGTGGACAAGGTGGCACGCAGCGGGTCCACCACGCGCCAGTGGGCGTCCGCCACCATCAGCAGCACGGCCAGGGCCGAGAACAGGCCCAGCTTCGTCAGGGCCGACAGGCCTTGACGGAAGAACGGCGGCGGGGTGCGGTCCAGCGTCCCCAGGGGCATCGAGCCTCCGTCACTCGGAGGTGAAGATGCTGCCCAGGCGCTCCATGCGTTCCAGCGCCATGCCGCAGCCGCGCACCACGCAGGTCAGCGGGTCTTCGGCCACCAGCACCGGCAAGCCCGTCTCCTCTGACAGCAGGCGGTCCAGGTCGCGCAGCAGGGCGCCGCCCCCCGTGAGCATCATGCCGCGGTCGGCGATGTCGGCGCCCAGCTCCGGCGGGGTCTGCTCCAGGGCGTTCTTCACACTGGAGACGATCTGGTTCAGCGGATCGGTCAAGGCTTCCAGGATCTCGTTGGACGAGATGGTGAAGCTGCGCGGCACGCCTTCGGAGAGATTGCGGCCCTTGACCTCCATCTCCTTGACTTCACTGCCGGGGAAGGCACTGCCGATGTTCTTCTTGATGGCCTCGGCCGTGGGCTCGCCGATCAGCATGCCGTAGTTGCGGCGAATGTAGTTGATGATGGCCTCGTCGAACTTGTCACCACCTACGCGGACGCTGCCCTTGTAGACCATGCCGCCCAGGCTGATGACGCCCACCTCGGTGGTGCCGCCGCCGATGTCCACCACCATCGAGCCCGAGGCCTCGCTCACCGGCAGGCCGGCGCCGATGGCCGCGGCCATCGGTTCCTCGATCAGATACACCTCCGAGGCGCCTGCGCCCAGGGCCGACTCGCGGATGGCCCGGCGCTCCACCTGCGTGGAGCCGCAGGGCACGCAGATGATGATGCGCGGGCTGGCCTTCATCATCGATCGCGGGTGCACCATCTTGATGAACTGCTTGAGCATCTGCTCGGTGACGGTGAAATCGGCGATCACGCCGTCCTTCATCGGGCGGATGGCCTCGATGTTGCCGGGCACCTTGCCCAGCATGGCCTTGGCCTCGTGGCCCACGGCCTGGATGGTCTTCTTGCCGTTGGGCCCGCCCTCATGGCGGATGGAGACGACCGAGGGCTCGTCCAGCACGATGCCCTTGCCGCGCACGTAGATGAGCGTGTTGGCGGTCCCGAGGTCGATGGCGAGATCGGTGGAGAAGTGACTGCGCAGGAAGGCAAACATGATCGGGGCGGGTGTCGCGGCGGGGCCGCTCGGGGGGTCAGGCGGGGTCAGGCGTGCACATCCAGCGGAGTCGGGCGCGTGGATTGCCTCTTCGGGCCTTTCGGCGGGGCATGGAGGGGCCGTTTCAGGCGAGGGCGGATAATACCGCAGCCCCTCGTGCAAACCCCTTTTCCAAGGGCTTGCGGGGGCTGAATTTCCGCGCCTTTTCCGGCCCCCAGACACCGCTTGTCACACCATGGCCCTCACACCCCAGGACGTCCAGCGCATCGCGCATCTGGCGCGCCTTGAACTCCCCGAGGCCGAGCAGGCCACCCTGCTCGGCCAGCTCAACGGCTTCTTCCGCATCGTCGAAGCCATGAGTGCCGTCAACACCGGTGGCGTAGAGCCGCTGTACACGCCTTTGTCGGCGGTGCAGGACGTCACCCTGCGCCTACGCGAGGACGCCGTGACGGAAGCCGATGAGCGCGAGCGCAACCAGCGCAGCGCCCCGGCGGTGCAGGACGGGCTGTTCCTCGTGCCCAAGGTGATCGAATGAGTGCAACATCTGCAAGCCTTTGTGACATGGGCGTGGCCGAGCTGAGCAGCGGCCTGGCGGCGGGCACTTTCTCCAGCGAGGAAGTGACGCGCGAACTGCTGGCGGGCATGCGCGAGGCCGGCGGCCCAGGTACCCCGGGGTCCCCGGGCGGACTCGACCGGTTCAACGCCTTCCTGGCCGTCACTCCCGACGAGGTGGCGCTGGCCGAGGCGCGGCGCGCCGACGCCCTGCGCCACGCCGGCCAGGCCGGGCCGCTGACGGGCGTGCCCGTGGCGCACAAGGACATCTTTGTCACCGACTTCGAGCGCAGCGCGCTGCCCTCGACCGCCGGCTCGCTGATGCTCAAGGACTACAAGAGCCCCTTCGACGCCAGCGTGGTGGCGCGCCTGGGGCCCGGCTCGCGCGACGGCCGGCTGCCCGGTGCGGGCATGGTGACGCTGGGCAAGCTCAACTGCGACGAGTTCGCCATGGGCTCGGGCAACAAGAACTCCGCCTTCGGCCCCGCGTGCAATCCCTGGGACCTGAGCCGGGTGCCCGGCGGCTCTTCGGGCGGCTCTGCCGCGGCGGTGGCCGCGCGCCTGGTGCCCGCCGCCACGGGCACCGACACCGGGGGCTCCATCCGCCAGCCCGCGGCGTTCTGCGGCCTGACGGGCATCAAGCCCACCTACGGCACCTGCTCACGCTACGGCATGATCGCCTTCGCCTCCAGCCTGGACCAGGCCGGCCCGATGGCCCGCACGGCCGAGGACTGCGCGCTGCTGCTGTCGGCCATGAGCGGCTTCGACGAGCGCGACTCGACCAGCGCGCAAAGGCCGCCGCAGG
>CANHVY010000124.1 GCA_947464185.1 Burkholderiales bacterium
GTGGAAGGGGTGCCGGTACTGGCGGCGGTGCTCACGCCCGACCGCTGGCTGCTGTGGCTGGGCGTGCTGTTCGTGCTGTCGGTCTACCACTTCCCCACGGGGGTGGTGGGGAGGTTGCGGGCGAGGGTGAAGATTCGTTGAGCGAAAGGCGCCTGCGCCAGCGCGTCACGCCACGGTCAGATCAACTGCACCAGATCAGAGTACTTCGCCAGCAGTACGTCGGTGGTGAGCAGCCGCGCCGGGAGCGCGATCGCCTGCGCAAGCAGCAGGCGGTCGAAGGGGTCCCGGTGCAGCCACGGCAAGGTGGCGACTGCGTGGGTGTGCTGCGAGAGAACGGGCAGTTCGGTGAATCCGGTCTCCCGCGCCAGGAGTTCGATGTCTTCCGGCCGGAAGGTGAAGTCCTGGCGGCCGAGCGAGCACTTGATGGCGATCTCCCACAGGCTGGACGCGCTGAAACGGACGGTCACCGCCGGGTCCCGCAGCGCTTGCTGCGTGGGAGTGGGCAGGGTGTCGGGGGCAATGAGGGCTGCAAGCAGGACGTTGGTGTCAAGCAGCAGGCTCAGGCCCTGCGACGTCACGCAGTGGCCTTGAACATCCGCTGGATTTCCGATGCATGAAGGGAGCCAAAGTTCTTGGGCAGCGTGAACCCGTCCTTGCCCAGGCCCAGCGGGCGAGGCTGCGACTTCGCTGGCGCCAGGGCCACCAGTCGAGCTGCAAGAGTGACGCTTCAGCCAGGGCCGGCACGGGGACTGTTCAAGCTAATGATATAGACTATGGTATATGTCATCAGAACCGCACCTGACCCAAACCGCCAAGCTCTTCACCAACGGCCGCAGCCAGGCCGTGCGACTGCCTGCGGCCTTTCGTTTCGATACGAAGGAAGTCTTTATCCGCCAGGATCCAAAGACTGGCGACGTGATCCTGTCACGCAAGCCAACCACTTGGGATGGGTTCTTCACGGCGCTGCAGGCCGCCGATGTCCCTGAGGACTTCCTGAGCGAAGCGCAGCGTGCCCAGGGCACCCATGACAGGGATCCGCTGGAGGGCTGGCAGGGGTGACGACAGTGACGCGCTACATGCTCGACACCAACACCGTCAGCCACCTTCTAAAGAAGCACCCGGGAGTTGCGCGTCGAGTGGTCTCCGCGCCGATCACTTCGTTGTGCATCTCGGCCATCACCCAAGGTGAACTGCTGTTCGGTCTGGCCAAGCGGCCTGACGCCACGGCGCTTCACGTTGTGGTTCGGGAGTTCCTGCGGCGGGTCGACGTCTTGCCCTGGGACGTATCGACGTCCGAGGTCTACGGACCGGCCCGTGCCGCCGCCCAACGCGAGGGCAGGGGGCTCGCGCCGATGGATCTCCTGATCGGCTCACACGCTCTGAGTATCGACGCCGTGCTGGTGACCAACGACCGCGCTTTCGCGCAGTTTCCAGGCCTTTCGGTCGAGGACTGGACCGAGGAGTCACAGTAGGGAAGGGTGGGGCCGATGGCCAACTGCACCGGCTCCCTCGCGCCCAAGCTTGCGTTGTTCTCCAACTGTTGGCGCCGACCGAAAACTGACCCAGGTGAACAACCTACCCTGCTGCCTTTTTGTGCAGCAGGTGACGAGGAGTAATCACCATGGACATGGTTGGCAGGATCCGGCGTTTGCATAGCCGGAAGAACAAGTCGGCGCGCGAGATCTCGCGCATCACGGGGTAGTCGCGCAACACGGTGGCCAAGTGGCTGCACGGCGAGGTCGATGGCCCGCCGAAGTGCCGGCGGGTGGAGCAGCCGAACAAGCTCACGGCCTTCCACGAGGCACTCAAGCAGGCGCTGAAGGCCGATGCTCGGCGGCCCAAGCATGAGCGGCGCACGGCCAAGGCGCTGTACGCGCAGATCAAGGCGGCGGGCTACGACGGTGGGTACACCCGGGTGACCGACTTCGTCCGGGCGTGGCACCAGGGCGAGGGCCAAGGCGCGGTGGTCAATGCCTTCGTCCCGCTGGCCTTCGAGCTCGGCGAGGCCTACCAGTTCGACTGGAGCGAGGAGGGCTTGGTGGTGGGCGGTATCTACTACCGGGTGCAGGTCAAGCGCGCTTCGCCCCCGGGCGCCACCGGCCGGGTCTAGGGCACCGTGTACTTCGGACTCGACCTCGGCTCTGCGGTGGCCGCCCCAGTGTTTGGCGCTTTACTCGACCGCGGCATGCCATCGGGCGTGTTCTACGGGTCGGCCCACGCACTCGCGCTCGGCATCATCTCGGCAGGGTGGGTGGGGGTGGGCATCAGCCGACGCCAGTCGGCCCAACCCCTCTCATGAACAACGCGGCGGTCTGACGTCAGCGCCGGTGTGCCGGATGTCTTGGCGCAAGGTCAGCGTTTGGCACGCAATCCCCACAGCATCAGCACCACGCCCACCAGCACCACGCCAGCGGCTGTCCACTCGGGGGCGGTGATGGTTTCTCCGGCCAGCCACACACCCAGCAGCATGGCAATCACCGGGTTGACCAAGCTGTAGCTGGAGGCCACCGCCGCGCTGGCACGGGCAAGCAGCACCATGTAGGCGCTGAAAGCCAGCAGCGAACCGAACACCACCAGGTACAGCCATGCCGCCACCGCCAAGGGCTTCGGCGGCCACTGGGGTGTTTCTCCGACCAGCACAGACAGGCCCATCAGGACCAGCCCGCCGCAAAGCATTTCGCTGGCAAACCCAACAGCGCCCGGGGCCAGGGGAAACCGCCGCTGGCTCAATACGCTGCCCAGCGACCAGGTGACGCAGGCCAGCGCAATGGCGCCCAGCCCCACCGGGGACGCCTGGAACCCGGCGCCCTGCGTCAACATCAGCACGCCGGCCAGGCCGACCAGGATGCCTGCCATCTCCAGCCGGTGGGGCACGATGCCCCAGAACAGGTTGAGGGCCGCAATCAACAAGGGAATGACGGCAATGAACGCAACCACCAGCCCGGAGGCCACGGTCTGTTCGGCATAAGCGGTGCCGCCCATGCCACCGCCAAGCATCAGGCTGCCCACGATGAGCGCGTGCCGCCACTGCCGGGCCTCTGGCCAAGCGCCACCGCGCCACCTGAGCCAGGCCATCAGCACGGCGCCGGCCACCAGGAAGCGGGTGCCCATCTGAAAGAACGGCGGCAGGCTGACGAGCGCGAACTTGATGGCCAGGTAGGTGGACCCCCACACCAGCCAGGTGGCTGCCAGACATGCCAGCAGCCAGGGTGGCAGGGATGAGCGCCGGGGGGCAGTGGTGGTCAAGGTGGTCATCTTCGGGGTGCAAAGTTTTGCAATGAGACGAGATGTTATGAAAGCCAGGGCCTTGAATACATGGCAAAGTAATGATTAAGGTTGGCACTCGGAGCGGATAAAAAAGGAGATAAATGGCTGAAGCCTTCAATTCAGAAATCGATGCGGCCGATACACGCATCCTGGCGGAACTGCAGTCGGATGCGCGGCTGACCATGGCGGAGTTGGGCCGCCGGGTCCACCTGAGCCAACCGGCCGTCACCGAGCGGGTGCGCAAACTCGAGGCGGCAGGCGTCATCACGGGCTACCGGGCCACGGTGAACCTGGGTGCGCTGGGCTATGGCATCCGCGCCATGGTGCGTGTGGGGCGGGCGGACTATGACCGTGTGGTGCGCCTCATCGAGCAGACGCCGGAGGTGGTGTGTGCACACAACGTGACTGGCGAAGACAGCTGGCTGATGGAGATCGCAGTCATCGACGTGGCCCATCTCGACACGGTGGTCAGCCGCTTTTGCATCGTCACCGAAACCTCGACAGCCATCATCCTGAAATCACCGCGCGAGCACCAACCCATGATGCCAGCACGTCGCCCGGCCGAGGAGCGCAGCGCCGCCACGAAACCCTCGTCTGCCGGCGTACGCCAGACCGTCAAATCCAAGGAGACTTTGTGATGACGCCCAACACCTGCGACCTGTGCGATGCGCACAAGAGCGACACCAGCGGCGATTTCCGCGTGCTGCCTCCAGTGTTCCAGCCCTACGGCAAGCGAATCCGGTTCGCCGGGCCGGTGAGTACCGTCAAGTGCTTCGAGGACAACTCGCTGCTCAAAGCCGCCGTCGAGGCTGACGGCACGGTGGACACATCGAGTGGTTGCATCGGGCGCGTGCTGGTGGTTGATGGAGGCGGGTCGCTTCGCCGGGCGCTGGTCGGCGGAAACCTGGCTGCAGCGGCGGCGCGCAACGGCTGGGCTGGCCTTGTCATCGACGGTTGTGTGCGTGACGTGGCCGAGTTGGCTCAATACGACCTTGGCATTCGCGCATTGGCTCTGATGCCCCTGCCCACCGAAAGGCGCGGTGAAGGGCTGCGCGATGTGCCGCTGCAACTGCAACTGCAGGGTGTGCGGGTTCAGCCGGGAGACTGGCTGGTAGCCGACGAAGACGGCATCGTCGTGCTGACGCGGCGGCCAGCCTGAGCTTTACGGTGCCGTGCCATCGGGCCGGCCCGCGCAGCGGCTAGCCTGCTGGCAGCGGGAGGCTGATCTACCTCAGCAGCTCGAGCAGCCGTGCGGTGCGCGGCGGATGTCGCAGACGGCGGCGCACCTGGTGGACCACACGGGGCTCAAGAGCGACGAGGGCCAGGGCGGCGCGGTCACGCTGATCCAGCGCTTCGGCTCGGCTGCCAACTTGAACATCCACCTGCACGGCCTGGGGCTGGACGGCGTGTACCGCTGCGACGCCGACGGCGCGCCCAGCTTCGTCGAGGCCGGTGCGCCCACTGGCGAGGAACTGCACGCGCTGCTGCA
>CANHVY010000125.1 GCA_947464185.1 Burkholderiales bacterium
CTCGACGCGATGGCCCGCTACCTGGCGTCGATTCCGGTGAGTGAAGAGCCGCGTAGCGAGCCCAGGCGCGCCGACGCGGAGACGATGCTCGCCGGCAGCAAGGTCTATGAGCAGCACTGCGCGGCCTGCCATGGCGACCGGGGACAAGGCGTGTCGGCGATGTACCCCGCGCTCGCCGGCAATCGCGCGGTCACCCTTGAGTCGCACAACAACCTTGTGCGCGGGATTCGACTGGGCGGCTTCATGCCGACCACTGCGGGCAACCGTCAGCCATTTGGCATGCCGCCGTATGGGCAGGTGCTGAACGACAACGAGATAGCCGCAGTCGCCACGTTCATGCGGCAGTCCTGGGGCAACTCCGCTTCACCGGTCTCTGCGCTGGACGTGCTTCGTGTCAAATGAAACGTCACCACTGTCGCGATGGGGTTCACGCCAGGCAGTGTCGGCTCTTTGAGCCGAGTATTCGAAGCAATCCGGGCGACGCCTTTGCGACTGTCGAGTCGGAGGAGGTCGCGACGGCATTGGGCCGGGTGCCGCCGGCCAGCTCCAGGTAGCGGAGCTGCTGCGGTGCCTCACCCCAAACACACTGGAGAGCCTGCGCCCTGGCTGAGCCGTTCGAGGGTAAATGCTGTCACGCGCCGGCCCGCCAGCGTCGAATGATCGGAGTCCGGACTCCACCCCAACTGCCGGTGGGGCCGTCAGCAGGAGACACCCGGATGACCGACCTTTCGTCCCACCCTACCCAGGCCGCCAGCGCCTGGTTCTTCGACTTCGAGCAGGCGCTGCGAGCGCAGGACCTCGAAGCGGCGATGGCCCTGTTCGACGCCGACTGCTACTGGCGCGATCTGGTCAGCTTCACCTGGAACATCAGCACACAGGAAGGGCCGGCGGCCATCAGAGCGATGCTGCAGGCCAGGCTGGCAGACGTGCAGCCGCACAACTTCCAGATCGAAGGGCAGGCGACGGAAGCCGCTGGCGTGATCGACGCCTGGTTCACCTTCGAGACCGCTGTGGCCCGCGGCCGCGGCCACGCGCGGCTGAAAAACGGCAAGTGCTGGACGCTGCTGACCACAATGACTGAGCTGAAGGGCTTTGAAGAGAAGAAGGGCGCGCAGCGCATCAAGGGCGCAGAACACGGTGTGCATCCCGGCCGCATGACCTGGCTGGAAGAACGCCAGCACGAGCAGGCCACGCTGGGCTTCGAGACCCAGCCCTATGTGTTGATCGTCGGCGGCGGGCAGGGCGGCATCGCGCTGGGTGCGCGGCTGCGCCGGCTGGGCGTACCGGCCCTCATCGTCGAGAAGAACGAGAAGCCCGGGGACAGCTGGCGCAAGCGCTACAAGAGCCTGTGCCTGCACGACCCGGTCTGGTACGACCACCTGCCCTATCTGCCTTTCCCGGATGACTGGCCCGTATTCGCGCCCAAGGACAAGATCGGCGACTGGCTCGAGATGTACACCAAGGTCATGGAGCTGAACTACTGGGGCAGCACGACGGCCAAGAAGGCGCGCTTCGACGAGGCAAGCCAGACCTGGGAAGTGGTGGTCGAGCGCGGTGGCCAGGACATCACGCTGCGGCCCACGCAGCTGGTTTTCGCGCTCGGTGTGTCGGGCTACCCCAATGTGCCGCAGATCGCCGGCGCCGAGACCTTCCAGGGCGAGCAGCACCACAGCAGCAGGCACCCTGGCCCCGAGGCCTACAAGGGAAAGAAGGCCGTGGTGCTGGGCAGCAACAACAGCTCGCACGACATCTGCGCCGCGCTGTGGGAACACGGCGCCGACGTGACCATGGTCCAGCGCAGCAGCACCCACATCGCGCCATCCGAGTCGCTGATGGAGCTGGCGCTGGGCGGCCTCTATTCCGAGCAGGCCGTGAAGAACGGCGTGCACACCGACATGGCCGACCTGATCTTCGCCAGCATTCCCTACAAGATCATGGCGCCGATGCAGGTGCCGGTCTACGACGAGATGAAGAAGCGCGACGCCGACCTGTATGCGCGGCTGGAAAAGGCAGGCTTCATGCTGGACTTCGGCGTCGACGGTTCTGGCCTGTTCATGAAGTATCTGCGCCGCGGCTCGGGCTACTACATCGACGTCGGGGCTTCAGAGCTGGTGGCCAATGGCAGCATCAAGCTGAAGAGCCGCGTCAACATCGAGCGCATCAACCCGAACAGCGTGACGCTGTCGGACGGGACCGAGCTGCCGGCCGACCTGATCGTCTACGCCACCGGCTACGGCAGCATGAACGGCTGGCTGGCCGAGCTGATCTCGCCCGAGGTGGCCGACCAGGTCGGCAAGGTCTGGGGCTTGGGCAGTGACACGCCCAAGGACCCCGGTCCGTGGGAAGGCGAACTGCGAAACATGTGGAAGCCCACGCAGGTTCCGCAGTTGTGGTTCCACGGCGGCAACTTGCACCAGAGCCGGCATTACTCGCAGTTCCTGGCCTTCCAGCTGAAGGCGCGGATGGAAGGGCTGGATACGCCGGTCTACAAGCTGGCGCCGGTGCACCACAAGCGCTGAAAGGCGAAGGCGGTGGCGCGTGATCCGCGCCACCGCCGACATCAGAGCTGCACGCCCTTGGTCAGCGCGCCATCGACGACGAGATTGGTGCCGGTGATGAAGCTCGCCGCCGGGCTGGCCAGGAAGACCGCGGCATTGGCCATTTCCTGCGGGGTGCCCATGCGGCCTGTCGGGTTCAGGCCCAGCGCCATCTTGAACAGATCGGGGTTGCCGTGCTCGATCTGCTCCCACACGCCGCCCTTGAAATAGGTGTTGCCCGGCGACACCGTGTTGGCGCGGATCTTCTTGCCCGCCAGGTGATAGGCCAGGCCCTGCGTGTAGTGGACGATGGCGGCCTTGAAGGCGCCGTAGGGGCCGGAGGCAAAGTCGATCTCGCGGCCCGAGACGCTGCTGATCGTGACGATGGAAGCGGCGCCGCTTTGCTCGAGGTAAGGCATCGCGGCATTGACCAGCCGCACCGTGCCCATCATGTCGACCTCGAAGGTCTTCTGCCAGTTGGCTTCTTCGTTCGGTATCGCCAGCGCGCTGACGTTGGCCACGACGATGTCCAGCCCGCCGAAGGCTGCCGCTGCGCCATTGACGAAAGCGGCCAGGCCGGCCGCGTCGCCGACATCGGCGACCACCCCGTGCACCTTGATGCCGGGATAGGCGGCGGCGAAGTCCTGGCACGTCTGCTGGACTTCATCGGCGTTGCGCGCGCAGAAGGCGATGTGCGCGCCCTCTGCCGCCAGCGTCTGCGCGATCGCGCGGCCTATGCCCTTGGTGCCCCCAGTGACGACGGCCTTCAGGCCCTTGAGTCCGAGATCCATGCGACATGCTCCTTGCGTTTGATATCAGGCGTTCAGGGGGCCAGGTATTTCTTCTCGATGCCTGCGCCCACCGTGTATTTCGGGTCAACAAAATTTCCCAGCCGCACCAGGCCGCACTGGCTGAGCATCATGTAGGCGTCCCAGCGGTCGTAGCCGAACTCGGCTTCCATCCACAGCACCAGTTCCTTGTAGGCGATGCGCGCCGCGTCTTCCAGTGGCCGTGCGCTGCCGATGGCCATGATGCGGGTCTCGTTCTCCAGCCTCGGCCACTCGAGGTTCCAGCCCTTGATCAGGTCGACCAGGATGGTCGTCGTGCTGGCGTATTCGACGGCGGTGCCGCAGACCTCGCCGTCGCCCTGGCAGGCGTGTGCGTCGCCGATGAACAGTCGCGCACCGGCCGTGCGCACCGGCAGGTAGGTGATGCTGCCCGGGCCCATGTCGGGCAGGTCCATGTTGCCGCCGTGAGAGTCGGGCGTCAGCGTGTTGATGCTGTCGATCTCGGGGCTGCAGCTCAGCGTGCCGATGTGCGGTCGATAGGGCAGCGTGACGCGCTTGCTCCAGTAGACGCCGTCCTCATCGACGTCGATCTTGCGGACGATCTCGGGCAACGAGTCGTGCAGCATCGCCGTGAGTGACGTGGCGCTGAGCGCGCCGAACTGGGGAATCATCGCGCAGGTACCGCGCGGGTTGGGGCCGCGCGGCGCCATGCTCTCGATGTAGACGGCCACCACGTCGCCCTTCTCGGCGCCCTCGATCAGGATGGGCCCGCTCTGGGGGTTCACGAAGGGCATGGTCAGCACCTTGGACGGCAGGTCTTGCTCGGTCTTGACCTTGCCTTCGAAGGCGTCGCGGGTCTCGACGATCACGCGGTCGCCGGGCCTTATCTGCATCACCGGCTTGGAGTAGGGGCCGATGGTGTAGTGGTAGGTGCCCTGCCTGGCTTCGGTCAGCGCGTGCGTGTCGGGCGTGCGGCCCTGCGCGAGGCCGCGTGTGCGCATGATCGAGGTGTTCAGCCAACTCATGTTCTCGCTCCTTGTGCACCGCCGGGCACCGGCACAACGAACCGGTTGCGCCGGCCAGTGTAGCGAGCCCAATGATCACCAACGATGTCACCCCCGGCAAAAAACTGCAGGCGCGCGATCAGTGGCTTGTCACGCGATGAACCGAGCAAGCCGGACAGCGCCGAGTCGATGTTTCGGTCGCCTACAACGCGTGGCGCCATCGGCCACGGTGCGTAGAACCTCCACCCGCGTCACCTGCTTCGGGCTCGATACCGAATCGGGTGTCTCGGAAGAGCGATTCCGCAGGGCCGACTACGTAGTTCTACGACAGACGACCGCAGTACTACGTACAGGCAAACGGGAATTCACGTTCCGGATACTGAGTTGCAGAC
>CANHVY010000126.1 GCA_947464185.1 Burkholderiales bacterium
GGCCGCAGGACGAGGTGTTGCGCGATGCACAGCACGCAGGCCACCGAAGTGGCCAGGCCCGTCAGCCGCAGCGACCCCAGGCGTTGCACCTCCTGCCCGCTGTAGACCAGGTAGACGGCATAGCTCAGTGCCGAGCCAAAGACCAGCGCCGACCCCAGCAGCACGTCGCGCCCTTCCAGGCTCAGTTCCGCCCCGAAGACCACCAGGATGCCCAGGTAGCTGAGGGCAAAGGCCGCGAGCTGGCCTCGCGTGACCCGGCGCTTGAACAATAGCCAGCCCAGCAGCATCACCAGGGTGGGGTTCAGGTACAGGATCAGTCGCTCCAGGCTGGCGGTGATGTACTGCAGTCCGGCGAAATCGAGGAAGCTGGCCAGGTAGTAGCCGCAGAACCCCAGGCCCAGCACCACGCGCCAGTCGCGGGCCGTCAGCGCTGGCCGGCCGCGTCCTGCCCACCAGGCCAGCGCCAGGAACAGCGGCAAGGCCAGCAGCATGCGCAGCATGATCAGCGTCACGGCATCCACGCCGTGGCGGTAGGCCAGTTTGACGATGATGGCCTTGCCGGAGAAGGCCGTGGCACCGGCCAGCGCCAGCATCAGGCCCGTGGCACGGCGGGCCTGGGCATCGGCCATGGGTCGGGTCAGGGCGTCAGAACCCGGCGGCCAGGCCGTCGCGCCGCGGGTCGCTTGCCACGGCGTAGCCCTCGACGGCCGGGTCACCCAGGCGCCAGATGAACTGGCCGGCGCCGTAGTCCTGGTAGCTGTCGGCAAAGGGCTCCACGCGATGGCCCAGGCCGCGCAGCCCATCGGCAGCCGCCAGGCCCTGCTCGGCGTTGACGATGCCACCATTGAAGCGCCAGCGCGGCGCGTCGCAGGCCGCCTGCGGGTTCTGGTGGTAGTCCAGCATGCGCACGAGGGTCTGGAGGTGGCCCTGCGGCTGCATGTCGCCGCCCATCACGCCAAAGCTCATCACCGGGGCGCCGTTGCGGGTCAGGAAGGCGGGAATGATGGTGTGGAAGGGGCGCTTGCCCGGGCCCACCACGTTGGCCCGGCTCTCATCCAGCGTGAAGCCATGGCCGCGGTTCTGAAGGCTCAGGCCGTAGCCCGGCACCACCACCCCGGAGCCGAAGCCCATGTAGTTGCTCTGGATGAAGCTGATCATCATGCCGCTCTCGTCGGCCGCGGTCATGTAGATGGTGCCGCCCTGCGGTCCGTGGCCAGGGCCGAAGTTCTGCGCACGCTTCAGGTCGATCAGCTTGGCGCGGCTGTCCAGGTAGGCGTCGTCCAGCATCTGCGCCGGGGTCAGGGCCATGGTGCGGGGCTCGCCCACGTAGCGGTAGACATCGGCAAAGGCGAGCTTCATCGCCTCGATCTGCAGGTGCTGCGAGGCCACGCTGTCCACCGGCAGCGACGCGATGTCGAATCGGTCCAGGATGCCCAAGGCGATCAGTGCCGCGATGCCCTGCCCATTGGGCGGAATCTCATGCACCGTGTGGCCGCGGTAGTTCTTGGCGATCGGTGTCACCCACTCGGGCCGGTAGGCCGCGAAGTCGGCTGCGGTCATGGCAGCGCCGCTGGCTTTGGCGTGCGCTTCGGCAGCGGCGGCCACCTCGCCGCGGTAGAACGCTTCGCCCTGGGTCTGGGCGATCAGGCGCAGGGTGCGGGCGGCGTCGGGGAAGGCAAAGCGTTCGCCCACGTGCGGCGCGCGGCCGTGCGGCAGGAAGGCCTGAGCAAAGCCCGGCTGCGAGGTGATCTCGGGAAGTTCGGCCGCGGCCGTCCACTTGTGCTGCACGATCACCGGCACGCCATAGCCGCGCTCGGCGATCTCGATGGCCGGGGCCAGCAAATCGGCGAAGGGCAGCTTGCCGTAGCGTTCATGCAAGGCCATCCAGCCGGCCACGGCACCAGGCACGGTGACGGAGTCCCAGCCGCGCTTTGGGGGCGTCTTGGCGTCTGCGCCGTACTTGGCGCGGAAGTAGGCGGGCGTCCAGGCCGCGGGCGCACAGCCCGAGGCGTTCAGGCCCTGCAATGCGGTGCCGTCCCACAGGATGCAGAACATGTCGGAGCCCAGGCCGTTGCTGCAGGGCTCCACGATGGTCATCATCGCGGCCGCGGCGATGGCGGCGTCCACGGCGTTGCCGCCTTGCTGCAGCATCTTCAGGCCCGCCTGCGCGCCCAGCGGGTGCGAGGTGGAAACCACGTTGCGGGCGAAGACGGGGGAACGCTGGCTGGCGTAGCCGGCCTTCCAATCGAAGGGGTTGTGCGTGTTCATGCGCTCATTTTCACCCCGCCCGCCCGCCAAGCAGGCTGCTCAGGCATCGGCATGCCGCCGCTCACAGGGGGGCATGCGGCTGTTCCACCAGGGCGTCAGCGACGTAGCGGCGCAGCACCGGCGGCTCCGCCCCCGTTTGGAAGGCCAGCCGCTGCGTGCGCAATTCGGCGTCGAAGGCCGTGAAGCGCTCCAGGCGGCGAAGATGCTCCACCCAGTTCTCGTCGACGAAGTACTCCACATACCGGCCGGGCACCGCTGTGTCGCGGAACAAGCCCCAGGACAGTGCGCCTTGCCGCAAGCGGGCGCGTCGGGTGCGTTGCATCACCGCGGCAAAGTCGGCCGCGCGCGCGGGGTCGATCTGGTATTCGATGGTCACCATCACCGGGCCCTCCTCAGGCTCCACGGCAATGGCGGACTCGGGCATCGCGGCACGCGGCGCAGGGCTGAAATCCAGCTCGGCCCCGTCTTGCACGCTCAGCCGGCGCGTCAACAGCCAGCTGAGCACCCCGAAGCCCGCTGCGGCGAAGATGGCCGTTTGCACCGACGTGAACGAGGCCACCTGGCCCCACAGCAGCGAGCCCGCCGCCACACCTCCCATCAGGCACACCTGGTAGATAGACATGCCCCGGGCCCGCACCCAGTCCGGCAAGGCGGTCTGCGCCGCCACCGCCAGGGAATTGGCCACCGAGATCCAGGCCATGCCCAGCACCACCATGGCGGGCACGGCGAACCACACCTCCTGCACCCTCACGATCAGGCAGGACAGCACAGCATGGCCGATGACGCCGGCGCGCACGAAATCATCCCGGTCGAAACGGGCCCGCCAGCGCGGAAAGTACATGGCGGCGACGATGGCCCCCACGCCCAGGCAGGACAGCATGACGGTGAAGGTGGCCGGACCGCCACCGTGCAACTGCCGGGCCACCAACGGCAGCAGGGCGGATAACCCCGCGCTCTGCAGGAAGAACAGGAAGATGCGCAGCAGCACCACCTTCAGGCGCTGCGACTGCAGGGCGAAGTTCAAACCCACGCGCATGGCGCCCACGAAGCGCTCGCCCGGCAGCGCGCTGGTGCGCGGTTCCGAGCGCCAGCGCAGGATGAGCAGGAAGGACACCACCGCCAGCAGCGCATTCAGCGCGAACACCGCTGCCGGGCTGACCGCCGCGATCAGCCCACCGGCCAGCATGGGCCCGACCACGCGCGACAGGTTCATGGACACGCCGTTGAGCGCCAGCGCCGAGGGCAGTTGGGCGCGCGGCACGATCTGCGGCACGATGGCCGAGAACACGGGCCAGCGCATGGCCAGCCCGACGCCGTTGGCAAAGGTCAGCGCCAGCAGGACGGGCGCCGTGAGCGTGCCCGACAGGGACACCGCGGCCAGCACCAGGGCCACCACCGACACCCACAGCTGCGTGGCGGCAAAGTAGCGGCGCCGGTCGACGATGTCCGCCATCGCGCCGCTGGGAAGCCCCAGCAGAAACACCGGCAGCGTGGACGCTGCGGACACCAGGGCCACCATTACCGGGCTGGTGGTGAGCGTGGTCATGAGCCAGGCGGCAGCCACGTCGTTCATCCACATGGTCATGTTGGCAGCCAGATAGGCCAGCCACAGGCCCCTGAACACCGGGCCGCGCAGGGGCTCGAGGGCAGCGGGCAATCTCATGGCGCAAGCATAGGGGCACAGCCGGGTGCCTGGGCCCGCCCCCAAGGACACCGCAACGAAAAGGGGCCCCGAAGAGCCCCTTGATGCGACAGATGGCCCGCGGCGCGGCCGCGACGGCCCAGGTTCATTCCTCCTGGAAGGCCTCTTCGCGTTTCTTCTTGATCGAGGGCAAGGACACCACCACGATCATCAGCAGCGCCGCCAACAACAAGCCCGCGGACAGCGGCCGGGTGATGAAGGCTGTCCAGTCGCCGCGGGACAGCAGCAGTGCCCGGCGCAGGTTCTCTTCCATCATCGGGCCGAGAATGAAGCCCAGCAGCAGCGGCGCCGGCTCGCACCCCAACTTGTAGAACAAGTAGCCGATGATGCCGAAGGCCGCGGCCATGTACACGTCGAAGTTGTTGTTGTTCAGCGAGTAAAGACCGATGCCGCAGAACACGATGATCGCCGGGAACAGGAACCGGTAGGGCACCGTCAGCAGCTTGATCCAGATGCCGATCAGCGGCAGGTTCAGGATGATCAGCATCAGGTTGCCCACCCACATCGACGCGATCAGGCCCCAGAACAACTCCGGGTTGCTGGTCATCACCTGCGGGCCAGGCTGGATGCCCTTGATCGTCATGGCCCCCACCATCAGCGCCATCACCGCATTGGGCGGGATGCCCAGCGTCAGCATGGGAATGAACGAGGTCTGCGCGCCGGCGTTGTTCGCGCTCTCGGGGCCTGCGACGCCGCGGATGTTGCCCTTGCCAAA
>CANHVY010000127.1 GCA_947464185.1 Burkholderiales bacterium
AGCTCAGCGCCAAAAGTGTTGCCTAACCCCTCGCTCAAGCTGAGCCCCAACGGCGGGCCACGCGGGCCAGGTCGGCGGTACCCTGTACATTCTCGCCAACCTGGCCCGCGCGTCCCACCGTCGGTGCCAGCTTAGCTCGAACGTTAGGCCGCACAGGAGCCCCGATTGCTGCAACTTCGACCCCTTGTCGCCTCGGACCAGCACAGCTTGTGGCACTGGCTACACATCGCGCTCTGGGACCCGCCTCCTGCCCCGCTGCGTCCGATCGAGATACTTCAGCACCCTGGAGTACGGATCTTCGTCGAAGGCTGGGGCGGACCCACGGATGTAGGAGTCGTAGCTGTCGTGGATGGCAAAGATGCAGGCGCATGCTGGATGCGACTGGTTCCTGAACGTCAAGGTCTCGCCTACATCGACGATGAGACACCGCAACTTGGCATTGCACTGGAGCCTGAGTTTCAGAACCGCGGCTTCGGAAAGCTCATGATGAAGGCGGCGTTGGCGGCCGCCTGGCAGCACGGCTACCAGAAGGTGTCGCTTACGGTCCATCCGGAGAATCCGGCACGCTCCATGTACCAGGCCTGCGGCTTCAAGGAAGCTGGCCTACGAAGCGCCTACCACCTCATGGTCGCCGAGAGTGCGGCCTAACCCGGAAATTTCACCATTAGTAGGTCGGCAGCCTCGTGGCTGAGCCCGTTGTCATAGGTATCTCACCCCCTATGGCAACCGAGGACTGCCGATGCCAAAGTGTACCGATGGGACCGTCGAGTTTGGGCGTGTTGGAAGGCGCGTGGTGGAGGCCGCATTCGACGGTGGCGACATCGTCAGCGACGGGGGCGTGCTGCTGCTCAAGCGGGTTGACGAGCGGGTTGGTCTGACCCGCTCGGCGGCGCTGGCGCTCGGTGACGGGCGCCGCAGCGCCAGCGTCCAGCACAGCGTTCACAGCCTGCTGGCGCAACGCATCTACGGCCTGTGCCTGGGCTGGTCGGATGTGTGCGACCACAACGTGCTGCGCAACGATCTGGTGATGCAGACGGCCGTGGGCCGCGCCGAACCGCTGGCCAGTGCGCCCACGCTCAGCCGCCTGGAGACGGCGGCCACGCCTGAGCATGCGGCTGCGCTGCACGAGGTGCTGATGCAGCAGTTCATCGCCAGTCACGCAAAGCCGCCCAGGGAGCTGGTGCTCGATGTCGATGCCACCCATGTGCCGCTGCACGGCCAGCAGGAGCGCGGCCACTTCCACGCCTACTACGACAACTACTGCTACCTGCCGCTGTACGTCTTCGCCGGCCAGGACATGCTGGCGTGCGTGCTGCGCCCGAGCGACCGCGACCCGGCCAGCGTGGTCAGCGCCTTGATCAAGCGGCTGCTGGTGCCGCTGCGTCGGGCGTGGCCCAAGACGAAGCTCATCGTGCGGGCGGACTCGGGCTTTTGCCGTCCGCGCGTCCTGCAGCGTCTGGAGCGCTGGCGCGTGAGCTACATCATCGGGCTGCAGAAGAACTCGCGCCTGAACGAGCAGGTGGCCCTGGCCGAGCTGGCTGTGGCCGAGCAGTACGCGGCCAAGAAGACCAAGCAGCGCATGTTCGGCGAGTTCGAGTACGCAGCCGGCACCTGGGACAGGGCGCGTCGCATCATCGCGCGGCTGGAGCACGGCGAGCAAGGTGTGAACCCGCGCTTCATCGTCACCGATCTGCCGGGTTCGCCCAAGGCGCTGTACGAGCGCCGGTACTGTGCCCGAGGCGAAGCCGAGAACCGGATCAAGGAAGCGCAACTCGACCTGTTCGGACGCCGGGCAAGCTGCCACCGCTTCCAGGCCAACCAGCTTCGATTGCTGCTGGCGGCGCTGGCCTACACCTTGATGATCAACCTGCGCCGGCTGGGCCTGCAGGGCACCGAGCTGGCCCAGGCATGCACCGCCACCATCCGCACGAAGCTGCTGAAGATCGGCGCGGCCGTGGTGCGCAACACGCGCCGCGTGCGGGTTCTGCTGGCATCGGCACACCCGATGAAGCATGTCTTCATGGCCGCTGCAAACGCGCTCGGACCGTAGCGATCCATACAGTGCCTGGCCCGCGCGTTGACACCAAACCGGCCCGCATCCCAAGCCGGGGATGGGGGAGTTGCGTCCACGTGAATGACATCAGCAACGCGCAACGCAGCAATCGACAAGACCGGACCTCAAATCCCCCTGCGGCCAGTTCAAACAGCCCGACTGACCCATCCAGTACGGTACTCGTGAAATATCCGGGCTAGGCCCGGTGGGTCTTCTTGTTGCCCGGCTCCCATCACGCCATGCTTTGCGTGCTTCAGACCATGCGACTGTTCTGATGGCACTACAGACGCCCGGGCAGGCCTTTTTGGTCTGCGTCGATGCGCCTGAATTCGCGCGGCGCCAGGCCCACGGTGCGCTTGAAAACCTTGGAGAAGCTGAACGCGTCCTGGTAGCCGACCTCGCCAGCCACGGTGTCCAGCGTGTGATCGGTGTGGCTGAGCAGGTGCATGGCTTTTTGCATGCGCACCGTGCGCAGGTAGTTCAGCGGCGTGTCGCCCATGGCCAGGCGGAACTTCTGCGCCAGTGCCGTACGCGACAGGCCCACGCGCTGCGCCAGTTCGTCCAGCGTCCAGTCGCGCGCCGCGTCTCCGTGCATCAGCACCACGGCCTGTCGCACCCGCGGTTCGCGCACCGCATGGCACCAGCCGCTGCCGGTCTCGCCGCGTTGAGCCACCAGTTCGCGCAGCAGGTAGGTGAAGCTGGCGTCCAGCAGGCCGTGCAGCACGCTTTGCGAGCCCAGTACGGGCTCGGCTGCCTCGGCCGCCAGCAGGGCCACGGTCAGCGACAAGGGGCTCAGGCGCGGCAGGGTGTCGGCCCGCAGCGCGCTCCAGTCGGGCAACTCGGCAAACAGCGGGTGCAGCGGGTCATGCCAGAACTGGTACGCACCGCCGATCAGCCGTGTCGGCCCTGTGCTGTCGGGTGCATCGGGCGTGGTTGACGTGTGGGCCAGTTCGATGGGGCCCGGCGGCAGATCGGGCCCGCTGCTCAGCACGTGGTCGATGCCGCGCGCCATGAGCACCAGGTCGCCGGCGTGCAGGGCCAGCGGCTGCTTCAGGCCGGGCGCGTGCACATGGGCCTGGCCCTGCAGCACGACATGGAAGCCGATGCTCTTGTGGCACGGAAAGCGCAGCGCCTGGCGGTCCTGAAGGTGACGCAGGTTCAACACGCGGCGGCGCAGGCCGGCGTGCTGCAGGATGTCGGTGAGCAGGTCCATGGCCTTTGGGTGGCTGGTGTGCTGATCGGTTCGATCGGCTCCATGTTTGTACGACTAGACATGGAAACAGAACCTTTGGCCATTCAAGGTTCGTTTTGTGGCAAACAGAATGAAGCCCTTCATCACTGACTTTTTTGGAGCTTCGCGTGAACAAGATCCTCGTCCTGGGTGCCTACGGCACCGTCGGCACGGCATTGGTGCAGGCGCTGCAGGCACAAGGCCAGGCCGTTGCCAAGGCTACCAGCCGCACGTCACAAGGCGCCGAACAGGTGCACCTGAACCTGCTCACGGGCGAAGGCCTGGCCACCGCGTTCAGCGGCGTGGACCGTGCCTTCCTGCTGTCCCCGCCCGGCCATGTGAACCAGGACGAATTGCTGTGCCCTGTCATCCAGGCGGCCCGCCAGCACGGCCTGAAGAAGGTGGTTCTGATGAGCGCCATGGGTGCTGACGCCGACGAGGCCGCGCCACTGCGCAAGGCCGAGCGGCTGTTGGAAGCGTCGGGCCTGGCCTGGAACGTGATCCGTCCCAACTGGTTCATGCAGAACTTCAACAGCTACTGGCTGCACGGCATCCTGAATCAGGGCGCGATCCTGCTGCCCACGGGCACCGCGCGCGGCAGTTTCATCGACGCGCGCGACATCGCCGACGTGGCGGCTGCGCTGCTGACCGGGCACGCGCACGACAACCTCGCTTTCGACCTGACCGGCCCGCAGGCGCTGGACCACACGCAAGTGGCGGCCATCCTGTCGCAGGAAACCGGCCGCGCCATCGGCTACCAGGACATCACGCCCGAGGCCATGCGGGCCGGGCTGCTGGGCGCGGGCCTGCCGGCGCCATACGTCGAATTCATGCTGCTCATCCTGGGCTTCTTCAAGGCGGGATACGCCGAGCGAACCACCGACGCCGTGCAGCAGATCACCGGCCGTGCGCCGCGCAGCCTGCAGCAGTACGCCCGCGACTACCGGGGCAGCTGGCTGGCCTGACCTTGCGGGCTGGTGTGGGGCGCGCGTGCCCGTACAGTGCAGGCCTGCCCCACACCCGAAAGACCCCGCATGAGCGACTCCCCCGACTACGTCCCGCCCAAGGTGTGGACCTGGAACAAGGCCAACGGCGGGCGCTTCGCCAACATCAACCGGCCCATTGCCGGCGCCACGCACGAGAAAGACCTGCCGGTGGGCCGCCACCCGATGCAGCTGTACTCGTTGGCCACGCCCAACGGCGTGAAGGTGACGGTGATGCTCGAAGAGCTGCTGGCGCTGGGCCATAGCGGTGCCGAGTACGACGCGTGGCTGATCAAGATCAACGAAGGCGACCAGTTCGGCAGCGGCTTCGTGGGCGTGAACCCCAATTCGAAGATCCCGGCGCTGCTGGACCGCAGCGGGCCGCAGCCGATCCGGGTGTTCGAGAGCGG
>CANHVY010000128.1 GCA_947464185.1 Burkholderiales bacterium
CCTCCTGCTTGGCGCGGTCTGGATCGGCCTGGGGCAGGTCCATCTTGTTGAGCACGGGCACCACTTCCACGCCGAGGTCGAGCGCGGTGTAGCAGTTGGCCACGGTCTGCGCCTCCACCCCCTGACTGGCATCCACCACCAGCAGTGCGCCCTCGCAGGCGGACAGGGAGCGGCTGACCTCGTAGCTGAAGTCCACGTGCCCGGGCGTGTCGATCAGATTGAGGTTGTAGACCTTGCCGTCACGGGCCTTGTAACTCAGGGCCGCGGTCTGCGCCTTGATGGTGATGCCACGCTCGCGCTCGATGTCCATGGAGTCGAGCACCTGTGCTTCCATCTCGCGATCGGACAGCCCGCCGCAGCGCTGGATGATGCGGTCTGCCAGCGTGCTCTTGCCGTGATCGATATGGGCAATGATGGAGAAGTTGCGAATGTGGTTCATCGGTTCTGATGGGAACACGGGTACGCCTGCCCCTGCAAGCCCGCTGGGATGAACGGCAGGCGCCGCGGGCCCGACGACACACCAGTAGGCGGTGCGGTGCCGGGTCCTAAAAAAAAGGCGCGTCCAAGGATCGACGCGCCTTCCAACAAGATATGGCAACTGCTTTGTTGGACGGCCATTGTAGCGAAACCGTCCGCCGGGAGCGGCCTCTGGCACCATCCCCGGCCATGGCCTCCGTCCCTGGCAGCCGCTGCTTGTTCACACCTTATGCACAAGTTACCCACACCCTGAGCCGAGGCAGGACGGGGCAACGGGACTCAACGGCTGGGGCGAATGACGAGATAGTTCACCCACTCCCCACGCCGCACGAGCACGCTGACCGCACGGGCCTTCTCGACCTTGGCCGCCAGAGTGGCGAACTGTCGCAGATCCGTGACCTCGGCGTTGTCCACCGACAGGATCACATCGCCTTCGCGCAAGCCGGCACGGGCGGCAGCACCCTCCACCGCATCGACCCGCACCCCGCCCTTGACCTTGAGCTCGCGCTTCTGAGCCTCGGTGAGGTCAGAGGCGGTGATGCCCAGCGCGCTCTTGACCGGAGCGGCACCGCTGGGTTCGGCCTGGGCACGGCGCGAGGGCCGCTCGGGTTCGAACTCGCCCACCGTCACCGACAACTCCTTGGCGGCGCCGCGGCGGAAGATCTGCAAGGTGGCCTTGGAGCCAGGCCGGGTACCGCCCACCAGGCGTGGCAGGTCACCGGACTTCTCCACCACCTTACCGTCCACGCGGGTGATGATGTCGCCGGCCTCCACGCCCGCCTTGTCCGCCGGGCCACCCGCCTCCACGCTCTGCACCAACGCCCCCGTGGGCTTGCCCAGCCCAATCGCTTCGGCCACCTCCTTGGTGACGGGTGCGATCTGCACGCCGATACGTCCACGGATGACGCGGCCATTCGTGCGCAGCTGGTCAGAGACGCGCATGGCCTCGTCGATGGGGATCGCAAAACTGATGCCCATGAAGCCGCCGGAGCGGCTGTAGATCTGCGAGTTGATGCCCACCACCTCCCCGCGCAGGTTCAGCAAGGGGCCGCCGGAGTTGCCCGGATTGATGGCCACATCCGTCTGGATGAAGGGCAGGTAGTCGCCCGTGTCGCGCTGCTTGGCGCTGACGATGCCCGCCGTCACCGAGTTCTCCAGGCCGAAGGGCGAGCCGATGGCCATCACCCACTCACCGACCTTGAGGCGGTTCACATCGCCGATCTTGACGAAGGGCAGGCCCGCGGCATCGATCTTGACCACGGCCACGTCGGTGCGCTTGTCGGCCCCGACGATCCGGGCCTTGAACTCGCGCTTGTCGGTCAGCGTCACCAGCACCTCGTCGGCACCGTCCACCACGTGGGCGTTGGTCATGATGAAGCCGTCAGCGCTGAGGATGAAACCCGAACCGACGCCGCGCTGCTGCGGTTCGTCGTCGCCACGCGGGCCGGATCGCGGCCCAGGCCGCCCGGGCATGGGGATGCCGAAGCGGCGGAAGAACTCCTCCATGCTCGGATCCACCTCCCCTGCCCCAGGCGCATTGGCACGGCCGCGCTCCATGGTTCGGATGTTGACCACCGAAGGACCCACCCGCTCCACCAGTTCGGTGAAGTCGGGCAAGGCCTGCGCCGACACCACGGGCGGCAGCGCCAGTGCGGCAGCGCCCAGCACGGCGGCGGCCAGTTGCAGCATGCGCCTTCGCAGGGTCCCGGCCGGCGCGAGCGCGGAGCTGGAAAGAAGAGCTTGGAACATCTGGTTTCTCCAGTGGGGTTTCAAGAGTCCGCCCTGCCCGGGGGAGGCGGAACAAGGCGGAAGGACGGTGACTGTGGACTGCATGGGCACGTACGCAGGGTTATGTGAGGGTCATGGGCGCCGCTGCAAGACCCCCGCGATGGCCTTGAGCGTGGACATGGGCACGTCGCCCATGAGGGTCAGCCAGTGCTCGGCCCCGCCGGGCTGGGACAGCGTGTGGGTGGCGCCCAACTGGGTCATGAAGGCGGGGCGGCCCGGCCCTTGCGCGGGCTCGATAAAGACCGACACCCGGGCCAGGCCGTCGCTGAACACCGCATGCACGGTGGACGCGGGCGCCTGACGCACCGCAGGGTCCGCCGGCAAGGCGATGGCCTTGCGAACGGCACCTAACAGGCTGAAGCCTGCAGGCAAGGGGCCCAGGGTCCAGCCCTCCTGCTCCAGCCGGGTCTCCTGGCTGGCCAGGTGCACCTCGCGCCACCCGCCGAGATTGCGCAGCGGTGTCAACACCGATGCTTGACCGCCCACCACGTCCATCTTCAGTTCAGTGAAGGCGGACGACTCCAGCACACGACCATCCGGGCCCAGCACATCGGCCCGCAGCAGCAGGCCTGTGAGCTGATCGGCCCACAGGCGCTGACCGTAGCGCCAGGCGTCGCGCGGCCTGAGCATGACCGCCTGCGCCGACCGGCCCGCCACGGGCTCAGCCCCCAACAGGCGCAGTTCGTAATGCTGCTGCAGCCGTGGCTCGAGCCCGGGCAACAAGCCCGGCTGACCCGCGATATCGCGTCGTGCCTTGCTGGCCACACGCTCGGCAGGCCAGAGTGTCACCACCACGTCGTCGTGGCGATACCGTCGCTGTTGACGTCCATCCAGCGCCTCGATCCGCTCAAAGGACTCGGCGCCCCGGCGGTAATGACCGATGCGGGAGCTTGACATGACATCACCGGCGGTGAACACCACGGTGCCCTCGTAGCTGTGACGCTGGGCAGCCCGCTGCACGCGCTGCAGCCAGGCCTGCGGGGAGACTTCCGACGCGTGAGCCTTGCCATCGGCCAGGGCCGTGGCAGGCTCAGGAGCCGCCATGGCGGATACCGCCGCCAGCGACCATCCCCAGGCGAGCAAGGCCACCGCCCAGCGGCGCAGGCACCACCCTTCTAAACCGGGCCTCGTCAGCATGCAGCCGAGGGACTGGACCGCTGGGCGCCTCATCGCTCCAGCACCACCGTCTCGAATCGTCCCGTTGCGCCGCCCGGCACGGCGGGACCTCCAGCTCGGTGCGCCCGGAGGTACTCGTCAAGCCGGGCGTCACGGATGAGTGGCCCATCGGCAGCGCGCCAGACCGGTCCCGCTGCAGCCGAGGCAGCCAGCGCCACCGGTGACTGCCCGTCGTTGGAGACCTCGAGACTCAAGTTCGATGAGAAAGCGCCGTTGTCCCACGGGTGGGTCAAGCCCAGCGCCAAAGCCAGAGCCAGGGCGGCCACGCCGCCGCCAGCGATCAGCGGGCCGTGGGAGGGCCACCACCGGACGAGCATGTTGCGGACCGCGGGCACGATCTGGCCAGCCCCAGAAACCCAGGACCGCACCCCGTTCAGCGGCTTGAACGGCGCCGGCAGCACAGGGGTCGCCAGTTCCCCACGCAACTGTTCTTGGTTGGGACCTTGCGTCTGGGTTTGGGCCTGAGCCTGGGCCTGTACCTGACCCTGCAACCCGGCCCGCAACTGCGGCAGGAACACATCGCCTGGCGCATGCGCGGGCGCCAGGTCAGCCGAGCGCATGACATCGCCGATCAGGTGCCAGGTCTGCCAGCGCTTTTGCGCGACTGCATCCCGCGCCCACAGGTCCAGGGCCTGCCGGGCCTGCTCGGAGTTGGTACGTCCGTCGGCCAGCAGCGAGAGCGCCTCCCACTCTGCCTGCGGCAGCGCAGCAGACGGCAGCATCTGAGCGTCAGTCTTCAAGGTGGAGATTCCTCAACGGCACTCTGCAAGGGCTGAGCCGACGGCGCAGGACGGCTTGATGTCTGCAAGACGGCACTGCGACATGCTGGCATCCCCCTACTCACCAGCGGCGTCCTGGCCGCCGGTCCAGCAAGGGCTCGAGTTGTTTCGAGACGGCCTCTCGCGCTCGAAAGATGCGCGATCGCACGGTCCCCACCGGGCAGTCCATCAAAGCCGCGATCTCCTCATAGCTCATACCTTCCATCTCGCGAAGCACCAGGGCCTGACGCAGGTCGTCGGGCAACTGCGCCACGGCACGCTCCACCGCTTGGGCGATCTGCCGACTGGCCAGCAAGGCCTCAGGTGTCTCCGTGGTGATTGGTTCCCGTTCGGCTGGAAAAGTTCCGTCCATGTCTTCATCGCCGGGCGGCAGGGCCGACTCGAAGACCAGCGGGTCGCGCCGCATGTCGGCCAGCGCCTTGCGCGCCGTGTTGA
>CANHVY010000129.1 GCA_947464185.1 Burkholderiales bacterium
AGGTCTTCGTCCAGTTGGCGGCACTGCGCCTCACAGCGCACCCGGGCCGATGCCTCGGGCTCACCTTGGGCCACCGCGCGCCACATGTCGGCCTGGGCCTGCGCTTTCAAGGCAGCGAACCGCGTGGCCAGCAGCTCGATGCGGTCGAAGATGGTTTCCAGCTTGGTGGCCTTGTCCACCACGTGCACGGGCGTGGTCACCTTGCCGCAATCGTGCAGGAGGGCGGCAATGCGCAGCTCGTAGCGGTCCTTGTCGGTGAGGGTGAAGCCGGCCAGCGGGCCTTCTGTGTTGCTGTTCACCGCCTCGGCCAACATCATCGTCAGCTCGGGCACCCGCGCGCAATGGCCGCCCGTGTAGGGGGACTTCTCGTCAATGGCCGTGTCGATCAGCTCCACGAAAGACTCGAACAGCTTTTCCAGCTGCCCCATCAACAGCCGGTTCGTCAGCGCGATGGCCGCCTGCGACCCCAGAGACTCGGCCAGCCGTTGGTCTCCCTGCGTGAAGGGCCGCACCGCGCCCGTGTCGGGGTTCAGTGCATTGAGCAGCTGCAGCACGCCGATCACCTCGCCCTCATGGTTCTTCATCGGCACCGTGAGGAACGAGGTGGAACGGTAGCCCGTGGAGGCATCGAAACGCCGGGTGCCAGAGAAATCGAAGCGGCGATCCTCATAGGCATCCGCAATGCTGGCGGTCTCACCGGTCAGCGCCACGTGGGCGGCCACCATGTGGTCGTTCGGCTGGCCGTCTTCCAGGTACAGCGGAAGGTCCTTGAAGTGGGCGGGCAGCGGGGCCTCATCCTTGCCGCCGTAGGCGATGCCCAGGGAGTCGGTGCGCACGATGCGGAAACTCAGGTGCCGACGGTCTTGCGCCACCGTGTACAGCGTGCCGCCATCGGCATGCGTGATGTCCTTGGCCGCGAGAAGGATCTTGCTCAGCAATCGGTCGATGTCGTGTTCGCCCGACAACGATGCACCAATGTCATCCAATTGCTCCAGGCGCTTGACGAGACTGTCGACGTTGTCCATCTGTGGCAGGGCGTAGGCAAGAACCGGACCGAGAACCAAGTGTGCAGTATGCGGGCAACGGACCGGCCTTTTCGACTCCTCACCCCCCTCTTTTGGGGGGGATCCGCAGCATTTCATCCCTGCCACGGGCCCGCAGCAAGCTCAACCCGCAAATCGTCTGCGGGCCGTGCCCGCAGCCAGCCCCCAGGCCGCCACGGTATAGGCCAGCAGCACCCCCACGTGCAGCGCAGCGTCGGCGGGCCATTGCCCGGCCACCAGGGGCCGCACCAGCGCCACCCCGTGGTGCAGCGGCAGCGCCTGCGCCACCGCCTGCAATGCTGCGGGCAGGCGGTCCATCGGGAAGAACACGCCCGAGATCATCACCATGGGCGTGAGCACCAGCGTCAGGTAGAAGCTGAAGAAATCCCAGTTGCGGGCCAGCACCGTCATCACCAACCCAATGCCCGCAAAGCACAACCCCACCAGAAAAGCCACCGGCAGGGCCAGCAGGGCCAGCCAGGACGAAGACAGCCCCAGCACCAGCAGCACCGCCAGGATGGTGGAACCCGTCAGCCACGCCTTGCTGGCGGCCCACACCAGTTCGCCCATCACCACATCGTCCACCGTCAACGGCGAGTGCAGGATGCCTTCCCAGGTTCTTTGTCCCTGCATCCTGGAGTAGGCCGAGAACATGGCCTCAAAGGAGGCCGTCATCATCGTGGCCGAACAAAGCGATCCGGCCGCGAAGAAGGCCATGTAGGACATGCCCTGCACGCCCGGCATCAGCGAGCCCAGCCCCCAGCCCAGGCCCAGCATCATGATCAGCGGATCGGCCAGGTTGCCCAGGACCGAGGCCGCCAGCAACTTGCGCCACACCAGGAAGTTGCGGCGCCACACCGGCCACCAGCCCCACCCAGGGCGTCCCAGAGCAAACGCCAGCCGCTTCAATCGCGCAGCTCCCGCCCGGTGAGCTTCAGGAACACGTCCTCCAGGTTCGCGGGCCGGTGCAGGCAGGCCAGTTCCGGCCAGCTCCGCAGGCTGTCCTGCAGCGCGCTCACGTCCTGCGCATAACAGAACGCCGTCTCTCCCACCACTTCCAGCCGCGGTACGCCCGGGCGCACGGCCTCGGCCCAACGCGCCACCTCGGCGCCATGCACCTCCAGCACCTGCGGCTCGATGTGCGCGGCGATCAGCTCGCGCGGCGTGCCCGTGGCGATCACCCGCCCGCCGTCGATCACCAGCAACCGCGTGCACAGCCGCTCGGCTTCCTCCATGAAGTGGGTGGTCAGGATCAGCGTCTTGCCCTGAGACCGCAGCCGGCGCAACCGCTCCCAGATCAGATGCCGGGCCTGGGGGTCCAGCCCCGTGGTGGGTTCGTCCATGAACACCACGTCCGGGTCGTTCACCAGGGCACGGGCCATGGTCAAGCGCCGCTTCATGCCACCTGACAAGGCATCCAGCCGCGCATCCTCACGCCCCTGCAAGCCGGCGAATTCCATCAGCGCACCGATGCGCTGCTCGATCACCTGCCGAGGCAAACCGAAGTAGCGGCCATACACCACCAGGTTCTCGGCGCAGGTGAAATCCGGGTCCAGGTTGTCGAACTGCGGCACCACGCCCACGCGGCGTCTGGCCTGCGGTGCCTGCTCGGGCACGGGGTGTCCCAGCAGCCGCACCTGCCCGCCGTCGGCCTGGCCCAGGCCCAGCGCCAGCTTCAGCGTCGTCGTCTTGCCCGCTCCGTTCGGGCCCAGCAGCCCGAAGCACTCCCCCGGCTGCACAGCCAGGTCCACGCCGGCCAGCACCTCGGTCTGGCCGTAGCGCTTTCGCAGACCCTCGATTTCGAGCACGGCGTTCATGGGCGGGTGAAGGGACGGGGGCGCATGTGCGGGCAGTCTAGCCGCGTAGGGGTGGGACAGGCGGGGCTCGCAGGCATGCACCAGGGCCGGCCATGGTGCGCCGCAGGCAGCCGCTACAGTGCGGGCCTGCCCCTCGCACACACCATGACCGAGACCCCCGCGCCGCCGCCCGAAACGCCAGCGCAACCCACATCCTTCCAGCAGGCCCAGGCCGCCCAGGCCGCCGGCCGTTTGCCCGAAGCCGCGGCCTGGTACGAACAGGCACTGGCCCTGGCACCTGACGATGCGGCCAGCCTGTTGCAACTGGGCGTGGTGCGCATCCAGTTGGGCCAGCACGCGGCTGCAGCGCAAGTGCTGAACCAGGCCCTGGCCCTGCGGCCCGAAGACGGATTCGCCCACTACAACCTGGGCAACGCTCTCTACTTCCAGGGCGATCTGAGCGCCGCCCTGGCGCAGTTCCAGCAAGCGGTGCAATGCGACGCCAGCTTCGCCGATGCGCACCACAACCTGGGGTTCATCCAGGAGCAACTGGGCCTGCGCCAGGAAGCCCTGCGCAGCTATGAGAAGGCCGTGGCGTGCGCACCGCGCGCCGCACATTCCTGGTTCTCGGTGGGCGTCGCCCGCTCGAACCTGGGCCAGGCCTCGGCGGCGCTGGCCGCGTACGACCGCGCCCTGCAGATCGACCCCGGTTTTGCCAAGGCGCACTTGAACCGCGGCACCATGCTGCAACACCTGGGCCGCCTGGAGCAGGCCCTGCAAAGCTTCGAGGCCGCTCGCAGGCACGACCCGAAGCTTGACTTCATCACCGGCGCCGTGCTGTTCGCCCGCCTGCGGCTGGGGCGCTGGGAGGGCCTGCCCTGGCTGGTGCAGCCCATGCTGGACGCCGTGGCCCTGGGCCGGGCCAGCAGCCACCCCTTCCCTGTCCAGGCCGTGAGCGACGACCCGGCGCTGCAGTTGCAGACCGCCCGCACCTGGATGGACCGCCACCATCCTGGCCATGACCGGGCCAACGATCTGAGCCCGGCGCCCATGGACGGCACAGACCCCCGGCGCGTGCGCATTGGCTATTTCTCACCCGACTTCCACGACCACCCCGTGGCCCGGCTGATGGTGGAAGTGCTGGAGCAGCACGACCGGCAGCGCTTCGAGGTGCTGTGCTTCAGCCTGGGCAGCCACGCAGACGCCATCACCGAGCGCGTGCGCCGCGCGTGCGACCGCTTCATCGACGTGTCCGCGCAGGCAGACCCCGCCGTGGTGGAAGCCGCCCGGCGCGAGGTGCTGGACATCGCCATCGACCTCAGCGGCCACACCCTCGGTTCGCGCACCGGCCTGTTCGCGCGCCGGCTCGCACCCGTGCAGGCCAGCTACATCGGCTACCTGGGCACCATGGGCTCGCCCAGCTACGACTACCTGCTGGCCGACGCCACCCTGGTGCCGCCGGGCGAAGAGGGGCACTTCGCGGAGAAGCTGGCCCGCCTGCCCGTGTACCAAGCCAACCCGGCACAGCGCGACATGGCGCCCCAGGCCCCCACCCGGGCGGAACTCAAGCTGCCCGAGCAGGGCGTGGTGTTCTGCGTCATCAACAACACCTACAAGATCCTGCCCGAGACCTTCGCCCGCTGGTGGCGCATCCTGCAGCAAGTGCCCGGCAGCGTGCTGTACCTGGTGGCCGAGACGGTGGATGCGGGCGAACAACTGCGTGAGAACGCCTGCGCCCTGGGCGTGGAGGCCAGCCGCATCATCATCGGCCGGCGTCTG
>CANHVY010000130.1 GCA_947464185.1 Burkholderiales bacterium
CGCGAAGCTCGCGTCCAGGCTGTGGCGTGCCAGTTGCCAGGCTTGAGGCGGCCCCAGGCTGGGATGGGCCTCGAACAGGGCGCGGTAGTTCTCGCCCACGTAGCCGCCGAAGTAGGCAGGGTCGTCAGAGTTCACGGTCACGCACAGGCCGGCCCGCAGCAGCTCGGGCAGGCGATGCGCCTGCATGCTGGGGTAGACGCACAGTTTCACGTTGGACAGCGGGCACACGGTCAGCGGCATCCGGCGGCGGGCGAGTTCGGCCACCAGCGCCGGGTCTTCCAGGCATCGCACGCCGTGGTCGATGCGCTCCACCCGCAGGACATCGAGGGCTGTGCGGATGTAGGCGGCCGGGCCTTCCTCTCCTGCGTGCGCCACCAGGCGCAGGCCTTCATCGCCGCAGCGCTGGAACACCCGGGCGAACTTTTCCGGCGGGTGCCCGCGTTCGCTGGAGTCCAGGCCCACGCCGATGAAGTGATCGCGCCAGGGCAGGGCGGCCTCCAGCGTGGCAAAGGCCTCCTCCTCGCTCAGGTGGCGCAGGAAGCACAGGATCAGCGCACTGCTCAGGCCCAGCGCCCGCGCAGCCTCCTGCCGGGCCCGGGTCAGCCCCTGGATCACCGTGCCCATGGGCACGCCGCGGGCCGTGTGGGTCTGGGGGTCGAAGAACACCTCGGCATGCACCACACCATCGGCAGCCGCCTGACGGAAATAGGCCATCGCCATATCGAAGAAGTCCTCCTCCTGCAGCAGCACCGACGCCCCGGCGTAGTAGAGGTCCAGGAAGCTCTGCAGGTCGGTGAAGGCGTAGGCCTGACGAAGCGCCTGCACGCTGGCGTGAGGCAGGTTCACGCCGTTGCGTCGTGCCAGCGCGAAGATCAGCTCGGGCTCGAGCGAGCCCTCGATATGGATGTGCAGTTCGGCCTTGGGCATGCGCTGCAGCAGGCCGGGCAGACGGTCAGGGGGGATGCGTTCCAGGGTCAGCGGTTCCATCAAGTGCTTCCGTGATGTCGAGCCGGCGGCGGCGGATGTGTCTTCGTCAGCCTGCGCAGCGTACCCTGGCTCGCCCCGGGCACGGCGAGCCCGTCCATGCAGCAGATACGATTCGCGATGTTTTCAACAGCCAGCCCCCCATGAAGCGACAGGACGAACGCATCGATCTGCGGTTCAACATCACCCTGTTCGCGTTCTTTGGCGTGATCGGCGTGCTGGGCTACCTGGGTTTTGCCAGCATCCGCGCCGAACTGCTGAACGAGCAGATCGCCATCCTGCAGGAAAAGACCAACGGCGTGGCGCACCGCGTGGACCGCTGGCTGCTGACGCGCAAGACCGAGATCTCCACCCTGGCCAACACGCCCGTCATCCGCTCGATGGACTGGAAGGAGGCCGGTCCCTTCCTCAAGGCCAAGCACGAGTTGATGCCGTGGTTCTACATCTTCGCCCACATCAACCCCGACGGCACCTACTACAACTCCAAGGTCGATTTCGCCAAGGGCCAGAACCTCAGCGACCGAGCGCACTTCAAGGCCGCCATGCAGGGCCGGGTCTACGCCTCCGACCCGGTGAACTCACGCACGCTGAATGCCGACATCGTGGCCGTCACCAGCCCCGTCTTCCGCACTGACGCCAAGGGGGCCGACATCATCGGCGTGTTCGGCGGCATGATCGACACCACCACCATCGTGCAGGAGTTGTCGCGCTTCTCCAACGGGCCCAACAGCTACGCCTTCGCGGTGAACTCCGCCGGCATCGCCATCTCCCACCCTGACGCCAAGCGTCGCGGCAATATCAACACCAAGGCGATCTCGCTGCTGGAAGACGCGGACCCTGGCCTGAAAGCACTGGTCAACCAGATGCTGACGCAGAAGACCGGCTGGCTGGACACCACCATTGACGGCCAGCGGGTGTTCGCAGCCTTCACGCCCATTTCCGAGGCTGACTGGTACATCGCCACCATCACCGACGCGCCTTACGTGCGGGCGCATCTGCGCTTCATCGACTATGTGGGCGCCTTCGCCTTTCTGCTGCTGTGCCTGGCGGTGTGGCTGGTGCTGCGCTTTCGACGCCAGGAGTTCCAGACCCTGAACCAGCGCCGAGAGATTTCCGAGGAGAAGAGCCGCGCCAAGAGCGTGTTCCTGGCCAACATGAGCCATGAGCTCAGGACGCCGCTGAACGGCATCCTCGGATACGCGCAGATCCTGTTGCAGCGAGACGGTGCCGACGCCACGGCCAGGCGTCACGTGCAGGCCATCCTTTCCTCCGGCCAGCATCTGCTCAGCATGATCAACCGCATCCTGGACCTGTCCAAGATCGAGGCCGGCCGCATCGAGCTCGAGCCGCGGCCCGTGGACCTGCCCAGCCTGCTGCAGGACCTGGTGCGGCTGTTCGACATCGAGAAGTCCAAGTACGGTGCTTCCTTCGCGGCCGAGTTCTCCCTGGGCCAGCACGCAGTGGCGGTGCTGGACCCGGAGCGCTTCAAGCAGATCCTCATCAACCTGGTGGTCAACGGCTTCAAGTACGGCCGGCAGTCCCTGGTGCGGCTGGAGGTGACCGTGCGGGAGGGTCAGCCCAAGCCCGTGCTGGTGGTGCGGGTCAGTGACGGCGGTATCGGCATGAGCGCCGAGCAGGTTAGCCAGGCCTTCGTGCCTTTCGAACAGGTGAACAAGACCTCGGAAGGCGCGGGCCTGGGGCTGGCGATCGTGAGCGAGCTGGTGAACATGATGGGCGGCACCATCTCCATCGACAGCACCCCGGGACAAGGCACCACCGTCAGCGTCACGCTGCCCTTCGAGGCCGCTGCGCCCGAGATGGCGGTGCTGATGTCCTCCGAGCGCGGGATGCCCAGCGGCCTGCGCGATGCCCGGCCGCGCATCCTGGTGGTGGACGACAACCCGACGAACGTCCAGTTCCTGGTGGACCTGCTGCAGATGGTGGGCTTCGAGGTGCACAGCGCCACAGGCGTGACCCAGGCCCTGGTGGCCCACGCGGCCCGGCCCTTCGACCTGGTGATCACCGACCTGGTGATGCCCGAGCGCGACGGCTTTGACCTGATCCGCGCCATCCGCTGCGGGCCGCATGCGCCGCACACGCCCATCATCGTGGCCTCGGCCAGTGCTTTCCCGGGAGACCAGGTCCGCAGCGCGGCGGCCGGCGCCAATGCCTTCGTGCCCAAGCCGGTGGAGAGCCTGGCCCTGCTGCAGAAGATGGCCGGCCTGCTGAAGATCGAGTACGAATACGCGCCGACGCAGGCCGAGGCCTCCAGCTCGGAGGAAGGCTTGCAGCACCTGCGCGATGCCTTGGGCCAGCCGCACGCCAGGGCTGCGGTGCAGGAGCTGCGCGACGCAGCGGAACTCGGCCAGATCCGCCGGGTGGAGGCACTGATCGGCCAGATCACCAACGCAAGTCTTCAGCGCGCCCTGCTCGACACGCTGGGCACGGCCTTGAAGGAGCAGGACTCTGAACTGGTGCTCAAGCGCCTGGACGAGGCCCTGGGCAAGGCCGCCTGATGGAGACGGAAACGGGCTCTGTGCGCGGGGTTGGCGACCCCATCCGGGTGCTGGTGCTGGACGACCTGGCGGACAACCTGCGCCTGATGGGGGAGCTGCTGTCTGGCGCGGCGGCTGAGGCTTCTTTCGCCAAGTCCGGCGCCCAGGCCTTGCGCATCGCCGCCCGGGCCAACTTCCAGCTCGCCATCCTGGACCTGAACCTCCCGGACATGAGCGGCTTCGAGGTCGGCCAACAGATCCGCCACTTGCAGCCGCAGTGCGCCCTGATCTACTGCTCGGCCCACAACGAGCGCAGCTACCGCGACCGGGCCTTCAACGAAGGCGCCATCGACTTCATCGAGAAGCCCTTCGAGGTGGGCGCCACGCGCCAGCGCCTGGCCATCCACCTGGAGCGCCTGGCCCTGCGCGCGCAGATCCGGCAGGAGGTCGACAAGCTCGACAAGATGGTGGCCAGCATTCCCGATGCGGTGATCTCCACCGACCCGCAGCACCGCATCGTGACCTGGAACGTGGCGGCCGAGCGCATCTTCGGGTTGCCTGCGGCTGCGGCCCTGGGGCAGGCCCTGGACGCCTTCGTGCCCGAGGCCGCCGCCACCATCGACCGCGCGCGCCAGCGCATGCACGGGCCAGTGCAGGACCCGGGCGCCCTGCCCGGTGCCGCGCCCCAGCAGACCATCGCCTTGCATGCCAATGGGCAGGCCCTGCAGGTGGAGATGAACATCTCCGAGTGGGTGCAGGACGGCCAAACCTATTTCACCCTGATCCTGCGCGATGTGAGCGAACGCCTGCGGCTGGTGGAGGAACTGAAGATTGCCAAGGATGAGGCCGAGCGTGCCAGCCAGGCCAAGTCCACCTTTCTGGCCAACATGAGCCACGAGATCCGCACGCCCATGAACGCCGTGCTGGGCCTGACGCACCTGGCGCTGCGGC
>CANHVY010000131.1 GCA_947464185.1 Burkholderiales bacterium
GATGGGGTGCGGTAGTCTTGATGCTTTTCGAATCCCATGAGCCTACCCATCGAAACCACTGCCCCTGGCGCCATCCTGCCGGCCGAGGCCCGGGCCTTGCCCTGGCTGGTGGCCGACGTGGGCGGTACCAATGCGCGCTTCGGGTGGGTTGACGATCCCTTGGGGTCGGTCCGGTACGTCAGGACGCTGCCAGTGGCCGACCATATGGGCCCGTCGGAGGCCGTGGCGGCCTACCTTGCGACCTTGCCCCCCTTGCCCCATGGGCGCGGTCAGCCCCGGCCGCGCCGCTCGGCCTGGGCCCTGGCCACCGCACTGGAGGGCGACTGGGTCGAACTGACGAACAGTCATTGGCGCTTTTCCCGGGACGCGCTGATGCGGTCGCTGGACCTGGAGGAACTGCGCTTGCTCAACGACTTCGAGGCGCTGGCCTTGTCGTTGCCCCTCCTGCAGCCTGCCCAATTGCGCGCTCACGCCGCCCTTCCGCGTGCCCAAGGAGTCCTGGCTGTCATTGGGCCGGGCACCGGGCTGGGCGTGGCCGGGGTCGTGCAGACGGGGCAAGCCTGGACGGCTTTGCCTGGCGAAGGGGGCCATGCCACGCTCGCCGCCACCGACGAGGACGAGGCGCAGGTGCTGGCGCAGGTGCGGCGCCACTTCGAGCACGTGTCGGCTGAGCGTCTGCTCTCCGGCATGGGGCTGCCTGTGCTGTACCGAGCGGTGTCCGCCCTTGCAGGAGTGCCAGCCCAGGACCTCACGGCACCGCAGATTGTCGAAGCCTGCATGCAGGGCGCGGACCCGCTGTGCGAGCGCACACTGGACCTTTTCTGTGCGCTGCTGGGCAGCTTCGCCGGCAACGTGGCGCTCACGTTGGGGGCCCGGGGCGGGGTCTACATCGGCGGCGGCATCGTGCCGCGCCTGGGTGAGCGCTTCTTCAAGTCCCGATTTCGCGAGAAGTTCGAGGCCAAAGGTCGGTTCCGTGGCTATCTGGCCGGCATTCCCACGGCCGTCATCACCGACACGCTGGCGGCGCTCACCGGCGCTGCGGCGTCGCTCAAGACCGGTGCCTGATCAAGGGCCAAGACTCGTACGAGGAGGTCGTCATGGATGCCTTGCAGGGCCTGAAGGTGCTGGAACTGGGCCAGTTGATCGCCGGCCCGTTTGCCGCCAAGACGCTGGCCGACTTTGGCGCCGACGTCATCAAGATCGAACCGGTGGACGGTGGCGACCCGCTGCGCACGTGGCGCTTGCTGCGTGAGGGGACCTCGGTGTGGTGGGAGGTGCAGTCGCGCAACAAGCGCTCGGTGGCGCTGGACCTGCGCACGGCCGAAGGCCAGGCGGCCGTGCGTGCCCTGGCGGCCGAGGCGGACGTGCTGGTCGAGAACTTCAAGCCTGGCACGCTGGAGGGCTGGGGCCTGGGCTGGGACGCGCTGCATGCGCTCAATCCCCGGCTGATCATGCTGCGTATTTCCGGGTACGGCCAGACGGGGCCCTATGCCGGCAAGCCCGGCTTTGGTGTGCTGGGCGAAGCCATGGGGGGCTTGCGCCACCTGACCGCCGAGCCCGGGCGCGTGCCGGTGCGCGTGGGCGTGTCCATTGGCGACACGCTGGCGGCATTGCACGGCGTCATGGGCGTGCTGATGGCGCTGCGCCACCGCGAAGTCCAGGGTGGTCAGGGCCAGATGATCGACGTGGCGTTGTACGAGAGCGTGTTCAACGTGATGGAGAGCCTGCTGCCGGAGTACGACGCCTTCGGCGCGGTGCGCGGCGCAGCGGGCAGTGCGCTGCCCGGCATTGCGCCCAGCAACGCGTATGCCTGCGCCGACGGTGCTTACGTGCTGGTGGCGGGCAATGGCGACAGCATCTTCCGCCGCCTGATGCGGGCCATCGGTCGGTCGGACCTCGAAAACGACCCGGGACTGGCGCGCAACGAGGGCCGCGTGGCCCGCGTGGCGGAGATCGATGCGGCCATCGGTGCATGGACGGCGCAGCACCCCATCGAGCAGGTCCTGCAGGTGCTGGATGCTGCCGCGGTGCCGGCAGGGCGCATCTACTCCGTGGCCGATATCGCGGCCGACCCGCAGTACCAGGCGCGCGACATGATCCTGCAGACGGCCGATGCACAGGGCCGGCCCCTGAAGGTGCCCGGCATCGTGCCCAAGCTGGCCCAGACGCCGGGCCGCCTGCGCACCCCCGCACCGCATCTTGGGCAACACAACGGCGAGGTGCTGGGTCGGCCAGGCTGGCCAGCGCGCGCCGACTAGGCTTCGCCCAAGACCCGTACCAACTCCGGCACCCACGCGCCGGAAGCCGCGTGCTCGGCGCCGACGTTCAGCGTGGCCAGCACGGCCGACGCGACGGCGTCGTGGGCGCCGGCATCCTGCGCCATGGTCTGGTAATAGCCCAGATCCTTCTGCGCGTTGGCGATCGAGAAGCGCAGGCCTGACGGATCCTGCGCCAGCAGGAAGGGCTTGAGCCGCTCCAGCGCGATGCCACCGCCGCCGCCCTTGGCCAGCACCTCCACGAAGGCCTCGGGGGCCACGCCGCTGCGCTGCGCGCAGGCTGCGGCCTCGGCCAGGAGCGTCACCATGCCCAGCGACACGAAGTTGTGCAGCAGCTTCATGCTGTGGCCGGCACTCACCGGGCCCACGTGGGTGATGTTCTCCGCAAAGCAGGCCAGCACGGGGCGGCACTGCGCCAGCAGGTCTGACTCGCCGCCCACCAGCAGGTTCAGCCGCCCTTCGGCCGCCTCCTTGGGCGTGCGGGTCATGGGGGCGTCCAGGAAGCGCCCGCCAGCCGCCGCCACCGCCTGCGCCATGCGCTGGGTGGACGCCGGCAGGGCGGTGGAGCAGTCGATGACCACCGTTCCCGGGCGCAGGCCCTGGAGCACGCCGCCGGGCCCCGTCAGCACCGCCTCGACGGCCGGTGAACCCGTCAGCACGAGGATCAGCACCTCGGATCGCGCCGCCAGGGCCACCAGGTCGGACATCACTTGCACGCCACCCGCACGCAGCGCCTCCAGTGGCTGGTTGCCTGGGTGGTCGAAGACGGCGAGTTCGTGGCCGTGCTTCAAGAGGTTGGTCGCGATGCCATGGCCCATCAGGCCGATGCCGACCATGCCGATCTTCTTCATGTGAGGCTCCAGGTGTGACCGGCGATGATGCCACCGGGGACGTTGCCCTGGCACGGGAACTGCGTACAGTTGAACTGACCCGCGCGAGTCTGGCCCCGTCAAAAGGGCTTGACCGCCCATCACGACCTGAGGCCCGACATGTCCACACCGACTCCTGACCAGGCCTACCCCAGCGACGCCAAGCCCGGCATGCACCGCATCGTCGTGGTCGGCGGCGGCGCGGGCGGTCTCGAACTGGTCACCCGCCTGGGTGACCGACTGGGCAAGCGCGGGCGCGCGCACGTCACGCTGGTGGAGAAGACGCGCACCCATTTCTGGAAGCCGCACCTGCACGAGATCGCCGCGGGCAGCATCGACGTCCACGACCACGCCACGAACTACCTGGCCCAGTCGCACTGGCACGGGTTCCGCTACCGCACGGGGGCCATGGTCGGCCTGGACCGGGAGCGTCGCCTGGTCCACGTCGGCCCGGTGCTCGATGAAGACGGGCAGCTCGTCACCCCGGGCTACCGCCGGGCCTACGACACCCTGGTCATTTCTGTGGGCAGTCAAACGAACGACTTCGGCACCCCGGGCGTGGCCGAGCACGCCATCTCACTCGAGACGCCCGAGCAGGCGCAGCGTTTCCACCGGCGCCTGGTGAATGCCTGCCTTCGTGCCCACATGCAGCCCGAACCCCTGCGGCCGCCGCAGCTGCAGGTGGCCATCATCGGCGCCGGGGCCACGGGCGTGGAGCTGGCGGCGGAGCTGCACAAGGCCACCCGCACACTCGTGAGCTACGGGCTGGAGCGCATCGACCCGGAGCGCGACATCCGCATCCACCTCATCGAGGCGGGGCCGCGCATCCTGCCGGCCTTGCCCGAGCGCGTCTCGGGCGCCGCGCACCGCCTGCTGCAGGGACTGGGGGTGCAAGTGCACACCCATGCCAAGGTGAGTGCGGTGCACGCTGATGGTGTGCAGATCGAAGGTGGCGCCTTCATCCCGGCCGAGCTCGTCGTCTGGGCGGCCGGCGTCAAGGCGCCGCCCTTCCTGCGCGACCTGGCCGGGCTGGAGACCAACCGGCTGAACCAGCTGGTGGTCGGGCCCACGCTGCAGACCACACGGGACGCGTCCATCTTCGCTATCGGCGACTGTGCTGCCGTGGCCTGGGACGGGCCCGGGGCC
>CANHVY010000132.1 GCA_947464185.1 Burkholderiales bacterium
GAGCGCATCCAGCAATCGGCCCAGCACCTGCTGGGCATCATCGACGACATCCTGGACTTCTCCAAGATCGAGGCCGACAAGCTCAGCCTGGAGCACATCGAGTTCTCGCTGGCCGCGGTGCTGGAAAACTTCTCCAACCTCATCGTCGACAAGGCCACGGCCAAGGGCCTGACGCTGTGCGTCGACCTAAGTCCGGACGTCCCTGACGCCCTGGTGGGCGATCCGCTGCGTCTGGGCCAGATCCTCATCAACTACGGCAACAACGCGGTGAAGTTCACCGAGCGGGGCGAGATCCGCGTGCGGGTGGAGGTGCTGGAGCGCGGCGAACACGATGTCGTGCTGCGCTGCGCGGTGCGCGACACCGGCATCGGGCTGAGCGCGGAACACCGGCAGCGCCTGTTCCAGAGCTTCCACCAGGCCGACCCCTCCACCAGCCGCCAGTACGGTGGCACGGGTCTGGGTCTGGCCATCGCGGCCCGCCTGGCCGACATGATGGGCGGCCAGGTGGGGGTGGACAGCCGCCTGGGCGAGGGCTCGACCTTCTGGTTCTCGGCCCGCTTTGGCCTGGCCTCGGCTTCGGCGCTCAAGCCGGGGGCTCTCGGGCTACCCGGGCAACCCGTCGGGCAGGTTGAGTGCAGAGATCATGGCCAGCTTGCGGTGCTGGCGCCGCAGGGTGTTGCGGTCACGGGGCTGGGGGCGCACGGGGCCCGACAGGCGCGGGTGCTGGTGGTGGATGACAACGAGGTCAACCTGCTGATCGCTGTGGAGATGCTGTCCCACGTGGGTGTGGAGGTGCATACCGCCGAGGACGGCGCGCAGGCGCTGCGGCAACTGCAGGCCGAACCCTTCGACCTGGTCTTCATGGACATGCAGATGCCCGTGATGGACGGCCTGGAGGCCACGCGCCGCATCCGCGCGCGCACCGACAGGCCCCGCGTGCCCATCGTGGCGATGACCGCCAACGCCTTGCCTGCCGACCGAGAGCGCTGCCTGCTGGCCGGGATGGACGATGTGATCACCAAGCCCATCGACCCGGACCGGCTGGAAGCGGCCGTGCAGCGCTGGGCGGGCGGCGAGCCGAATCCTGCTACTATCAGTGGGTAGGCGTGCTCTAGATCTTCTCTCAGTCGGTTCTTTGTTCTCGCCCGCCGGCCTGGCTGGCGGTTCGGCCAAATCTTCCATCGGTGAGTTGCGGGGTAGTTCTGCATGGCGTCCGCATGTGTGGGCGTCTCACTGAAAAGGAAATGAAAAATGGCCAAGGAAACCGGTATCGTCAAGTGGTTCAACGAGGGCAAGGGCTTCGGCTTCATCGCCCCTGACAGCGGCGGCAAGGATCTGTTCGCCCACTTCAAGGAAATCCAGGGCACGGGCTTCAAGACGCTGAAGGAAAACCAGCGCGTGGAGTTCGAGGTCACGCAAGGCCAGAAGGGCCCGCAGGCCTCTGGCATCCGCACCCTGGACTGATGTCCTGAAGGGCCTGTGCCCCGGGGGCCTCGCGGCCCCCGCGCAGACCAGCGCCGCGGCACCGCCCGCGGCTTTTTTTCGTCTGTGTGGCTTCGTCTGTGTGACCCCACGATCCACCGCCCCGGGCCCTGACCGCGCCGGACCACGACAATGCGGTGATGTCATCACAAGACGAACGGCGCGTCCTGCGCCTGCAAGGCGCCACCAACTTCCGCGACCTGGGCGGCTACCTGACGCAAGACGGTCGCCAGGTCCGCTGGGGCCGGATCTTCCGCTCCGACCACCTCGGGCGACTGACCGACGACGACGAGGCCCTGCTCGCGGCGCTGGGGCTGCAGCGCGTGCTGGACTTCCGGGGCGAGCAGGAGCGCGCAGCCATGCCCAACCGGCTGGCTGCGGCCCGCCACCACGCACTGGGCATCGAGCCCGTGGTGGTGCAGCGCATGCAGGACCTGGCCGCCGCCGGGCAGCGCCTGTCCGCTGCGGTGGCGGTGGACTTGATGAAGGACCTGTACCGCGGCCTGGTCCATGACCAGGCGCACCGCTTTGCCGAACTCTTCGAGCATCTGCTGCAGGCCGACGGCCCGTTGGTTTTTCACTGCACCGCAGGCAAGGACCGCACGGGGTTTGCCGCCGCCCTGGTCCTGCACGCGCTGGGGGTTCCGCGCGCGGTGGTGATGCAGGACTACCTGCTGACCAACGCGCTGTACCAGCCTCCGCCGCTGCCGCGCACTGACACCCCGGCCGAGGCGCTGGCCGTGCTGTGGCGCGTGCAGGCCGGCTTCCTGGAGGCGGCCTTTGAGGTGCTGGACGCCGCCCACGGCGGCGCCGACCGCTACCTCCAGCAGCGCCTGCGCGTGGGGCCCGCAGCCCGCCAGGCCCTGGCCGCGCGTTATCTGGAGCTTCCTGCCGGCCTCTGAGGCCCTAGTTCTTGAAGCAGGTCGAGGACAGCCGTGCAGGCCGCACGGCCAGCGTGAACGCAGGGCGGAACCGAGGGTCTTCCCGCTTCGGGCTTCCCCGGCCTTGCTGTTCGGTGTGGCCTGCTTCATGCTTACCGCGCATGGGCGGCGCAAACGCCGCAAGGAGACGAGCGATGTACACCAAAGTGCTGCTGGCTTATGACGGCTCCGAGGCCGGGCAGAAGGCCCTGCTGGACTGCCGCGAGATCGTGCAGTGGAGCCACGCCGAACTGCGGCTGATTGCGGTGATGCCGCGCCCGGTCACCTCGGTGGCGGCCGAGGGCTGGGTCTACACGCAGGAGGCCGATGTGGCCCAGCGCGACCGCCACCAGGCCGTGCTGGACCAAGGGCTGGAGCGCTTGCGCGAGGCGGGTCTCAATGCCGAGGGCGAACTCGTGCAGGGCGATTCGGTGGAAGAGATCGCGAACTGCGCCCGCCGCATCGGCGCCGACCTCATCGTGGTGGGCCACAAGCACCTGGACAGTTGGGCCGAGCGCTGGTGGCGCGGCTCGGTGTCCAAGGCCTTGATCGAGCAGGCGCCCTGCAGCGTGCTGGTGGCCATCACGCGCTGAGGGGTGGCGGGCTGGTAAGCGCGGGCTGGCAGCGGGCCCCGCTGGCGCTCAGAACAGCACCGTCAGGTTCACCCAGCCCTCGGGCAGCCAGGCGTTGACCCTGGCCTCGAGCCGCGTCGCCTGGAGGAGCCGGACAGATGCCAGCGCGGGCTTCACCAGCGCAGCAGCCGGGGACCGAGCAGGGCGCCTGCTGCCGCGCAGGCGGCGATGCCCGCCGTGTACCAGACGGCGACGTAGGCGGCCGAAGATTCCGGGCAGCAGAACGCGTACGCCAAGGCGCCGCAGGCGCCGGCTGCGGCGCCTGCCAGGGCCCCGGTGGCGCGCAGCCGGGTGGGTGCCAGTCGGCGCAGGGCTGCCACCGCCGCCGCGAAGACAGGCAGGGCCAGCAGCATCACCTTCGGCGCGCAGGTCACCCAGCTGCCGTCACGGCCCAACACCGTGGCGGCCTGCTGGGCAGCGGGGGCCTGGCTCCAGACCCCGAAGCCGAGGGCCGCCATCAGCAGGAACACGATGCCCGCGGCCCGCAAGGGCCCGCGCCAGGGATGTGCCGGCAACCCGGCGTGCAAGGCCGCCAGGCCCAGCGCCCAGGCCAGCAGCCCGGTGTAGGCCAGCTTCATCCAGGGTGCCGGCGTGGCGAAGCTGCTCACCGGCACGGCGACCAGCACGGCCACGCCGCCCGCCAGGGCCAGCGTCGTGGCCCCTGCCAGCGGCAGGCCCATGGCACGCCAGCCGGTCCTGCGTGGCGCCGGCCCGGCGCCGTGCGCCAGGATGTTGACGAGTTGATCGGTGTGCATCGGTTCAATCTCCTGCAGGCGGCTTCGGGGTGCCGGGCTGCACCCAAGCCGCCAGGCGTTTGAGCCCCCTGTGGACCTGGACCTTGATCGCCGAGGCGGAGTCGCCCGTCTCCAGCGCGGCCTCGGCCACGGACAGACCCTCGAGCTTGGTGAGTTCGATCGCGCGCCGCTGCGCGGACGGCAGTTGCGCCAGCAGCGTGCCCAGGTCCCGCCGCGCCGCCGCGGCCTCTTGCGGTGCGTCCTCGGCAGGCCAGTCGTCGAAGTCATCCACCGTATCGTGCAAGGCCTCGCGCCGGCCGTGGCGACGCCAGTGGTCCACCAGTTTGGAGCGCGCGATCGCATGCATCCAGTGGCTCACGGGCAAGGCCGGGTCGTGCGTGCCGCGCTGCA
>CANHVY010000133.1 GCA_947464185.1 Burkholderiales bacterium
GGACTGGCTTCACGGCTTGCTTCAACCGTTCCAGCCCTTCGAAGAGAAGACGCACTACACCCTCCCGGAAATCGATGGAAGCATTGGGAGGGAATCGGTGACTTGGGACAGCAGGATCGACCACCCAGATCGTTGGATGGAGCCCATCAGGCCGAAGAAGAAGTTCACAGCACGCTCTTGGGCGTCGACTTGCCCTTGGAAACCCGCCAATGGCTGTTGCTGTCGACTGCCCGGGTCATCAGGCGCCCTGGATTGATCTTGGGTGACTCCCTGGGGGCATTCTCCAACTTCGACAGGAATACTGCGTTCAGGCGCATCGCATGCGCCGTGATTCCGAGGGTTGGGGCTGCGGCTTCAGACTGGACTCGGTCACTCGATCTCAGACTACTAGGGTCTGCGGCTCCAGCAACCAGTCGTTCGTCAGTCGCTAGTGCCCGCGATCGCTAGACCCTCGTCGCCGGCAACTGGACAACGACCGGCTACATACAAGCTGCGGCAGCCGTAGATGTCGTAGGCCTAAGGTGCCTGAACCGACTTCTGCTGAGCGTAGAAGTCTTCCAGCTTAAGCACACACCTACGGATAGCACGTAAGTCGGTGTGAGGGACGGTTACCGAGAAGTCGGCTTTGTCAACTCCGAGATCTAGAACGCCTCTTGGTGCTTTGGCGGTGTTTATGAGATCGACATAGCATCCATAGTCAATTCCATACACATTGAATCGCTTTCCCGGCTCGTCCTTGGCGGACATGCCATTCCTAAGGACGTGAAGTACACGTTCGTCATACAGATAGTCGATCAGTTCGTCCTTGGTGCCACTTTGAAGCAGAAATGCCTTCGCTTGACGCTCCTTGATGACAACATCAATGATCCAAGTGAGGAGTTGCTTGGCCTGATCGTGGGCGCCAACTGCGCCGTCCTTAGTGGCTTGGTACCACTGCTGAGCTGCCGTGCGCACGTCGCCAACGGAGATCGTTGTGTTGTTGGCCTTCTGTCCCGCGTGGCTCAAGATGTTTATTGCGTCTCGCGGGACACCTTCGCATGCGCGCACTACCTCTGAGAAGGCATTGACTTGAGTAAAGCCATCCGAGAGAAGTTGCTCGACGCTCGTAGGCGCGGCCATGCCTTCGGCCTCCAACGCTGCCTGAACATGCTTTAGGACAAGCGCCTGAAAGAAGGCAACAGCGGCAGTCTCATCGTTTTCGAACACCATATGGTCGTCGAGATTGATGGCAGTCGCCACATCGGCGCCTAGTTCAAGGCCAATGTTTCCAATGGCTCGATCAGGAATCAAGAATCGGCTGCGCTGTTCGATTGCCGCGATCTTCACGGTCGCGCCCCGCGTTGGTAGTAGCGCTCTACGGATCAGATCGGCGAGGTAGGGTTGAATGTCGAGGGGAATCTCGCTCCACTCGTCGATCAACAGCCAGAGCCGCTGACGCGGCAACGTTTTGACCAAGGCTCTAATGGCAATACCAACATTGCCGAAATTGACGCGGTAGATCTCTTGACCGCTGACGGCGCGCTTTTCGCCGGCCACAGACTTGTCGGCGCCACCGGTCCTTATCGAAGCGCCCACGGACGCGCTAGTCAATCCGCTATTCAGCGCCAGAGATACCTCACCCGACGATGACGCCTCATTGGTTCGGGTAGTTTCAACAGTGGTGGTGCCCAGCACCTTTACCGACACATGTGCATCGAAAAAGTCGTTGAGCTCTTTGCCGCTTCTGCCTAGGTCGATGAGAGCGCCATCGCCGCCAGCTTGGTCTACCAGGGCGCCGTGAATGGCCGCAAGCACATCAACCAGCAGCCTCGTAGCGCGCTGCGGCACGCTCATCGACGGGTCAGAATAGATGCCACCTGCGGAACCGATGGTTCGCATGTCGATCTGCACGACTACCTCTCCGGTTGCACGCCGCTTCTGGCGTAATACGGATAGCAGGTGCGTCTTGCCGGTGCCTCGTCGGCCAAAGATGATCTGATGGTCCAGTGACAACAGTGTTGAGAAGACTGGTCCGAGGTCAACGAACGTCTTCTGCAAAACGTCGTCATCCTGACGCTCTGCACGTCGAACGACGCGGAGGAATGCGAGATTCGTCGGCAGCATTTGTGCGCTGGTGAGCAAAGAGGTTCAAACATTATGTTCGTGTTACCTAGCTGGTCAGGTGAGGGGGCCAATAGCGCGTAACTGTCGAGTCGTTGACCTCGAGTTCCGCGCCGCGCACGCCTGCAAGCGAAGGGCACCTCACCCCAACCATCGGAGCGATGGTTTGCGTTGGGTCACGACTTGTCCACCGCGACACGCCGAAGGCCCCAGCAGGGTCAACGGTGGCGGGATGCGAGTGGCTAGTGGTAATTGTTCGCTGTTCCTGACGACCGCAACGTGGCCGAGAGCTTTAGTTCGGCCGACAGCGCCGACCGACCGCAACCGCTGCAGTGCCGCCTCTGCCATAAGCACTGCTATGGGTGAGGAACACTTCTGCGTTCATCGTCTGCCGAGGCGGTCTACAGCGGCAATGTGCGTCGAACTGCGTGGCGTCAACTGATGGGTATGTGCCTGTGCAGCCAGGGTTGGGTCTGATGGCTGCAGGCCGTCTCAGGTCCGTGCGTCAGCCCTCGAGATCAGCACAGCCATTTAGCCTGATCTTGGGGGTGACGCTCTTACAGGAAGGTAGGCTTTCCTGACAGGCTATGTGCAAGGTTCACTGCTGGGACTGCAGTGCAACGCTTGGCCAGGCAACCCCACCGGCTCTGTGCTGGGCAGCACTGTCGAAGTCAGCCCCTAGGTGCCCGACTTTTACGTAGATGAGGGCCCCCTCCGGGCCAGTGAACGGCGCGTGCCGGCTCCAGCGAGGGCTGCGCAGCCAAGTGCCACGGGTGTATTCGCCCGCCTCGTCACAAAACACCCCCTCGAGCACAAGGATCTCCTCGCCGCCGGGGTGGGTGTGGGCATTGAACCGAGTGCCCGGCGCCCAGCGCACCAGTGCGGTGTCGATGCCGTTGTGGCTGTGCAGTGGCAGCACGGTCAGTCCAGGAACGAGGCCCGGGCGCCATCGGCCCAGTCGGGTGTCCAGACGCACAGTGGCGGTGTCGTCAGGCGCGAACTGGCGCAATTTGACGAATAACAGGCAACCCTCCCGCGAGTACGGTGCGTGCGCACTGCCGGGTGGGTTGCGCAGGTAGGTGCCCGCGGGGTACTCCCCCGATTCGTCTGCGAAGGTGCCTTCAAGCACCAGGATTTCTTCGCCTCCTCCGTGCTCGTGCCTGGCGAAGTGCGAGCCGGGTGCGTAGCGCACGAGGCTGGTGGCGCGTGCCACTTCGTCGCCGACACGGTCGAGCAAGCGACGCTTCACGCCGGCCGTGGGCGAGTCGATCCAGACGGCGTCGGCGGCGTGGCAGACCACTCGACGAGAGAAGTCGGTGTTCAGATTCATGACGCGGTGATGAGTCTCTACGGGGGTGGGCAGTGCTGTCGGCATTGAGTCCAGGTGCGCAGCGGCTGATCTAGGTATGGTAGGGTAATACCTGAAGATACTTTTAATAGGCGCCCCATGACCGTTGCTGCCATTCGCCCCGTAGCGATCAAGATCGACGACGAAACCAAGGCGCGCGTAAAGCGTCTGGCCGAGGCCCGGAATCGAACTTCGCATTGGCTGATGCGTGAGGCGATCACCCAGTACGTTGATCGGGAGGAAAAGCGCGAAGCCTTCCGCCAGGATACGCTCAAGGCTTGGGAAGAGTACCGCACCATGGGGCTGCACGCGACTGCCGAAGAGGTTGAAGCCTGGTTGGCAAGCTGGGGCACGGATATGGAGTTGCCGGCGCCGCCATGCCACAAGTAAGGTTCGCGCCGCCCGCAATCCGTGACTTGGAGCGCCTGCGAGAGTTCCTGCGTCCGATGAGTCCGATAGCAGCCAAGAAGGCAGGTGAGGTGATCGTCAAGGCTGTGCAAGTCCTGGGCTTGCAGCCCCAACTTGGCCGCCCCATCGAAGACATGCCGGAAGAATTTCGCGAGTGGGTCATCGACTTTGGCGATAGCGGCTACGTGGCCCGCTACCGCATTGACTCGGACGCCGTCACGCTCCTTGCGGTGCGGCACCAGAAAGAGGTGGGCTTCTGATCGTCTTGTCGTGGCTCGGCATGGCTTGAACAGTGGCCGCCGCCCCGAGCAGGGCCAGAAGCC
>CANHVY010000134.1 GCA_947464185.1 Burkholderiales bacterium
ACCTCGGCGGGTACGCCCTTGGGAATGAAGATGCCGAAGTAGTTGGGCGGGGCCTTGAAGCCGGCGATCGTCCTGCTGATGGGCTCGATCACGCCGAAGCCCTCGATCTCCAGCGGCCGGTCGCTCACGGTGGCCAGCGGGCGCAGGCGCTTGCCGCGGATCATCTCGGCCTGCTCCACGGCCAGCTGTGTGGTGACTTCGGTTTCGCCCGAGACGGTGGCCACCACGGCGGGGTTGCCGCCGTCATAGGTGACGTGGCGGTACTTGGCGCCCGTGGCGCGGGAGATGGCTTCCATCGCGTTGTGGCCGCCGGAGGTCACGCCAGCCGTGGCCACCTTGATGTCAGGCCGGGCCTTCATGGCCTCGATCAACTGGCCCACGTTCTGCCAAGGGGTGGACGGGTTGACGCCCACCACCGCGATGTTGGCCACGTTCAGGAACAGGTGCCAGTCCTTGATGCCGGCGTTCAGCATGCCCAGCGACTGGTAGGCGCCCAGGTCCTGCGCGGCGCCGGCCGTCCAGGTGTAGCCATCACGCGGCGCCTCCCACGCGTTCTTGCTGCCGATGGAGCCGGCGGCGCCCGGCTGGTTGACCACCACGATCTTCTGGCCCAGCACCTTCTCCAGTTCGGCCGCGGTCACGCGCGTGACCTGGTCGGTGGAGCCGCCGGCCGCCCAGGGCACGATCAGGTTGATGGGCTTGTTGGGCTTCCACTGCGCCTGGGCCGTGGCGCTGAACGCCAGCACGGCGGCGCCTGCAAGGGTGGTGCTGAGGAATCTGCGCTTGTTCATAGGATGTCTCCTGTTCGTTTGGTGGGGTTGAGAAAGCCGAACTGCAGCGTGTGGGGGGATGGAAGCTGTGGCGCGGTGGGCTGCATCAGTCGCCGAGCCAGCGCGAGCGATGTTCGCGCACGAAGTCGTCGTCGTTCAAGTCGGGGTGGCCCCGGTAGACGCGGTCGATCTCCTGTGCCTGGCCGGGGCTCAGGCCTTCGGCCGGGTCCAGGCACCAAGTGCCCTCCAGCAGGCCCTGGCGCCGCAGCACCTCGTGGCATCCGGCAATGCAGCCCTGGAAACCGTTGGCCACGTCGAAGAAGGCTGCGTTGCAGTCGGTCACCCGCGCATCCAGGGCCAGCAGGTCGGCGTCCACCGCGTCGCGCTCGGCTGCGCCCTGGCACCGGGAAAGCAGTTCCACCGCCCGCTGTGTCCAGACGCTCCAATGGCCCAGCAGGCCGCCTGCAAAGCGCAAGCGCACCATGCCGTCGTCACGCGGCAGGTCAAAGGGTGTCAGCAGGTCCAGCACGATGTGGTCGTCGTTGCCGGTATAGAGCGCGATGCGCTTCTCCGCACGGGCGGCTGCCACGCCACGCAGCACTTCCAGGGTGCGGTAACGGTGGAAGGGCGCGATCTTGATCGCCACCACCTGGGGCAGGCGGGCGAAGGCTTCCCAGAAGCTGGCCGGCAACTCGATGCCGCCCACTGCCGGCTGCAGGTAGAAGCCCACCAGCGCGATCTCGCGCGCCACCGCTTCGCAGTGCGCGAGGATCTCATCGACACCGCGCCCGCGCAAGGCCGCCAGGCTCAGCAGCCCGGCGTGGTAGCCGAGTTCGCGCGCCGTGGCGGCTTCGCGCCGGGCCTGCTCGGTGCCGCCGGCCAGGCCGGCAATCATCACCAGCGGACGCGGGCCGCCCAGCGGTTCCCAGCTTCGCGCCGTGTCCATCGCCAGCTGCAGCCCGGGCGCGTACAGGCCATGCTCGCGGATGGCGAACTGTGTGGTGTGGACACCCACGGCGAGGCCGCCGGCGCCGGCGTCCAGGTAGTAGCGGGTGAGCGCGCGCTGGCGCCGCTCATCGAGCCGGCGCTGCGCATCCAGCGCGAGGGGATGCGCGGGAATGACGGCGCCGCGCCGCAGCACCTTGCGCACCGAAGCCGGGATGCGCGCCACCACCGGATCCGCGGCGGCTTCAATAGTGTCCATCGCGCACCTCGAAATGCGTGGGCTTGCCCAGCGAGCGGCCCCCGCGCTGCGCCCAGGCGGCCGTCCAGTCCAGCAGGATCTCCAGGTCCACGGCGGGCGGGCCCCAGAGCCGGTCGGCCTGCGCGCAGTCGACCAGCCAGGCGGTGGGCGCCTCTTGCCCTTCGAAGCGCACCTCACGCTGCAGGCGCTGGCCCAGGCCGAGCGCGGCTGCGCGGATGGACACCTTCGGCCCGCTCAGGTTCAGCGGCCTGGACGGTGCTTCGCACACCCGCAGCGAGCGCAGCGCGCGTTCGTTGGCATCGCCCTGCCAGATCAGGTTGGCATGTCCCATGGCCAGGGGCACGGCCTCGCCCGCCAGGATGCGGACCGCCAGGTCGTGCAGCACGCCGTAGCGCATGTCGATGGCGTAGGACAGCCGCAGGCGCACGCCCGGTGTGCTGTGGACGTGCGAGAAGTGCTCGAACATCCGTTCGCGTGCGACGCAGGAGTTTGCGTACTCGCCCGGCGGCGTCAGCGGCGCCTCCTCGGGCGCGCCCGGGCCGTCCACTGGCACGAAGGGGTAGACGCAGGCTGTGGAGAACACCACGAGGCGCGAACGCGCGAAGCGCTGGGCCACCAAGGCGGGCACATGCGCATTCATGGCCCAGGTCAGCCACTCGCTGCCCCGGCTGCCGAACTTGCGCCCGGCCATGAAGACGACGTTGGGCACGTCGGGCAATGCTTCGAGCGTCTGCGCCGACAGCAGGTCGGCTTCAATGCACTCGATGCCGTGTGCCTGCAGCCGGTCCTTCAACCCGGGCTCGGAGAAGCGCGCCACCCCGATGACACGCTTGTGCGGTGCCGCGCGCTTGGCCATGCGCGCCAGGGTGGGGCCCATCTTGCCGCCCACGCCCAGCACCAGGAGGTCGCCTTCCAGCGCGGCCATATCCTGCATCAGTGCCGCCGAGGGCCGCGTCATCACCTCTTCCAGGTGGGCCTCGTCCTCGAAGGCGCCTGGCAGGCCTTGGGTTGCTGCTGCGTCGCTCATGCCAGCCTCGCCGCCTTCTTCACCAGTGTCAGCCGCGCCATCTCGGGCGACTTCTTGTAATGGGCATCCAGCGGGTAGCAGCCCGAGACCATGCCATTGCGCGGCGCGGTGGTGCAGTCGCTGAAGGTGCGACACAGCCGCTTGCGCTGCAGCGGGCGGCCGGCCAGCAGGTCGGCCGGCAGATCCGGATAGGACAGCATCAGCCGGCCCAGACCGACGAAGTCCGTCCAGCCCTCGCGCACCACCGCCTGCGCCACCTGCGGCAGGAACTCCTGCAGGTAGGTGTAGCCGCTGCCGGTGAACACCAGATCCGGGAAGCGCTGCTTCAGGTCGCGCACGGCGGCGAGGTGGCGCATCACGCCCACCAGCGGGTCTTCCGGTGGCTGGTAGCCATCGGAAGGTGGGTACAGCGCCGGACGGGTGAGGTGCGGGTTGTAGTACGGGCTGCCCAGCGTGATGTTGAACAGGCGCAGGCCCAGGCCGCGCGCCACCTCGATGAAGGCCATCGCCTCTTCCAGGCCCGATCGGGTGGGGTCCTGCTCGTCCGGGCCGAAGCCGTAGCGGTAGGGCAGGGCGCTGGCGTGGTCCACGGGCACGCCCGGGCCCAGCAACTCAGGCGTGGAGCGTGCGGGGTCCGGTCGGTAGGGCAGGAAGTCGAAGGCTGACAGCCGCACGCCCATCTCCAGGCCGGGTGCCTCGGCGCGGATGCCGGCCACCAGCTCGCGCAGGAAGCGTGTGCGGTTCTCCAACGAGCCACCGTAGTCACCCGGGCGCGTCTTGGCCGCCAGGAACTCGTGCCCCAGGTAGCCGTGGCAGTGCTTGAGGTCGACGAAGTCAAAGCCGATGTCGCGCGCCCGCTTCGCAGCGGTGACGAAGTCGTCGATCAGGGCGCGGATGTCGCCGTCCTGCATCACGCGTATACGCTCGGCCGGCCCGAACCTTCCGTCCAGCAGCGGGTGGTGGAACAGCACCTGCGGCTCCATGCGCGCAGGGTCGTCGGGTTTGCAAAAGCGCCCCGAGTGCGTGAGCTGCAGCCCGATCACCAGGCCCTCGTCGCTGCCCATGGCGCGGCGGTGTTCGCTGATGAGTTCGTCGCGCAGCCGGGCGATGTCGCCGTGGGTGTG
>CANHVY010000135.1 GCA_947464185.1 Burkholderiales bacterium
AAGGCGGCCGAAGAAGCGATGAAGAACGCCAAGAGCGACATCGACCTGGCTGCCGCGCAGAGCGAGTTCGCCGCCATGGCGGCCCAGTTGGCCGCCATCGCCAAGCTGCGAAGGAAGTAGGCCTCCTGTCCTGATGCCGGTGCTGCTGCACCGGTGTCCCTGTTTCCCACACCCGGTGCGCGGCGAGCCCACCGGGTGTCGCGTTTCTGGAGGATGCTGGGCGCTGTGCCCCCCCCTGTTTACCCTTAGGGGGTTTGCGCTGGCCTGGGCTGGCGCCATGCACCTTTACGAGGGAAGCTGCCCTGGTTTTGCACGGGTCTGGCCCGTGAAGGACAAAGCCCGACAAGGCAGCACGGATTGGTGCTTCTCCAACAATGCGCAACGGCTAGGCAGCCCGCTTCGGGTAGCTTGGTGTCACAGAATGCAGGAGCACCGCATGATTCCTCCGAGTTTTGATTACCACGCGCCGAAATCGGTTGGTGAAGCCGTCTCGCTGCTGGGCAGCCTGGGGAGCGACGCCAAGCTCCTGGCGGGTGGCCACAGCCTCCTGCCGATGATGAAGTTGCGCTTTGCGCAGCCGGCGCACCTGATCGACATCAACCGCATCCCCGAGTTGCGCGGCATCTGCGAGGACGGGCCGGACGTCGTGATTGGCGCCATGACGGTGGAGAACGAGCTGATCCGCTCTGCGCTGCTCCAGTCCAAGGTGCCCTTGCTGGCCGAGGCACCTCGGCTGATTGCCGACCCGCAGGTGCGCAACCGCGGCACCATCGGCGGCGACATCGCCCATGGGGACCCGGCCAACGACCATCCGGCACTGGCCTTGGCCCTGGACGCCACTTTCGTGCTCGAGGGCCCCAAGGGCAGGCGCAGCGTCAAGGCCGATGACTTCTTCTTGGGCACCTACGCCACAGCGCTGGCCGACGACGAGATCATGGTCGCGATCCGGGTGCCCGCCTTCGCCGCGGGCACGGGGTGGGCCTACGAAAAGCTCAAGCGCAAGACCGGCGACTGGGCCACCGCCGGCGCTGCTGTGGTGCTGCGCATGAGTGCAGGTACCGTCACCCACGCCCGCATCGGCCTGACCAATGTCGGCCCCACGGCGCTGCGCGCCACCGGGGCCGAGGATGCCTTGCTCGGCAAGCCGCTGAGTGACGCCAGCATCAACGCCGCCGCTGATGCCGCCATGGCCATCTGCGATCCGGCCGAGGATCTGCGAGGTGACGTCGAATACAAGACGGCGATGGCCGGCCAGATGCTCAAGCGTGCCATCCGCGCTGCCGCCGCCCGCTGCGCCTGACCCCGCCGACACAGGAGAAACCTCATGGCAAAGAAACTGATCTCGGTGACGGTCAACGGCCGCACCCACGAAGAGGCTGTCGAGCCCCGTACCCTGCTGGTGCACTTCCTGCGCGAAAAGCTCAACCTCACCGGGGCGCACATTGGCTGCGAAACCAGCCACTGCGGCGCCTGCACCGTGGACGTGGACGGGCACTCGGTCAAGGGCTGCACCCACCTGGCCGTGCAGTGCGACGGCTCCGAAGTCTTGACGGTCGAGGGCCTGGCCCAGGCGGGCGTGCTGCACGCGGTGCAGGAGGGCTTCTACAAGGAGCACGGCCTGCAATGCGGCTTCTGCACGCCGGGCATGCTGATGCGGGCCTACCGCTTCCTGCAGGAGAACCCCAACCCCAGCGAGGAAGAGATCCGCGCGGGCATGAGCGGCAACCTGTGCCGCTGCACGGGCTACCAGAACATCGTGAAGTCGGTGCAGTACGCGGCGAACAAGCTTCGCGATGCGGCCACTGCCACGGCGTGACGCCTGCTGCGTGACGCCGACTCCCCACGAACCGACACCGTCCGCCTACCAGGAGACGACCGCATGAACGCACCCACCGACCCGAAGCTGCTCGAGCGCAGCGCTGCGCTGCAAGGCATGGGCGACAGCCGCCTGCGCAAGGAAGACGCCCGTTTCATCCAGGGCAAGGGCCACTACGTCGATGACATCAAGATGCCCGGCATGCTGCATATGGACATCGTGCGCAGCCCGCTGGCCCATGCCCGCATCAAGAAGATCGACAAGATCGAGGCGCTGAAGGTGCCCGGGGTGATCGCCGTGCTCACGGCCGAGGACCTCAAGCCCCTGAAGCTGCACTGGATGCCCACGCTGGCTGGCGACGTGGCCGCCGTGCTGGCTGATGGCAAGGTGCACTTCCAGATGCAGGAAGTGGCCGTGGTCATCGCTGAAGACCGCTACGCCGCGGCTGACGGCGTGGAAGCGGTGCTGGTCGAGTACGAAGAGCTGCCGGTGGTGATCGACCCCTACGAGGCGCTCAAGCCCGATGCGCCCGTCATCCGCGAGGACCTGGCCGGCAAGACCAGCGGCGCCCACGGCCCGCGCGAGCACCACAACCACATCTTCACCTGGGATGCGGGCGACAAGTCTGCAGCGGATGCGGCCTTCTCCGCCGCGCCCGTGACGGTGAAGGAGCACATCTTCTACCCGCGTGTGCACCCCTGCCCGCTGGAGACCTGCGGCTGTGTCGCCAGCTTCGACCCGGTGCGAGGCGAACTCACCACCTTCATGACCTCGCAGGCGCCCCACGTGGTGCGCACGGTGGTGTCGCTGCTGTCGGGCATCCCCGAGAGCAAGGTGCGCATCGTGTCGCCTGACATTGGCGGTGGCTTCGGCAACAAGGTGGGCGTCTACCCGGGCTATGTGTGCGCCATCGTGGCCAGCATCGTGCTGGGCAAGCCGGTGAAGTGGGTGGAAGATCGCATCGAGAACATCTCCTCCACCGCCTTTGCTCGCGATTACCACATGGACGGCGAGATCGCCGCCACGGCCGACGGCAAGATCACCGGCTTGCGCGTCAACGTGGTGGCCGACCACGGCGCGTTTGACGCCTGCGCCGACCCGACCAAGTTCCCTGCAGGCCTGTTCCACATCTGCTCGGGTTCCTATGACATCCCCGCCGCACATGCCAGCGTGAAGGGTGTCTACACCAACAAGGCCCCCGGTGGCGTGGCCTACCGCTGCAGCTTCCGCGTGACGGAGGCCGTCTACCTGATCGAACGCATGGTGGACGTGCTGGCGCAGAAGCTCGGCATGGACAAGGCCGAGATCCGCGCCAAGAACTTCATCCGCAAGGAGCAGTTCCCCTACACCAGCGCCTTCGGCTTCGAGTACGACTCGGGCGACTACCAGACGGCGCTGGACAAGGTGCTAAACGCGGTGGACTACAAGGCACTGCGCGCCGAGCAGGCGGCCAGACGGGCCGACCCGAACTCACCCACGCTCATGGGCATCGGCCTGGTCACCTTCACCGAGGTGGTGGGTGCCGGCCCCAGCAAGATGTGCGACATCCTCGGCGTGGGCATGTTCGACTCCTGCGAGATCCGCATCCACCCCACCGGCAGCGCCATCGCCCGCATGGGTACCATCACCCAGGGCCAGGGCCACCAGACCACCTACGCGCAGATCATCGCCACCGAACTGGGCATTCCCAGCGAGGTGATCCAGGTGGAGGAGGGCGACACCTCTACCGCCCCCTACGGCCTGGGCACCTATGGCAGCCGCTCCACCCCGGTGGCGGGGGCGGCCATCGCGCTGGCTTCGCGCAAGATCCACGCCAAGGCGCGCAAGATCGCTGCCCACCTGCTGGAAGTGGGGGAGAACGACCTGGACTGGGAGATCGACCGCTTCAACGTCAAGGGCGACGCCTCTCGTCACAAGACCATGAAAGACATCGCCTGGGCCGCTTACAACAACGTGCCGGCCGGGCTGGAGATGGGCCTGGAGGCGGTGCACTACTACGACCCGCCCAACTTCACCTTCCCCTTCGGCATCTACCTGTGCGTGGTGGACATCGACCGCGCCACGGGCGAGACGAAGATCCGGCGCTTCTACGCGCTGGATGATTGCGGCACCCGCATCAACCCGATGATCATCGAGGGCCAGATCCACGGGGGCCTGACCGAGGGATTTGCGGTGGCGATGGGTCAGCAGATGCCTTTCGACGCGCAGGGCAACCTGCTGGGCAACACCCTGATGGATTACTTTCTGCCCACCGCGGTGGAGACGCCGAAGTGGGAGACGGACTTCACGGTC
>CANHVY010000136.1 GCA_947464185.1 Burkholderiales bacterium
CGCGCGTCCTCCGTCATGCAGAAGAAGGTGCCCTTCATGCTGCCGTGCGGCGTGGCCACCTGGGTCCAGCTGTTGTACTCGAACACCTCGCCTGGCTTGAGCACCGGCTGGTGGCCCACTACGGCCAGGCCCCGCACTTCCTGTGTGCGGCCATGGGCATCGGTGACCAGCCACTGCCGCGCCACGAGCTGGGCCGTGCAGTCTCCGGTGTTGCGGATCGTGACCGTGTACGCGAAGGCAAAGGGCCCCTCGGGCGGGTTGGAGCGGTCCGGCAGGTACTGCACGCGCACGCTGGAGCTGAACTCGGGTTTAGACATGGGTCGAGTTTAAGATCGACTGTATGACCCTTTACCGCATCGCCCCGTCCATTCTCTCGGCTGACTTCGCCCGTCTGGGCGAGGAGGTGCGCAACGTGCTGGCGGCCGGAGCGGACTGGATCCACTTCGACGTGATGGACAACCATTACGTGCCCAACCTGACCTTCGGTCCGATGGTGTGTCAGGCCCTGCGTCCGCACGCGGTCAAGCCTGATGGCACGCCCGCGCCGATCGACGTGCATTTGATGGTGCAGCCGGTGGATGCGCTGGCCCAGGCCTTCGCGAAGTCCGGCGCCGATCTGGTGAGTTTTCACCCGGAGGCCAGCGCGCATGTGGACCGCACGCTGCAGCTCATCCGCGCTGAGGGCTGCAAGACTGGCCTGGTGTTCAACCCCGCGGCCTCGCTGGACGTGCTGGAGTGGACCATCGACCAGCTGGACCTGGTGCTCATCATGAGCGTGAACCCGGGATTTGGCGGGCAGAGCTTCATCGAGGGCGCCTTGCGCAAGATCGAGCGCGTGCGCAAGCTGATTGACGCCACCGGCCGCGACATCCGTCTGGAAGTCGATGGCGGCATCAAGGTGGACAACATCCGCCGCGTGGCCGACGCCGGCGCCGACACCTTCGTGGCCGGCAGCGCCATCTTCGGCAAACCCGATTACCGGTCCGTCATCGAGGCCATGCGGCAGGAACTGGCGCGGCCTGCGGGCGGCTGAACAGCGGGTTCAGCAACGCGCACGCCGTCCAGCAGATCCACGCCGACCACAAGGTGTGGCTGACGTAATGCGCCCCACGCACCATCTGCGCCCAGCCGAACAGCACGCCCAGGACCAGCACCCCGGCCAGCCACCAGCGCGCCGTTTTCGGTGCGTGCGGTCGCAGCGCGAACCAACCTGAGATGAAAGCGAAGGCTGCCACGGCGTGGCCCGACGGGAAGCAGTGTCCTGGGCCGCCGTCCTTCACGCCGAACTGCCAGTGGGAGACATAAGCCGCCACTCCGCCGAAGACCTGCAGGTCCCAGGGGCAACTGGTGGCGCTGATGCGCTTGAGCGCCGGCACCAGCAGCAGGCAGACCAAGGTGATCAGCACCCAGGTCACGCGTTCGCGCCGGCTGGGGCCCTCCCACCACGGCCGCCAGATGTTGACCACCAGGGCGGCCAGCACCAGCCAGCCCAGCAGCCGTCCGCCGCTGTGGAGCAAGCCACTGGTCCACCAGCTGTCACGCAGGGCGAAGCCGGTGGTGGAGCCCACGGCATGGATCAGCGTGAGATCGAGCGGGCTGGCGTCCCAGGCCAGCAAGGCCAGCAGTCCCACCCCTGTCACCAGAGCATCGGTGCGATGGCTGGACGGGCGTTGACTGGCAGGGCTTGCCCCGGGCGTCATGGCTTGACGCACTCTGCACTCAGGTCCCACGCCTTCTCATGCAGTGCCGTACGCACGTCCACCAGACCCAGCACGGTGTGAAACAGGTGGTCGTGCGTGGCCGGCTGCGCAGCGCGCCGGGCCAGGCATCCCAGGTCCAGCCCCCGGGCCTGGGCAAAGCGTGGGCTGAACCACATCACCATGGGCACGCGCTTCTGTACATCGGGTGCGATGGCGTAAGGCAGACCGTGCAGGAACACGCCGTTCTCCCCCAGGGACTCTCCATGATCGGAGACGTAAAGAACCACGGAGTCCACCTTGTCGGCTTGCGCTTTCAGGCGCTGGATCAGCGTGGCCAGCAGGTGGTCGGTGTAGAGCAGGGCGTTGTCGTAGGCGTTGACGATCTCCTCACGCGTGCACAGCCGCAGGTCGTCCTTCTGGCAGGCCGGCTGAAACTGCGCGAAGGCCGGAGGATGGCGCCGGAAGTACGACGGCCCGTGGTTACCCAACTGGTGCAGGAACAGGGTCTGCGTCCCTTTGGCCTGTGCCAGCCGTTCGTCCAGGCCGTGCAGCAGGCCTGCGTCCAGGCAGCGCCCGCCCTCGCACAGGCCGGCTGGGTGCCAGTCCTTGACGAAAGCATTGGGCAGACCCTCGCACACCCCCTTGCAGCCCGATTGGTTGTCCACCCACTGCACGCCCACGCCGGCACGGGCGAGCACGTGCAGCAACGACTCGCTGCCGCGGATGCGCTCTTCGTCATAGGCCCGCCGGCCCACCGGGGCGAACATGCAGGGCAGAGACACCTCGGTGTTGGTGCCGCAACTCGTCACCTGGGCGAAGTTGATCAGGCCTGGCGTGGCGGCCAATTGCGGCGTGGTCTGGCGCGCGTAGCCGGACAAGCCCCAGTTCGCCGCCCGCGCTGTCTCGCCCACGACGAAGACCAGCACCAGCGGCCGCGTGCGCTGGGCGAAGTTCGGGCCGGGGGCGGCGTCCAGCCCCAGGGCTTGGCGCGGCGCGGCGGCGCCCTTGGCATCGGCCGCCAGCACGCTGCCTATGGACCAGAGGTAATTGGCTGGGGTGATCAGGTAGCGCAGTTCCTTCTGGTTTCGCATCAGCGACGAGAAGGGCTGGAAGACTGCGAGGATGGCCCCCACGATCACCAGCACCGCGGCCACGAACGCCCCGGCCCGCACCAGCAATGCACGCGTCCAGCGCCGGGGCTTCAGCCGCAGACGCCACAGCAACAGCAGGGGCAGGCCCGCCTGCCACAGCAGATGCGGCAGCAGAGACCAGCTGAACAGTTCGCCGGCCTCCTTGGCATCGGTGCGCAGCACGTTGCGCAGCATGGACGGGTCGAGGTAGACGCCGAACCGGTCCATGAAGTGGCTGGCAAACGCCGTGCCCAAGATCAGCACTGCCGCCAGGGGCTTGAACGCGTGGCGCACGCCCAACAGAGCCACCAGCAGGAAATGCAGCGCCAGCACCACCACCGCCAGCGCGAGTGCGAAGCCCCAGGCGCCGGGGTCGGCCCATTCGCGGCCCTTCAGAGCGGCGCTGAGAAAAGGACGGTTGGCCGACAGCAGCCAGAACAGGCTCAGCACCAGCGCGGCGGTCTCGGTCGACGCGGTCCAGGTCCACCGTGCCGACGGTGACGGCGGGATGCCCATGCGCAGGGTTCCGGACTCTCGGTTCTTCGAAATCCACATGGAGCGAATTGTCGCGTGGCTTGGGCCGTGCACCCGTCACCACCTGTATCCCGTGGCGTCGCCCAGGGGCAGAGGCGGCTCGGCGGTTCATAATTGCGCGTTCCCATTTCGGAGACCTTCCTTGGACCAGAGTCACCCTCGGTGACCGTCCGCTTCGGCATCGCGGCCCGCCCGGCCTGAACCGGTGGCCCATCCGGGGCGAGGCGGTACCCACCCCTTGAACCCCGCGCCGCTGGCCTATGAGCCGGCGACGGAGAACCCGATGCTCAACGTCTTCACGCTGGCCCACGGCCGGCTCATCCAGCACGATATCGACACCCAGGACGCCCTGGCCGGACTGCACCCGGTGTGGGTGGATCTGGAGTCCCCCAGCCGCGACGAGAAGGCCTGGGTCAACCAGCGCTTCGGCCTGTCCATCCCCGATGACGCGGTCGATGACGATCTGGAAGAGTCAGCACGCTTCTACGAAGAGGACAACGGCGAGTTGCACATCCGTTCGGACTTCCTCATCGACAGCGAGGACGGCCCGGATGGCAAGCCCTCGCGCAACGTGCGTGTGGCCTTCATCCTGCGAGAGGGCGTGCTGTTCTCCGTGCACGACGAGGACCTGCCGGTGTTCCGCCTGTTGCGGCTGCGGGCCCGGCGCATACCGGCCCTGATAGAGGACGCCAAGGACGTCCTGCTCAAGCTCTATGACGCCGACGCCGAG
>CANHVY010000137.1 GCA_947464185.1 Burkholderiales bacterium
ACAGGTCTGGGTGCCCGCGCTGTGGCACCTGGAGTTGGCCAACATCCTGTCCCGTGCCTTGCGCCGCGGGCGCATCACTGCTGCGGCGCTCGATGACGCCTGGGGCCGGCTGGAGCGCGTGCAGATGCGGGTGGTGCCCGTTGCGCCGGACGTCGCCCTGTGGACGCGCCTGGCATGCGACTGGGGGCTGACGTCCTACGATGCCTGCTACCTCGACACTGCCTTGCGCCAGCGTCTGCCTTTGGCAACCAAAGACCGCGTGCTGGGCGAAGCAGCCCGGCGGGTCGGCGTGCCGCTGTATCTCAACCCCCAGACCATGACCTGACTTGGCAGCCAACCGCCAGCGCCCCTTCTTTCGGCTGTTGTGTGTCCGGTCTTGCACCCCTCTTCCAGAACCATCCGTGACTTCGAGCTCCCCATGAAAGCCTCCGACATTCGCTCCACCTTCCTGAAGTTCTTCGAGTCCAAAGGCCACCAAGCCGTGGCCTCCAGCCCCGTGGTGCCGGGTGACGACCCCACGCTGCTGTTCACGAACGCGGGCATGAACCAGTTCAAGGACGTGTTCCTGGGCTTCGACAAGCGCCCCTACACGCGGGCGGCGACGGCCCAGAAGTGCATCCGCGCCGGCGGCAAGCACAACGACCTGGAGAACGTGGGCTACACCGCACGCCACCACACCTTCTTCGAGATGCTGGGCAACTTCTCGTTTGGCGACTACTTCAAGCACGATGCCATCTCGTTCGCCTGGGAGTTGCTCACCGAGCACTTCAAGCTGCCCAAGGACAAGCTCTGGGCCACGGTCTATGCCGAGGACGACGAGGCCTACGACATCTGGCTGAAGGTGATCGGCCTGCCGGCCGAGCGCATCGTGCGCATCGGCGACAACAAGGGCGGACGCTACATGTCCGACAACTTCTGGATGATGGGCGACACCGGCCCCTGCGGGCCGTGCTCCGAGATCTTCTATGACCACGGCCCCGAGGTGGCAGGAGGCCCTCCCGGCAGCCCCGAGCAGGACGGCGACCGCTACATCGAGATCTGGAACAACGTCTTCATGCAGTTCAACCGCACCGAAGACGGTGTGATGCACCGCCTGCCCAAGCCCAGCGTGGACACCGGCATGGGCCTGGAGCGCCTGGCGGCGGTGCTGCAGCACGTGCACAGCAACTACGAGATCGACCTGTTCCGCAACCTGCTGCTGGCCACGCGCGACGCCGTGGTGGCTTCAGGCGGTGCCGCCGACATCGACCTGCTCACGCCCTCCCTGAAGGTGATTGCCGACCACATCCGTGCCTGCTCCTTCACGGTGGTGGACGGTGTGATCCCGGGCAACGAAGGCCGGGGCTACGTGCTACGCCGCATTGCCCGCCGCGCCATCCGCCACGGCTACAAGCTGGGCGCGCGCAAGCCCTTCTTCCACAAGCTGGTGCAGCCGCTGGCCGCCGAGATGGGTGATGCCTACCCCGAGCTGCGGCGCGAGGCCGTGCGCGTGACCGAGGTGCTGAAGCAGGAGGAGGAGCGCTTCTTCCAGACCATTGCCAATGGCATGGAGATCCTGGAGACGGCCCTGGCCACAGACGCCGGGCGCCGCAGCGGCATCGACGGCGAGACCGCCTTCAAGCTGCACGACACCTTTGGCTTCCCGCTGGACCTGACGGCCGACGTGTGCCGCGAGCGCGGCGTGTCTGTGGACGAGGCAGGCTTCAACGCCGCCATGAACCGCCAGCGAGAGCAGGCCCGCTCCGCCGCGAAGTTCAAGATGGCGGCGGGCCTGGAGTATTCGGGTGACGCCACCGCCTTCCACGGCTACGAGCACCTGGTGTGCGAGCACTCCAAGGTGACGGCCCTTTACGTGGACGGTACGCCCGTCACGCGCGCCAAGGCAGGTGACGACGTGGTGATCGTGCTGGACCACACGCCGTTCTACGCCGAGAGCGGCGGGCAGGTGGGTGATACGGGCGAGCTGCGCAACCAGCGGGCCCGGTTCGCGGTGGAAGACACCATCAAGATCCAGGCCAGCGTGCATGGGCACCAGGGCCGCATCCTGGAGGGCGAGGTCGAGTTGGGGGACGTGTTCGTGGCCCGGGTGAACGGCGAAGAGCGTACCCGCACCATGCGCAACCACAGCGTCACCCACCTCATGCACAAGGCGCTGCGCGAGGTGCTGGGGGCGCATGTGCAGCAGAAGGGCTCGCTGGTGACGGCCGAGCGCACCCGCTTCGACTTCGCGCACAACGCCCCGGTCACGGACGCGCAGATCGCGCAGGTGGAGGCCCTGGTGAATGCCGAGATCCTGGCCAACGCCGCCACCCAGGCGCGTGTGCTGCCGATCGACGAGGCGCAGAAGCTGGGCGCCATGATGCTGTTTGGCGAGAAGTACGGCGACGAGGTGCGCGTGCTGGACATCGGCTCCTCGCGCGAGCTGTGCGGCGGCACGCACGTGCAGCGCACGGGCGACATCGGCCTGTTCAAGGTGGTGGGCGAGGGCGGCGTTGCCGCGGGCATCCGCCGCATCGAGGCGGTCACGGGTGAGGGCGCGCTGGCCTACCTGCAGCAGCTCGAGGGCACGCTGGGTGGCGTGGCCGGTGCGCTGAAGGTCACGCCGCTGGAGGTGCCGGGTCGGGTGAGCGCGGTGCTGGAACAGGTGCGCGCGCTGGAAAAGGAGATTGCCGCGCTCAAGGGCAGGCTGGCCTCTGCCCAAGGCGACGAACTCATGGCCCAGGCCGTGGACGTCAAGGGCCTGAAGGTGCTGGCCGCCATGCTGGAAGGCGCGGACGCCAAGACCCTGCGCGAGACGCTGGACAAGCTCAAGGACAAGCTCAAGACCGCCGCCATCGTGCTGGCCGCCGTGGACGGCAGCAAGGTGCAGCTGGCCGCAGGCGTGACGGCCGACAGCATCGGCCGCGTCAAGGCAGGGGAGCTCGTGAACTTCGTGGCCCAGCAGGTGGGCGGCAAGGGCGGCGGCAAGCCCGACATGGCCATGGCCGGCGGCACCGATGCGGCTGCCCTCCCGAAGGCGCTGGCCTCGGTGGCGGGCTGGGTGGGGGAACGGGCTTGAGCGCCTCGGATGAACCTGCTGGGCTTCGACAAGCTCAGCCCGAACGGCAATCCGTCCCCGAGCAGGAGTCTGCTTCCGTTCGCCCTGAGCCTGTCGAAGGGCGTTACGAAACCTTGTCCCAACCCGGCCCAGCTCAGGAACCCGAGCAAATCGAAGCAACAGACCCCGTCATCGAGGCCTTCGACGGCATCTGCCGGCGCCTGGGGGGCTTTGACGACACCCTCCACACCGAGTGGGTGGATGGTTACCTGACGGCGGTGGCGGCCAGCTGGCGCGCCATTCCGCTGGAGGAAGCCCTGCCCCTGATGTGCGGCGAGGCTTTCGGCCGCGCCTTTGCCGACCCTGCCGACGAGGCCGCCGCCTTCCAGGCCCTGGAGGGCAGGCTGAACCAGTTGCGCGCGGGCCTGGAGCCCGAGTCCTTGCTCGACGATCCTGAGCAGCTGCGCCTGGCGCCTTTGATGCAGGTGTGGGACGACACCACCCGCCAGCAGGTGGTGGAAGAGGGCCTGGGCACGGCCGAAGATGCTGCCCAGTTGCACACCGGCGCCAGTTGGGCGCTGGGGTTCTTCCGGGCGGTGGACGACTTCGCGGCCGACTGGCCCGATGCCGACCCGGATGACGAGCATGCCGAGATTTACGGCGAACTGCTGGAGACCGTGGCCGCACTGGCGATGGACCCGCGCAGCGACGAGTTCCGCACCTTCGCCGCCAAGGGCTGGAAAGAGGCCGACCCCACCCGCGACGAGTTGGTCGACGAGGCCTGCTTTGCGGTGCAGGACCTGCGCATCTGGTGGATCGACCACCCGCCCAAGCGCGCCCCGCTGCGCGCGGCCCCAACCCCCGGCCGCAACGACCCCTGCCCCTGCGGCAGCGGCCGCAAGTTCAAGAAGTGCCACGGG
>CANHVY010000138.1 GCA_947464185.1 Burkholderiales bacterium
CACTGGCCGCGCAGCGCCCAGGCATACCCCAGCGCGGCCAGGGTCTCGAAGACGATCAACTGACCCACCAGCGAAGGCGGCAGTCGCTGGCTGGCCTCGTTCCAGCACAAGGTGCCGAGCCAGGAGGCGAACAGCCCGATGGAGAACATCAGGCCGAGAAAGAGCCCGGGCGTCGGGCCGAAGGGCATCTCGAAGGCCGTCCGGCCCTGGGTCAAGGAGGCTGCGCTTTCGATCCCGGCCCCAGCCCCGCCGCCGGCCTCGTTCCAGACCCAGAACAAGGCGAAGCCCAGGGCGGCCAGCGGCAAGGTGGCCACGCCCTGGGCCGTGGCCCAGGCGCGCGGCGAGCGGTCGGCATGCGCCCGCAGCCAGTCGGCATTGCGGATGGGGTACCAGGTCCAGCAGGCCACCGCGCCCACGGCCAGCAGGGCCCCCAGGGCGTAACGGCTCAGGCCCAGCGCAGCGTCGGCTACCTGCCCTGCCGAAGCGTCTGTCTGCAGCCGCGCCAACTCCACATGGTTGACGCAGGCGATGCCGGCGGCGATGAGCAACAGCGAAGGCGCCAGCCGTCGCCAGGGCAGGCGCCCGTCCCGCAGACGCACCACCTGCGAGCTGCGCAGGTTGGAGACGATGGCAATCACCACCGGCAAGGCGCCGATGATCATGGTGGGCAGCGGCCCGCCCGCGCGCTGGATGGCCGCCGCCAGGAACAGGTAGTACAAGAGGTTGCCCACCGCCGAGAGCTTCAGCGCCTCGATCCAGTCGGCCCGGGTCAGGCGGGCGAGTTGCACCCGGTCCCACCACGCCAGGGGCAGGGCGATCAGGCCGAAGGCCAGGTAGCGGGCGAAGGACTGCAGCGCCGCCGGGTAGTCCGGCAGCAGCAGCGGCGCCACGAACACCAGCCCCCACATCAGGCCGGCCAGGAGGGCGAAGAGGGTGCCGGTGACCAGCTGGGCGCGCGGCGTCAAGCGGCGCGCCCCCCGGCCGCACGCGGCGAAGGGCACACGCAGGAGCCGGCTGGACCGGTCATGCCCTGACGTGCTCCGGAACGGCCATGCGCTCCATCCAGTGCCGGGTCAGCGGGGTCAGGGGCTTGGCCAGGCGGCGCTCGTTGAGCAGGGCGCGGCCCAGCGACCGCCGGCTGCCGCGTGCGCTGGCCGCCAACAGGGTCTGGTCGATGAGGTCGCGCTGGGCATGGCTGCCGCCGAAGCGCTGGGCCCCGGCGCGCACGGGGTAGAGCATGTCGGCCGCGCCATCGGCATCGCCACGCGTCAGCGCCAGCAGCGCGCGCATCAGCGGCAGGCCCACCTCGCGGGCCATCTTGTGGTTGGCGCGCCGGGCGTCGTCCGCCGCCATGGCGCGCTGGGCGCAGCGGGCCAGCCAGGACTCCGCCCGCCCCACCTCGCGGGCGATCAGCAGCGCGGCCATGGCGTGGACGTCGTTGAAGGCGTAGTAGCCGGCCAGCCCGCCCTGCAGCGACCAGCCCTGGGCCAGCGCGCGCGCGGCCGCCTGCACGTCTTCGCCGACCAGGTGCAGCCGCCACAGCAGGGCCGCGGCGTCCACGCGCTGCAGCGTGATCTGCAGCGCGTCACCGCTGAGCTGCCGGTCGACGATGCGCAGCACGCCCGCCGTGTCCAGCCCCTCCAGGCGGAACAAGGCCTTGTGCCACCACAGGTGGCAGGCGAAGCCGTTGCCCTCGGCCCACACGCCCTGGTGCTGGCGCAGCCAGGCCGCGCCTTCCTCGAAGCGGCCCTGCATCTCCATCACATGGGCCACGGCGTGCACCGCCCAGGGCACGCGCGGGTTGAGTTGCAGGGCCCGGCGGCCGGCCTCCTCGGCCTGCGGGTAGAGGTTGCACTCCTCCAGGCCGAAGGCGTGCAGCGACAGCACGTAGGCGTAGAGCGGGTCCGCCTCGTCCCATTCGGGCAGGGCGCGCGCCGCGCGCAGGCGCAGCCCGGCGGCGTCGCCGCGGTAGAAGTCCCACAGCTGGGCCCATTGCAGCGCCAGGGCGTCGCGCGGGTGCTCCAGCAGCAGTTCGTCCCAGGTGCGGCAGGCCGCGGCCCAGCGGCCATCCAAAGCCTGCTGCACGGCCTCCAGGTGCGCGCGTTCACGCAGGGTGCAACTGCGCTCCAGCGCGCGGGCCTGGGCCAGGTGGGCAGCGGCCTCGTCCACCAGCCCCGGCTCGGTCAGGCTGAGCAGAAAGCCCGCCTTCATCACATGCGGCAAGGCCCAGCCGGGGTCGGCCGCTGCGGCGGCGTCCAGATCGGCCAACGGCGCATCGTAGAAAGACATCATGCGCCACAAGGCGCGCTCGGCATGGTCGCGCGCGGCGCTGGACGCCGTGCCCGTGGGGTTGCCGCGCAGGTCGGGCGAATTCACGTTGGCATTGTTCCCGGCGGCTGCGGCCAGGGCCGCGGCGCGGGCCGCATCTGTTCCCAGGCGCGGGCCATGCGCATCACGCCGATGTCGTCATGCCGATGTCCCACGATCTGCAGCCCGATGGGCTGGCCGCCCGTGGTCACGCCGCAGTCGATGCTGGCCGCGGGCTGCTCGCTCATGTTGTAGGGCAGCGTGAAAGGGATGTGCTCGAACGGGCGCGCGGGGTCGTTGATGGGGCTGGCCCAGTCCGCCGGGTAGCTGGACACCGGGTTGACGGGCGAGAGCACGAAGTCATAGGGCTGGCAGGCGGCCACGGCCGCCTCGCGCAGCGCCGCCATCTGGCTGTAGCCGTGGAAGACCTCGGCGGCGGTGAGCGTCGCCCCGGTGGCCACCCACTGGCGGATGTAGGGCAGCACCCGGTCCTGGCGCTCGGCGGGCAGGGCGCTCATGTCCAGGTACGAGCGCATGCGCCAGAAGCGGTCCAGGCCATCGGCCATGGCGCGGGTGGAAAACGGGCCCAGAGGCTCGACGATGGCGCCGGCCGCCTCGAAGGCGCGCGCGGCGGCCTGCACCGCCGCCAGCGTTTGCGCGTCCGCCGGCAGGCCCCAGCCGGCCTCGAGTTGCAGGCCGATGCGCAGGCCGCGCAACTCGATGTGCAGGTCGTCCCAGTCGATGCCGTGCGCCGGCAGGCTGGTGGTGTCGCGCCAGTCCGGCTGGGTCAGCGGGCGCATCATCAGCGCGGCGTCGGTGACGGTGCGCGTCATCGGCCCGGCCACGCGCCCGGCATAGGGCGGCTTGATGGGAATGCGCCCGAGGCTGGGTTTCAGGCCGAACAGGCCGCACAGCCCGGCCGGCAGGCGGATGGAGCCGCCGATGTCGGTGCCCACGTGCAGCGGGCCATAACCGGCCGCCGCCGCCGCGGCCGCGCCGGCACTGCTGCCGCCGGGGTTCAGCGCCAAGTTCCAGGGGTTGCGCGACAGGTGGTGAAAGCTCGACAGCCCCGAGGTCAGCATGCCGTAGTCGGGCATGGTGGTCTTGCCCAGCAGCACGCAGCCGGCCTCGCGCAGCCGGGCGGCCGGCGGGGCGTCCTCGGCTGCGGGTACCAGCACCGTGGCCGCGGTGCCCGCAGGCAGGGGCACGCCCTTGGTGGCGATGTTCTCCTTGAGCGTGAGCGGCACGCCGTCCAGCGGCGACAGCGCCCGGCCCGCGCGCCAGCGGGCTTCGCTCTCGCGCGCCTGGCCCAGCGCGCCCTCGGGGTCGTAGGCGTAGAGCGCGCACAGCTGCGGCTCCCAGCGCGCGATGTGGGCGATCACCGCCTGGGTGACCTCCACGGGCGAGGCCTCGCCCGTGGCGTACAGGCGCGAGAGTTCGGCCGCGCTCAGCTCATGCAGTTCAGCCATGGCGGGTGCTCAACCCCAGCTCACCGCCGCCATGTCGTTGGCGAAGATGGGCGAGCTGTTCCACAGCCCCTTCAGGCCCTTGCGGAACACCGCCACCTGCGCCGGGTTCCAGATCCAGGCGTTGACGGCGTCCTCGGCCAGCTGGCGCTGGATCTCGCGCCACAGCCG
>CANHVY010000139.1 GCA_947464185.1 Burkholderiales bacterium
CGAGGTGCTCACCACAGCCACCGCACACCAACAGCGCGCCATGGCGCTCATCCAGGCCATTCAGCCGTAGTCAGAAACCCAAACCCGAAATCCATCGCAAGTGCTTGATGGAACAGGAGAATTCGGGCGCAAGGCGGCGGAACTTCAGCCTAGTGGCAAGACTCGCGTCCTTCGATTCGGCGTGCGGGCCCACACCCGGGACAACAATTCCCCGCTCCACTCCCTGACGGTTTCGCCACGCGGTTCCACCTCGCCACTCGCGCCGACGCCGCACGCTCGGCGCGCTCGAGGAGCAGGGAAGACAGGAAAATCAAACACCCTCTGCAAGCCCGACAGGCCCCGGACAAACCCGATTCCACCCCCTGGTCCAAGGCCTGGCCCATCCCCTACCTTCAGACAGTGCTGCATACCGATGTCGAAGACGCGCTTCGACAGCCGGGCCCAGTTGATGCGGTTCGACCGCCGATGTTGACGCACAAGCGCTGGCGCACTGCGCTCTCGCGCGGCATGCCTGGCAGGCCGCCGGCGGGCGTTCGACACGGTGGGGGTGCGGCGCAGCCTCAGGCCCGCGCCTGACCGGTCCTCACCGTCTTCCCCGCCTCCACCCTCGCCCGCAACCTCCCCACCACCCCCGTGGGGAAGTGGTAGACCGACAGCACGAACAGCACGCCCAGCCACAGCAGCCAGCGGTCGGGCGTGAGCACCGCCGCCAGTACCGGCACCCCTTCCACGGCGCCGGCGGCCAGCTTCAGCAGGTCCTGCAGGTAGTTCTGCGCCAGCACGAACAGCACGCTGCCGATCACCGCGCCGTACAGCGTGCCCATGCCGCCGATCACCACGATCAGCAGGATGTCCAGCATGATCTCGAAGCTCAGCGTGGTGTCCGGCCCGGTGTAGCGCAGCCACAGCGCCAGCAGCGCGCCGGCCACCGTGGCGAACAGCGCGGCCAGCACGGTGGACACCGTGCGGTAGGTGACCGTCCGAAAACCCAGCGCCTCGGCGCGGAAGTCGTTCTCGCGGATGGCCTGCAGCACGCGCCCGAAGGGCGAGTTCACGATGCGCAGCAGCACCAGGAACAGCACCCCCACCACCGCGAAGATCAGCCAGTAGGTCAGCGTCTTGCCGTCGATCAGCAGGCCCAGCACCTCGGTCTCGAAAGGCTCGAAGGACGGGCTCAGCCAGGTGGGGTTCTTGAAGTTCAGGCCGTCCTCGCCGCCCGTGAACTCGCTCAGCTGCGAAGCCAGGGTCTGGAAGGCGGTGGCCACCGCCAGTGTGATCATGGCGAAGAAGATGGCCTTCACACGCAGGCTGAACAGGCCGATCAGCAAGGCCAGCAGCAGCGAGACGGCCAGCGCCGCCGCCAGGCCCAGGCCCACTGCCGCCCAGCCGGGGCCCATGCGCTCGCTGGCGATGGCCAGGCCATAGGCGCCGATGCCGAAGAACATGGTGTGGGCGAAGCTGACGATGCCGGTGTAGCCCAGCAGCAGGTCGTAGCTGGCCACCAGCAGCACGAAGACCAGGATCTTTGCCGCCACCGAGATGCCGCGCGCACCGGGAAACAGAAAAGGCGCCAGCGCCAGCGTCACCAGGATGAGCAGCAGCGCCGCGGCCAGCCAGCGGCTGCGCGGCAGGTCGTGGGAGAGCAGGCGATGGATCATGCGGGGCCGCTACGGTTCAGGACTTCACCGGGTACAGGCCCTGCGGCCGCCACAGCAGCACCGCCACCATGAGCGCGATGTTGGAGAACAGCGCCAGCTTGGGCGCGAGGTAGCCGGTGTAGTTGGCCATCAGCCCCACCAGCAGCGCACCGACGATGCACCCGAAGGTGGAACCCAGGCAGCGCTGCGCGCTGAAAGTCCACCATGCTCACCGCCCGCACGGCCGAAGGCATCAAGGCCGACGCGCAGCGCCAGCTCAGCGAGGAAGAAGTCGGTCGCGAGGCCACGGCCCGGGTGCCGCTGGGCGGGCCGCCCTCCGGCCGCTGACGACGTACCGAGATGCCGCGCGGCGACGGCCCGCCGCTGGTGTCGCCACTGGCGTCGCATACCAGCCTGGTCGCGACACCGTGCCGGCCCTTGATCGCGCCGCGGCTTCCTGCAAGCCCCTGCGCGCTAGACTGAGCAGGCAGCTCACTCCCGGATCAAGCTTCGAATGCAGATCCCGTCGACACCGTCCTTCCACGCAGCCCGTGCTCGGCCACGCTCACCGCATCTGTGGGTGGTTGCGTCGGCTCTGGTGTTGTTCACCGTGCCCGCCTGGGCCCAAGGCAGTTCGCCAGAGCCGCCGTCGCAGCAGATTGAAGTGCGCGCTGAATCCCTGGTGCCGCGCGACGCCAAGACCCTGGGCGACCTTACCGAGGCCGTGGCGCTGTTCCAGCGCCTCAAGGCACTGGCGCCACAGGCAGAGCTGCGCTTCAGGGCGCTGACGCGGTTGGACCGCAGCAAGGCCGACCGCCTGCAGATCCAGGTGCTGGCGCCCGGCGGCCGCATCGACGTACCGCTGGACGAACTCTCGCGCTTTGCGTTCGACCCCGCCTGGCGGGCCCTGCCCCCGCAGACCCTGGTGCGCAGCAAGCTGCGCGATGGCGAGGTGGCGTGGCGCAGCGATGTGCGCACGCCCGGCCTGCCCCCTAACATCCGCCGCCTAGGCGACTTGCGGCTGCAGTGCAAGCTGGACTGGGGTACGCCGCTGGCCCGCCGTGGCCTCACGCCCACAGGCACCACGTTGTCGTCGCTGGCCTCCCTGTGCGAGACGCGTTTCACCGGCAGCCTGAACAGCCAGTTCGCCGACCGGCCCGTGCTGGCCATCGACCTGGTGCACGGCCAGCGCCGCGAACGGCTGAGCTACTTCTTCCTGCATGGCGCAGGCGACAACACGCCCACGCGCGTGATCAGCAGCGCGCTGGATTGGGCGCACGACCTGAAGGACCACATGCACCGCCTGCCGCTGGCCGACAAGAGTTGGCCCGACGACACGCTGCTGGAGCTAACCTTCATCGACCCCAGCGCGCTGCCGCTGGCCGAGGGGCTGCCATGAAGCCCGCGCTGCGTCGGCCGGGCGGCCTGAGACCTTCACTGGGGCTGGTCCTCTGCGTTTGCGTGGCGGGCTGCGGCACGGTGGTCCCTGGCCCGGGCAGCGGGGAAGGCAGCGCCCCACCACAAGCCCTCAGCCCGGCCAGCAAAGAGGCTGCGTCAAGCCTTCAGCCCGGCCAGACCCTGGCCGCCGACGTCCTGCAGCGCTGGGGCCAGCCGTTCACACAGACCGTGTTCGACCAGGGTCATCAGGTCTGGCAGTACTACCAGCCACGGCACGGCATCTCGCGCCAGTCGTACGTGCCGGGCGCCGACATGCTGACGACGGAGCGCGGACGCGAGGCGACAGAAGTGCTGTTGGTGTTCGACCGCAAGCTGGTGCTGCGCCAAGTGCTGGTGCGTGAACTGCCGGGCCATCAGGCCGGAGGATAGGAACTCCCCGCGCCCCGGGTGCGCTTGGCGCGCACCGTGTTGCGCCAGTCCGGCCCGATGCGGTGCCGTTGGCAGCAGCAGAAGGCCAGGGCCTCGATCCCGGCCAAGCGCTCCAGCGGCCAGGCCAGCCGGCGGCTCGGGCCCGTTCCTGCCGGCAGTTCGCCCAAGGCCGTGATCGTGTCAGCCTGCTCTGCGCGCAGGCCCCGCCACCGGATGCGCCCTGCTCGCGCCACGCCAGTTGACGCAACGCAGGCGCATCCTGGATGAGCCATCCACCGAACGACATCGCGCAACGGCCTGCCATCGCCATCCTGGTGACGGGCCATCCGTTGGCGGCCTCGAACGCTGACGCGGGGATTGCACTGGAGGTCTTGTCCACCCGCATCGATTCGCTGGGAGGCATCGAGCACATCCTGCGCCAAGCCCGGCGTCCTGAGAGCTTGTGAAGCATTCCGCCACGCCCGCTCGTGCGCCCGAAA
>CANHVY010000140.1 GCA_947464185.1 Burkholderiales bacterium
ATGCGCTGATCGCCGACGCGTGCGCGGGGCGTGCCTACTTCAAGGTGTACCGGCAGTTCAAGATGTACAACGACGCGCGGTTCAACCCCGTCCTGGTGGCCGAAAGCTCGGCACCAAGCCCTCTCAGGCCGCCCTGACCCCCGCGCGTGCCGCGTCTGCGCGGGCGTCCCAGCCGAAGAACGCCCACACGTCCTCGCGCAGCGCGCAGGCGTCCGCCTCTCCCAGCGCCATGAGCTCGCGCGTGTACTCGGCCTCGAACAGCAGGTAGCTGGCCAAGGTGGCCCCCTGGGCCTCCCGGCCTTGGCCGGTCACGCCCACGCCGCGCAGCAGCGTGCGTACGGGCAGCGGCAGCCGGGCCTGGTGGCGGGCGGCGATGTCGTCCAGACGCTGTGATGGCGAGATCACCAGGGCCTGCACCGGTCGCAGCGCCGTGGCCCGCAGCGCCTCCCGCGGCAGCAGCGCCAGCGTGCGGTTGATGCGCTCCAGCCGCTCGATGTCCACGGCCAGGGCATCCAGGAAGATGCTGGACATGGCGTGCCCGGCGATCTGCGCCAGGCTCGGGTAGCCGCGGTTGGCCACCCGCCGGTCGGGGGGCTCCTGCATGCGGCCCGCGCCGATCACCAGCACCCGCGTGGCGCCGAGGTGGATGGCCGGCGAGATGGGTGCGGTCTGGCGCATGGAACCATCACCAAACCATTCCGCATGGCCTTCCCGATCCAGTTCAGTGGACGGGAACACGAACGGGATGGCTGACGACGCGAGCAGGTGGTGCAGGCCGATGCGTGCCGGCACGGCGCGCCGCTGCGTGCGCGACCAGGGCTGCATCCGCTGGGCCGACTGGTAGAACGTGAAGTGATCGCCGCTGGTGTAGCTCGATGCGGTGACGGCCAGGGCCTTCAAGTGTCCCTGCTCCAGCAGCCGGTCCAGCCGTTCCAGCAGCACCGTGCGCGACAACAGATCGGCCAGCGGGCTGTTATCCAGCAGCGACTTCGGCCGCGCCCGACGCCAGCGCGCCACCAGCCAGCCCATGCTGAGCATCGTCAGCCATTGGGCGCCGCTGCGGATCACCCCCAGCGAATCAGCGCGGTACACCTGCTCGGCCTGGAAGTTCTCCCACACTTCGCACAGGTCGCGCACGGCGCCTTCGGTGTCGTCGGCGCGGCAGGCCAGCGCCGCGGCGATGATGGCCCCGGCCGAGGTGCCGCAGATCACGTCGAAGGGGTTGGTGCCATCGCCTGCCGCCGCCTCTCGTCGCATGCGCATCAGCGCCCGCAGCACACCCACCTGGTAGGCCGCCCGCGCACCGCCGCCGCTGAGCACCAGGCCGGTGACGGGGGCTTCGCTCACGCCCGGGCCTCCAGCGCCCGGCCAGGGCGGGACGGTGCGTGCGGTAGGCGGCTCCGAGCCATCAGTCGGCCTCGTACACCACTTCGGCCTGAGCCCCGTGCGCCAACTGGCGCCAGCGGCTCAAGGCTTCGTCACAGGGCCAGAAGCGGCCCTCTTCACCCAGGTCGATCTCGGCCATGGCCGATGGGCGCTGCAGGCGCAGGCGCACGCCCAGGCCCTGGACCAGTTCGCCCTGCTCGGTGTCCAGCCGCCGCGCCGGCCAGGTGCGGATGAGCTCGGCCACCGGGGGGTGACCGCCGTTCAAGGACACGGCCAGATGGCGGCCGAAGCGCGCACGCGCCGCGGGCAGGTCCCACAACTGCTGCACGGTGAAGCGCAGGCCGCCGCTGAAGCGGTCCAACTGCACGCGCCCCTGCGCGATCAGCAGCGCGTCCTCGGCCAGCAACTCGCGCCTCTCGTCCAGCAAGTCCTCGTTGACCACGCTCTCGATGGCTTCGGTGCCATCGTCGAGCTTGAAGATCGCCGCGCGGCCGCGCTGGCCGTTGACCACTCGCAACTCGCCCACGATGCCCGCCAGCAACTGCGGCTCGCGAGAGTCGGCCAGGTCCGCGATCTGGCGGCGGGCAAAGCGCCGCACCTCCTGCGCCGCCTCGTCGAACAGATGGCCGGAGAGATAGAAGCCCAGGGCCGCCTTCTCCAGCATCAGCTTCTCGCGCAGCGTCTGCGGCTCGGCGTGGGCCAGCGCCGGCTCCTGCGTGGAAGAGCCATGCGCGTCGGGCTCGTCGCCAAAGTCGAACAGTCCGCCTTGCAGGGCATGGGCCTCCTGCGTCTCGGCCCAGTCGAAGGCCAGGCTCACGCTGGCCAGCGCCGCCGCGCGATCAGGATGCAGCGCATCAAAGGCCCCCGCCTTGATCAGCGCCTCGACGGCACGCTTGTTCACCTTCTGCCGGTCCACCCGGGCGCAGAAGTCGAACAGGCTGCGAAACGGCCCGCCCCCCTGCCCGGCTGTGCCCTCGCGCGCCGCCACGATGGCCTCGATGGCGCCCGAGCCCGTGCCTTTCACGGCGCCCAGGCCGTAGCGCACCAGACGGTCGCTTACCGGCTCGAAGCGCCACACCCCCCGGTTGATGTCGGGCGGCTCGAAGCTGACGCCGAATCCCTTGGCGTCATTGAGCAGCACCTTCAGCTTGTCGGTGTCGTCCATTTCCACCGTCATGTTGGCGGCGTAGAACTCGGCCGTGCAATGCACCTTGATCCAGGCCGTGTGGTAGGCCAGCAGGGAATAGGCGGCGGCATGGCTCTTGTTGAAGCCGTAGCCCGCGAACTTCTCCATCAGGTCGAACACTTCGTCGGCCTTGGCCGCGTCGATGCCTTGGGCGCCTGCACCTTCGCGGAAGATGGTGCGCTGCTGGGCCATCTCCTCGGGTTTCTTCTTGCCCATGGCGCGACGCAGCAGGTCGGCACCGCCCAGCGAGTAGCCCCCCATCACCTGGGCGGCCTGCATCACCTGTTCCTGGTAGACGAAGATGCCGTAGGTCTCCGACAGCACGGGCTCCAGCAGGGGATGGGGGTAGACGATCTCCTCGCGCCCGTGCTTGCGTGCGCAGAAGCTCGGGATGTTCTCCATCGGCCCGGGGCGGAACATCGCGTTCAGGGCGATCAGGTCCTCCAGCCGGCTGGGCTTGGCGTCACGCAACATGCGCTGCATGCCGCCGGATTCGAACTGGAACACGGCCTCGGTACGGCCTTCGGAAAACAGCCGGTAGACCTTGGCATCGTCCAGGGGCAGTGCCTCGTAGCTGAAATCAGCGCGGTCGGGGCGGCGGGCGCGGATGAAGTCCTTGGCCAGTTCCAGGATGGTCAGCGTGGCCAGGCCCAGGAAGTCGAACTTCACCAGACCGATGGCCTCGACGTCGTCCTTGTCGTACTGGCTGACGGCCGAATCGCTGCCCGGCTGCTGGTACAGCGGGCAGAAGTCGGTGATCCTGCCGGGGGCGATCAGCACACCGCCGGCGTGCATGCCGACGTTGCGCACCAGGCCTTCCACGCGCGCGGCCAGGGCCAGCAACTCGGCCACCTCTTCTTCGGCCGCCTCGCGCTGCTCCAGCTCCGGCGCCTCCTTGCGGGCGTAGATCACACCGGCATCGGGCTCTTCCGGCACCTTGGCCAGCGTCACGGTCTTGCCCGGCGGCGCGGGGATCAGCTTGGCAATCGAGTCCACATGGCCATAGCCCATGCCCAGCACGCGGCCCACGTCCCGCAAGGCCGCCTTGGCCGCCATGGTGCCGAAGGTGGCGATCTGGCTGACCGCATCACGCCCGTACTTCTGCTTGACGTAGTCGATGACGCGGTCACGGTTGCCCTGGCAGAAGTCGATGTCGAAGTCCGGCATCGAGACCCGCTCGGGGTTCAGGAAGCGTTCGAACAGCAGCTTGTAGCGCAGCGGGTCCAGGTCGGTGATGCCCAGCGAATACGCCACCAGCGAGCCTGCGCCCGAGCCCCGCCCCGGGCCCACGGGGCAGCCGTTGGCCCGCGCCCAGCCGATGAAG
>CANHVY010000141.1 GCA_947464185.1 Burkholderiales bacterium
GAAGCCGCCCGCCTGTTGGCCGATGTGATCGAGGCTGGCCAACGCATCGTCGTCGTGGCCGATTACGACTGCGACGGCGCCACCGCCTGCGCCGTGGCCTTGCGCGGCCTGCGCCTGCTGGGGGCTGCGCCAGAGAGCCTGGGCTACGTGGTGCCCGACCGGGCCGTGCACGGCTACGGCCTCACGCCGGCCATCGTCGACCTGGCGCTGCAGCGCCGCCCGGATCTGCTGGTGACGGTGGACAACGGCATTGCCAGCCTCGAAGGCGTGGCCCACGCGCAGGCCCAGGGCCTGGACGTGCTGGTGACTGACCACCACCTGCCCGCCGTGGTGGGCGACGAGGTGGTGCTACCGTCCGCGCGGGTCATCGTCAACCCCAACCAGCCTGGTGACGGCTTCGAGAGCAAGGCGCTGGCGGGGGTGGGGGTGATGTTCTACGTGCTGCTGGCGCTGCGGGCCGAACTGCGCCAGCGCGGCCGTTTCGAAGCCGCCAGCCAGCCCCGCATCGACGCCCTGCTGGACCTGGTGGCCCTGGGCACCGTGGCCGACGTGGTGAAGCTGGATGCCAACAACCGGCGCCTCGTGGCGCAGGGCTTGCGGCGCATCCGTGCCGGGCGCATGCAGCCCGGCGTCGCGGCCCTCTTCGCCGTGGCCGGAGCCGACCCGGCGCGGGCTGCGGCCCTGGACTTCGGCTTCAAGCTCGGCCCGCGCATCAATGCCGCCGGCCGCCTGTCCGACATGACCCTGGGCATCGAGTGCCTGCTCACCGACGACGCGGCGCGTGCGGCTGAGCTGGCGGCGCAACTGGACGCGATCAACCGTGAGCGGCGGGAGGTCGAGGGCCACATGCGGGAGCAGGCGGAAGCTGCGGTGGACCGTCTGCTGGCCGAGCTGGCGGCGCCCCCGCCCGCCGTCAGCCTGTTTGACGAGAGCTTTCACGAAGGGGTGGTGGGCATCGTGGCCGGGCGACTGAAGGACCGGCTGCACCGGCCCACCTTTGTGTTCGCCCGTGCCCAGGACGGCTCGCTCAAGGGCAGCGGCCGCTCCATCCCGGGCTTTCATCTGCGGGATGCGCTGGACCTGGTGAGCAAGCGCGCACCCGGCGTGCTCAGGCGCTTCGGGGGCCACGCCATGGCGGCGGGGGCCACGGTGGAGCCCGAGGGTTTCGAGGCCTTCGGCGCGGCCCTGCGCCAGGTGGCCCAGGAGTGGCTGGACCCGGCCACGCTGCAGCGCACGCTGCAGCACGACGGGCCGCTCGACCTGCAGTGGTTCAACGCCCCGACGGCGCAACTGCTGGACGCCCAGGTGTGGGGTTCGGGCTTCGAGGCGCCGCTGTTCTGCGACCGGGTGGACGTGCTGCAACAGACCTTGCTGAAGGACAAGCACCTGAAGCTGCGCGTGCGCCACGCGGGCGAGTTGCGCGACGCCATCTGGTTCCAGCGCACCGAACCCCTGCCACAGAGCGTGAAGCTGGCCTTTCGCATGCAGTTCGACGAGTGGAATGGCCGCCAGCGGGTGCAGATGGTGGTGGAGGCGGCGCAGGCCGATTGACCTGCCGCCCTTGCGCCTGCGGTCGTGCGTGTGCCGTGGCAAGGGAAGCGATGCCCCCTGCGCTGCGCGGTGGCGCTGCTTGCGGCAGCATGCAGTGCATGAACATCACGGCGCTTGCAGGAAGAAAGGGGAAGGTCATGCGTTGGTCTGCTCTGGTGCGTGGGGCCTCCCTCATGTTGGGGGCTGCCGTATTGGCATGGCCTGCGCTGGCCTCACCGGGCGCCGATCTCAAGCCTGTCATGGTGGCCCGTGGACTGGCCCAGCCCTGGGCCCTGGCCTTCCTGCCGGACGGCCGCATGCTGGTGACGGAACGGCCGGGACGCATGCGCATCGTCACGCCCGACGGGCGCCTGGGCGAGCCCCTGCAAGGTCTGCCGCCTGTGGACGCCAAGGGACAGTGCGGCCTGCTCGACGTGGTGCTGGACCCGAAGTTCGCCGAGAACCGCTGGGTGTACTGGACCTATGCGGAACCGGGCGAGGGCGGCAACGGCGTGGCGGTGGCCCGCGGGCGCCTCCAGGAGCGCCAGCTCGCCGAGGTGCAGGTGATCTTCCGCCAGCTGCCCAAGGTGGCGAGCCAGCTCCATTGCGGCTCGCGCCTGGCCTTTGCCCGGGACGGCCGGCTCTTCGTTGGCCTGGGCGACCGCTTTGGCCGCAAGGAAGAAGCGCAGAACCCGGCCAACCATCTCGGCAAGATCGTCCGCATCGAACCCGATGGCCAGGTGCCGGCGGACAACCCCTTCGTCGGCCGCGCCGGGGCCGCACCCGAGGTCTTCACCCTGGGCCACCGCAACATCCAAGGCCTGACCGTGCACCCTGCCACGGGCGAGCTGTGGCAGACCGAGCATGGCCCGCAGGGCGGGGACGAGTTGAACGTGATCGAGGCCGGCCGCAACTACGGCTGGCCGCTGGTGACCTACGGGCGCAACTACGGCATCGGCACGCGCATTGGCGAAGAGGGGCCGAAGCCCGGCTTCGAGCAGCCGCTGCAATGGTGGGCGCCCGTGTCCATCGCCCCCAGCGGCATGACCTTCGTGACCAGCGACCGCTATCCCGGCTGGAAGGGCAGTGTGCTGGTGGGGGCGCTGCGCGCGCAGACGCTGGTGCGCTTGACGCTGGACGGCCGCAGGGTGGTGGCGCAGGAGCAACTGCTGGCGCCCTTGCAGAAGCGCATCCGCGACGTGCGCCAGGGTCCCGACGGCTGGATCTACCTGGTGACCGATGGGGTGGAAGGGCAGATCTTCCGGCTGGAGCGTTGAGGCGGGGGCGGCGGCTGGCGGGCCTTGGGGCGCGTGGCTCTGCCCGCGGGTCGGGCCTGCGTCAGCTCACCCGCCCGAACCACCACAGGCCGAGCGCCGCGGCGGCCACGACGAGCGCGGCGGCCAGCAGCCCGAACAGGGCCGTGATCTCGGTTTCCTTGCGTTCGACCACCAGCTTGCTCGACAGCGACTCGTAGACCTTGATCAGGTCCTGTGCGGTGCCGGCGTAGTAGTACTCGGCGCGGGTGAGCAGGGCCACCTGCTTGAGCGTCTCCTCGTCCAGCCGCACCCGCATGCTCCAGCCCTCGAAGCCGATGGTCTCGCCCGAGGTGGTGCCCACGCCCACGGTGTAGACCCGCACGCCGCGCTGCGCCGCCATCTTGGCGGCGTCCAGCGGATCAGGGCCGGTGGTGCGCTGGCCATCGGTCAGCATGATGATGGCGGCCGAGCCGTAGGACCCCGGCTCCACGGGCTTGAACTCCTTCTTCGGCTTGTTGTCCCCCAGCGGCTTGGGCATGAGGCGCTGGCCGGTGATCTGGGCAATCTCGATCTCGTCGTCCGGGAACAGCGTGGCCAGCGACAGCACGATGCCGCTGCCGGTGGCGGTGCCTCGCTGCAGCTGGAAGCGGTCTATCGCCGCGATGATGTCCTCGCGGCTGGTGGTGGGGGCCTGCACCACGGCGGCCGTGCCGGCGAAGGAGACGATGCCCACCTTCACATCGCGCGGCAGGGCGTTGACGAATGTCTTGGCAGCCTCCTGGGAGGCGATGATGCGGTTGGGCTTGACGTCGGTGGCGCGCATGGAGCCCGAGACGTCCATGGCCAGCATGATGGTGCGCTCGGTCAAGGGCAGCTTCACCACGGCCAGAGGTCGCGCGGCCGCGAAGAGCAGCACCGCCACCGCGCCCAGCATCAGGGCCGGCGGCACATGCCGGCGCCAGCCGGGGCCGCGCCCCAGGGCCTCCCGCGCCACCGAGATGCTGGCCAGGCGCACCGTGGAGCGCTTGCGCCGGCCCAGCAACCACAGGTACAGGCCGATCAGCGCCGGCACCGCCAGCAGGCC
>CANHVY010000142.1 GCA_947464185.1 Burkholderiales bacterium
ACGCGCTGCGTGAAGGCCGCGATGTCCTCGGGCTGGGTGGTGGCCACCATCAGCACCACGATCTGCGGCCCGGCCTGGGCCTCGAAGGCCGCGAGCTTGGCCTCCAGGGCCTCGCGCTGGGCCGTGGACAGGGTGGCTGTGGCGTCCATCACGCGTGCCGTCAAGGTCGGGACGGGCAGCAACTCCTGCGCCCGCACCGGGCCGCTGAGCAGGGCCACCAGGCCCCAGATCGTCCACAGCTTGAGGGCGACCAGCAGGCCCCAAGCCGCCAGCGTGCGGGCTTTATGCACCGCACTTACCGTACGCACCGTGGGGCCAGGGGCGTCCGGTGCCAAGTCTTCGAGAGGGCGCATGGGGCTTCTTCAGCGCCTCACTTCGAGGCTGCCGGGGCCGGGCTGACGGGCTTGTCGAAACTCACCGCCGGCGGCGCAGCGATGGCGGCCTCGTTCTGCACGGTGAAGCTGGGCTTGACCGAGTAGCTGAAGACCATGGCCGTCAGGTTGGACGGGAACTGCCGCACCAGCACGTTGTACTCCTGCACCGCCTTGATGTACCGGTTGCGCGCCACGGTGATGCGGTTCTCGGTGCCCTCCAGTTGGACGCGCAGGTCCTGGAAACCCTGGTTGGCCTTCAGGTTGGGGTAGTTCTCGCTGACCATCAGCAGCCGCGACAGCGCGCTGCCCAGTTCGCCCTGCGCTTTCTGGAAGCGCTCGAAAGCCTGAGGGTCGTTCAGGGTCTGCGGGGTGACCTGGATGGCTGTGGCGCGCGCGCGCGCTTCCACCACCTTGGTCAGCGTCTCCTGTTCGAAGTTGGCCTCACCCTTGACCGTGGCCACGATGTTGGGGATGAGGTCGGCGCGGCGCTGGTACTGGTTCAGCACCTCGGACCACGCGGCCTTGGTCTGTTCGTCGAGGGTCTGGAACTGGTTGTAGCCGCAGCCCGACAGCAAGGTGGCCGCGGCCAGCGTCAGCGCAGCCAGCCAGCGGCGCGACAGGGAAGTTTCAGGACGTGACCACATGGGGGGCTCGCTTTCTGGTGAGGCGTTTGACAGTGCTTGCAAGATGGGGGCGGTGTGGGGGATTCAAGGCGGGCACAGCATCGAGGCCGCATCCGAGAGGGGCGCTGCGCAGGGCTTCCGCACGGAGGTCACGAGGCCTCACGCCACCCCCAGGCACACGCCCAGACCGCGAGCGGCCTCCACCAGCGGGTGGTCCGGGGGCACATGGCGGCTGCGGCCCGCCACTTCGCTCAGCGGCACGCTGATGCAGGCATCGGCCTGCAGGGCGACCATGTGGCCGAACCCGCCCTGCACGGCCAGGCGCGCCGCAGCGTGACCGAAGCGCGTGGCCAGCACGCGGTCGTAGGCGGTGGGGGTGCCGCCGCGCTGCACATGGCCCAGCAGCGTGGTGCGCACCTCGGACTGCAGATGGGGTTCCAGCAGGGCGCGCAAGCGTTCGCCCACGCCGCCCAGGCGCACCGGGTCCGGGCTGTCTGCGAGGGTGTGCGCCACCGTCATCGAACCCCCGGCTGGGGCGCAGCCCTCGGCTATGCAGATCAGCGTGCTGCCGTCATGGCCGGCCGCGCCGGCCGAGGCTTCGCGGTGCAGGCAGCACTGCAGCACCCGCTGCGGTTCGAAGGGCAGTTCGGGCAGCAGGATCACGTCGGCCCCGCCGGCAATGCCGCCTTCGAGCGCGATCCACCCGGCGTAGCGCCCCATGGTCTCGACGATCATGACCCTCCCATGGCTGCGGGCGGTGGTGCGCAGCCGGCCCAGCGCTTCGGCCACCACCGCCACGGCGCTGTCGAAGCCGAAGGTACGCTCGGTCAGAGCGATGTCGTTGTCGATGGTCTTGGGCACGCCGATCATGGGCAGGCCCAGGGCGTGCAGGCGTGCGGCGATGTCCATGGTGCCGTCGCCGCCAATGGCCAGCACGCCGTCCAGCCCCGCGTGGCGTGCGCAGGCCAACACCTGGGCGGACACGTCTGCCCCGCCAACGGCGAAATCGTGGAAGGGGTCCGCGCGGTTGTGCGTGCCCAGGATGGTGCCGCCCTGGTCCAGGATGTCGTCCACGTCTGCCACCTGCAGCGGGCGCATCCGGTTGCGCATCAGCCCCAGGAACCCGCGCTCGATGCCGGTGACCCGCACGCCGGCGTTCAACAACTCCAGCGTGGCCGCGCGGATCACCGCGTTCAGGCCCGGGCAGTCGCCGCCGCCGGTGAGGATGCCGATGTGCATGGGCCTGCATTGTGCGAGCCTTTGCAGCGCTGGCCCGCTGAGGGCGCGCAAGTCCGTCCGGTGGTCATGCCGGGCGGGCCGCGCGGGGCCCGCAGGCTGTGGAGGACTGGGTCGCACCGCAGGCTTGACGCCTGGACACTTGGGCATGTCAGTCCCCGTGGCCATAATCCATGGATGTTCGCACCGCTTCAAAACGACAGCTTTTTGCGCGCCTGCCTGCGCCAACCCACCCCGCACACCCCCGTGTGGCTGATGCGCCAGGCCGGGCGCTACCTGCCGGAGTACTGCGCCACGCGTGCCAAGGCCGGCAGCTTCATGGGTCTGGCCACCAACGTGGAGTACGCCACCGAGGTGACGCTGCAGCCGCTGGAGCGCTACCCGCTGGACGCGGCCATCCTGTTCAGCGACATCCTCACCGTGCCCGATGCTATGGGTCTGGGTTTGAGTTTTGCGCAGGGCGAGGGCCCGCGCTTCGCGCACCCGGTGCGCGACGAGGCGGCGGTGGCTGCGCTGCAGGTGCCGGACCTGGACAAGCTGCGTTATGTGACCGACGCCGTCACCTCGATACGCCGGGCGCTGAACGGCCGCGTGCCGCTGATCGGCTTTTCCGGCAGCCCCTGGACGCTGGCCTGCTACATGGTCGAGGGCGCGGGCTCCGACGACTACCGGCTGGTCAAGAGCATGCTCTACGGCCGCCCGGACCTGATGGAGCGCATCCTGCAAGTCAACGCGCAGGCGGTGGCGGCCTACCTGAATGCGCAGATCGATGCCGGCGCCCAGGCGGTGATGGTGTTCGACAGCTGGGGCGGGGTGCTGGCTGACGGCGCTTTCCAGCGCTTCAGCCTGCGCTACACGCAGCAGGTGGTGCAGGCGCTGCAGCGCGAGAAGGACGGCGTGCGCATCCCGGTGATCGTCTTCACCAAAGGGGGCGGGCTGTGGCTGGAGCAGATCGCCGGCATCGGGGCCGACGTCGTGGGCCTGGACTGGACGGTCAACCTCGGTGCCGCCCGTGCACTGGTGGGGGACCGCGTGGCCCTGCAAGGCAACCTCGACCCGAACGTGTTGTTCGCCCCGCCCGAAGCCGTGGCGCGCGAGGCGCGTGCGGTGCTGGACAGCTTTGGCCGGCCGCAGCGTGCCGATGGCACCTGGGACGGCCACATCTTCAACCTGGGCCATGGCATCAGCCAGTTCACCCCGCCAGAGCACGTGACGGCGCTGGTGCAGACGGTGCACGAGCACTCACGGACGCTGCGCTGAGCCGCTCGGCCAGCGCCGTCGGGCGGGCACGGCATGACGCCGTTTGCGCGGTGAGTGAGCACTCAGCATCGCACTTATCCCCATTTTTCGGGCCTTCCCAGGGGGTGGGTTTTTCCGGGTCGCCGGGTCGCCTCCAGCGGGGGCAGACTGCGCTAAGTTGTTGATTTTACGAAGGGCTGAGGGTTGCTGATAAATGAGGCAATCCAGCGGGAGACCGCATGAATCAAGGGTTTGGCGCGTTTCAGACCGGGTTGCCCACAAAGTTATCCACAGAATCGGTGGACAGACCAAAAACCCTATGCACATCATGAACTTGGGTGCGAATTCTCAATCCCGGACGAAGACCTTGGCGCAAGTTGAG
>CANHVY010000143.1 GCA_947464185.1 Burkholderiales bacterium
ACGCAATTGACCTCAGGGGCGTGTCGCCATCGGAGTTCGCGGGGGCGCTCTTTTGGCTTCGGCCGGCCCTGCGGGCCTTCACATCGCTGCGCGATGTGAGCCTGCGCCGGTAGAAGTCAGCCCGAGCCTGCGGCCCGCTCGGCGAAGCCGAGCACGACCCTACGGGTCTGGGCGCTCATCTTGGCTTCGGCCGGCCCTGCGGGCCTTCACATCGCTGACGCGATGTGAGCCTGCGCCGAGAAGTCAGCCCTGGCCTGCGGCCTGCTCGGCGAAGCCGAGCACGACCCTGCACAGTTAGGCTGACTTCTTTTGGCTACGGCCGGCCCTGTGGGCCTTCACATCGCTGCGCGATGTGAGCCTGCGCCGAACAAAGAGCGCTCAGCCTACGGCTGACTCGGCAAAGCCGAGGATGACCCTGCGGGTCATCGCGCTCTTTTTTTCAATCTTCGTCACGATGAGGGGGCCGATGTCGGCGGTGTTGGCCACGTGGGTGCCACCGCAAGGCTGAAGGTCCACGCCGTCGATCTCCAGCACGCGCACCCGGCCCAGGCCGCGCGGGGGCTGCACACTCATGCTGCGCACCAGACCCGGGTTGGCGTCCAGTTCCTCTTCACTGATCCAGCGGTGGCGCACGGGGTGCGCTCCTGCCACCAGGCGGGCGATGCCGGCGGTGAGCGTCTCCTTGTCCAGGGGCTCGGTCATGTGGAAATCCAGCCGGGCATAGCCTGCGGTGATGGAGCAGCCGTCCACCGGGTGCGGCACCAAGGCGCACAGCAGGTGCGTCGCCGTGTGAAAGCGCATGTGAGCGCGGCGACGCTCGGCATCGATGCGCGCTGTCACGCGTACGCCCGGCGCCAGGCCGGTAGTGTCAGCGCCCGGCGCCAGCAGGTGGGCGATGGCCCCGGGCCGGTCCTTGTGCTTGCGCGCGTCGGCCACCGGCACCTCGCGGCCATCGGCCAGCGTCAGCACGCCGGCATCGCCCGCCTGCCCGCCGCCCAGCGGATAGAACACGGTGCGGTCCAGCACCACTGCGCGGCTGCCGTCGGGCCACTCGTCCACCGCCAGCACCTGCGCTTCGCACTGCAGCAAGGTGGCGTCTTCACGGAACAGTTCTTCGGTCATGCGGGTCTCTTGCAGTGATCTGGGGAGGTGCTTCGGTTCGAGGTGCGCGGGCTGCTCAAGGCGCATCACTGTGCAGCGTCACCTCGCCACGCGGCGTCTGCAACACCGCCGTCAGGGCGGGTGCGGAGGATGAGGGCGTCACCGGCTCGACCGTCACGCCCTGCAAGCGCAGTACCTCCGCTGCGCGCTCGGGCACTCCGCGCAGTGTCAAGGAAGACAGCGTGACGCCGGAGTCCGGCATGGCCTGCGCCGGATGACGGCCCTCCCATTGGATCAGCGTGGGCAGCGCCCCACCGCACAGCAGGCGGCCATCGTCACGCAGCAGCATCTGCCAGGCCAGCGGGCCCTGAGGGGTCTCACGCCCGGCCTTGATGGGAACCCCCGGCTGCAGGCCGACCTGGATGAGGCCGAAGCGGTGCATGTCCAACTGGGGTGAGCGCGCCACGGCATGGATCAGCCGCGGTTCTTGAGCGATACGGTCGCGCAAAGCGGGTTCGTCCAGACCGAACCAGCGCACGCGCTGGGGCGGCGCGGCCTGGGGATCCAGGGCGATGATCTCGAAGTAGGCATCCGGGTACGGGGGCGTGGCGATCTTCAGCAGCCGGTTGTGCGTACCCATCAGCGGGTGCTGACCGCCCGGGCCCGGGGTCACGCCCAGCACCTTCTCGCACCAGGCCACGCCTTCGGCCAGCGTGGCCGCGGCCACGATGAGGTGGTCAAGTTGAGTATTCACAGCCGCACCTGGCCTTCGATGCACATCGCCACATCGCCCCCTATCCAGAAATCATCGCCATCGCGCTGGACGTGCACGCGCCCCGCACGGCCGAGGGCCGAGCCTTGCGCGGCCACGTAGCGGCCGGGCGCGAGGCCAGCGCCGATGAGCCATTGCGCCAGGCCGGCGTTCAGGCTGCCCGTCACGGGGTCTTCGGGTATGCCTAAGCCGGGCACGAAGGCACGCACCTCGAAGGCGGTGTCCTCGCCGGGATCGCACGGCCCCACCACGCCGAGCTTCAGGTCCGCCAGCTGCGCGAAGTCAGGCCTCAGCGCCCGCACCTGCGCCGCCGAGGGCAGCATCACCGCGCACCAGGCCGGGCCGTTGTCCACCCACTGGTGGTGCTGAATATCGTCTGGCGCCAAGCGCAGCGCGGCGGCGATGCGGGCCACCAGGTCGGGCGCCAGCGGCCCCGTGCGCTTCAGCGGCGGCGCCGCGAAGGCCAGCCGGGCGCCCTCCAGCCGCACGCGCACCAGGCCCACGCCGCATTCCTGCACCACCAGCCCCGGCGTCCGCGGGCGCCCGCCCGCGGCCAGCCAGGCCGCACAACTGCCCAGCGTGGGGTGGCCGGCAAAGGGCAGTTCTCCGCCCGGCGTGAAGATGCGCACGCGGTAGTCGGCGCGCGGGTCCTGGGGCGGCAGCAGGAAGGTGGTCTCGGACAAGTTGGTCCAGCGCGCAAATGCGGCCACGGTGGCATCGTCCAAGCCTTGCGCGTCGTGCACGACCGCCAGCGGGTTGCCCTTCAGCGGCGTGGCGGTGAAGACGTCGAGTTGGTGGAAGCGGCGGATCATGGGCGGGGCAATGCGTGGAGTGGAAGTCGCATTCTGTGTTCACTTCCCAGCCTGCAGGTGGGCAGGCACTGGCGGGCCGGCACAGGATCCGGCCGCGGGGCCAGCCCGCTGGGCCATCCCAGCGGACGACATTGACACTAGACCGACCGGTCTATAGACTTCCAGGCATGCCCCGTCAACCCCTGTCCGAAGACCAGGTCGGAACCCGCGACCGCCTCATCGGCGCGATGCTCGAGGCCCTGGGCACCCGAGGGTTTCATGGTGTGGGCATCAGCGAGTTGCTGAGCCGTGCGCATGCGCCCAAAGGGGTGCTGTACCACCACTTCCCAGGGGGCAAGGCCGAGCTGGCCGTGGCGGCCATCGACACCGTGGTCGGCCACATCACCGCCACGCTCGAGAACCTGTTCGCCCGGCAGGGCGACCCCGTGAAGGCGCTGGCGGCCTGGATGAAGGACGCCCAGGGCACCCTCCTGGGCAGCGGCTACGACAGGGGGTGCCCGCTGGCCACCATCGCACTCGAATCAACGGCCGAGGACACGGCCATCCGCGAGGCGGTTGCCAGGGGTTTCGCCGCCATCCGCGACACCCTAAAGCGCGCATTGGTGGCCAGCGGTCTGGATGCGCAGCGCGCCGCAAGGCTCGCCAGCCTGATCGTCTCTGCCTACGAAGGCGGGCTGATCCAGTCCCGGGTGGCCGGCAGCGGCAGACCGCTGCAGGACACCACCGCCATGCTGCTGGACACGCTCGAAGGCTTCCTTCCCAAGCGCCGTTCATGAGCCCTGAAGGAAGTACCTGATGTCGCCAGATCACGCCACACCGCGGCCCGTACGGCTGACCACCGCAGACGGTTACGTCCTCGGTGCCCTGCACCACCCCGCCGTGGGCGAAGCCCGCGCGCGCCTGCTCGTTGCGGGCGCCACGGGCGTGCCGCAGCGCTTCTACGGCCCCTTCGCGAGGTTCTGCGCGGGCCAGGGCATCGACGTCTGGACGCTGGACTATCGTGGGGTCGGGCAGTCCCGTCCGCCGGATCTGCGCCGCCTTCGGATGGGCTACCTCGACTGGGCCCGGCTCGACCT
>CANHVY010000144.1 GCA_947464185.1 Burkholderiales bacterium
GCTGGAGGTGTTTGCTGACGTTCAGATCGTGGGCGTTGACGAGACCAGCCTGCGGCGTGGCCAGGACTACATCACCGTGGTGCACGACCTGGATGCCAAGCGGCTGCTGTTCGCCACCGAGGGTCGCACCCACCAGACGGTGCTGGACTTTGCCGCCGACCTCAAGGCCCACGGGGGTGACCCCGCTGAGGTCCGGCATGTGTGCATGGACATGAGCGCGGCGTACGCCAAGGGTGCGGCGCTGGCGCCGCCCCAGGCGCAGATCAGCTACGACCGCTTCCATGTGGTGGCGATGGCCATCGAGGCGATGGATCAGGTGCGCCGCGCGGAGATGGTCCAGGACGCTCCGGCGGTGCGCGCAGCGCTGGGGGCTGGGGACCGCAAGACGCTCAAGCAACTGATGTGGGGCATGAGGCGCAACCCCACGGGCTGGAGCGGCCACCAGCTCAACGCCATGCACTGGCTGCAGCACTCTGCGCTCAAGAGCGCCCGGGCGTGGAGGTTGAAGATGGCGCTGCGCGAGGTCTACGCCCAGGCCAGATCGCACAACAGCCAGGCCCAGGCCGCCACCGACCTGCGGGCCTGGCTGAGTTGGGCGCGACGATGCCGGCTCGAGCCGTTCAAGAAACTGGCCACCACGCTCAAGGAGCGCTTCGACGCCGTGGTGCGGGGGATGGTGGATCACCGCAGCAACGCCTTCGTGGAGGCCATGAACGGCCTGCTGCAGCAGGCCAAGCGGGCGGCACGCGGCTTCAGGATGCGTATTTCGGCGATCGTGACCGGTCGTTTCGGTTGAAGGTGACCGGTCATTTCGGCGCAACGTGACCGCCCATTTCGGTGATCGTGACCGGTCTGGGGCCGGGGTGCTGCGCAGGCTCATAAGTGTATCGGCCGGGGGTTTTCAGTTCCCGTGGGTCTCCTTCGGGTTGGGGTTGTGGGGTGATCCTATGACCGTGCGATCAAGGCGGAAGTACGCCTGTGGAGTGGCGCTGACGAGCTCCGGACTGGCGTCGATCCACCCGCTCTGACGGCGGTGGTTTCCCACCACGCGCAGACTTCGCCGGCGCGAGGCCTGTTGCCGCGCCGCGGTCTTCCTTGTTGCCAAGCCTGTATTGGGGTTGGGGGTCATGGCGTGTGACTCAGTCACGCTGTGGCTGCAGCGCTTGCAGGGGTGGCCTTGCGCGCAGCGACCTGCGGGGCGCCGGTGCGGCGGGAGTGGCCTTCGAGCTTGAAGCGGTGCACGCGCTGCAGCAGACGGTCGAGGATGGCGTCGGCGATGGTGGCGTCGCCGATCCATCCGTGCCAGTGCTCCAGCGGCAACTGGTGGGTGATGATGGTGGCGCGGCGGCTGGCACGGTCATCGACGATCTCCAGCAGGGCGCTGCGCGTGGCGCTGTCCAGCGGGCCCACGCCCCAGTCGTCCAGCAGCAGCACGTCCACGCGCGCCAGTTGCAGCAGCCACTTGCCCAGACCGCCGCTGGCGGTGAGTACGCGCAGATCCTCGGGCAGGCGCGGCGCGCGCAGGTGCAGCGCGCTGTGGCCACCGCGGCAGGCGTGCTGGGCCAGCGCGCACGCCGCCCAGGTCTTGCCCACGCCGGTGGCGCCGCTGAGCAGCACGGTGTCGCCGCGCTCGATCCAGCTCGACAGGGCCAGCGCCGTCAGCGCGCGTCGGTCCAGCCCGCTGATGCCTGTGAAGTCCGCGGCCTCGATGCTCGCATCCGGGTACTTCAGCTGCGCCTTGTGCAGCAGCCGTGCGCGCTTGCGGTCCTGGCGGCTGTACACCTCGCGGTCCACGAGCAGCGCCAGGCGTTCCTCGAAGCTCAGCGTCAGCGCCTCGGGCTGGCCGGCCTGCAGCTCGAGCCCCTCGGCCAAGGCGTTGAGCTTCAGGGCCCGCAGGTGGGTCAGGGTCGATGAGTTGATCATGGGGGGTGTGCTCCGGGTGTCACTGGTAGTTCTGGGGGCCGCGCAGGTTGTCGTGCTGGGGGCTGACCCAGTCGCCCTGCGTGGGCTGCGTCAGGCGGTCACGGTTGTTCTTCAGCATCTCGCGCACGTGCTTGCAGCGGTAGGTGCCCAGCACGAGTGCGCTCTCGCAGGCGGCCTCCAGGCGTGCTCGGCCGTAGCGACGCGCCAGCGACAGCAGCCCCAGGCAGGCGCGGTAGCCGTGCTCGGGGTGGTGGTAGCGGGCGAGCACGCGCGTGACGAACACGCCGGTGGCCACGCCCACCTGTTCGCCCCAGGCGACAAGCCGCTGGGGCGACCACTCCTTGTGCGCGCGGTGCGCCGCGGGCATGTGCTCGTCCACGGTGGTGAAGCCGCCGCAGTGGTGGCTGCGCACATGGCTTGCCACGCGCTGGCCGCGGTGCAGCACCTCCACCAGATGGCGCGTCAGGCGCGCCTCCAGCGCCTGGCCCACCAGGGCGTGGGGCACGCTGTAGTAGTGGGCGTCGACCTCTACGTGGTAATCGATGTGGACCTTGACGGTCTTGAAGCGCGCGAGCTCGTAGGGCGCAGGTGGCAGCGGCAGCATCGCCGGGCGGTCGACCTCGGCGAACACGCTGGCGCGGCTGCCCGGCAGCTTGCGGAACGCCCGATTGTTCAGCGAGGGCAGTAGCGCCTGGATGGCCGCGTCGGCCTCGGCCACGGTGTCGAAGACCCGGTGGCGCAGCGACGCCAGGATCCAACGCCCCACCACCTGCACCGCGCTCTCCACCGCCGCCTTGTCCTGCGGGTGGTAGGGGCGCGCTGGCAGCACCGAGGTGCCATAGTGACGCGCGAAGTCCAGCACCGTGGCATTGGCCTGGGGCTCGTAGCGGTCGGGCTCGGCGATGAGAGCGCGCGGGTTGTCGGGCACGATCAGATGCGGCACCGCGCCCATGAAGGCGATCGAGCGCACCATGCCCTCGATCCAGTCGTCGAGCTTCTGCGCCGGGGTGGCGCAGGCGAAGGTGTAGCTCGACGCGCCCATGGCCGAGACGAAGACCTGGGCGCAACCGCCCTCGCGCAGCCGCAGCGTCGGCCCGGAGTAGTCCACGAACAGCTTCTCGCCGGCGCGCCGGTGCTGGCGCATCGAGCGCTTGAGCCGGGCGCGGAAGGCCTTGTAGTGCTCGCAGAACTGGGTATAGCGCCAGGTGCGGCCACCGGGGTGGGCCTCGGTGTACTCCTGCCACAGCAGCATGAGCGTGACGCCCTTGCGCTGCAGGTCCTGGTGCACGCGAGCCCAGTCGGGCTCGACGAAGCCCGAGGGCGGACGCGAGGCGGGCAGCAGGGCCTGCTGCAGGCGCTGCTCGTCCCAGTCGCGTACCTCGTCCCAGTCCAGCTTGGCGGCGCCGGCGAGCGCCACGTACTTCTGCACCACGCCCTTGGAGATGCCCAGGGCGGTGGCGATCTTGTCGTGGGACAGCCGGGCTTCCCACTTCAGTCGGATGACATCCTTGATCATGCGTAGACCAACTCGTTGTGCGGGCATCGTTGCGCTCCGGCCATGAAGGGGCCGGAAGGGTACGAAGCCCCGCGGGGGTCAGTTGATCTGCGCAGCGCCCGGGGCGCCGACGAACACCGTCGTGGCACGGTCACGATCGCCGAAACGACCGGTCACGATGCCGAAACGGTCGGTCACGATCAGCCGAAATGCGCGGTCATCATCAGCCGAAATGTGCGGTCACGATCCCGAAATCGGCGGTCACGATGGGCCGAAATACGCACC
>CANHVY010000145.1 GCA_947464185.1 Burkholderiales bacterium
ATGGCGATGCGCTTCGCGCTGGGGTCAGCAGACTTCAAGAAGCCCCCAGGGCTGCGGTGGCAGAGGACTGCATGATCGGGAACCGTCGCTTGGCGATCATCCCGGCTCAGGCGTCAGTTGGCCTTGATGTTGTTCGCGCGTGCCACCTGGGTCCACAGTTCGATCTCCTGCGCGATGGTGCGGCCGAAGTCGGCGCTGCTGCCCCCCACCGGGCGGATGTCCAGCTTGGACAGGCGCTCCACCACATCCGGCTGCGCCATGATGCGGGCCATCTCCTGTTGCAGCCGTGCGAGCACGGGCGCCGGCGTGCCTGCAGGCGCGAGCAGCCCGCTCCAGAAGTTGACGGCGATGTCCACGCCCTGCTCCCTGAGCGTGGGCACACCGGGGTAGCTGGCCAGGCGCTGCTCGGAGGTGACGGCCAGCGCGCGCAGCTTGCCGGACTTGATGAGCGCGGCGATCGGGCCGGAATCGATCATCGTCATCTGCACCTCGCCCGTCATCACCGCGTTGATCGAGGGCGCACTGCCTTGGTAAGGCACGTTCAGGGCGCGCATGCCCGTGCGTTGCTTGAACAGTTCCATCACCAGCTGGAATGACGCCGAGGGGTAGGAGTAGGCGGTCTTGTCGGGGTTGGCGCGCGAGAAGGCCACCAGCTCTGCCACCGTCTTGGCCGGGAAGTCCTCGCGCACGGCCAGGATCATGGGAAACGAGCCTGCCATGGAGATCGGCGCCAGGTCGCGCAGCGGCGCGTACGACAGGTTGCTCATCAGGGCCGGGTTGAACACGATGGGCCCGCTGGCGGCCATCAGCAGCGTGTAGCCGTCGGGCGCGGCCTTGGCCACGAAGTCCGTGCCCACCACCGCGCCAGCCCCGGCCTTGTTCTCGACCAGCACCGGCTGGCCCAGCGCAGGAGCGAGCTTCTCGGCCACCAGTCGCGCCAGGATGTCGTTGGCGCCACCGGGCGCGTAGGGCACCACGATGCGCACGGCCTTCTGGGGCCAGGCCGCCTGTGCGCTGGCACCCAGGGGCAGGAGCGCCGCGCAGGCAGGCGCGGCGCCGAGGGCCGCGAGCAGCGTGCGGCGGGTCAGGTGCTGTGGCTCGGTCGGCGCGGGGTGACGAGTGGGCATGGGAAGGTCTCCTGGTGTGTTGCGTGAGAGTCGGGTCAGGCGGGCGAACAGGGCGAAGGTAAGGCGTGCTGTGTGTCCACGACGGCCATCGGGCATGGAGGAAGTCCGTCAGATCTTGCGCACCGACGCCACCAGCACCGCGGCGCGCCCTGCGTCCAGGGCGGCCAGGCAGCGCACGAGCGCGGGTTCGAGGTCCTCGGGGCGGCTGACGCGCTCGCCGTGGGCGCCGAAAGCCTGGGCCACCTGCTCGAAGCGACGCGACTCGCCCTCCAAACGGGCGTGGAACTGGCGGGCCTGCGCCGCAGGGCCGTCAGGATGTACGCGCAGCACGGCTTCCTTCACCGCCTGCCAGCCGCCGTTGTCCAGCACCACGCTGAGGATGGGCAGGCGGTACTGCTGGGCCACCGCATACACCGAGGTGGGTGTGGAAAAGTGGAACCCGCCGTCGCCTTCCACATGCACCACGCGGGCCGGGCTGCCGGCGTCCTGCAGCGCCAGTCTTGCGCCCAGGGCCATGCCCGCGCTGTAGCCCAGGCCGCCTCCGGCGCCGCCCAGCAGCGTGAGCGGCTGGCTTCGCGGTATCTGCGCCAGCACATGCGGCCCGTTGCGTATGCCCTCGTTGACCAGCACATCGTGAGGGCGCAGGTGACGCCCCAGCACCGCGCACACCCAGGCCGGGTTGAGCGAGTCGGTCTGGCCAGGGTCCGCGGCCGCCGCCGCGGTGCGGTCAACGCGCGCCTGGCGGGCGGCGAGCCAGCCTGCCTTGCGCTGCGCCACACGGGCATGGAAGTCGGCGTCGGCCAGCGACTGCACGGCTTCATGGATGTCGCGCAAGGCCAGTGCGCAGTCGGCCTGCCAGCGTTCGTCTGTGGCAAAGCCCCAGACCGGAAAGTCCTTCTTCACCGGGTCCACGTCGATGTGCAGCCAGCGCGAATCCTCGCGCGGCTGCGCGCCGCCGGGCAACCAGGGCACATCCACGTCCAGCAGCAGGCCCAGATCGGTCTGCGGCAACAGGGCCTGGGCATCGAAGCCGGCAAAGCACGGCGACCCTCGGTCCATGCACAGCCAGGACGGGTTGGACTCCACCACCTGAAGTCCGCACAGCAGGGCCAGTGCCTCCAGCGCCTGCACCGCCCGGGCGCTGCGGCCCAGGTAAGAGGTGACCACCAGGGGGTGCTCGGCGGCCATCAGGGCGCGCGCGATCTCCAGCGCCGCCTCGCGCGGCACCGTGCCGGAACCTGCGGGGCCGTAGCGCTGCGCAGGGTAGCTGCGCGCGTGGCCGGCAGCCACGGGCTCGGCCAGGGTCTCGCGCGGCAGGGTCAGGTAGACCGGGCCTGGCGGGTCGCTGTGCATCAGCGTGTGCCCGCGCCGGATGACCTCCTTGGCAACCACACCGGAGGGCAGGTTGTACTCCCACTTGACATACGGCCGCACCAGCGAGCCCATGTCGAACAGGTCCTGCACGTAGTGAACATAGTTGTCACGCGCGCCGGGCAGTTCGCCATGCAGGGCATAGGGTGCGCGCCCGGCCATCAGCATCACCGGCAGCCGCCCGCGCATCAGGTTGTGCAGGCCCATGGCGGCGTTGGCCGTGCCCGCATCCACGTGCACCAGCACGCCCTGGCCCCTGCCGGTCAGCGCCGCGTAGCCGCCGGCCATGTGCACTGCCACGTTCTCATGCGGACACAGCACCACCCTCGGCGCCGGCCGACCCTCCAGCTCGGCGCGCGCCAGCTCGTCCACCAGGGTCACGTGGTCGGTGCCCAGGTTGCAGAACAGCCAGTCGATGCCGGCCTCCTTGAGGCCGTCAATGAAGTGGCGCGCCGCGGGTGGGGTCGGTTCTGTCGGGGCGGTCATGCCGCTATGCTGACCCAATTCCCCCGCGTTGCCAATCGGGGAAGCCTCGGGTTCGTCAGGCCATGTGCCCATACCACTTCAATGACAGCCCCGACCCCGCCACCAGCAGGCAGGCCGCCAGCAGGCACAGCAGGGCTGTCAGCTCGGTCTCACGCGTCTGCAGCAGCACCTTGGACCCGAGTTCCTGGTAGACCTTGTGCAGCGCCTCCCCAGAGGCGGCCGAGTGGTATTCGCCGCCGGTCATGCGCGCCACCTCGCGCAGCGTCGCCTCGTCGAGCTGCAGGTAGAAGGCCATGCCCTCGCCCGCGGCGAGGTGACCGTCGGGGGTGCCGAGCCCGATGACGTGAACCCGCACCCCGCGGTCGGCTGCCATCTGCGCGGCCTGAAGCGTGTCCACGCCCGTGGTCCGCCGGCCGTCGCTGAGCAGGATGATGACCGCCGGCTTGTAGCTGCCTGGCGCCACGGGGGTGAAGGCCTGGGCCTCTGCCTTGGCCTGCCGCTCGGGGTTCAGGGGCCTGCGCTGCGGCCCGAAGACCATGTCAGCAAGGTCGATCCCCTGTCCAGGGAACAACTCCGCCAGGCACACCACGATGGCGCTGCCGAGGGCCGTACCTCGCTGCATCTGGATGCCGTCGATGGCCCCCACCAGGGAGGGCCGG
>CANHVY010000146.1 GCA_947464185.1 Burkholderiales bacterium
CGCATCAACTGGGCCCGGCTGCTCAAGCGGGTGTTCGACATCGACATGCATACCTGCCCGAACTGCGGCGGCGGGGAGCTGAAGATCATCGCGGCCATCCTCGAGCGGCCGGTGATCGAGAAGATCCTCACCCATCTCGGGCTGGATCCGCAGCCACCGCCTCGGGGGCGGGTACGCGAGGTGGTGCAGGACTGAAGCCGCCCCGCCTGAACACCGTCTGGCCCGTGCCGGCCTTGATCGACACCGCTTCCGCAGACCTCAGCGTCGCCTGCGGCCTGGCGATGCTGCGCGCCCGGTGGGCGCGGCGTAGCCGGATGAGGGTCAACCCTGATACCGAGGCGGCCGATCAAGGCCGGACGAGACCCAGGGGGAGCGGCGAGGCGGTCCGAATGGGCGCCGCAGCCACGATCTCACTGCCGCAGACGTCCCGTCCTGGCTGGCCGCGGTCTGGTCGTCGGGCTTTGGGGGCGTTTGAATTTCCTATGCGCATCCCGACAGCACGGTCAACCGCGAGTTGCTGGCGATGCAGGGGCTGAGCTCCGAGTTGTTCACGCAACAACTGCGCCAGGAACTGGCCATGCAGCAGGTGTTGTCGGGCGTGACCAGCACGGCGCTGGCGCCAGCGGGCACCGCCAAGCTGTCGCTGGATGTCATCCTCGAGCGCCACGAGGTGCAGTTGCAGCGCTTCGACCCGGCCGCCTACCGCACGCGGGTGAGTCCGACCGACGCTGACATCGAAGCCTTCTACAAGGCCAATGACGCACTGTTCCGCGCCCCCGAGCAAGCCACCATCGAATACGTGATGCTGGACCTGGCGACCCTGGGTGCCGGTGTGGCGGTGCCCGCAGAGGACTTGAGCAAGTACTACTCCGAAAACGCCAGCCGCTACACGGCGACCGAAGAGCGCAGGGCCAGCCACATCCTCACAAGGCCGAAGCCGGCATATCGGCCACCGACCGCAAGGCCGCCAAGGACCGCGCCGCGGCCTTGCTGGCCCAGGTGCGCAAGGCGCCCGCCACGTTTGCGGAACTGGCGCGCAAGAACTCCGACGATCCGGGCTCGGCTGCCAACGGCAGCGACCTGGAGTTCTTTGGTCGCGGTGCCATGGTCAAGCCGTTCGACGATGCCGCGTTCACGATGAAGACCGGCGAGATCAGCAACCTGATCGAAACCGACTTCGGCTACCACATCATCACGCTCACCTCGGTGCGCGGTGGCGAGAAGAAGCCGTTCGAGTCCGTGCGGCCCGAGATCGAAGCCGAGGTGCGCAAATCGCTGGCACAGAAGAAGTACGTCGAAGCCGCCGAGCAGTTCACCAACACCGTCTTCGAACAGTCCGACAGCCTGCAGCCTGTCATCGACAAGCTCAAGCTCACCAAGCTCACCGCCACGGTCCAGCGCACGCCGCCGCCCGGCGCTTCCGGCCCGCTGGCGTCGGCCAAGCTGCTTGAGTCGGTGTTCGGCAACGACGCCGCGCGCAACAAGCGCAACACCGATGCCGTCGAGGTGGCCCCGAATCAGCTGGTGTCCGCGCGGGTGGTGCAGCACACCCCGGCGCGCACCTTGCCCATGGCCGAGGTGAAAGAAGGCGTGCGTAACCGCTTGATCCAGCAGCAGAGCGCAGCTTTGGCGCGCAAGGAGGCGCTGGCCAAGGCGCCCACGGAGGCCCTGCCGGTCACCCTGACCAAGGTCGTGCCGAGGGAAATTCCGCCTGGCGGCGATGCGCCCCTGCAGTCCCAGTACACCCAGGCCTGGGCGGCCGCCGAGAGCCTGGCAAGCCAGGAGGCGCTGAAGAAGCGCTTCAAGGCCGAGATCAAGACCGCCGCAGTGGCCGAAGCAGCTTCCGCCGCCCTGCGCTGACGAGCACCGATCACCCCGCGGCGCGAAGCGTGCCGCGCCTACAAATCGACATTCAGCGGTGGCTGTAGCTCAGTTGGTAGAGTCCCAGATTGTGATTCTGGTCGTCGTGGGTTCGAGTCCCATCAGCCACCCCAAGTGAACCCGGGCAATGCCCTTCCAGCGGCCTCTCATCGTTGGGTGAGGGGCCGTTGTCGTTGGGGCTCGACTCAGCGCGAATGATCTGGCTTGGCGTCGTGGTCGACAAGTCGAAACGAGGGCACACTGGAGGGGCTTTCGCATTCAGCCCGGGCGGGTTGGCCTTGCGAGACCTTGCTCGATGCCGGCGAGGCGCTCTTCATCGACAGCACCATGGGGCACGCGTACCTGAACGCCCTGCCGCGCGGCGAGACCATGATCCTCGGCTGCGCGACGGTCAAGCACCCGAAAGCGACAGCCATCCGGCCGGCTGAGCTCGCGGCCTGCTGCGCGGGCCTGGCCGAGGTCTTGCAGCAGCCGGCCTTGGCCGGGATGCAGCGCTGTTCGCCCACGCGCACCTTGATGCAGAGCGCCCTGGGCGCGGCAACTCGGTCTGGCGCCTGTCGTCTTCTTGCCATGGTCAAGCCGTGCTGTGCAGACTAAAACGCGCTTCAGCACAGGAGAGCTCCCAGTGATCAAGGCCCACCCGTTCGACTTTCCCTACGATGGCGCGCTCCTACCGGCATGTACGGCCGTGCTGGCCATTGACCTGCAGGTCGACTTTCTGTCCGGTGACGGCTACTTCGCACGAAAGGGCTACGACCCGGCGCCGCTGCGCGCGGTGATCGCGCCCATCAAGCGGCTGACCGATGCGGCGCGCGAGGCGGGCTGCCTCGTCATCTGGACTCGCCAAGGCTACCGGGCCGATCTGGCTGATGCCAACGAGTACGACCACTGGCGTGCCCGCCGCGCCGGCATCGACATGAAGCGGAGCGACCCCGGCTCGCTGCTGCGCGGCAGCCCTGGCTACCAGATCGTCCCGGAGCTCACGCCGCCGTCGCACGACGTGATCGTCGACAAGACCGCCAACGGGGCCTTCTACCAGACCGACCTCGAGCTGGTGCTCAGGGCACGCGGCATCACGCACCTGATCTTCTCCGGCTGCACCACCGACGTCTGCGTGCACACCACGCTGCGAGAGGCCGTCGATCGCAAGTACCAATGCCTGCTGGTTCAGGATGCCTGCGCCAGCGCCGACGCCTACGCGCACGCCGCGGCGCTGCACATGGTCACGGTGGAGGACGGGATCTTCGGTGTCGTGTCGACGCTGGAGGACGTGCTCCTCGGCCTCGCGGCGTGCCGAGCGGGTGCCCGTTGATGGACCGCAGCGCCGAGCCGTCGCAGGCCCACGCCTTACCAGGCAGCCTGTACAGCCGCAGGCAGGCCATCGCCGTGCTCGCGGCGATGGTGCTGGTTACGATCGGCTTGAATCTGGTCCTGCTGCCGATGAACCTGATGGTGGACCCGATCCGCAAGACGCTTGGCATCAGCGACGTTCAGATCAGCCTGCTGCTTGGTGCCGTCGGAGCGGGGCCCTTCGTCGTGATGAGCCTCGTGGGCGGCTTGCTCACCGACCGGATGTCAGGACGGTGGCTGCTGATCGCGGCCATCGCCACATGGAGCCTGGGCGCAGCGCTGTGCGCGACGGCCCGCAGCTACGAGACCTTCATCCTAGGACGCGCGCTGCTCCACGTCGGCGCCGGCCTGAAGATGCCGGTGGCGATGACCTGGA
>CANHVY010000147.1 GCA_947464185.1 Burkholderiales bacterium
GAGGCGGCTGATGTCGGCGTGATCAAAGCCCCCTGATTGCAGTCGGGCCCGGGCAGCGTGCAGTGCGGACAGGTGCTCTTGCGCTGAGGTGCGTCGTGGTTGCAACTGGGCCTCGATGCACGCGATGACCTCGCTGTTGAGGCTGCGGTGATGGGCGCCTGCAACCACCTTCAGCCGCTCATACAGCGCGTCGGGAATGCCTTTGAGTGTCAGGGAAGTGGGCATGACCGCTCCGCGGATGGCAAGCCACCATTATGGTGGCCTTCTGGTGTGAAGCCGGGTTGTCGATTTGGTCCTTTCCTGGTCCACCAGCACAATCGCCCGACATCGTCTTGCAATCGTCTGGCCATCCATGAACACCGCCGATCTCATCGCCATCGACATCCACACCCATGCCGAGGTGTCGTGCTGGAACCCCTTTGACAACTACGGCGAGGAGTACGACCGCGCGGCCGACAAGTACTTCGGCTCCAACCGCCGGCCCACCATCGACGAGACGGTGGCCTACTACCGCGAGCGCAAGATCGGCCTGGTGATGTTCACGGTGGACAGCGAGAGCCAGCTGGGCCGGCGGCGCATTCCCAACGAGGAGATCGCGGAGGCCGCGCGCAAGAACGCCGACATGATGATCGCCTTCGGCTCCGTCGACCCGCACAAGGGAAAGATGGGGGCGCGCGAGGCGCGGCGATTGATCGAAGAGCAAGGGGTGCGCGGCTTCAAGTTCCACCCCACCGTGCAGGGCTTCCTGCCCTATGACCGCATGGCCTGGCCGCTGTACGAGGTGATTGCCGAATACAAGCTGCCGGCCATCTTTCACAGCGGGCACTCGGGCATCGGCTCGGGCATGCGCTGCGGCGGGGGCCTGCGGCTGCAGAACAGCAACCCGATGCTGCTGGAAGACGTGGCGATCGACTTCCCCGACATGCAGATCGTCATCGCCCACCCCAGCTGGCCCTGGCAGGACGAAGCGCTGAGCCTGGCGCTGCACAAGCCCAACATCTGGATCGACCTTTCCGGCTGGAGCCCGAAGTACTTCCCCGCGCAGCTGGTGCAGTACGCCAACACCCTGCTCAAGGACCGCATGCTCTTCGGCAGCGACTTCCCGCTGATCACGCCCGAGCGCTGGATGAAGGACTTCGACGAAGCCGGCTTCAAGGACAAGGTCAAGCCCGGGATCCTCAAGGACAACGCGATGCGGCTGCTGGGCTTGAGCTGAACGGCACCGCGCCTGGGCGCGGGCCCAGGGGCGCAAACCTAGGGCAAACACCAGACCGCCCCTGCCCCGGCCCCGTGCTAGCGTTGTATGGATAAGCCAACCCCGGGCCAGCGCCTCTTGCAAGCTGGCCGCAGGCGGTGGCAGGGAGTGTTCCAGTGGCAACGTACACCTACGCGGCGGGTTCGTCGGTTTCTTTCAACGCAACCGTAGACATCCTCAACTTCACCAGCGGCGACGCGGCCTCGCTCACCTTCACCCAGGTGGGCAGCGATCTGCGGGTGGGCACGGGCTCGCAGTTCATGACGCTGCTGGGCACCAGCTACGCGAGCCTGAACGCCAGCATCGTCAACATCACCTTCAGCAACGGCTCGCTGTTTCGCAAAGGCGGCGCAGGGGCTGACACGCTGACCGGCGGCACGGGGGCCGACTTCCTGGACCTTGCCGCGGGCGGCAACGACAGCGTCTCAGGCGGCACCGGCAACGACGTCATCGTGGTGGGCAGCGGGCTCACCGTCGATGACCGTGTGGACGGCGGCACGGGCGTGGACGAGATGCGGTTCACCGGCGCATCCACCAGCACCCTGGGCGCCAACACCGTCGTCGGCGTGGAGCGCTTCATCTTCCAGACAGGCGTCATTCAGCTGACGCTGGCCGATGGGGTCTTCACCAGCGTGCAGCAGACGCCCGTGTTCGACGCGTCGGCGCAGACGGGCACGGACGCGCTGCGGCTGGACGGCAGTGCGCTGACCAACACCACCGTGCTGCGCCCGGTCAGCGCCACGGGCGGCGCCGGGGCTGACACGCTGATTGGGGGCGCGGGCAATGACAGCCTGAGCGGCGGCCTGGGCGCCGACAGCCTGAGCGGCAACGCAGGCGCTGACTCGATGGACGGCGGGGCGGGCAACGACACGCTGGCCGGCGGCGCTGACAACGACGCCTTGATCGGAAGCGACGGCAACGACCTGCTGCAGGGCGGTGACGGCAACGACACGCTCACTGGCGGCCTGGACGCGGACACCCTCACTGGCGGGGCGGGCAATGACACCTTCGCCTTCGGCCTGGGCTCGCCACGCACCCATTCTTCGCCCAGCACCATCGACACCATCACCGATTTCGCCACAGGCGACAAGATCGACCTGCCGGGCGTCAACGCGATCAACAACCTGCCCCTGGTGCTGGTGGCCACCGAGACCACATTCCGCACCGACAGCGAAGATTTCGCCTCTGGCTCGCTGGGCGTGCGCCCGGGCTCCAACCCCGGCGACGGCTTTGCCGATGTGCTGTGGCGCTACTCCGCCGGCAACAACCGGGTGGAAGTGTGGGTGGACGGCAACGACGACGGCCAGTTCAGCGAGGTGGACATCTTCGCCTTCCTCAGCAGCACTGGGGGCAAGACATCACTCAGCGCCGCTGACTTCGCCGACAACTTTGTGGCCTGGCGCGGCACGGCAGCCGCAGAAAGCTTTGGCGCCACCACACCATCGGTCAACATCAGCGCCGCCAACCTGGCCTACGCCCTGGGCGGCAATGACACGCTCAGTGGCGAACTGGGCGCCGACAGCCTGTACGGCGGCAGCGGTGACGACAACCTGGTCGGCGGTGACGGTAACGACCAGCTGTTTGGTGGCAGCGGCACCGACACGCTGGACGGCGGCGCAGGTGATGACACCCTGTACGCCGAGGGCAAAGACACCCCCACCACCGAAGGCCTGGACAGCAGCACAAGCAGCAACCTGCTCAACGGGGGCGCGGGCAACGACGGGCTCTATGGCGGCGCTGGCAACGACAGCCTGAGTGGCGGGGTCGACAACGACAACCTCAACGGCGGCGCTGGCAACGACACCCTCAACGGCGACGCCGGCAATGACAACCTGCGCGGCGACGCTGGCAACGACACCCTCAATGGCGGCGACGGGCTGGACACACTCGACGGCGGGGCCGGTGCGGACTTGCTCGACGGCGGGGCGGGTAACGATGAGCTGCGTCTGGGCTCCAGCAGCGGCGCACGCGGTCTCTACACCGACACCCTGGTGGGCGGCACGGGTGATGATGTGCTGTATGTCAGCTCAAACGGTAGTTCTGGCGACGCTGCCGTGCTGACTGGTGGGCTGGGCGCTGACCGCTTTGTCCTGGGCGATTCGAGTTCTGACACAGTGAGCAACGGCTACTACTCAGGCAGCTTCGCTCATCCACCGAGCGTATATCCGTATCCCAACTACTCCCCCGTTTCGGCACCCGATCGCATCACCGACTTCAACGCCAGCCAGGGCGACCTCATCCGCACAGGCATCACCAACGGTATCGCCAGCGGCCACTACAACTACCCCCTGGTCTGGCGCGGTGCGGCCGCAGCAGGCTTTACCGCCACCGTCGGGCAGAGCCTGAC
>CANHVY010000148.1 GCA_947464185.1 Burkholderiales bacterium
CTGGCTGGAGGATGGCCGCAGCCTGTACGACGCCTTCGGCCCGGCCTACACGCTGCTGCAGTTGCGTCCTGGCTGCGGGCCTTCGGTGGCCGCGCTGCAGTCCGCTGCCGCACGCCACCGCATCCCCCTGAAGGTGCTGGACGTGTCGGCACACCCCGACGTGCCCGGCGAGTACCGGCATGCCTTGCTTATTGCGCGTTCCGATGCACACACCGTATGGCGCGGGAACTCGGCCGATGTGGGAACAGCCGAACAGGTGATGGCGCGGCTGAGCGGGCGTGCTTGACCGCGCTGGGCCTTCGAAGACCCTGCAGCCCGCGTTCCATCAGCCAGGTCGCAGCTGCATGGCGTGCCGATGACGCAGGACAATCCCCACATGAGCACCCTGCTGATCCACCAAGCCCGCTGCGTTGCCACGCAGGACGATGCCGGCACCGAGCTGGCGCATGCTTCCATCGTCGTGCAAGACGGCTTGATCGAGGGTGTGTACCCGGAAGGACAACTGCCGGCGCACTGGCTCGCGCCTGGCGCCGTGGACGAGGTGATCGATGCCCGTGCCCACGTGGTGGTTCCGGGGCTGGTCAACACGCACCACCACATGGTGCAGTCGCTCACGCGGGCGGTGCCGGGCGTGCAGAACGCCGAGCTGTTCACCTGGCTCAAGGGCCTGTACCCCATCTGGGCCGGGCTGACGCCGGAGATGGTGACGGTGTCGCACCAGGTGGCCATGGCCGAGCTGTTGATGAGCGGCTGCACCACCAGCAGCGACCACCTCTACATCTACCCCAACGGCATCCGGCTGGAAGACAGCATCGCCGCCGCCCAGGCCGTGGGCCTGCGCTTCACCGCCACGCGCGGTGCCATGAGCGTGGGACAGAGCCAGGGCGGGCTGCCGCCGGACCGGGTGGTGGAGTCCGAAGCCGACATCCTGCGCGAAAGCCAACGGCTGGTCGAGCGCTGGCACGACCCGTCGCACGGCGCGATGCTCCAGATCGCTCTGGCCCCCTGCTCGCCCTTCACCGTCAGCCGGGACCTGATGCGGGAGTCCGCCGCCCTGGCCCGCAGCCTGGGCGTGCGGCTGCACACCCACCTGGCGGAGAACGACCACGACGTGGCCTACACGCAGGAGCGCTTCCACTGCACGCCCACGCAATACGCCGAGGAACTGGGCTGGGTGGGCGACGACGTGTGGCACGCCCACTGCGTGAAGATCGACGAGCCCGGCCGCTACCTGTTCGCGCGCACCGGGACGGGCATCGCCCACTGCCCGTGCAGCAACATGCGCCTGGCCAGCGGCATCCTGCCGCTGCGGCGCCTGCTGGACGACGGCGTGAAGGTGGGCCTGGGCGTGGACGGCAGCGCCAGCAACGACGCCGCCCACCTGCTGAACGAGGCGCGGCAGGCCATGCTGCTGGCCCGCGTGGGCCGTGCGCTGGAGCCCTTCGGCTGCGACCGTGGCCCTGCCGACATGACCCCGCGCGACGCCTTGCGCCTGGCCACCCGGGGCGGCGCCGAGGTGCTGGGCCGCGCCCACGACATCGGGCAGATCCGCGCCGGCTACTGCGCCGACCTGGCGCTGTTCCGCACCGACACCCTGGCCATGGCCGGCGGCGCGGTGCACGACCCCGTGGGCGCGCTGATGCTGTGCGCCAGCGCCAACGCCGACTTCACCGTGGTGCACGGGCGCGTGGTGGTGCGGCAGGGACACCTCGCCACCGTCGACCTGGGCCCGCTGATCGAGCGCCACAACGCCATGGCGCGACAATTGGCCGAACAGGCGCGCTGAAACGCGCCGCACTGGCGCCCCTTGGCAAGGTGGCGCGGTGTGGACAGAATCGTCAGCAAGCGCTGCGCATGACGAAGCGCTGCGCATGCCGGCAAATTCGGTTCTGCGTGAACACGCAGTCCAACAGGGGGAAAGCTTGATGCGACAAGCCCATGGGCCACGTCAGGTGCACCCGATCGGGACGACCGTTGCCGTGTCAGGCGTCGTCGGGGTGTCGTCCATGACACCCTAGGCAGCGCAGATTTCACCAGCGCAGGCTTCGTCACGGACTGGCTTCCGATTTGTGGCGAGCTGGTCTCCACTGTCCCTACCCACTGAGCGCACCCCATGTCAACCACTCTCGAAGCGCTGCAAGCCGAAGTGCTGCGTCTGTCGCCAAAGGACAGGGCGCGCCTGCTTGACCGGCTCATCGCCAGCCTGGACGCCGACGCAGAGGCGGAGGCAGCATGGGATGCCGTTGCCTCCGCGAGAGAAGCTGAGTTGAACGCGGGCACAGTTCAGGCAGTACCCATCGATGCTGCGCTGTCCAGACTTGAATCGCGATTCCCTGGATGAGAGTCACCATCCAGTCATGGACTTCCCCTCCCGACTGAGTTGATGAGAGTTCGCACTTCCCATCGTGGCATTTCAGTGCAGGCGGCCGCCACGCGGCAACGTCGGGACGGGGAAGTCCTTTTCATTCGTTAGGCATCCCATGTCGCACCATCCCGCAGTCTCGTTCGTGGCGCCGTACCGCGTCTACATTCCAGACGACTTCTTCGAGGTATTGGTTGACGGCAAGTGCGCACGCGTCAAGGCGGTTCCATTACCGCCGGTAACAGCAGCGGGGGCGGCGCATAGTCACGGCGCAAACTTTGAAATCACCCACGACATATTTGGCTTCGCTGGGCGAACTCAGTTCGACGTAGTCCTTGATGAAGAGATTGATGTCAATGTTCCGGACTGGAAGCGGCTCATCTGCGATCGCGACCTCGAGCTTGTCGAAACAGCACTGGGCGTCGTGAATCGGGTACTCGCCGTTTACAGAGATCAAGACGTGAACAAGATCGGGGCGTCATCTTTCCACGTGATCGAGTTGGTCCGAGGCGATCTGTCCAACATTTCACTCGTTGTTGTCGACGCTGCTCTCAATCACGCATCTGACTTCTCGGTCACTTGGCCTGGATTCCATTCGATGGGCTTCGGCGATGCGGTTGTACGGGAACCGGCGATTGTCGACGCGATACGACAAAAGTTGGCCAGTGGCGTCCATATTCCGATCGAGCGTGAGCTCCTGACTTCCGCGCGAAATCACTTGTGGCGTAGACAACTCAGATTGGTTCCAGTGGAAGCCAACACCGCCTTCGAGAGCTACGCATACTCAGCACTTAGGCGAGCATCACCGGCCAACCAACTACCTGACACGAGCGTCGTGTACAGGAAGCTGCAGGAGTTGGAGTCCGTCCTCTCCACTGCGGCCGCTGCAAATTCAAGGCAGTTCGTACGCTGGCTTGATCCGAACGTGCCGGGCTGGAGGGGGCTGGAGGACCCTTCTCTCAAGCAGTGGAATAGCAGCTGCTACGAGCTTCGCAACAAGGTCATCCATCGTGGCTACAACGGAGTCACGGCACAGGAGGCCGAGGCAGCACTCACTGACACAAAGGCTGCCATGGCCATGATTCAGCAATGCTTGGCAGACCTTGTGGTGTGACCGCGGGGATGCCTCTTAAGAAACACCCCTCAAGTGACTGATGCGCAAGGCGTTTTTCATGCGGCCCGCGGTGCGGCGACGAGTTGCATGCCGAGCTTGTTGGCGCGCTGTGAC
>CANHVY010000149.1 GCA_947464185.1 Burkholderiales bacterium
CGGCCGGCACCGCGCGGCGCAGGTGCGCGCACCGGCTCCAGGGCTGCAGCCGGTCGCCTTCGAGCCGGTGCGCGTCGTAGGTCTCGTACCACCCGTTGCAGACATCGGGCTGCATCACCAGCACACTGCCGGCGGCCCCCGTGCTCAGCCGCGCGCCACGGTTCAGGCGCATCACGGCCGTACGGCGCCCGTCGGTACCGATGCGCACGAGTTGCGTGCCGTGCACGCCGTCGCTGGCCACCGCCAGCCAGCCGCCAGCCGGGTGCGGGACCAGGCTGTCGATCGCGAAGGTGGCCGGCAGCAGGGCCGGCCCCAGCACCTGCGGCTGCGCCTTGATCGGCGCGGCGCGCTCGTCCACCTGCCGGCCCAGGTCGGCCAGGAAGCGCTCCCACAGCACGTCCATGGTCAGCCCGGTGGCGCCCACGGGCGCGGTGTGCAGGCGAGGCACCAGGTTGCCGCTGTAGGACTGCACGAGCGTGCCCACGGCCTGCGGGCCGTGCACGCGGCGCAGGTAGTCCATGAAGTAGGCGCCGTACAGGTACTGCTTGCCCACCGGCAGGCGGCGGCCGTCGGCGTTGAGTTCGCGCAGGCTGACGAAACCGCGCTCGCGCTCGGCGCGCAGCCAGGCCTCGAACACCGGCCCGCGCAGGCGGCCGCGGCCGGCGGCGGGGTCGCTCTCGGCCAGGATCGCCAGGCCCTCGAGGCCCCAGGTCGGCATGAAGATGTTGGGGATGAACTGGGGCACGTTGCCGAACACCGACTGCAGCACGCGCGGCGCGCCGGTCACCTTGTCCAGGTGCACCGCGTGGGTGAACTCGTGCACCAGCAGCAGGTCGAGCCAGGCGCTGTTGTCCAGCAGTTCGCCCTCGTCGGGTGGGGACAGGAAGACGCCGATGTAGCTGTACGGCAAGGGCGTGGCAAAGCCGTTGGCGCCGTCGAACTCGGTGAAGACGACGATCTCGGTGCGCGTGCGCGGCTTCCACGACAGGGCCTGCGTCACCGCCGGGTAGGCGCGCTCTGCGGCCCGCGCCACGGCCTCGGCCTGCGCGCGATGGCCTTCGCGGAAGTGCACGCGGAAGTTGGCGCTGTCGGCGCTGAACCACTTCGGCCGCGGGTCGGCCACCGGCTGGGCCTGCAAACCCGAGACAGAGGCCGCCAGCAGGCCCAGGGCCACGGCAAGCCGGGCTGCGCCGCGGCGCAGGGCCAGGCCAGCCAGGCGCACCAACACCCCCCACAGGGTGGCGGCGAAACCAGACTGGGACAGGCGGCAGGCCGCAGGAGAGTGCAGTGTCGGGTCGTTCATGGCGGGCGGCTGCGGTTGATGCAGGTCGTGAGTGGGGGCGTCAGGGGCGAGAGGAGTCAAGGGCGGGCGCCCGACCGAGGGGGCGGGCCTCGGGGCCCCGGCAGCAGCCCGCGCGGCGAAGGACCGGCCAGCAGCCGACGCATCGCCGCGCCAGCGACCTCTTGGTTGAGGTCGCTGAAGTTCGACGCCACCTGCTCGATGATGGCCAGCAGCAACAGGCTCGACAGGCCGCCCTGCTGGCCGCCGCGCTGCTCGGCGCTGCTGGCGGTGGCGCTGCCGGTCCAGAGGGTGCGACCGTCGCGCAGGTCCACAAGCCGAGCATCCACCGTTGTCACCGACTCAGCGCTGATGACGCGATACACCGAGCCGTAGGCGCGCACCTGCAGGTACAGCGCCGCGTCGGCCCCGAACACCTCGCGCACCCGTTGCGGGCTGATGTCTTGGGCGTCTCTTGGCGTCTGCACGCCGTTGAGGCGCAGCGTCTCGTTGCTCAGCGCCACCGGGAACACGTAGTAGCCCCGCTCCGCCAGCGGCAGCACCGCCTGCGCCATCACGCTGCCCGGTGCCAACACGTCAGGACTGTCATTCACCGGCGGCAACACCAGCACGGAGGTGGGCCGTGCCTCGCGCAGCGCCGGCCAGGGGTCCGCCGGTGCCTTGTCGACGGTGGCGCAGCCACCCAGCAGCCCGCCCAGCGCCACCGCCAGCGTCATCGCGGCCCCGCGCAGCACGCGGCTCACTTCGGGGCCTCCGCCGCCGCGTCGGCCGGCTGCCGCCGCGTGTTCGCGAGCAGGAAGTCCATGTACCGCGCCGACTCCGGGTAAAGCGCCTTCTCGGCCCGCAGGTGCTCCACCGCCTTGGCGTCGTTGCCCAGCTGCGCGTGCAGCAGCGCCAGGTGCGCATGCAGACCTGGCGGCACGGCGCGCCCCGCGGCAATGGTTCGCTGCAGCTGCTGCTCGAGCCGCGCGGCCTGACGCGCAGCGTCGCCGCCAGCTTCGCGCAGGTGCACCGCCAGCGCTTCCGGGTATGCGCCCCACTCGTACAACATCGGCCGCGCGCTGGCGCTGGCTGCGCCCAGCACGGCCGCCAGCGCCAGCAGCGCGCCACCGCCCAGCCTTCGCATCGAGACCCCTCCGGCTTGCCGCGGGCTCATCAGGGCCGCGCCGGCTTCCAGGCGCCGCTGTCCAGGCCGGCGACCAGGCGGTCGACCGCCTCCCGGACGGCCAGGTCGAGCACTTTGCCGTTGAGCGTGGCGTCGTAGCTGGCGGTGCTTCCGAAGCCCAGGATCTCGCGCTCCGACAGCGTGTACTCGCCGCCGCCTTGCACCGAGTACACCACCTCGGACGTCAGCGGGTTGACGATGTTCAGCGTCACCTTGGCGTAGGCCACCTGCGTCTTGCCGCGGCCCAGCAGGCCGAACAGCGCGCGGTCGCCCACCTCCTTGCGGCCGAACTCGCTGACCGAGCCGGTGACGAGGAAGTCGGCGCCCCGAATGGCAAGCGGCGTCTGGCGCAGCGCGGCCTCCTGGCGGGCCTCGGCGAGGTTCTCGCGGTCGAGCACGCTGAAGCGGTTGCTCTGCTGCAGGTGGGCCAGCAGGATGGTCTTGCTCTGCGAGCCGAGCCGGTCGCCGCCATCGGCAAAGATGCCGCGGCCGAAGCTGGAGCGGTTGTCGAAGTTGCCCACGGCGATGGGCGCACGCACCGCGCCGGTGGCGGGCGTTGCCGCCGCGGCGGTGCGCGCAGGCTCGATGGCGCGCGAGGTCTCGGTGGTGGCGCAGCCGGAAGACAGGCCGGCGACCAGCAGGACAGCGACGGCAATGCGGTGGTTGTTCATGAGGCGATCTCTGGCAACAGGAGGTTCTGGGGACGGGCTCGCGCCGAGGGCACGGGGCCACGTCCGGCTCGGGACGCACTGTGCGCCTTGGCGGGCCGGGGCGCCACGCCCCGGGTGTCGAAGGCCGGCTGCCGGGCGCGAGCGCGCCGGCCGGCGGCGCGAAAGCCCGCCGCGGCGCGAAACCGCGCAAAGCAGGAGCCAAACACAGCTTTTCCGGCGTCGCCGCGCGGGTGGCAGGGCTACGATGGAATGCGGTCCTCGGCGTTCTGCACGCTCACCCATCGCCCATTGCCCACCAGCCCAGGCAGCCCCTGATGCCGAACCACGTCCACCCCGAACCGGCGCTGGCCTTGCAGCCCGATGCGGCGGAGCCGCCGCACCGCGCCGCGATGGCCCAGGGGCGCGCAGAGGCTGCGGCATGC
>CANHVY010000150.1 GCA_947464185.1 Burkholderiales bacterium
GCGACACCGTCACCATCTCCGGCGTCAGCCCGGCCCAGATGGGGTACAGGCCCTTGAGCCAGGTGAACAACTCGGCGTTCTGCACCCCCGGCACCGCCCGCGTCAGCGACTGCACCATGTGGTGGTGCGTGTTCACCAGGCCCGGCACCACCACGTGGGCCCGGGCGTCGATCACCTCGTCCACCGCGCCCGGCGCCCGCCACTGCACCGGCAGCTGGCCTTCGGGGTACACGCCCTCGATCAGGCCGTCTCGCACGGCGATGGAAGCATGCGCCAGCTCGGTGCCGGCATCGTCCTGCGTGGCAACGCAGCGGGCTTGGTGAATCAGCAGGGTGCTCATGGAAGGATTGTCCTGCGTCATCGGCGTGCCATGCCGCTGCGACTTTGTAGATTGAACGCGGGCTGCAGGGTCTTCGAACGCCCTGCGCGGTCAGGCGTGCCCGCTCAGTCGCGCCAACACCTGTTCGGCCCTGTCCAGATCGGCCGAGTCCCCGCGCCACACGGTGTGCGCATCGGCGCGCGCGATGAGCAGGGCATGCCGGTACTCGTCAGGCACGCCGGGCTGAGCCGACACGTCCAGCACCTTCAAGGGTACGCGGTGGCGTGCGGCAGCGGACTGCAGCGCGGCCACCGAAGGCCCGCAGCCAGGACGCAACTGCAGCAGCGTGTAGGCCGGGCCGAAGGCGTCGTACAGGCTGCGGCCATCCTCCAGCCAGAAGTGTGGCGTGCGGCATCCGGGGACGGTGGAGGCCGTGAAGTGCCCCATGCCGTAAGCAGGCGCAGGCTCCTCGTCGTAGACGATCAGCGGAGAGTCGGCGTAGTAGTAGCCGAAGTTCAGACCGGCGCAGCAGTACTGCTGCACGTTCAGCTCGTACAGGTCTCGCCCGAAGGCCTCGCGAGCGGCCTGCCCCTGCGGCGTGTCGTCCTCGATCTCGGCCGGGATGGCGCGGCGCCGCTGGCTCATGGCGTGGGCGTGGTTCATCGCGAAGTGCGACACCTGCTCGGTGATGGGGTGGCGCTCGCGCTGGTACGCGCTCAGCGCGCCGGGGGCTGCCCAGCCCTCGAGTTGCCCTGCCAGGTGCCAGGCGAGATTGGCGGCGTCGGCAAGGCCCGCGTTCATGCCATAGCCCGCGTAGGGCACCCACAGGTGCGCGGCGTCTCCGGCGATGAAGACACGGCCCTGCTGCAGCTGCTCGGCCACCAGACGGCGGCCGAACCAGTCTTCCTTGCTCATCAACTCGTAGCTGAAGGTCTCGTCCACGCCGAGGATGGCGCGCAGGGCCCCATCGCGGTCCACCGAGTCGAAGTCGGGTTCGTTGTCGCGCAGGTAGTTGTGCACCAGCCAGACCTCGCGGCCATCGATGGCGTAGACATTGCCGCTGCGGCGCGGGTTCACGCTGAACATGGCCCAGGCCGGCGCTGCCTGCAGGCGCCCGATCAGGCCCGGCGCGCGGATGCAGGTGCTCTGCACGCGCTGCACGACCTCGTCGCCCACCAGCCGGACACCCATCGCCTTGCGGATGGTGGATCGTCCGCCGTCACAGCCCACCAGGTACCGCGCCCGCATGCTGCGCACCGCGCCGGTGTCCTCGTGCCTCACTTCGACGTCCACCCCGCGGTCGTGCTCGGTGAAGCCGCTCACGCGCTCGCGGTGCGCCAGGGTGATCCCGGGCTGGCACCTGGCCTGCGTCAGCAGGATGGGCTCCAGGAAGCGCTGGTTGATGCGGTGGGGCGGCTCGGGCGTGGGCCACCAGCCGTCCGGGCCGCTGGTGTCGGTCTTGCGCGTCAGACGCCCAGGGATGTGGATGCGCGTGACCTCGCGACCGACGGTGGTGGTGCGGTAGGACACGTCGTGGGGATAGTCATCCGGCAGGCCGGCCGCCCGCAGCGCGTCCGCCACGCCCAGCCGCCGGTACAGCTCCATGCTGCGCGCCGACACGTGGTTGCACTTCACGTCCGGCAGGGCGTCGGGGGCCTTGGGTTCGATCACCAGGCTGCGGATGCCCCGCTGCGCCAGGCACATCGCCAGGGTGATGCCCACCGGCCCGGCGCCGGCGATCAGGACCTCGGTGTCATCCATGTGCTGCAGGTGTGGGTGAAGACGCTGCGCTCGTCGCGTCGTACTCGAACAGCCAGTCATAGCGGTGACGCACCTTGTCGCTGTCCCACTCCTGGTCGATGTAGGCCGTGGCAAAGGCGGGGTCCGCCAGGGCCGGGTTGTGGAACCGTGAGGCGTTGTCGGCCGAGCGGTTGACGATGTCGGCCGTGCGCTGCCAGCGCAGCGCCTCGAAGCGCTGGACCCCGTCCTCCACGGAGGCCTCGCCAGCCAGGCAATCGGCCATCACCACCGCGTCTTCGAGGGCCATGTTGGCCCCCTGGGCCAGGAACGGCAGCGTGGGGTGGGCCGCATCGCCCAGCAGGCAGACCCGGCCCTGGCCCCAGCCCCGCCGCGGCTTGCGGCCCAGCAGGGCCCACTTGAAGGGTTGATCGATCGCGCCCATCAGGCTGCGCACATCCGTATGCCAGTTCGAAAAGTCCTGAAGCAGTTCTGCGACGGTGCCACGCTGCGTCCAGGACTCGCCTTGCCAATCGCTTCGCTCGACGATGCCCACCACGTTCATCAAGGCGCCGGCGCGCACCGGGTAAGTGATCACATGCGCGCCAGGGCCCACCCAGTTGGTGCCCACGTGTTCGCCCGCGCGGGTGCGCAGGTGCTCGGGCAGCGCCTGCATCGGCACCAGCCCCCGCCACGCCAGCAGTCCTGTGAAGCGGGCCTCGTCCTCGCCCAGCAGCTGCCGCCGCAGCACGGAGTGAACGCCGTCGCACGCGAGCAGCGCATCGGCCTGGCCACTAGAACCGTCGGCCAGCGTGAAGTGGACCCCTTCGCCCTGGTTGGCAGCGTGCACCACGCGTGCGTCGAGCCGCACTGCTTGCGGGTCTTGAGCCTGCAGCGCCTGCAACAGCACCCGGTGAAGGTCGCCGCGGTGCACCATCCAGTAGGGGGCTCCGAAGCGCTCGCGGCAGTCGGCGCCCAGATCGAAGAGCTTCCAGCGGCGTCCATGGGCGTAGTGGCGCACCTCCTTGCGTGCGGCCTCGCACACCCAGGGCCGCAGCGCCTCCTCCAGGCCCAGGCTGCGCAACACCCGCGTGCCGTTGGGTGACAGCTGAAGGCCTGCTCCCACCTCGCCCAGCTGTCCCGCCTGCTCGTACACCTCCACGGCAAAGCCACGCCGCCGCAGCGCCAGCGCGGTGCACAGCCCGGCGATGCCGGCACCTGCGATGGCGATGCGCTTCGCGCTGGGGTCAGCAGGCTTCAAGAAGCCCCCAGGGCTGCGGCGGCAGAGGGTTGCATCATCGGGAGCCGTCGCCTGGCGATCATCCCGGCTCAGGCGTCAGTTGGCCTTGATGTTGTTGGCGCGCGCCACCTGGGTCCACAGTTCGATCTCCTGCGCGATGGTGCGGCCGAAGTCGGCGCTGCTGCCCCCCCCCGGGCGGATGTCCAGCTTGGACAGGCGCTCCACCACATCCGGCTGCGCCATGATGCGGGCCATCTCC
>CANHVY010000151.1 GCA_947464185.1 Burkholderiales bacterium
GCTGGGGTGGTCGGGGTGCGGCGGTGCGAAGCCGCCTGAGCGGGCGTAAGCCGCGATGCCCGAGGCCGGGTCGGTGTAGACCTCGCTGAAATCCAGGTCCGTGGTCATGTCCATCACCTCGCCCAGCGTGGCCGTGCCGAAGCCGGACGGCGCCAACTCCGGCACCCAGTGCGTGACGGGGCGCGACTCGTCCAGCACCCCTTCGGCCACCAGCAGCGTGCCCAGGGTGCCGAGGAAGGACTTGGTGACCGAGAATGCGATGTGCGGCCGTTTCGCGTCCAGCGCGCCGAAGTAGCGCTCCATCGCCACCCGGCCCCGGTGCAGCACGACGATGCCGTCGGTGTAGTTGGCCTTCAGCGACTGCGCGAAACTCATCGGCCGGGCGGCGCCCAGCGGGGTGAAGGTCACGTCATCCAGATCGTCGCGCAGGGCCTGGGGCAAGGCTGACACCGGGCCATCACCGCGTGGAATGTCCAGCGTGGGGTGCAGCTCGCGCGCGTGGCTGAAGCTCCAGCGCAGCTGCGGAAACTGCCGGCTGCTGCCGTTGGCAAAGCGGACCACCTTGTCAGGCGCAGGTGGGCTGCCTTGCATCCAGCCCCAGCGTTGGGGGTAGCTGGCGTCGGCGTCCAGCTCGTGGGGCGGGGGCAGCGTGTCGGGCAAGGTGTCTGGCAGGGTGGGGGGCGGTGTTGGGGTCATGGGGCGTTGACACGGGAATGTTCAGGGGGGAAGGTTCAACAGGGGGCGATGCCTGCACCGCAGGATAGCCGGGCAAGGACGGCTGAGGGGAGGTGAAGCCGCTGGCCGCGACGGGCACGATCGGGCATGCAGAATCGCCGAATGCCTCCCGACACGGTTGATTCTGCTGCCCACCCTGCCCGTGGCAGCCGCGAGGTGGCCGTTCTCGGCGCCGGCATCGTCGGCGCGATGGTCGCGGGGGCGCTGCTGCGCGATGGGCACCGCGTCACCCTGATCGACCCGGGCGAGCCGGGTGGCGAGCAGGCCGCAAGCTTCGGCAACGGGGCGTGGATCAGCCCGGCGTCGGTGGTGCCCATGTCCATGCCAGGGCTGTGGAAGAAGCTCCCCGGCTACCTGAGTGACCGCTCCGGGCCCTTGGTGATCCGCTGGACCGCGCTGCCGGGGCTGCTGTCCTGGCTGCTGCGCTTCTGGTGGGCCGGCTGTTCGGTGGCGAGGGTGGAAAACACGGCCCGGGCCTTGTCGGCGCTGCTGTGCGACGCACCCGAGCGCCATCTGCGGGCCGCCGCGCAGGCGGGCGTGGCCGGGTGGGTGGTGCAGCGCGGCCTGCTCTACCTCTATCCCGACCGCGCCGCCTTCGCGGCCGAGGCGCTATCCTGGCGTCTGCGGCAAGACAACGGCGTGGCAGCCCGTGAATGGGAGGGCGCGGCGCTGCACGCGCTGGTGCCGGATGTCGACCCCCGCTACGAGCTGGGCCTCATGGTGACATCGGGCGCGCATTGTCTGGACCCCGGCGCCTATGTGGCGGCCCTGGTGCGGCAGGCGCAAGCAGGCGGCGCGCGGCTGCTGCGCGCGCGGGCCCTGGGCTTCGCGTTCGGGCCAGGCCCGCAGGGCGAGCGCTTGACGGCGGTGCGCACCGAGGCGGGTGACGTGTCGTGCGAGCGCGCCGTCATCTGCGCCGGCATCGCCTCGGCCGGGCTGGCACGGCAGGCCGGTGACCGGATCCCGCTGGCCAGCGAGCGCGGTTACCACGTGGTGTGGCCGGACGCGCCCGTGCACCTGGGCCTGCCCGTGATGCCCTCGGACGGCAAGATGGCGCTGACGCCCACAAACGGCGGCCTGCGGGTGGCCGGGCAGGTGGAACTGGCGGCCGTGAGTGCGCCCCCGGATTGGCGGCGCGCCGATCTGCTCACGCGCTTTGCGCGGCAGATGTTTCCAGCGCTGGGGCCGGGGCACCGGCCAGACCAGGCGCCGGCAGGCCCAGCGACAAGCCGCTCAGAAAACAGCGCGGCGGCCGAAACGGCGCCCGCCTCGCGCTGGATGGGCCACCGCCCGTCCACGCCTGACGGCCTGCCCGTGATCGGTCCCTCTGCCGAGCATCCCGACATCATCCACGCCTTCGGCCATGGGCATGTGGGCCTGGCCGCTGCGCCGGCCACCGCCGAGTTGGTGGCAGATCTGCTGGCCGGCAGAACGCCTGCCATCGACCCCGAGCCCTACCGGGTCGACCGGTTCTGATCGCCGGGCTCAGGGGTCATGTCGGGGCTGCAGGGCCCTCGTTGACCCGCACGAAGGTGGGTCAGGGCGCGCGGCGTACCGGCGTACGATCACCCGGAACTCGACCGCTGACCTGCTGAGATGACGCCCCCGGCCTTGACCCCCTGCCCATCCGATGGCCTGCTGGCCCTGGCCCGCGCCCTGCCCAAGGTGCTGCTGCACGAGCACCTGGACGGCGGCCTGCGCGAGGCCACCTTGCTGGCGTTGCTGGCCGCGCGCGGGCTGCCCGCCCCGGCCGACGACGTGCCCGGCCTGGCGCGCTGGTTCGATGATCGCGCGCACGCCGGCTCGCTGGTGGAGTACCTCAAGGGCTTCGACCTGACCGTGGCGGCCATGGCCTCGCCCGAGGCGCTGGAGCGCGTGGCCTTCGAGGCCGCCGAAGACGCCCGCCTGGACGGCTGCGTGCTGGCGGAGTTCCGCATCGCGCCGCTGCTGTTCGAGCCCTTCGGCATTCCGGGCGATGAGGCGGTGCGCGCCCTGCTGTCAGGCCTGGCGCGCAGCCCCTTGCCCAGCGGGCTGATCGTCTGTGCCCTGCGCCATGAGCGCGATGCGCAGATCGAACGCGCGGCGGAGCTGGCGCTGCGCTGGCACGGCCGCGGCGTCATCGCCTTCGATCTCGCCGGCCCCGAGGCCGGCTGGCCTGCCACACGACATGCCGCGCTGCTGGCCCGGCTGTGCGAGGCCGGCGTGCCGCTGACCCTGCACGCTGGCGAGGCGGATGAGGGCCTGCGCGTGCTCGAGGCGGCCCGGCTGGGTGCGCGCCGGGTGGGGCACGGCGTGCGCCTGGCGGACCTGATCGAGGGCGCGCAAGGCGCCGCCGTGCTGCAGGAAGTGAGCGAGCGGGGCCTGCACCTGGAGGTCTGCCCCACCAGCAATGTCCAGACCGGCGCGGCCGCGTCCATCGCCGCGCATCAGATCAGGGCGCTGTGGCAGGCCGGCGTGTCACTGTCGTTCCACACCGACAACCGGCTGATATCGCGCACCAGCGCCAGCCGCGAGGCGGCGCTGCTGGTGATCGAGGCGGGCCTCAAATGGGCAGACCTCCAGCGCATGTCCCTGCTGGCAGCCCAAGCGTCGTTCCTGCCGGATCACTTCAAGGA
>CANHVY010000152.1 GCA_947464185.1 Burkholderiales bacterium
CGCCACGTTCTGGAAGGTGCGCGCCAGGCCCAGGGCGGCGCGACGGTCGGCGCTGATGCCCGTGAGATCGCGCCCCTCCAGCAGCACGCGTCCGCGCTGCGGCCGGTAGAAGCCCGACAGGGTGTTGAACAGGCTGGTCTTGCCCGCGCCGTTAGGGCCGATCACCGCCGTGATCTCACCCGGCATGACGTCCAGCGACACCCCGGCCAGCGCCTGGATGCCACCAAAGCCCAGGTACACGCCCTCGGCGCGCAGCAGCGGCTCAGGCGCGGCGGCCGGGCCTGTGCCGGGGGCAACGGCGTCAGCGGCATGCAGGGCGGGGGCGGTCATGTCGAAGCGTGTGGACGTTCGCAGTGCGGTGGGTCAGGGTCAGGGTCAGGGTCAGGGTCAGGGTCAGGGTCAAGGCAGGAGCGCGTATTCAAGCCTGCCGCACGCGTACCGGCAATGAGGTCATTCCCCGAAACACCAGCGAATTGATCCATGCCGGCGATGTGGTCATAGGCTCGATGCTGCGGTAGCGCTTGAGCAGTGCCGGAAAGGCCACCTGCCCCTCGGTGCGCGCCAGCGGAAAGCCCAGGCAGATGTGGATGCCGAAGCCGAAGCTCAGGTGCGGCGGGCCGTCGCGCTCCAGGTCCACGCGGTCGGGGTCGGGGTAGGCGCGCGGGTCGCGGTTGGCGGCGTTGAGCATGATGAACACGCGCTGGCCGGCCGCCAGCGTCTTGCCGTGCAGCTCGTGCGTCTGGCTGACGATGCGCACCTGCGCGCCCGAAGGGCCGTCGTAGCGCAGCAGCTCTTCCACCGCGTCATTGGCCAGGGCAGGTTCAGCCTGCAGACGCGCCATCTGGTCCGGAAAGCGCATCAGCGCCAGCATGCCGTTGGCGATGTGGTTCGTCGTCGTCTCGTGCCCGGCGAACAGCAGCAGGATGCAGGTGGCCACGAGTTCGTCGTCGGTCAGGCGGTCACCGTCGTCGTCCCGCAGGTGCACCAGCTCGCTCATCAGGTCGGCACGCGGCGTGCGGCGGCGGTCCTCGATCAGCTCGCGGAAGAAGCCGGCCATCTCGTGCGTAGCAGCCTCGGCGGTGTCGTACTTCTCGGGCGAGGTGCGCGACGAGCCGATGAACAGCGCCATGTCGTCGCTCATGCGCTTGACGCGGGCCAGCTCCGGGCGCTCCACGCCCAGCAGGGCCATGATCACCAGGCAGGGCAGCGGGCCGGCGAAGTCGGTGATGAAGTCGAACTCGGTGCGCGCGCCGATGCCGTCCATCAGCCAGGCGGCGATGTCCTCCACCTGAGGCCGCATCGCCTGCATGGATTTGGCGTGGAACACGCGGCTGGTCAGGCGGCGCAGCCGGGTGTGGTCCGGCGGGTCCTTGAACACCATCCACTGCGACAGGTAACGGATGATCTGCCCGATGCGCTCAGCCTCCGGCGACGGCAGCGAGGCGAAGAAGGGGCGCAGCCGGTCCGACGACAGCCGCTCCTTGTCCAGGCACACGGCCTTGACGTCGTCATAGCGCGTGAGCACCCAGCTTTTCAGGCGCGGGCTCCAGAAGCACGGATCCTCGTCGCGCATGCGCGCGAACACCGGATAGGGGTCGGCCAGGGTGGCGGGGTCTTCGGGGTGCCAGTCGATGGTGCTCATGCGCGGGGGCCTCTCAAGAAAACGCCGGGGCGCTCTTAATACCCAAACGATTGTTTTGTTTTGTGGGGCGGCTGCCTATACTGGTAAGCCCCAGTCCCCTGTGCCTCATTACACCTTCACCCCTTTGCAGGCGGACCCCGTGTCCGCACACTTGCGTGCAGAAAGAGTCCTGTCATGAAAGACGACGACATCATCCTCAGCTCGGGCGCCCGCACGCCCTTTGGCGACTTCGGCAAGGCCCTGCGCGAGGTGCCGCTGCACCAGATGGGCGTGCACGTGGTGCAGGCCTGCCTGGCCCGGGCCGGCCTGGACGCCTCGAAGGTGGACCACCTGGTGTTCGGCAACACCGCACCGGTGGACCATGACGGCCTGTTCGTCAGCCGCAAGATCGCCCTGCTGGCCGGCCTGCCCGAGGAAAGCTCTGCACTCGGCGTGGTGCGCGCCTGCGGCACCGGCTCGCAGGCCATCGTCAGCGCCGCGCAGCAGATCGCTTCAGGCCACAGCCAGATCGCGGTCGCCGCTGGGGGCGAGAACTACTCGCGCGTGCCGTACCTGTCGCACAGCACGCGCTGGGGCGCCGGGCGTGGGCCCACCACAATGGTGGACGGGTTGGACTACATCTACCGCTGCCCCTTCACCAAGGAGCTGATGGGCGACACGGCCGAGAACCTGACCGCGCGCTTCGGCTACCGGCGCGAGGACATGGACGCCTGGGGGCTGATGAGCCAGCAGCGTGCTGGTGCGGGCCGCGCCAGCGGCTTCCTCGCGCGGCAGATCGCGCCCCTCGCGGTGCTCGACCCCAGCACTCGCAAGGGCGCTGACGGCCGTCCCGCCACAAAGCTGTTCGAGCATGACGAATTCCCCCGCCCGCAGATCACGGCCGAGAAGCTGGCCTCGCTCAAGCCCGCCTTCCGCCATGACGGCCAGGGCCAGGTGACCGCGGGCAACTCCAGCGGTGTGACCGACGGCGCCGCAGCGCTGCTGGTGGCCAGCCGCCGCGCGGCGCTGGAGCACGGCATCCCGGTGCAGGCGCGTCTGGTGGACTGGGCCGTGGTAGGCGTGGCCCCGGAAATCATGGGCGCGGGGCCGGTACCGGCCATCGCCAAGCTGCTGCAGCGAACCGGCCTGAAGGTGGCCGACATCGACTACTGGGAGATCAACGAGGCCTTCGCCGTGGTGAACCTGCACGCCGAGCGCGAACTGGGCATCCCGCGCGAACGCACCAACCTCTACGGCGGCGGCATCAGCATCGGCCATCCGCCCGGCGCCACTGGCCTGCGCATGACGATGACGGCCATGCACCACCTCGCCGACACCGGCGGCCGGCTGGCCATCCTCAGTATGTGCCTGGGTTCGGGCATGGGGATGGCGGCCTTGGTGGAGAACCTGGCGCTCTGAGGGGTGTTGATCCGTCGGGTCATCGAGGAGCCAGCAGACGGTAGAGCACGTGCGGCGCAGCAGACGACCCAACGGGCTCGGGCCGCTCCCCGAGCAGTTCTGCGCCGATCTTCTCCATAGCCCGGCGCGAGCGCAGGTTGTCGCGCCCGACCTCGAAGCGCACCTCGCGCGAGAAGCCGAACGTATGGTCGAGCATCAGGCGCTTCATCTCGGCATTGGCCGTACCGCCCCAGAGCCGGCGCACGAGGAAGGTGTATCCGACCGTGATCACCCG
>CANHVY010000153.1 GCA_947464185.1 Burkholderiales bacterium
CCCGATGCGGCTGCCCGGCTAGACGCTGTTGCTGCGCCGTCCTCCCCGCCGCCGGTCATGCCAGCGCCGGCAGCCCGTGCGCCGGCCGCCGAGCTGAACGTGCTGTCGTTGCTCTGGTCGATGGTGCGGCAGTGGTGGCGCAACCTCATCGGAGGCAAGCGCTGACCGTAGCCTGTGGGCGCACGGGCGCTGTCCTGCTGGCTGCCGGCAGCGGGTCGCGTCTGGGGGGTCGGCCCAAGAGCCTGTTGGAACTGGACGGCGTGCCCCTGATTCGGCGCGCCGTCACGGCCTTGGCGTCTGCGGGCGTGAGCGAAATGGTGGTGGTGCTGGGCCACCATGGGCCCTTGATCGAAGCCGCGCTGCAGGGCACTGGCGTACGCTGGATCTTCAACCCACAGCCTGAAGACGGTCAGGTCTCGTCCCAACGTCTCGGACTCGCAGCACTGCGCGCTCCGCATGAGGCGGTGATCGTGGCGCTGGCGGACCAACCCCTGGTCGGCGCGGGCGACGTGCGCGCCCTGCTGCAGGCCTGGACGTGCCGGCCCCCTGAGGCGCAGCTGGTGTACCCCCGGGTGGATGGTCAGCCGGGCAATCCGGTCATCTTCAGCGACGCGGTACGCGAGGAGATCCTGCGCAGCGAACCGACGGTGGGCGCCCGCCAATGGCGCGAAGCCCATCCCGAGGCCGTGGCGGCCTTTGACACCCCCAGCCCGCACTACCGCTTCGACATCGACACCCCGGAAGACCTGGCGCGTTTCCAGCGCGAGACGGGGCGTTCCCTGGTCTGGCCGCAGGGACTGGCTGGCCTGACGGGCGGTTGAGGCCGCCGATTCACCCCACGAAGGGCCTGTCCGGCAACTCGTTCGGGTTGGCCTGGCCCTCGGCCGGCGGGTAGTGCTGCAGCATCAGCCTTTCCACCGCTTCCACCGCCTGCAGCAAGCCGGCCTCAAAGCGGCCGGCGCGAAACTCGCTGCGCATGCCCGCCACGATGGCCTGCCAGTGCCCGGGCGGGACATGGCGGGCGATGCCGCGGTCGGCCACGATTTCGATCTGGTGTTCGGCCAGCAGCAGGTAGATCAGCACGCCGTTGTTGGCCTCGGTGTCCCACACGCGCAGCTTGCCGAACATGGACACGGCGCGTTCCCGGGCGCTGGCGCCCCGCCACAGGTAGCTCAGGGGCAGGCCCGCCTCCACGCAGACGCGGATCTCGCCCGTGTGGAGCTTCTCGCTTTGCGCGATGCGCTCCTCGATACGCGCCAGCGCCTGCGGGCCGAGGGCGCGCCGGGTGTCGGTCTCGTCGAACCAGCGGTGGCGCAGCAGACGGGTCAGACGTGTCAGAAGCTGGGCCATCACCAATTCCCCCCCGCGCCGCCGCCGCCGAAGTCGCCACCACCGCCCGAGGAGAAGCCGCCGAAGCCGCCGCCCCCGCCGCTGAACCCTCCGGCTGACCCGCCGCCGCGTGACCAGCCCCCATCACCGAAGACCACAGGCCCGCTTCGGCCGGTGCCGCCGCGCCGTGCACCCAGACCTCGAAGTGCCGAGCCCAGGCCCAGCACGCCCACGACAAACAAGGCAACGACTCCCGCGCCCAACCCCAGCAAGAGGCTGTGCGTCACCCACCAGACCACGCCGCCGGCAGCACCGCCCGTCAGCACCGACCCGAGCTTGCGGCCGACCAGCACGCTGAGCAGGCCCCCGGCCACAGGCACGGCCACGAACAGGAAGGCCAGCAGATCCTCGGCCTGGAAACCCTCTTGGGCGCCCGTGCCGGAACTGCGGCGCGCGGGCTCCGGCAAGCCCTCGCCGCGAATGCGGGCCATGAGCGCGTCCAGGCCCTTGTCCAGGCCTCTGGCGTAGTCCCCGGTCTTGAAGGCGGGCGTGATGATGTCGCGCGCAATCTGCCGCGCTGCCAGGTCGGGTACGGCGCCTTCCAGCGCCTTGGCCGGAGCGATCCACAGCCGGCGGTCGTTCTTGGCCACCACGAGCAGCAGGCCGTCGCCCACGTCTTTGCGGCCGATCTTCCAGGTTTCGCCCACGCGCTGCGTGAAGGCCGCGATGTCCTCGGGCTGGGTGGTGGCCACCATCAGCACCACGATCTGCGGCCCGGCCTGCGCCTCGAAGGCCGCGAGCTTGGACTCCAGGGCCTCGCGCTGCGCCGTGGACAGGGTACCGGTGACGTCCATCACGCGCGCCGTCAAGGCCGGGACGGGCTGAAGATCCTGCGCCCGTACCGGGCCACTGAGCAGGGCCACCAGGCCCCAGATCGTCGACAGCTTGAGGGCGACCAGCAGGCCCCAGGCCACCAGCGTGCGGACTGTATGTACCGCACGCACCGAAAGCACCGTACGTACCGTGGGGCCAGGGGCGTCCGGGGCCAAGCCGTTGACAGGGCGCATGGTTCCTCGTCAGCGCATCACTTCGAGGCTGCGGGTGCCGGGCTGGCCGGTTGCTTGTCGAAACTCACCGCCGGAGGCGCCGAGATGGCGGCTTCGTTCTGCACGGTGAAGCTGGGCTTCACCGCATAGCTGAAGACCATGGCCGTCAGGTTGGACGGGAATTGGCGCACCAGCACGTTGTATTCCTGCACCGCCTTGATGTAGCGGTTGCGCGCCACGGTGATGCGGTTCTCGGTGCCCTCCAACTGCACCCGCAGGTCCTGGAAGCCCTGGTTGGCCTTCAGGTTGGGGTAGCTTTCGCTCACCACCAGCAGCCGGGCCAGCGCGCTGCCCAGTTCGCCCTGCGCTTTCTGGAAGCGCTCAAAGGCCTGCGGGTCGTTCAGGGTCTGCGGCGTGACCTGGATGGACGTGGCGCGCGCGCGCGCCTCCACCACCTTGGTCAGCGTCTCCTGCTCGAAGTTGGCTTCGCCCTTGACCGTGGCCACGATGTTGGGAATGAGGTCGGCGCGGCGCTGGTATTGGTTCATCACCTCGGACCACGCGGCCTTGGTCTGCTCGTCCAGGGTCTGGAACTGGTTGTAGCCGCAGCCCGACAGCAAGGTGGTGGCGGCCAGCATCAGCGCGGCCAGCCAGCGCCGCGACAGGGAGGTTTCAGGACGTGACCACATGGGGGGCTCGCTTTCCGGTAAGGCGTGGGACAGAACTCGCAAGATGGGGACGGCGCGGGAGATTCAAGCCCCGGACGGCGGGTGAAGTTGCGCCCATCGGCCTCACCTCGAGGCTTCTCATGCCACCCCCAGGCACACGCCCAGACCGCGAGCGGCCTCCACCAGCGGGTGGTCCGGGGGCACATGGCGGCTGCGGCCCGCCACTTCGCTCAGCGGCACGCTGATGCAGGCATCCGCC
>CANHVY010000154.1 GCA_947464185.1 Burkholderiales bacterium
GTGCAGCTCTACCGCGGGCTCAACCCCGACGCGGCCTTCACCTACTTCAACATGGAAGACCCGGTGGTGGGCGGCTACACCCCCGAGCGCATCGCGCTGCGGCGGGCGATCGCCCTGGCCATGGATGTCGAGCGCGAGATCCGCGTCATCCGCCGCGGCCAGGCCGTGCCGGCGCAGTCCGTCGTGGTGCCGCACACCACGGGCTACGACCCCCGGTTCAAGAGCGAGAACGGCGACTTCGACCCCGCACGCGCCAAGGCCCTGCTGGACCTGCACGGCTATGTGGACAAGGACGGCGACGGCTGGCGTGACCAGCCCGACGGCAAGCCGCTGACCCTGGAGGTGGCCACGCAGCCGGACCAGCTCAGCCGGCAGTTCGACGAGCTGTGGAAGAAGAACATGCAGCGCATTGGCGTGCGCGTGAAGTTCTTCCCGGGCAAGTGGCCCGAGCAGCTGAAGGCGGCACGGGCCGGCAAGCTGATGCTGTGGACGCTGGGGTCTTCGGCGGCAGGGTCGGACGGGCAGGGGGCCTTGGCGCGCTTGTACGGGCCGCAGGCCGGCAGCCAGAACCTGGCGCGCTTCAGGAACGCCGAGTTCGACAGGGTCTACGAGCGCATGCAGGTCATCGCCGACAGCCCGGAGCGCGACGAGCTGTTCCGCCAGGCCAAGCTGATCTCGGTGGCCTACATGCCCTACAAGGTCACGGTGCACCGCTTCACCAACGACCTGCTGCAACCCTGGGTGCTGGGCTACCGGCGCCCGACCTTCTGGAACGAGTGGTGGCACAGGGTGGACATCGACCTGGCGCGCGCGCCGGGACAGAAGCCGTAGACCGCCAGAACCGCTGATGAAGCGCCGCTGTCTGCTGCAAGGTGCTGCGGCCTCGACGCTGGCCGCCGAGGCGGGCTTGGCGGTGGCGGCCGCCCCCCGCAAGACCCTGCGCATCGCCTTCCCGGCGCCGGAGTCGAGCTTCGACCCCACGCAGACCAACAGCGACTTCTACTCCTCGACCCTCATTGCGCAGATCCTGGAAGCGCCGCTGGCCTACGACTACCTGGCGCGGCCGGTGCGCCTGGTGCCGCAGACGGCTGCGGCCCTGCCGGACATCTCCGCCGACGGCCGCACGATCACCGTCCGCCTGCGCCCGGGCATCTTCTTTGCCGACGACCCGGCCTTCAAGGGCCGGCGGCGCGAACTGGTGGCGCAGGACTACGTCTACGCCATCAAGCGCTTCTACGACCCGCAATACAACTCCAGCGATCTGTACCTCTTCGAGACGGCCAAGCTGCCGGGTCTTGCCGCCGTGCGTGAACGCTCGCTCAAGACCCGCCAGCCCTTTGACTACGACGCCGAGGTGGAGGGCCTGAAGGCGCTGGACCGCTACACCTTCCGCCTGGTGCTGGGCGAGCCCAACCCGCGCTTCGTCTACCTGCTGGCCGACCCGGCCGTGGCCGGCGCCGTGGCGCGCGAGGTGGTGGAGTTCTACGGCCCGGAGATCGGCGCCCATCCCGTGGGCACGGGGGCCTTCCGCCTGAAGAGCTGGCGCCGGGCCTCGCGCATCGTGCTGGAGCGCAACCCCGGCTACCGCGGCACGGTGTACGACGGCACGCCTGCGGCCCACGGCGCCGACGCCGCGCTGGCCCAGCCCATCGCCCGCAGCCTGGCCGGCCGCACCCTGCCTCTGGTGGACGAGGTGCAGGTGGACATCGTGGAAGAGTCGCAGCCGCGCTGGTTGTCGTTTCTCAACGGCAGCTACCACTGGCTGGCCGTGCCCGGAGACTTCGTCCGCCTGGCGGCGCCGGGGGGCGAGCTGGCCCCGTTCCTGAAGAAGAAGGGCGTCACGCTGCAGCGCAGCCTGCAGCCCATGATGAGCATGAGCTTCTTCTTCATGGAGCATCCCCTGGTGGGCGGCTACACGCTCGAGAAGGTGGCGTTGCGCCGCGCCATCGGCCTGGCCTTCGACGGTGCACGCTACATCGAGCAGGTGCTGGGCGGCCAGGCGATGCTGGCGCAGTCCACTATCCCGCCCTTCACCTCCGGGTTCGACCCCGCCTACCGCAGCGAGATGAGCAGCTTCGACCCGGCACGCGCGCAGGCCCTGCTGGACGTGCACGGCTACGTGGACCGCGACGGCGACGGCTGGCGCGAGCAGCCCGACGGCCGCCCGCTGGAGCTGGTGATGGCCTCCATGGGTTCGCAGCGCGACCGCCTGTCCAACGAGCTGTGGAAGCGCTCCATGGACCGCATCGGCCTGAGGATGCGCTTCGACATCTCCACCTGGCCCGAGCTGCTGAAGAAGAGCCGCGCCGGCACGCTCATGATGTGGGGCTACTCCTGGGGCGCGGGCTCACCGGATGGGGGCTTCTTCCTGGGCATCGCCTACGGCCCGAACGCCAGCGAGTCCAACGATCCGCGCTTCAGGCTCGAGGCCTTCGACCGGCTGTACGAACGCCAGCAGCGCCTGCCCGACGGCCCCGAGCGCGAGGCCCTGATGCGCCAGGCCAAGGACCTGCTGACCGCCTACCTGCCCTACAAGGTGCACGGCCACGCCATCGCCAACGACCTGGTGCAGCCCTGGACGAAGCACTACTGGCGCCACCCCTTCATGCGCGACACCTGGCGGTTCGTGGATGTGGGGGGGTGAGAACTCAACCAGCGTTCATCTCAGCCAAGGCGTCTGCCGGCGTGAGAATTTGCAGACCCTGGAGCGGCTGCACCGACAGCAGGTCCAGGTCGCCCGTCACCAGCCAGGCGGCCTGGGCTGCCAGTGCTGTGTGGATGAACTTGTCGTCGTCCGTGTCTCTGCACCATGCCTGAGTCGCCTCTTCACGGGGCACCTCCACCCAATGTGCCAAGGCTTGCACATCGTGGAGGAGGGCGCGTCGGTCCTCCAGGCTGAGATAGCGGTCGAACTTGGGCTTCCAGATGCGGTTCTCCAGCTTCGCGAAGGTCGCTTCACTGAAGCACGGGCGCCTGAGCTCCAGCAAACGGCGCACGGCCAGGCTCGTGGTGCCGGACCGCACCAAGAATGCGCTGATCCAGACGTTGGTGTCGATGACGACCCGTGGAAGCCCTTCAGGACTCATCGGCCAGCAACTCGGCCAGGGCCTCTTCGGTCAGGCCGGCGGCGGCTGCCTGGTCGGCCACCTGGTCCATGGTGTGGCGCAATCGGTCCGCGTAGAACGCCCGCATGGCCTCGTAGTCCTGCGCACTGACCATGACGCCCACCAGCCGATCACGCCGCATCACGCGCACGGGGGCGCGCTGGGCGTCGTCGA
>CANHVY010000155.1 GCA_947464185.1 Burkholderiales bacterium
CCTGGGCCGGCCCAGGCTGGGGATGAGGCAAGGATGGCCGCAGCACACAGTGCGGCCGGGAGATTCGGGAAGTTCATGTGGGGGGTGTCCTGAAGGATTCGTTGAATGGCGTCACGGGCGGGTCACTGGGCCGTCACTGCGGAAGAAGGCCCAGGGCCTGGCGCCACGCAGAGATCGCCGCGGCGAGCTCGATGCGGGTACGTGCAGCCTGGCGTTCGGCCTCGGCAGCTTCGGCCTCGATGCGCAGGCGTGTCGGCAGATCGGTCTCACCCAGCCGGAAAGACTTGTCGAAGAAGCCTCTCGACTCGCGAGCCAGCTGGGCGCGCCTCTCGGCGGCCATGAGTTGGGTGCGCGAGGCCTCGACACGCACGCGCGCAGCCTCCCGTTCTGCAGCGAGCCGCTCACGTTCCAGGGCCAGCTGGGCCTGGATCTCGGTGGCTTCAGCGCGTGCAATGGCGCTGCGGGCATCGAAGCGCGGCCCGGCGCCGAAGGGGATGCGAATGCCCAGCGTGATGGTCTGCTGGGAAGCCTCGCCGCGCGCACCGCGGTCACGCGTGGTCGCCAGCGTCAGCTCAGGGTTGGCGCGCGACTGGGTGGCGTTGAGTTCGACGGAACGCTGCGCCACGGCGGCACGGTCCTTGAGCTCTTGCAGCGCAGCATGCGCTTCTATCTCGATGGCTGCAGCGCCAGGGTCTGGCTCTGCCGGGGTGTCGTCAGCACCCGACAAGGCGGGGGCGGCGCCGGCCAGTGCACGCAGATGCTGACGAGCCACCGCGAGCGCGGCCTCAGCCTGCGCAACAGCAGCCTCGCCGCCGGCCACCGCGCCATCGGCCTGGTGCTGGTCGGCGCGGGCCAGGTCGCCGGCCTTCATCCGACGCGCCACGTCGGCGGCTATCAGGCGGGTGCTGTCGAGCTGCGCGCGGGCCGTGGCCACCTCGATGCGCGCACGCTGCCACTGCCACCATGCATCGCGCACCGCGGCAGCCATGCGCAGTTGCGCTGCGTGGGCCCGGCTTTCGAGGGCGGCACCCTCGGCGTCGGCCAGCGCAGCGCTGCGGCCACGTTCACCGGGCAGCCACAGCGGCACGGCGATGCCAACTTCGAGTTCACGCGCGCCCTGGTTGCTGCCCAGGCGGTCAGTCCTGTTCGAGACTTCCAGTGCCGCCGGCTCCGGCGTCCAGGCCTTGGCGGCTGTCTGCTTGGCACGGGTGGCGTCGCGTCGCGCCTGCAGCGCCATCGCTTCAGGCTGGCGGGACCAGGCAGCGTCGAATACCTGTCGCAGATTCAACGGGCTTGCAGCGGCTTCCGTGCTGCCTGCTGCCGGCGCCATTGCGGCGTCTGCGGCTGCCTGCGCCACCACGGCCGTGCCGCACAGGGTCGCAGCGCCCGCCACGCTGGCGCGCAACAGCCAGACCTTCGTTCGAGTTCGATATCTCATCCAATGCTCCAGTGTTGAAAACAACCCACGGGAGATCGGCAAGCGGCGACCAACAGGTCGCGTCGTACCCGACGGCGCCGCATGCTGCGGCGCGCACTCAGGCGCGAACGGGCTTCAGATAGGGAAGAGACCCGCCTCGCCGATCAGGCGAGGGGCAGCCACTGAGGGCGTTCGGGTCGGGTGGGTGCGTGTGCACCACCCGTTTCGTCGAGGGTGACGCTGGGTAACGCGGTCGAGAGCGCGCCGGGCAGACCCATCGGCAATGTCAGCATCGCGCTGCAGGTGCCGTGGCAATGACCGCAGTCCAGGTCCATGGCGCCAGGCAACTTGCCGCCCTTGACGCCACTGGCCTCGCCCGGAGACGAAGTCAGATCTGCACCCGCGTCTGAAGCCGGTCCGGCATCGCTGCCGGCGTGGGCGTGGTGCTTATGGTCATGGTGACCAAAATGCCCGGTGCTCGCCTGCCTCTCATGCGCGCAATAAGAAGCCACCGCTGCCCAGCTGAACTGGAGCGGAAGCATGGCGAGCAGAAAGATGGCGAGATAACGACGCACGGGAGGGAGTCTAGCTGCTACAGGGTTTGTTCAGGCGCTGGCAAGGCAAGCAGGTCGTGGGGTTTCACCACTTTGACTCGCGGATGCGGGCGACGTTGCGGTTCATCGCATGCCGGATGGTGCGCCGGTACAGCCAGCGTTTGAGGCCCGAGAGATTGGAGCCGTGGCGCGCGTAGAAGGCGTCCGGGCTGTCGAAAACACCGAAGTCGTCGGCGATGCCTTCCTTCTGGATATAGGTGTCCTGGCCCCGCCATTCGACGCCGGGCGCCGACAGGTCGGGCGTGGCAGCGCCGTAACCACAGAAGCGGCGTGCCTGCGGAAACCGGCGCTGCAGGCTGGCCAGGTAGGGCTGATCGAGGATGAAGCCTTCCAGCGCAATCCAGCGGCCTTCGAGGTTGACCTCGACCCAGCTGTGGATGATGCGCTGCGGCGCCAGCCAGTAGGCCAGTCCGGTGATTGCACCCTTCTGCAAGGGCTTGTCGATGGTGAAACCGTGGAAGCGGCATGGAATGCCCACCGCGCGAAGCAAGGTCATCAGCAGTGTGCTCTTGGTGTTGCACTGGCCGATGCCGTCGGCCAGCACACTGGATGCCGGCAACTCGTCGCCCTCGTTGTAGCCAAAGGCGATCTCGTTGCGGACGAAGTCGTACACGGCGCCGATTCGGTCGTAGGGGGGCAGAGCTCGCCATTCACGGCGAGCAACCAGCGTTTTGATGTCGGGGTGGTGGACATCCAGCAGCGGGGTCGCGGCCAGCAGGGTGTGCATGGCGTCGGACATGGTGTCGCTCCTGTCAGGCGTGCGCCGGCACGGGGCGAAGCTCAGCCCGTGCCTGCTGAATGACCGAGCGCGCAGCGGTCAGCGCCAGCACGCCCATGACTGAAGCGACCGCCAGGTCGGGCCAACCGCTTCCGGTACCGAAGACGCCCAGCGCGGCGGCCATCACCGCCACGTTGCCGATCGCGTCGTTGCGGCTGCACAGCCACACCGAGCGCATGTTGGCGTCGCCCTCGCGCCAGGCGTAGAGCATCGCGGCGACCGACACGTTGGCCAGCAGTGCCAGGGCGCCGATGGCGCCCATCGTCATCGGCTCGGGCACGGTGCCAGATGCGGCCGACCAGGCGGCGCGCCCGAGGACGAAGATGCCGAAGGCGCCCATGCTCAGGCCCTTGAAGAGCGCAGCCCGAGCCCGCCAGGTCAGCGCCATGCCCAGCACAAGCAGCGAGATGCCGTAGTTGGCCGCATCGCCGAAGAAGTCCACAGCGTCGGCCAGCAGCGAC
>CANHVY010000156.1 GCA_947464185.1 Burkholderiales bacterium
CCAGGGATGTCGCACCACCACAGCGCGCGCTCGTCAGGGTGCCAGAACGGGGACTCGCCCAGCAGCGAGGCCTCCACCGGCAGCGGCTGGATGACGGGAACGCCCACAGCTCCTCAGACCCGGGCCACGTCCAGCCGCATCCAGGCCTCGAAGGTCTCGCCCGTGGCCAGGGTACGCAGGCCGTGCTGCGCCGGCTCGGCCATGTGGATGGCATTGCTGACATGGCTCACCGGCTCGACGCAGAAGTAGTCCTTCTGCGGTGGGGTGTACACCACCAGGTAAGGCAGCGAAGACGAGATGCCGATCTTGAGCTTCTCGTCGCGCACGCGGGCCGAGCCGGGCCAGCCTTCGAAACAGTGGTCGAAGTCCAGGTGCGCCACGTCGGCATCGATGCCGGGCTGGCGCACACGGCGCGTGGGCAGTTGCGTGCCAGGGTCGGACTCCCAGCGTTCGCTGAGCTCGATGTGCAGGCGGCTGCGGCTGCGCTTGGGGAAGTAGGGGTGCCAGCCCAGCCCCACGGGCGCCGGGTGGGGTGCATCGTTGCGCACCGACATCGTCAGACGCAGCCCCTCCTCGTCCAGCGCGAAGGACTGACGGGCCTCGAAGGCGAAGGGCCAGTGGGCATCGCCGACGTGGTCCAGGCGCAGCACGGCCTCGGCGGCGCTGCACGACTCCACCTCCCAGGCTCTGAGCCAGCCCACACCGTGCACGGAGTGCGGGCTGTCGTCGAAATTGGGCTGGGTTGTGTGGTCCCGGTGCAGCCAGCGGAAACGCCGGTAGCCCAGGCGGTTGGAATACGGCACCAGCGGGTAGCTGCCCGACTGACGCGGGCCCTCGAGCGCGGCGGGCTCGGTGCTGCGCAGCACCGGCAGGCCGCCACACCACAGGCCGGCGATGCTGCCGCCCAGGTCAGGCCGCAGGGCCAGGCGAAGCTCGCCGGCACGAAGTTCAGGATGGGCTTGGGTCATGACCCGATCCTATCCGGGCCCGCAGACCGGTCACATCTGCCCGCCGCGTCCGAGGCGCCATCCGCCGTCCCCAGATCACCCCATGCCGGGAAGGCGGAGGTCGACCTTGAGGTAGTGCGCGCCTGGCACCGGGTTGAAGTAGTAGGGCGGCACTTCCTCGAAGCCCAGCGTCTGGTACAGATTGCGCGCCGCCTCCATGTCGTCCAGGGTGTCCAGCAGCATGGTGGAGTAACCCGATTCGATGGCGCGGTCCATCAACTGGCGGGCCAGCACCCGGCCCAAACCAAAGCGGCGGAAGGCGCGGCGGACGTACAAGCGCTTCATCTCGCAGGCGTTGGGGTAATCCACGTCGCGCAAAGGCCTGAAGGCCCCGCAACCGGCCAGCGCGCCGTCCACGAAGGCCAGCAGCAAGGCGCCGTCGGGGCCCGCGTACTCGCCCGGCAGCGCGGTGAGTTCTTCCTCGAAACCCTGGAAGCACAGATCCACGCCCAACTGGGCGGCGTACTCGCGGAAGATGATGCGGGTGTCGTCGATCATGGCCGCGCCTTCAGGAACGCGCAGTTCGATCGTCGGGCCCGGTACCGTCATGCGATCACCTCACCCACCCAGGCGCACGACCGCGTACACGGCCATGGCCGCCAGCAGCGCGAGCACCAAGGCTCCTGAGCGCTGGGGCCAGCCGTCGGCCGACGCGGGGGTGTCAGCAGGCAGCGGCTTGTCGCCAGTGATCATGGGGGTGAGCAGGTCCTTGCGCCGCACCCAGCGGTAGAAGAGCACCGCCGCCACGTGCAGCAGGAGGAGCGCGATCAGCACCGACTCACCCACCTCCTTGTGCCAGCCGGTCAGCAGTTGCGAGGTGCTCCCGCTGACAAACCGGTTGAGCGGGCCCACGTTCGCGATCTCGTCGTCGGCAAACAGGCCACTGGCCACCTGGGCCAACAACAGACCCAGCAGCGCCCACACCGACAAGGCGCCCAGCGGGCTGTGGCCCACCTCGTCGCGGCCCTGCGGGTCGCGCTGTCCCCGCAGATAGGCCCATACCCGGCCTGGCCCATGGAGAAAGCTGGCAAAGCGCGACCAGCGCCCCCCGACGAGACCCCAGACGATACGAAACAGCAGCAGACCCAGGGCCAGATACCCCAGCCGGAAGTGCCAGACCATGGCCGCACCGCCCACCTTGGCCGTGACGATCGAGGCCACGACGCTGAGGGCCAGCACCCAGTGGAAGACGCGGGTGGGCAGGTCCCAGACCCGCACGGAAAGATACTCGTTGGACATCTCGGAACTTGTTAGCTTGCTCAACCGCAACGATACCCTGGCGACCTGGGATACACCAAACAGGTCGTCAACTTCGGGCACGACTTGAGCGAGGTCCGTGCGTTGGAGGACGATCGTGTCTACACTAAATTGGTCATACCGGGTTGTCCGGTATGGCGCGGTGACGTCGTTATCCTGACCAAGGAGTGCCCACATGTTCAAGTCCCTGACCATCGCTCTAACGCTGCTGACCGCCCTTAACGCCAGCGCACAGATGCAGTTCAACCGGCCGGAAGACGCGGTCAAGTACCGCCAATCCGGGATGTTCCTGCAGAGCTACCACCTGGGACGGTTGGCGGCGATGGTCAGCGGCCGCATTCCCTACGACCCCAAGGCGGCGCTGGAGCACGCAACCCTGGTGGACATGATCGACCGTTTGCCGTATGGCGCCTTCATCGAAGGTACTGCCGACCGGGGCAACTCTCGCGCCAAGCCCGAGATCTGGACTGAGCGTGCGAAGTTCGATGGGATGGTGACCAAGTTGCATGAGGAGTCGGCGAAACTGGTGGCGGCGGCGCGTGTCGGAACGCTGGACCAATTGCGACCGGCTGTAGGTGCCGTAGGACAGGCCTGCAAGGCCTGCCACGACGTGTACCAACGCAATTGACCTCAGGGGCGTGTCGCCATCGGAGTTCGCGGGGGCGCTCTTTTGGCTTCGGCCGGCCCTGCGGGCCTTCACATCGCTGCGCGATGTGAGCCTGCGCCGAGAAGTCAGCCCTGGCCTACGGCCTGCTCGGCAAAGCCGAGGACGCCCTGCCTAGTTTGGGCTGACTTCTTTTGGCTTCGGCCGGCCCTGCGGGCCTTCACATCGCTGCGCGATGTGAGCCTGCGCCGGTAGAAGTCAGCCCGGGCCTGCGGCCCGCTCGGCGAAGCCGAGCACGACCCTACGGGTCTGGGCGCTCATCTTGGCTTCGGCCGGCCCTGCGGGCCTTCACATCGCTGACGCGATGTGAGCCTGCGCCGAGAAGTCAGCCC
>CANHVY010000157.1 GCA_947464185.1 Burkholderiales bacterium
ACCGGATCACCGATTTCTCTGGAGCGGACCGCATCATGCTGTCCACCGCCTCGTCCACGCTGAGCCCGGTGACCACCGGCAACGGCAGCGATGTGACGGCCTACCGCATCCAGGCGCAAACGGTGGGGAGCGTGACCACGCTGTTCATCGACACCAACCACAGCGCAGGCGCCGAGATGCGCATTGAGCTGGAAGGCGCGTTTGAGCCGGGGCGCTTCCGGCTGTCTCAGCCCTCAGGCGGCGGTCAGGTCATCAGCCTGAACCAGGCGCCCACCGTCACCAACCCGCTGGCTGACCAGAGTCTGGCCTACAACCAGACGCTGAGCTACACCGTGCCGGTCGGTGCCTTTACCGACGCCGAAGCGGACACGCTGAACTACACCGCTACCCGCGCCGATGGCAGCACGCTGCCAAGCTGGCTCAACTTCTCGGCGGGAAGCCGCAGTTTCAGCGCCAGCAACCCGGGTGTTGCCAACATCGGCAGCTACGACATCAAGATCACAGCCACCGACATCTGGGGCGCCAGCAACAGCGATGTGTTCAGCGTGGCAGTGACCTCCACCAACCGTGCGCCCACCGGCGCGGTGACCCTCTCCGGCACCGCGACCCAGGGTCAGACGCTCACCGCCTCCAACACCCTGGCCGACCCCGACGGCATCCCAGCCTCAGGCCCTGGCGCCCTCGCCTACCAGTGGAGTGCCGGCGGCGTGGCCATCAGCGGCGCCACGGGCAGCACCCTGTTGCTGACCCAGGCCCAGGTGGGCAAGACCATCACCGTGGCGGCCCGCTACACCGACAACTTCGGCACGGCCGAGTCGGTCACCAGCTCAGCCACCGCGGCCGTGGCCAACGTCAACGACGCCCCCACGGGCACGGTCACCATCTCCGGCACCGCCACCCAGGGCCAGACGCTGACGGCCGCCAACACCCTGGCCGATGCCGACGGCATTCCCACCTCCGGCACAGGCGCCCTCACCTACCAGTGGAGCGCCGGCGGCGTGGCCATCAGCGGCGCCACGGGCAGCACCCTGGTGCTCACCCAGGCCCAGGTGGGCAAGACCATCACCGTGGCGGCACGCTATACCGACAGCCTTGGCGCACCAGAGACGGTCACGAGCTCGGCCACGTTGGCTGTGGCCAATGTGAACGACGCCCCCACAGGCAGCGTCACCATCTCCGGCACCGCCACCCGGGGCCAGACGCTCACGGCCGCCAACACCCTGGCCGATGCCGACGGCATTCCCACCTCGGGGGCGGGCGCCATCGTGTACCAGTGGCGCGCCGACGGCAGCCCCATCACCGGGGCCACCAGCAGCAGCTTCACCCTCACCGCCGCGCAGGTGGGCAAGGCCGTCTCCGTGACGGCCAGCTACACCGACAGCTTCGGCACCGCCGAAAGCGTGACCAGCTCCGCCACCGCCGCCGTCACCGGCGCCAATAGCACCCCCACCGGCGCCGTCACCATCACCGGCACCGCCACTCAAGGGCAGACACTCTCCGCCTCCAACACCCTGGCCGACCCCGACGGCATCCCCACTTCCGGCCCTGGCGCCCTCGCCTACCAATGGCTGGCCGATGGCCAAGCCATCAGCGGCGCCACCAGCAGCACCCTGCTGCTCATCCAGTCCCTGGTCGGCAAGGCGCTCAGCGTGCGGGCGTCCTACACCGACAACTTCGGCCAGGTCGAGAACGTCACCAGCGCCGCCACTTCGGCCGTGGCCAACGTCAACGATGCGCCCACTGGCGCAGTCAGCATCTCCAGCAACGCCACCCACCGGGAGCTGCTGTCCGCATCCAACACCCTGGCCGACATGGACGGCATTCCAGGTTCAGGGGTAGGCGCCATCACCTACCAGTGGAAAGCCAACGGCGCGCCCATCAGCGGCGCCACCGCCAGCACCTTCACCCTCACCCCGGCCCAGATCGGCAAGGCCGTCACGGTGACCGCCTCCTACACCGACCTGGGCGGCGCGCCTGAAAGCGTCACCAGCCCGGCCGCCACCGCCACCCGGGAGTTCCGTGAGTTCTGGCACGACGCCCTGTCCCGCTTCGCCGGGCCGAGCCCACCGCAAGTCTTGCCGCCGGGTCAGGACTGGGAGACGCTCAACACCAGCTACTCAACAGACCTGGCCCGCTGGTTTGGCGTGCCGGTGGAACAGGGGGCTTGAGGGGTACGCACGGACACTGGGCTGCCGCGGTGGATGAGCGCTCACTCAGCGGGGGACGTGGGACGGGGGCAGCGTGGGAGGCCTACGAGGCCTTCTGCAGGATGGCGTAGAGCTGGTCCTTCAGCAGCAGCTTTTCCTTCTTGTGCGTCTCGATCTCCTCGTGCGTTCCCGGCTCGATGTGGGACTCCATGTTCTTGATCTTCTGGTCCAGCGCGTTGTGCCGGTCGAACAGGGTCCTGAAGTGGTGGTCGGTGGTCTTGAGCTGGCTGATGAGCTCGCGGTGTTCAGGAAACATGGGCGTCCTTTCCTCGGTTTGAAAGACAGCCCAGGCGGGATGGCGCCCAGGCAAGCGGCGATGCACCCCCGAGGGTAAGCCGCCGCGCCGGCGCGGCACGGGTCATTTCGAGGGGCGCTGATGAAGATCAAGTGCAGTGAACGAGCCACGAGTCGGGGCGTGCAGGCCCCGGGCCATGGCCGCGCATGAGCGCTCACTCAGTGGGGGACGGGGGCTGCGTGGAAGGCCTGGAAGGCCTGGAAGGCGTTCGTCTTGGCGGCCACGGTCCTTTCCAACTGCTGGCCGTGGGCACGAGGCCCGGTGCCCTGCCTACTCCCCCACCCTGCGCAGGACCGTCCTGATGACGGCGGCGGAGATGCGGAAGTCTGAGTTGTGCAGGCGCTCGAACACGGGCCGCGCGGCAGGCACCAAGCCGCGAAGTCGCGCCATGCCGATCACCGCCGCCGTACCGGCCACTTGAAGGCCCCGTTCCAGCGCCACGGCCCGGCCCGCGCGCTCGTCCATCAGCAACAGGGCGGGCCCGCCACCGGCCAATGTCAGCCGGATACAAGCCGCCTCGCCTTCATCAAGATCAGGCAACTCGGGCTGGTCGGGTACCGGCGCGGTCAAGCGCAGCCAGCCTGCCGCCTGCGCTTGAAGAATGGCCTCTTCGCCAGGAAAGCCCCTGCCCACCACCTCATCGTGGACCTGCGCAGGCAACCACACCTGCCCGAACAGTTGCCGCAGCCACGGCAGGCCCTCCACGATGCAC
>CANHVY010000158.1 GCA_947464185.1 Burkholderiales bacterium
ACCGCCCGCCTGTGGCTGATGTGCCAGCCCGGCCCGCTGCCGCTGGGCGAGCCGGAGATCGAGGAACTGCGCCGGCAGTTCGGGGCGAGTTGGTAGTTCAGCGCTGAAGGCTGTGTCACGGCACGCCAAGCCGGCGCAGTCCCCCTGAGAGCGCGGCTGAACGCGCCCCACCCCCTTCAGCGGCCGCGCGGCGCTGGAGGCACGGTTTGCAGGCGCTGCTGCAGGAAGGTGGCCAAGGCGCAGATGCGGGCGATGCGCAGGCGCTCGGGGGTGGCCAGCAGCGTGACCTGGGTGCCGAAGCGCGTGAGGGGGGTCCAGCGCTCGAGCACCTGCACCAGGCGGCCGTCTGCCAGGGCCGGCTCGCACAGGTAGTCTGGCAACAAGGCCAGACCCAGGCCCGCGAGCGCGGCCGCCGTCACCGCCTCCACGTCGTTGGCGTGAAAGCGCGCGCCCACTTGTACGGTGTGCCTTTGGCCGCGCGCGTCGGCCAGCACCCAGGTGTCGTCCGAGGTCTCCCGCCAGTACGACAGGCATTCGTGAGCGGCCAGATCCGAGGGCTTGCGCGGCGTGCCCGCCTGGGCCAGGTAGCCCGGCGCGGCCACAACCCGCCAGCGCACGGTGGCGGCAGGCTCGACCACCAGGCCCGGCGGGGCGGGGGCGGCTGTCCAGCGCAGTGCCAGGTCGGTGCGCTCCACGGCCAGGTCCACCAGCCGGTCCGACAGGTTCAGCTCCAGTTCCACCGCCGGGTGCAGGCGCACGAACTCCGACAGATGCAGCGCCAGCACGCGCTGCCCCCAGGACACCGTGGCGCTGACGCGGATGCGCCCGCTGAGCTCGCTGCGCAGTTCCCGCAGGCGCTCGGCTGCCGCCTCCACTTCGCGCAGGGCCCGGCGCGCGAAGTCCAGGTAGGCCTCCCCTGCCGGGGTGAGGGCGATCTTGCGGGTGCTGCGGCTGAACAGCGTCACCTTCAGCCGCGATTCGAGCTGCGCCACGCGTTTGCTGACCACGGCCTTGCCCAGGTCGAGGTCGTTCGCCGCAGCACTGACCGACAGCCTCTCGGCCACCTTGATGAACGCTTCCAGCATGTCGGTCGACAGCGCCATTGTTTCCTTTCGGGATACAAACGGTTTGCATTCGAGCAGGTGCATCGGGGGCCGTCAATTCATAGACTGAGCCGGTCGTGGCAGTGTCGGATCGGGCCGCCAGAAGCCCGGGGCTGCTGCGATGAGAGGTTTTCCCCCCACACGGCGCCGCAGCAAGCGGCCAGGAGACAAGCATGCTCAAGATCTATGCCGACCCGATCACCGTCAACTGTCGCAAGGTGCTTGCGGGTCTGGACCTGATCGGCGAACCCTACGAACTGGTTCACGTCGATTACTTCACCGGCCAGCAGAAAGAGCCGGCCTACACGGCCCTGAACCCGAACGCGTCCGTCCCGGCGATGGTGGACGGCGACTTCGCGCTCTGGGAGTCCAACGCCATCCTGCAGTACGCCGCCGACAAGCGCGGGAGCGACGCGGCCTACCCGCGCGACCTGAAGACCCGGACCGACATCAACCGTTGGCTGTTGTGGGAGTCCTCCAGCTGGTTCCCCAGCTGCTACGTGTTCCTGGTGGAGAACTGCGTCAAGCCCTTGCTGGGCGGCAGTGCCGATGCCTCGGTGCTGCAGGCCCAGGAGGCCCAGTTCCACAAGCTCGCCGGCATCCTGGACGCGCGCCTGGCCGGGCGGGACTGGGTGGCCGGCCCCGGCCCCACCATCGCCGACATCGCCCTGGCAGCGCCCATGCACCTGCACGGCTGGCAGCAGTTGCCCCTGGCTGGGCATCAGAACCTTGTGCGCTGGATGACGCGCAACGTCGAGCAACTGCCCTGCTGGAAGAAGACCACGGTCTACCAGGGCTTCACCACGACCCCGCCTGCGGCCTGAGCCACGGCGACGACCCGGCCTGCGGCACAGGCGCAAGAAGCTGCCGCAGGCCTGACTGGCTACCGGAGACTCCGCCATGACACAGCCCCGTTCAGTGTGTGCGACGCTGAACTACACCGTTGACAACGGCACTCCGCCGGACTACTACTTCTATGAGCCCGATCCGTCGGTGAAGCTCAATCCTCCGGGCACCGATGTCAGGGAGATGACCATCGAGGACGGCTGGCCCCTGGCGGACCGCTTCCACGCTGACCGCGAGGGTTTCGAGTTGCACGAGTTCGACGCCCGCTTCGAAGCCTTCGATGACGACGACGAGCTCAAGTCCGTCTTCTACCCGCAGATCATCGACTTCGTGAAGCGCCACAGCGGCGCCAGGCGCGTGGTCGTGTTCGACCACACGATCCGCAAGCGCATGCCCGCCGATCTGAAGGTGCAGACGGAGGTGCAGCGCCCGGCGGTCATGCTGGTGCACAGCGACTACACGGTCAAGAGCGGCCCGCAGCGGGTGCGTGACCTGCTACCCGAGGAAGCCGATGCACTGCTGGCTCGCCGCGTGGCCTTCTACAACGTGTGGAAACCCCTGTACCGGCAGGTGGAGGAGTTGCCCCTGGCGATGTGTGACGCCACCACCCACGACGAGCAGGACATGCTCAGGATGGAACTGAAGTACCGCGAGCGCACGGGCGAGATCTACGTCATGCGGCATTCGCCCCGGCACCGCTGGGTCTACTTTCCCCTGATGCAGGCCAGCCAGGCCCTGCTGCTCAAGACCTTTGACTCCGAGACCGATGGCCGCGCCCGCTTCATGGGCCACACCGCCTTCGAAGACCCCACCACGCCGGCTGGGGCGATGAAGCGCGAGAGCATCGAGGTGCGCACGATGGCGTTCTTCTGACGCAGCCCGCTGGCTGGCGGCCTGCGGGCGCGGACTCCAGGGGGAGTTCGCCAGCGCACGCCGCTCAACCGCGTCCGGCCGCTCCCGCCCGCGGGGTCACCACGCGCGCCGAGGCCAGCGTGGCCAGCACCGACAGGGCCATGCCCACGGCGATGACCAGCCCGTAGCCGCCGAGCTGATCGAAGGCCCGACCCGCCAGCACCGGACCGAGCAGGTTGCCCAGCGCCGCGCCGCTGTAGAGCATGCCGATGACGCTGGCCAGCGCCCGCGCACCGAACAGGTCCATGCACAGCGCGGGCAGCAGCGAGACGATGCCGCCATAGCTCAGGCCGAACCACAGCGCAAACACTGCAAACG
>CANHVY010000159.1 GCA_947464185.1 Burkholderiales bacterium
CTGTCACCGACCGCCATATAGGAGCCAGTCCGTGATCGGCAGGTAGGAGCCAGTGGCTGACCGGCGTATTGGATCCACTGCGTGATCGGCGTAATGGAGCCAGTGCCGGATCGGCATATAGGAGCCAGCCGGCGCCCGGGTTGACGGGCGTCTCGAACACAGCGACGCCGTCTCTACCCTTCGGGCCTTTTGCCCGGAGGGCCTGAGATGGCGCGCAGGAAGTTCGAGATGCATCACTATCGACAGGCCCTGCTGCGCATGCGACAGGGCGACTCCGACCGCGACATCGCCGCGGCACGCGTCATGGGCCGGCCCAAGGCCGCGCAGTGGCGGCGCATCGCCAGCGAGCGCGGCTGGCTGGACCCGGCACAGCCGCTGCCCGACGACGAGGCCATCGCCGCCGCACTGGGCAGCCCGCGCAAGGCCAGCACCACCATCTCCACGCTCGAGTCGCACCGCCATCAACTCAGTGCCTGGATAGAGCAAGGTGTCTCCGGCACGGCCATCCATGCCGCCCTGAAGCGCCAGCACGGCTGGACAGGAAGCTACTCGGCCGTGCGCCGCCTGGTCGCCGACATCCGCACCCAGCTGCCGCCGGAGACGACCTGCCGCCTGGACTTCGAGCCCGGTGACGCCGCCCAGGTCGACTTCGGCGCCGGACCCACGCTCGTGCACCCCGACGGCCAGCCCCGGCGCACCTGGGCGTTCGTCATGACCTTGGCCAACAGCCGCCATCAGTATGTGGAGTTCGTCTGGGATCAGACGGTGGCCACTTGGCTGGGCTGCCACCGCCGCGCCTTCGAGTGGTTCGCCGGTGTGCCCAGGCGCGTGATCATCGACAACGCCAAGTGCGCCATCACCCGCGCCTGCGCCCAGGACCCCACCGTGCAGCGTGCCTACGCCGAGTGCGCTGAAGGGTACGGCTTCAAGATCGACCCCTGCCCGCCGCACGACCCGCAGAAGAAGGGCATCGTCGAGTCGGGCGTCAAGTACCTCAAGGGCAACTTCCTGCCGCTGCGCACCTTCCGCGACCTGGCCGATCTCAACGCCCAGGCCCGCGCCTGGGTGATGGACGAGGCCGGCGTGCGCTGCCATGGCACCACCCGGCGCAGCCCGCTGGCGCTGTTCGCGCTGGAGGCGCCACTGCTGCAGGCGCTGCCAGGCCAGGCGCCGGACCTGGGCACCTGGCACCGGGTCAGCGTGCACCGCGACTGCCATGTGCAGTTCGAGCGGGTCCTGTACTCGGCGCCGTTCACGCTGGTGGGCAAGACCCTGTGGCTGCGCGCTACCGACGCAGCCGTGGCTCTGTTCGAGGACTACCGGCATGTGGCTACGCATGCGCGTGGCCGCAGAGCCGGTCAGCGCGTGACCGTGCGCGAGCATCTGCCGCCGGAGGCGCAAGCCTTCTTCGGCCGCGACCGGGCCTGGTGTGCCACCCAGGCCCAGGCCATCGGCCCGTCCTGCGTGGCCTTGATCGAGCAGCTGCTGGCCGACCACATCCTGGAGAGGCTGCGCGCAGCCCAGGGGGTGCTGGCCCTGCTCAAGCCCTATGGCCAGGCGCGTCTGGAGGCGGCCTGCGCCCGTGCCGTGGCGCACGGCTCGCCGCACTACCGCACCGTCAAGACGATCCTGGCCACCGGCGCTGACCAGCGCACCGATGTGCCCGCGCCCACACCGCCGGGCTACGGCCACAGCCGCTTCACCCGGCGGGCCGCCGAGCTGTTCGCCGAACTGATCCCCCAACCGCAGCAAGACCTGCTGCACTGACCCTGAAGGAGAAGATCCATGAGCCTGAACCCCGCCCCCGAGTTGGCGCCGCAGTTGAAGCAACTGCGCCTGTCCGGCATCTTCGACTCGCTCGAAGCCCGCAACCGCCAGGCCATCGAGGCCAAGCTGGCCTACACCGACTTCCTGGCGCTGCTGATCAGCGACGAGATCGCCCGGCGCGAGCAGAAGAAGTTCAGCACCCGGCTGCGCCGGGCGCAGTTCCGAACGTCCAAGACACTGGAGCAGTTCGACTTCGAGCGGCTGCCGCAACTCAACCGGGCCCTGGTGCACGACCTGGCCACCGGGCGCTACCTGCACGAGAAGGCGCCGGTGCTCATCGTCGGGCCCTGCGGCACCGGCAAGAGCCACCTGGCCCAGGCGCTGGGCCACTGCGCCGTGCGCCAGGGCGTGGACGTGGTCTTCACCACCTGCGCCAGCTTGACGCAGAGCCTGAACGCAGCCCGCGCGACAGGCAGCTACGAGCGCAGGCTGGCGACGCTGGCCAGGGTGCCGCTGCTGATCATCGATGACTTCGGCCTGAAGCCGCTGCGCGCGCCGGCCGACGAGGATCTGCACGACCTGATCGCCGAGCGCTACGAGCAGGCCTCGACCATCGTCACCAGCAACCTGGACTTCCCCGAGTGGGACCAAGCCTTCCCGGCCAACCGGCTGCTGGCCAGTGCCAGCTTGGACCGGCTGCGCCACAACGCCTACTGCCTGGTGCTCGACGGGCAGTCGTACCGGGCGCCCAAGCAACTGGTGGTCGGGAACGCAAAACCCGCTGCCCAAAAGCCTTCAAAATCCACCCCGGCGTAACCCCCTCGGGACGTCCGTTTACCCACCTGTTGCTGGCTCCAATACGCCGAACATCGGTGGCTCCATTACGGCGGTCGGTGACACTTGCAGGCCATCATGCCGCAGCCGATGTCCACACCGACGGCGGCCGGGATGATCGCGCGCAAGGTCGGGATCACCGAACCGACCGTCGCACCAATGCCGAGGTGCACGTCGGGCATCGCGGCGATGTGCTTGAACACGATGGGCAGGCGCGCCGCGTTGGCGAGCTGCTGCTTCGCTTCGTCTTCCACAGGCACGCCGCGCGTCCACATCTTGATGGGCACGCCGCCTTCGGGTTGCTCGGTGTTGTAGTTCTGTTCCATGTTCATCTCACTTCATCTCACACAGGAAAACGGTGACCAGGGTCGATGGAAACGTTGCTCCGCCATCCATTGCTGGACCGGGATTCGGACCCGGGCGCCCCACGCATCTCTGCGAAGGGCACGCGCCGGCGCTCGAGGAGCTAGCGCGTGCGTCTACCTGTAGTTCCATCTGCATTCACCGAAAAAATGGTGCCTCGTTGCGACAAGGGTTGGTGAAACGATCGTGCTCTA
>CANHVY010000160.1 GCA_947464185.1 Burkholderiales bacterium
CTGGTGGTGGTGGACATCTCGGCGGCGCAGGCCCTGTTCGGCCTGGAGGGCCGCCTCACGCGCATCGACCTGCGCCTGGAGCCGGGCGTGACGGTGGAATCGCTGGAAGGTCGATGGCCGTCGGGCCTCACCCCGGTGGCGGCCAACGAGGCCGAACAACGTGTGTCGCACCTCTCACGCGCCTACCGCGTGAACCTCACCGTGCTGGCACTGGTGGCGCTGTTCGTCGGCGCGTTCCTGGTCTATTCCGTGGTCAGCCTGTCGGTGGCGCAGCGCACGCCTGCGCTGGCGCTGCTGGGGGTGCTGGGCCTGACCGCCGGTGAGCGGCGTGCCTTGGTGCTGGCCGAGTGCGGCCTGCTGGGCCTGGGCGGCAGTGCGCTCGGCCTGGCGCTGGGCGGCGCCCTGGCCGCCGGGGCCCTGCGCTGGCTGGCGGGCGATCTGGGCGGCGGCTACTTCCCGGGCATCGCCCCGCCGCTGCGCGTGGACGGCTGGGGCCTGGCGGGCTTCGGCCTGTTGGGGGTGGTCTCGGCGCTGGTGGGCGGCTGGGTGCCGGCGCAGCGCGCCCAACAACTGCAGCCTGCGCTGGCGCTGAAGGGCCTGGGGTCGCCGCACGCGCGCCCGCCGCGCGCTGCACCCGCCCTGGTGGTGGTGGCCTCAGGCGTCCTGCTCGCGCTGATGCCGCCCATCGGCGGGCTGCCAGTGGCCGCTTATGCCAGCGTGGCGGCGCTGCTGCTGGGCGGGGTGGCGCTGGTGCCGGTGGCGGTGCACGCGCTGCTGCGCCTGGTGCCGGCCCCGTCGGGCGCGCTGGCGCTGCTGGCGCTGGAGCGCGCACGCTTTCAGCGGCACACGGCCACGGCGGCCGTGGCGGGCGTGGTGGCCAGCCTGGCCTTGTCGGTGGCGCTCACGGTGATGGTCACCAGCTTCCGCCAGGGCGTGGCCACCTGGCTGGACAGCGTGCTGCCGGCCGATCTGTACGCCCGCACCGCCGCCAGCAGTGCCGCCAGCGAGCAGGCCTGGCTGGACGCCGGCTTCGTGGCGCAGGTGCAGGCCCTGCCCGGGGTGCGGCGCGTGGAGGCCTCGCGCACCCGGGCGCTGCAACTGGCGCCCGGGCGGCCCGCCGTGGCCCTGGTGGCACGTGAACTGGACGACCCCGCTGCCGCCCTGCCGCTCTTGCAAGCCCCCCTGCCCGCGCGTGAAGGCACGGTGGGCGTCTTCGTCAGCGAGGCCATGGTGTCGCTCTACGGTGCGCAGCCGGGCAGCCTGTTGCTGCTGCCCCTGGAAGGCCGGGTGGTGAGCACCCAGGTGCGCGGCGTGTGGCGCGACTACGCCCGCCAGTTCGGCGCCGTGGTGATGAGCCGGGCCGACTACCAGGCGCTGACGGGCGACACCCGCGTGAACGATCTGGCCCTTTGGCTCGACACGCCCGCCGGGGCTGGACCCACACCGCACGTGCAGCAGGTGCAGCAAGGCCTGCGGCGCCTGGCGCCCGACCCGGCGATGCTGGAGTTCGCCTCCACGCCCGAACTTCGCAAGCTGTCCATGGCCATCTTCGACCGCAGCTTCGCCGTCACCTACTACCTGCAGGCGGTGGCCATCGGCATCGGCCTCATCGGCGTAGCCGCCAGCCTGTCGGCCCAGGTGCTGGCGCGGCGCAAGGAGTTCGGGTTGCTGTCGCACCTGGGGCTGACGGGGCGCCAGGTGGTGGCCGTGGTCAGCGTGGAGGTGCTGGCCTGGCTGGCGGCTGGTGCCGCGGTGGGCCTGTTGCTGGGCCTGGCCATCAGCGTGGTGCTGGTGCACGTGGTGAACCCGCAGAGCTTTCACTGGACCATGGACCTGGTGCTGCCCTGGGCCCGGCTGGCCCTGCTGAGTACCGCCGTGGTGGCGGCCGGGGTCATCACCGCGGCCTGGACCGCGCGGCGCGCGGCGTCGCGCAGCGCGGTACTGTCCGTTAAGGAGGACTGGTGAAGCCACCAGGCCGCGACTTCCCCGCAAGCCGGCGCGCCTGGCTGCTGCAGGCCGGCACCGGCCTGGGCTGGGCCACGGGGCTGAGCGGCGTCACGTCGGCAGCGGCCACCCCGGCGCCCACGGGCCACCGCACCGCAGCGCCCTCCCTCCCCTCCACCCCCCAGCCAGACCCCGTCCGCCGGGGCCGGACGCTGGTGTTCCCGCGTGACCATGGCGCGCACCCGGGCAGCAAGATCGAGTGGTGGTACGTCACCGGCTGGCTGCTGGAAGGTGGGCCCGCGCGGGGTGCGGACACCCCGCGCACCGCCACGCCGGGCCCCCGCGCCCTGGCCACGGCGGACGCGTCGACCCCCGGCCTGACGGGCTTTCAGATCACCTTCTTCCGCAGCCGCACGGGGCTGGCCGAGGGCCTGGGCGGGCGCTTCGCGCCGCGGCAGTTGCTCTTCGCCCACGCCGCCCTCAGCGACCCGGGCGCCGGCACCCACCAGCACGACGCCCGCCTGGGCCGCTGGTCTGGCGTGGACGACCCCGAAGCGCGTGTACGCGCCGCCCTGCACGATGCCGACATCGCCGTGCACGGCTGGCACCTGCGGCGGCAGGAAGGGCCGGCACGCTGGGCCGCCGACATCGCCACCCGCGGCTTCACGCTGCGCCTGGACATGGCCCGCACCCAGCCCCTGCTGCTGCAAGGCGAGGCCGGCTTCTCACGCAAGGGGCCCGAAGAGGCCCAGGCCAGCCACTACTTGAGCGAACCGCAATTGGCCGTCAGCGGGCAACTGCTTCGGGGCGGCCGCGCGCAGCCGGTGGTAGGCCGCGCCTGGCTGGACCACGAATGGAGCGACGAGCTGCTGCACCCGCAGGCCGTAGGCTGGGACTGGATCGGCATGAACCTGGAAGACGGCTCCGCCCTCACGGCCTTTCGCCTGCGGCGCGCCGATGGCAGCGCGCTGTGGGCCGGCGGCAGCTGGCGCCGTGCCGGGCAGGCGCAGGCGCAGGACTTCGCCCCCGGCGACGTCACCTTCCAGCCCGGCCGGCGCTGGCGCAGCGCCACCTCGGGCGCCGACTACCCCGTGGCCTGGACGGTGCAGACCCCCGCCGGCCGCTTCACCGTGCAGGCCCTGCTGGACGCGCAGGAACTCGACAGCCGCAGCAGCACCGGCACCGTCTACTGGGAAGGCCTGTCC
>CANHVY010000161.1 GCA_947464185.1 Burkholderiales bacterium
GCCGCCACGGCCGCCGGCCCCTCCGCCTTCAGCATGATGAGCCCGCAGTTGCAGGCCATGCAGCGCGATGACAGCCTCAACCCGGGCATGCTGTGGGTGCTGGACGGCCAGGCGCGCTGGTCGCGTGCCGAGGGCGCGGTGGGCAAGGCTTGCGCCAACTGCCACGGCACCACGCCGGCCGAGCAACTGCGCGGCGTGGCGGCGGCCTACCCGGCCTGGGATGCGGCTTCCGGGCGGCCGGTCAACCTGGGCGAGCGCATCGCTGCCTGCCGCATCCGCCACCAGGTCGTGCGGGAGCCCTCCGCGCCCGATGCGCTGCTGGCGCTGGAGGCGGCCGTGGCCCACGCCTCACGCGGCCTGCCGATGGCGCCACCGGACGACACGCGCCTCCAGACCTGGCGGGCCCGTGGACTGGCCTTGTGGCAGCAGCGCATCGGGCAACTGGACCTGTCCTGCGCGCAGTGCCATGACGAGCGTGTGGGCCGGCGCCTGGGCGGCGGCCTGATCCCGCCAGGCCATGCAGCGGGCTATCCCACGTACCGTCTGGAGTGGCAGGCCCTGGGCAGCCTTCAGCGGCGCATCCGCAACTGCAACACAGGCGTGCGGGCCGAGCCCTGGCTGCCGGGCAGCGACGAGATGCGGGCGCTGGAGGTCTACATGGCCTGGCGTGAGCGTGGGCTGCCCGTGGAAGCACCAGCCGTCAGGCCTTGAGGGTGTCACAGCGCCCGGGTCGGCCGCGCATTTCCCTCATGTCAAGATGCCGCCCGCGCAGGCCACAGCCTCCTTGTGGCCGCGCCAATCCATTCGGGAGCCATTGAAATGAAGGTGTGCGTGGTGGGTGCGGGGGCCGTGGGCGGCCTGGTGGCGGGGTGGCTGGGCCACCGGCTGGGGCCGCAGGACCTGACCTTGTCCGTCCTGGCGCGGGGGGAGACCTTGTCCGCGCTGCAGCGCAACGGCCTGCGCGTGGAGCAGGCCGGTGGCCCGGTGGTGGTGCAGCCCATCCTCGCCAGCGATCAGCCCGAAGCCCTGGGCGTGCAGGACATGGTGGTGGTGGCCGTCAAGGGGCCGGCGCTGGGCGCCGTGGCCCCTGCGATCCAGGCGCTCATTGGCGCTCACACCACCGTCCTGGTGGCGATGAACGGCATTCCCTGGTGGTACTTCGACCACCTGCCCGGCGCCGGCCACGGCTTGCGGCTGGCCTCAGTGGACCCTGGTAACACCATCCGTGGGCTCATCCCCACCGAACGCGTACTGGGCTGTGTGGTGCACCTGAGCGCCGGCACCTCAGCGCCGGGCGTGGTGAACCACGCCTTCGGCAACCGGCTGATCCTGGGCGAGCCCGCCGGTGGTGACAGCCCGCGCCTGCAGCAGGTGGGCGACTTGCTGACGCGTGGCGGCTTCGTGGTCGAGACCAGCCCGCGCATCCAGCGCGAGATCTGGTTCAAGCTCTGGGGCAACATGACCATGAACCCGATTTCCGCCCTGACCGGCGCCACGGGCGACCGCATCCTGGACGACACCTTGGTGCGGGCCTACCTCAACGCCATGATGCTGGAAGCACGCGAGATCGGCGCACGCTTCGGCATCCCCATCGAGCAGCACCCCGAGCAGCGGCACGAACTCACGCGCAAGCTGGGGGCGTTTCGCACGTCCATGCTGCAAGACACCGAAGCGGGCCGCCCCCTGGAGATCGACGCCCTGCTGAGCGCGGTGTGCGAGGTGGGGAGGCGGCTTGACGTACCCACGCCGCACCTGGACTCGCTGCTGGGCATGACACGGCTGATGGCCCGCACGCGCGGCCTGCACCCCGAAGCGGGGCCTGAAGGGGAGACGGTGTCGTGACACCACTGCGCTCGCCGGGCACCACGAACGTCCCGGACACCCGGCCCGGCCCGGACGCGGGCACACCGCCCGCCCCTCGCCTGCAGGACTGGGTCGGCCGCCAGGAGGTGCGCGAGGACCTGCTGCACCCCACGCCCGTACAGGCGCTGGCCGCCACGCTGGACCACGAACCCACCCCCGTGCCCGACGGCACGCCGCTGCCGCCGCTGTGGCACTGGCTGTATTTCCTGCCGCTGCACCGGGCCCGCGACATCGGGCCCGACGGGCATGCCCGGCGCGGCGGCTTCCTGCCGCCCGTGCCCCTGCCCCGGCGCATGTGGGCCGGCAGCCGCTTCGAGTTCAACTCGCCCCTACGCGTGGGCCAGCGCGTGCAGCGCACCTCCACCATCGAGGCGGTGAACGAGCGCCACGGCCGCAGCGGCGCCCTCGTCTTCGTCACCGTGCGGCATGAGTTCAGCGTGGCCGGCCGGGCCGGTCCGGCGCTGCGCGAGTGGCACGACATCGTCTACCGCGAGGAACCCGCGCCCGGCAGCCCTGCAGCCGCGGGTGAGCCCGCACCGGCACCCGACCCTACGCAGGCCCACTGGCAGCGCAGCCTGGTGCCCGACGAGGTGCTGCTGTTCCGCTACTCGGCGCTGACCTTCAACGGCCACCGCATCCACTACGACCACCGCCATGTGACGCACACCGAGGGCTACCCGGGCCTGGTGGTGCACGGCCCGCTGATCGCCACGCTGCTGCTGGACCTGCTGCACCGGCAGCAACCTGCGGCGCAGGTGCACGCCTTCAGATTCAAGGCGCGCCACCCCTGCTTCGACGGCCAGTTGCTGGAACTGCACGGCCAGCCGGCGCCGGCCGATGCGACAACGAACGGTGGTGCCACAGCCGTACGCCTGTGGGCGCAAGGGCCTGGCGGGGTGCTGCTGATGGAAGCCCAGGCGCTGGTGGAAGCCCCGATTGCGTGACCGGGGGCGCCGCAGGCAAGCTGCGCGACACTTCCGAGTTCACGACCCTACTTTCTTTCAGGAGTCCCCCATGCGCACCCGCTTCGCCTTCACTGCCCTGGCCGGCGCCCTCGCCCTGGCCGCCACCGCCTCCCAGGCCCAGACCCAGGCCCCCCTCAAGGTGGGCTTCATGCTGCCGGCCACCGGCACCTTCGCCGCCCTGGGCGACATGATCGAAAAGGGCTTCAAGCTCCACGTGGAAGAACAAGGCGGCAAGCTCGGCGGGCGCACGCTGCAGTACTTCAAGGTGGACGACGAGAGCGACCCCTCCAAGGCCACCGACA
>CANHVY010000162.1 GCA_947464185.1 Burkholderiales bacterium
CCCGAGCTCATCCAGCAGGAGCACGGCATCACCTCGACGGTGGTGATCTTCGGCAGCGCGCGCATCCTGTCGCCGCAGGCGGCCCAGGACCTTCTGGAGCAGGCCCACGCCCAGGGCGAGCCCCAGGCGCTGAAGCGTGCCGAAGTGGCCCTGGACATGAGCCGCTTCTACGGCGAGGCCCAGCGCTTCGCCGCCCTGGTCACCGAACGATCGCGGGCGCACGACACCCCCATCGTCGTGGCCACGGGCGGCGGCCCCGGCATCATGGAAGCGGGCAACCGCGGGGCGCATGAGGTCGGGGGCAAGAGCATCGGGTTGAACATCGTGCTGCCGCACGAGCAGGCCCCCAATCCCTACATCACGCCAGAGCTGTGCTTCCAGTTCCACTACTTCGCGCTGCGCAAGATGCACTTCCTGATCCGCAGCATCGCGCTCGTGTGCTTTCCCGGCGGCTTCGGCACGCTGGACGAACTGTTCGAAGTGATGACCTTGCAGCAGACCGGCAAGATCCGGCGCCGCCCCATCCTGCTGTTCGGCCGCGCGTTCTGGGAGCGGCTGGTCGACTTTGATCACCTGGTGGACACCGGCATGATCAGCGAAGCCGACAAGGGGCTGTTCCATTACGTCGAAACAGCAGAGGAGGCCTGGATGGCGCTTGCGACGCACTACGGGTTCGCTTGACGCGGACCTGTGCGGACTTCGCCCAACGCACGCCTTTCACCGTACACAGCGCGGTCGCACCCCGTGATCGCATGAGCCCAGCACCCCTGCCCTGTTGCCCATTGGCCATCACCCGAGAGATGCCCCCATGCTGATCCGCCACGCCACCCTGCCCGACGGGCGCACCGACATCGACCTGCTGGTGCAGGACGGCCGCATCGCCGCCGTGGGCCCGCAACTGCCCGCACCCGAGGGGATGGAGGTGGTCGACGCGCAGGGCTGCCTGCTGTCGCCGCCCTTCGTGGACGCGCACTTCCACATGGACGCGACGCTGTCCTACGGCCTGCCGCGCGTGAACCGCAGCGGCACGCTGCTGGAGGGCATTGCGCTGTGGGGCGAACTGAAGCCGCTGCTGACACAGGAGGCGTTGGTCGAACGTGCCCTGGCCTACTGCGACTGGGCGGTGGCCAAGGGCCTGCTGGCCATCCGCTCGCACGTGGACGTGTGCGACGAGCGGCTTCTGGCGGTGGAGGCGCTGTTGCACGTGAAGGAGCGGGTCAAGCCCTACCTGGACCTGCAACTCGTGGCCTTTCCGCAGGACGGGGTGCTGCGCAGCCCGAACGCGCTGTCCCACCTGGAGCGCGCGCTGGACATGGGCGTGGACGTGGTCGGCGGCATCCCGCATTTCGAGCGCACCATGGCCGACGGTGCCGAGAGCGTGCGCCTGCTGTGCGAGATCGCGGCCGCGCGCGGCCTGCGGGTGGACATGCACTGCGACGAGACCGACGACCCGATGTCGCGCCACATCGAGACCCTGGCCTTCCACGCCCAGCGCCTGAAGCTGCACGGCCGCGTCAACGGCTCGCATCTCACGTCCATGCACTCCATGGACAACTACTACGTCAGCAAGCTGATCCCGCTGATGGCCGAGGCGGGCGTGAGCGCGGTGGCCAACCCACTGATCAACATCACCATCCAGGGCCGGCACGACACCTACCCCAAGCGCCGCGGGATGACGCGTGTGCCCGAGCTGATGGCCGCGGGCATCGACGTCGCGTTCGGTCACGACTGCGTGATGGACCCCTGGTACTCGCTGGGCTCGGGCGACATGCTGGAAGTCGCCTCCATGGGCCTGCACGTGGCGCAGATGACCTCGCAGGACGGCATGAAGGCCTGCTTTGATGCGGTGACGGTCAACCCGGCCCGCATCCTGGGGTTGGAGGGCTACGGCCTGGAGGTCGGCTGCCGCGCCGACTTCGTGTTGCTGCAGTCACGCTCACCCGTGGAGGCGCTGCGCTTGAGGGCCCACCGACTGCTGGTGGTGCGGGGCGGCCGCGTGCTGGCCCGCTCCCAGCCCCTGCACACCGAGTTGTGCCTGCCTGGGCGCAGCACCGGGCTGGACTTCACGCGACCGATATCACGCTGAGGCTGCTGACGGTGCCTCCAGGGGCTTGCAGGGGCCATGTCCTGCGCCCCTAGAATGAATCGGTTATCAGAGAGAAGCACCTCCACACATGACGATGAAACTGATCGGTTCGATGACCAGCCCCTACGTGCGCAAGGTGCGCATCGTGATGGCGGAAAAGAAGCTTGAGTGTCAGATGGTGGTGGAAGATGTCTGGAACAAGGATGACATCCTGGTCTCCAACCCGCTGGGCAAGGTGCCCTGCCTGGTGATGGAAGGCGGCGAGGCGGTGTTCGATTCGCGCGTGATCGTCGAGTACCTGGACACGCTGTCCCCCGTGGGCAAGCTGATCCCTCCCTCGGGCCGCGAACGCGCCGAGGTGCGCACCTGGGAAGCGCTGGCCGACGGCATCCTGGACGCGAGCATCCTGGCCCGGCTGGAGGCCACCTGGGCCGGGCGCCGTGCAGGTGAGCGCTCGCAGGCCTGGATCGACCGACAGATGAGCCGGGTAGACGCCGCCCTGGCCGCGATGTCCAAGGGCCTGGGCGACAAGGCCTGGTGCGCTGGCAGCCACTTCAGCCTGGCGGATATCGCCACAGGTTGTGCACTGGGTTACCTGGACTTCCGCTTCGCCCACCTCGACTGGCGCGGTCGCCACGACAACCTGTCCCGTCTGGCCGAGAAGCTCTTCTCCCGGCCGTCCTTCGCAGACACGCTGCCGGCTTGACGCAGCCGGCCCATCCCGTGCGGGGCCTCAGGTTGGCGCAGCGCCGAACGAATCGGCCCGCGCCATCGGCCAGTACAGGCTGAACACGGGCGCTGGCCACGCAACCCGGCCTTGCATCGCCTCCAGCAGGGCCCCGGGCGCCACGAACGTCAACTCGTTGACCAGCAGCCGGACCTGATGTTCGCTGGTACGGCGCACGATGTGCTCAGGCCCGATGTCGCGCGGGTGCTGCAGGCCGGCGGCCTGCACCAGGTCCTTCAAGGCGTGCAGCGTGTTCTGGTGGAAACGGTAGACCCGTTCGGCCTTGTCCGGCACCACCAGCGCCTGCTGGCGC
>CANHVY010000163.1 GCA_947464185.1 Burkholderiales bacterium
GCCTGAACCGGCGCCAGCGCCCTCGGCCAGCGCAAAGATCGTGGCGATCTTGGCCGCTGCCTTCTGGGCACTCGGGTCCGTGGCGGCGGCGGCGATCGGGTCGTAGCGGGTGAGATCGGCCCCGGCGCCCGTGATGCCCAGCGCACTGGCCACGGCCTGCGTGGCGGCATCGATAGCCTCGGCCGTCTGTCCGGCCGCACCGGTGCCCACGTTGGTTTCAAGCACCGCCTGGACCAGCGTGGTGAGCGGGTTGACGGTGGTTGAACCGGCCGGGGCCTTCAGCGGAACATCATTGGCGACGCCCGTGTCGATGTTGACACCGCCAATGGCAATGATGGTCCCCTTGGGCGCGCTGTCAGGCAGGAAGAAGTTTCCTTCCGCGTCGGTCTCACCAGCGAAATAGTCAGCAGGCGTGCTGCCGCTGGCCCGGGCATCGGCCACGCCGTTGCCGTTGGTGTCAATGTATATCTGGGCGCCGCGGATGTAGCCGTCGGCAATCTTGATGAAGTTGCCTGAAGCGGCCTCGTTGCCGGCCAGGTCCTGGGTGCCTGCGCCGTCACCCGCCTGGTCGCTGTAGGCCACGGTCACGAAGGCATCCTGCGGAATGTTCGGCCCCGCCAAGGTCAGGGTCAGCACCTGGCCTTCGATCGATACCGTCTGCACGGTGCGGGTCGTCCGCACTTCGCCCACGGTCACATCGATGGAAAAAGCTGACGCCAGCGGTGCCTTGGCGGCATTCAATACGCTGTCGTAGGTGATCACGATCGTCGACGGGCTGCCAGTGCCCTCGTTGCTGTTCACGTCGATGGCGGGCGTGCCCGAACCTCCAGCCACGATTGGGGCGATGGTGTCCACCGCCTGCACGCTCTGGGCAGCCGCCGTGCTGGCGTTGCCCGCCGCGTCGCTGGCCGCGCTGGCGGCCACGTCCACCGTCACGTTGCCCTCGAAGCCCGCCGTGGGCGTGACCACCAGCGTGTAGACGGTGCTGCTCACCGCCGTGAAGGTGCCCTTGGTGCCGTTGGACACCGTCACGTCCGCGGCGGTGAACCCCGTCGCCGCCTCGCTGAAGGTGAAGGTGTAGGTGATGGCGCCGTTGGTCGTCGACGCACGGTCATCGCTCACCGCCACCGTCGGCGCCTTCGTGTCCACCGCCTGCACGCTCTGCGCAGCCGCCGTACTGGCGTTGTTCGCCGCGTCAATGGCCGCGCTGGCGGCCACATCCACTGTCACATTGCCTTCGAACCCCGCCGTGGGCGTGACCACCAGCGTGTAGACGGTGCTGCTCACCGCCGTGAAGGTGCCCTTGGTGCCGTTGGCCACCGTGACGTCAGCGGCCGTGAAGCCTGTCACCGCTTCGCTGAAAGTGAAGGTGTAGGTGATGTTGCCACCCGCCGCATTCACGGTGCCCGTCTTGTCGTCCGTGATGGTCAGCGTCGGCGCTGTCTTGTCATCAGGCGTGTCGGAGCCGCTGCCGCCTGAACTGGCCGCGGCTGCGCCCACCACCACCGCGCCCACGGCCACGAGGGCTGCCGTGGAAATGGCGGCCCCGGCGGCCGCAGCCGTTCCCGCTGCCGCGGCTGCAGTGCCCGTGGCAGCACCGGCACCCGTGCCCGCAGCCGCGGCAGCGGACGAAGAGGCTGCTCCGGCGCTGGCAGCCGGTACCGGGGCCTGCGCCAGCAGCACGGGCTGGCTGGCAGCGCCTTCGGCACCCGCAGCCGCCATGGCTGCCTCGCCCGCCTGCACAGCGACCTGGGCCGCCTGCGCCGCGGCGCTTTCCGCCGCGGCCGCTTCGGCCGCAGCCTCTGCAGCCGCGCCTTCCGTCAGCGCCGCACCCTCTGTGGCGCCCTGTACCGCAGCCTGTCCGGCCTCGGGCATGGCGACCGAGGCGGCTTCCGTGACCAGATCGGCAACGATCTGCTGCAGCGCTTGGCTATCCACCATTGGCGTTTGGGCTGCACCTGAAGCTTGCTCTGCCGAAGAAACCGCTGCTTCCGCCGCGCCGGGCTGCGCAGGGTCTTGCAGCGCCTGGGCGGTGGCATCCTGAGTGGCAGAGCCTGACTTCTCTTGGGGCAGGCGGCCCGAAGCCGCCACCGCACCGCCGGCCAAGCCCATCAACAGCACGGAGGTGGGCAGGCCCCCTGCGGCGCCCCGTTCAGCGTCGGAGCGCAGCTTGCGCTCTTCAGCCGTTTGCGAAAGGGCCTGGTGGCGCGAGTTCTGGGCTGGGGTGCGGGGCTTGGTCATGGCGGGTTCTCAGGAGAGGGGGTGCGGGAAGACAAGAGTGCAGCCACACCTCGCTGGGGCAGCTTCAGCGGGGCGCTGCTCGTCAGGGGTGTTGGGAGGTGTGGGAGATGCGCGGATGAAGATCCGCGACCGCTGTCAAAAGCGTTGTCGAAATCAGGAGGCGGGCACACCATTAGCCAGATACAGACTGTGGTCTTTGGGCTTTTTTCGATAGTACCGCTGCGCAAAGTCAACCACAAGCCAAACAGCAGGGGAAACAGACGCAAGATTCATGGAGTTCTTCACGATCTTAGGCCGGCAAATGCACCTGGACCGTGTAACTGATGTAACAGACCGGGCTCACCCCGCCAGCGCCAGCGCCGGGTAGCGCGTGGCCAGCAGCGGCTCCAGAGCAAACTCCTTCAACAACGCCTTGAGGCGCTGGCCGGCGCTGTGCTTGCGGTGGCCGGTGAAGCGCGCCAGGATGAGTTCGTTCTTCATGCTGTGCTCCCAGCCCACCAGTTCGGTGACGGTGACCGCGTAGCCCTGGGACTCCAGGTACAGGCAGCGCAGCACGTTGGTGAGCTGGCTGCCCAGCTCGCGGGTGTGCAGCGGGTGACGCCACAGTTCGGCCAGCGGCGTGCGCGCGAGTTGCAGCGCCTTGCTCTGGCGCAGGCTGGCGGCCAGTTCGGCCTGGCAGCAGGGCACCAGCACCATGAAGCGCGCCTGCTTCTGCAAGCCGAAGTGGATGGCGTCGTCGGTGGCGGTGTCGCAGGCGTGCAACGCTGTCACCATGTCGAAACGCGCCGGCAACGCCTCCAGCCCGGTGGACTCGGCCACGCTCAGGTTCAGGAACTTCATGCGCTCGAAGCCCAGCCGCTGCGCCAGCGCGCGGGAGGATTCCAC
>CANHVY010000164.1 GCA_947464185.1 Burkholderiales bacterium
GGCCGACACCTCGGGCATCTCGGCCGCGGTGTTGGGCCGCATGCGCGCCGGCGAGGCCAGGAACTCGAACTCCAGCGGAGCCTCCAGGATGGCGCCCACCACGGTGCGCGAGTACAGGTCGGAGATCTGCGCAGGGTCGAAGCTGCTCTCGGCCACGGGAAACGCGTAGCGCAAGGTCTTGCTGACGGCCCCGGCCGCCGGCTGGGCACCGGCCGTCGCGGGTGCGACCGCGGCGGCCAGGCCCATGCACACCGCCCCGGCCCACAGCAGCCACGGCAGGCCGGGCAGGCCGGGCGATCGCGCCGAAGTGATGGCAGGCAGGCGGTGTCTGGACACACCGGGCAGTCTAGCGGCGCACCAAAGACCCGGGCCGGCGGGCACCAGGGCTTCCACCAGGGCTTCTACACTCCGACACGATCCCCCCCCTCACCAGGAGCGACTCAACGATGGCCGCCTACATCCTGCGGCGCCTGTGGCAGATGGTGCCGACGATCCTCGGCGTCGTGCTGCTGGTGTTCTTCCTCTTCAAATACTTCGGCGGCGACCCCGCCGAGATCCTGGGCGGCCTGAACGCCACGCCAGAGCAGATTTCCGCCATCCGCCAGCAACTGGGCCTGGACCAGCCGGTGTGGGTGCAGCTGGGCCTGTACCTCAAGAGCATCGTCACCTTCGACTGGGGCAAGAGCTGGGCCACCAACGAGGCGGTGAGCAGCCTCTTCGCCTCGCGCCTGCCCGCCACGCTGACGGTGATGCTGCCCATCCTGGTGCTGGACGTGCTGCTGGCGCTGCCCATCGCCATGTGGGTGGCCTACCGCCGCGGCTCGCTGGCCGACCGCACGCTGATGGTCATCACCACGGTTGCGCTGTCCATCAGCTTCCTGGTCTACATCATCGTGGGGCAGTACCTGTTCGGCTTCCAGCTTGGCTGGTTCCCGGTGCAGGGCTGGAGCGACAACTTCTGGACCAACCTCATCACCTACGTGCCGCTGCCGGTGCTGCTGGCGGTGATGGTGGGCCTGGCGCCGCAAACCCGGCTGTACCGCAGCTTCTTCCTGGATGAACTGGGCCACGACTACGTGCGCACCGCCCGCGCCAAGGGCCTGACCGAGAACACGGTGATGTTCAAGCACGTGCTGCGCAACGCGATGATCCCCATCCTCACCAACATCGGGCTGTCGCTGCCGGGCGTGTTCGTGGGCTCGTTCCTGATCGAGGTGTTCTTCTCCATCCCCGGCCTGGGCCGGGAGATCCTGCTGGCGGTGAACCGCAGCGACTACCCCGTCATCCAGGCCATCGCCGTGTACCTGGCGGTGCTGACGATGGTCATCAACCTCATCGTGGACGTGATGTTCAAGCTGGTCGACCCCCGGGTGGTGCTGAAATGAGCGCGGCCAGCCTGAACCCGGCGGCCGCCGCCCCCGCAGCCCCCGTCGAGAGATCCGAAGGCGTGTGGCACGCCGCCTGGCGCCGCTTCAAGGCCGACCGCGTGGGCCTGGTCTCGGCCCTCGTCGTGCTGGCCTTCCTGCTGCTGGTGCTGCTGGCCTCGCTGGGCCTGGTGGCCAAGAACTGGCAGGCCGAGGTGGGCGTGGCCAACGCGCCGCCTACCTTCATGGGCCCCAAGCCGCCCGAGGCCACGGGCACCATCGAGGTACCCAAGGGCCCGAACGTGGACCTCTCGGCCGTGGACCCGCTGGCCCCGCGCTACGCCGAGATCGAGGAAGCGGCCAAGAAGTACCGCACCACCGAGACGCCCAAGGCCGAGACCCTGCCCCTGGGCGGCGACCGCCTGGGCCGCGACGTGCTGGACAAGGCCATCAAGGGCACGCAGATCTCGGTCTTCGTGGGCGTGCTGGCCGCCGTGCTGGCCACGCTGATCGGCACCGTGCTGGGGGCGCTGGCCGGCTTCTTCGGCGGCAAGGTGGGCGACTTTCTGGAGTGGCTGTACAACGTCTTCGAGGCCATCCCGGGCATCCTGCTGATCTTCGCGTTTGCCGCGGTGTTCGGCCGCGGCATCGGCACCGTGGTGCTGATCCTGGGGCTGGCGGGGTGGACCGGGCTGTACCGGCAGGTGCGCGCCGAGTTCATGAAGCACGGCTCGCGCGAGTACGTGCGTGCGGCCGAGGCCATCGGCGCCTCCGCGTGGAGCCGCATGTTCAAGCACATCCTGCCCAACATCAGCCACGTCATCCTGGTGCGCATGAGCCTGCTGGTGGTGGGCTTCATCAAGAGCGAGGTCATCCTGTCGTACCTGGGCCTGGGCGTGGGCGTGGAAGACGTCTCCTGGGGCACCATGCTGGCCGAGGCGCAAAGCGAGCTGATCCTGGGCCACTGGTGGCAACTGGCCGCGGCCACGCTGTTCATGGCCGTGTTCGTCACCGCGTTCTCGCTCATGGCCGACGCCGTGCGCGACGCGCTGGACCCGAAGCTGCGGGGGCTGGAATGAGCGCCGACCGAGACCCCGGGATGCTGCTGAGCATCCGTGACCTGAAAGTCGCCTTCCGCATGGGGCGCGTGGACGGCGTGGCGCAGCGCGCCCAGGCCGTGGGCCGTGACGACCAGGGCGTGAGCTTCGACATCCCCGAGCACACCATCGTCGCCCTGGTGGGCGAATCGGGCTCGGGCAAGAGCGTCACCGCCATGTCCATCGTGAACCTGCTGCCCGACAACGCCGAGCGTTCGGGCCAGGTGCTGTGGCAGGGGCGTGATCTGCTGCAGGCCCGCCTGGGCGAACTGCAGGCCCTGCGCGGACGCGAGATCGCTTGCGTCTTCCAGGACCCGATGTCCTCGCTGAACCCGGTGTTCACGGTGGGCGCGCAACTGGCCGAGCCGCTGATCAGGCACATGGGCATGGGCAAGGCGCAGGCCTGGAAGCGGGCCGAGGAACTGCTGGCCGAGGTGGGCATCCCCGAGCCGGCGCGGCGCATGACGTCCTACCCGCACGAGATGTCGGGCGGCCAGCAGCAGCGCGTGATGATCGCCATGGCGCTGACCTGCGAGCCCAAGCTGCTGATCGCCGACGAGCCCACCACCGCGCTGGACGTCACCATCCAGCGCCAGATCCTGGAGCTTGTCGGCAAGCTCAAGGCCACGCGGCGTATGAGCGTGCTGTTCATCA
>CANHVY010000165.1 GCA_947464185.1 Burkholderiales bacterium
GCCGCCGTGCAGGCCGCCCACGGCCACGGCCGCCAGCGCGCCGGCGTAGAGCTGGCCCTCGGCGCCGATGTTGTACAGCCGCGCGCGGAAGGCCACGGCGGCGGCCAGGCCGGTGAGGATGAGCGGCGTAGCGCGCGTAAGCGTCTCGGTCAGCGCCAGGCGCGAGCCGAAGCCGCCTTCCAGCAGCAGCGCATAGGCCCGCCCCACCGGCGCGCCGGCCCAGGCCACCAGCAGCGAGCTCACCAGCAGCGTGAACCCCACGGCCAGGAAGGGCGCGGCCAGCAGCCAGCCTGGCGACACCTGGGGGCGCCGCTCAAGCCGCATGGGCTTGCCCTCCCGCCATGGCCAACCCGATGCGCGCCAGCGTCCAGCTTTCGGTGGGTTCCGCAGGCGTCAGGCGGCCGTGGTGGATGACGGCGATGCGGTCGGCCAGCGTCAGGATCTCGTCCAGATCCTCGCTGATCAAGAGCACCGCTGCGCCGGCGGCGCAGGCGTCGAGCAACTGCTGGTGGACATAAGCCACGGCGCGCACGTCCAGGCCCCAGGTGGGCTGGTTGGCCAGCACCAGAACGGGCGTCGCGCCGCCCAGCGCGCGGCCGAGGATGAGTTTTTGCATGTTGCCGCCCGACAACTGGCGGGTGACGGTGTCCAGGCCACCGGCCTCGGTGCCGCGCACGTCGAAGCGCGTCACCAGGCCCTGCGCGTGCGCACGCGCCGCAGCGCGGCGCACGAACCCGGCGCGGGCGAAGGCCGGCTCGGTGTAGCGCTCCAGCACAGCGTTCTCCCACAGCGCCAGATCGCCCACCACGCCCACGGCGTGGCGGTCTTCCGGGATGCGCGCCACGCCGGCCTGCACCACGGCGCGCGGGCCGCGCGGCAGGGGCGTGCCCTGCAGCAGCACCTGCCCGGCGTCCAGCGCGCGCTGTCCGCACAGCACCTCGGCCAGCGCGGCCTGGCCGTTGCCGGCCACGCCGGCGATGGCCAGCACCTCGCCGCGCTGCACGCCCAGGTTCACCCGGTCCAGCAGCGGCCAGGCGCCGTCGCCCCGGACGGTGGCGTCGCGCAGCTCGCACCCCACCGTCTGTGGGCCCCCAAGGTCCGGGCCATGCCCGGCGGCGGCCTCCGAAGGGGGGGCAGCCGAACTTGGGAGTGGATCAGCGTTCTCTTGTGAGCGCCCACTCTCAACGCCGTCCTCGCCCGGCTTTGATTTGATCCGCACCGGCTTGACAACGCGCTGCCCCACCATGGCCTCGGCCAGTTGTGCGGGCGTGGCCCCTGCCGAGGGCATCTGGGCCACCAGGCGCCCGGCGCGCAGCACCGCCACCCGGTGCGACACGCGCAGCACCTCGTCGAGCTTGTGGCTGATGAAGATGACGCTCAGGCCCTGGGCCACCATCTGCGCCAGCGTGGCGAACAGCGACTCGCTCTCCTGCGGCGTCAGCACCGCCGTGGGCTCGTCCAGGATGAGGATGCGCGCACCGCGGTAGAGCGCTTTGAGAATCTCCACCCGCTGGCGCTCGCCCACGGAGAGTTCGCCAATGCGGGCGTCCGGGTTCACCTCCAGGCCGAAGTCGGCTGCGGCCTTCAGCAAGCGGGTGCGGGCCTCGCCCCGGCGCGACACCGGCCGCCACAGCGGCTCGGTGCCCAGCATCACGTTGTCCAGAACGCTCAGGTTGTCGGCCAGGGTGAAGTGCTGGTGCACCATGCCGATGCCCGCGTTCAGCGCTGCCTTGGGCTGCCCGGGCGGCAAGGGTTGGCCGAAAACCTCGATCGAGCCTGCGTCGGCCACGTAATGCCCGAACAGGATGGACACCAGCGTGCTCTTGCCCGCCCCGTTCTCGCCCAGCAGGGCCAGCACCTCGCCTGAGGCCAGCGACAAGGAGATGTCGTCATTGGCCACCAGCGCCCCGAAGCGCTTGGTGATCCCCGTCAGGCGCAGCACCGTCGGAGCGGGGTCAGGGCCAACGCCGGCCCTCGGCAGGGTGGGCTGCTGCACGGAGGCTCAGGCGCCGAGCGCGGCGGCCAAGGCCACGAAGTCCTCGGCCACCACGTCGAACTCGCCAGGCGTCCAGGGCTCCATCGCGCCGCCGGGCCCGCGCTCCAGCGGGCGTGGGACGTAGGCGGTCTTCAGGCCGCAGGCGGCAGCCGCACGCAGGTCGCTCGGGTGGGCGGCCACCATCAGCACCTGCTCCGGCGGCAGGTCCAGCAGGCGCGCAGCCCCGAGATAGACCTCGGGGTCGGGCTTGTAATGACCGAACAACTCGGCCGAGAAGATCGTGTCCCAGGGCAGGCGGGCATGGCGCGCCATGTCCAGCAGCAGGCTGACGTTGCCGTTGGACAGCGAGCACACCGGAAAGCGCTGCTTCAGGCGTTGCAGCCCCGTCACGCTGTCCGGCCAGGGGGCCAGGCGGTGCCACACCCGGTTGAGTTCGGCCACCTCGGCCTCGGGTGGTGCCAGGCCCCGCTCGGCCAGCAGGCCGTCCAGGATGCGCCGGTGCAGCGCGTCGATGTGCATCCACGGCAGGCGGCCATCGCGCACGGCCTGCATCGCGGGCACGTAGCCCGCCCGCCAGGCGTCGGCAAAGGCCGCCGGCTCCACCGGCCAGCCCAGCGCCCGCACCTCGGCCACCACGGACGACCGCCAGTCGACCACGGTGCCGAAGACATCGAAGACCAGGGCGCGGACCTGCACCGCTGCGCCGGATGCTGTCACCTTCTGTCCTGCCTCAGTCTGTCACTTGCCGGCCGGCCTGGCGGTGGGCTTGGGCTGGTTGTCGTCCACCTTCACGGTGAACTTGCCTTCCAGGATCTCCTTCTGGCGCTGCGCCACCTTGTCCTTGATGGCCTTGGGGATCTTGCTGTCGAAGGTGCCCAGGGGCGAGAGCTCGCTGCCCTTGAACTTCATCATCGAGTACTGGCCGTAGTCCTCGGCCTTGAACTTGCCTTCTTTCACCGCCTTCAGGGCACGGTCGATGGTGGGCTCCATGTTCCACAGGGCCGAGGCCACCACGGTGTCGGGGTAGTCCTTCTGGGTGTCGATCACGTTGCCGATGGCCAAGACC
>CANHVY010000166.1 GCA_947464185.1 Burkholderiales bacterium
ATGGCGCCGTCCTTGACCGTGCACTCCTGGAACAGCGCCGCGCCCAGGCCGTAGACGAACGAGCCTTCGATCTGAGCCTCGATCTGCTGCGGGTTGACGGCGTGACCGCAGTCGGTGGCGGCCACGATGCGGTGGATCTTCAACGCACCCTCGCGGCTGACCGACACCTCGGCGCAGGCGGCCACGTAGCTGCCAAAACCGTGTGTCTGCGCCAGGCCTCGGAACACCTTCTGCCCGCCCACATCCGGAGCCGGCCGGGCCCAGCCGGCACGTTCGGCCGCCGCGTTCAGCACCGCCAGGTGTTTGGGGTGGTTGGCCATGAGCTTGCGGCGCAGCGCCAGCGGGTCTTGCTTGGTGGCGTGAGCGATCTCGTCGATGAAGCACTCGAGATAGATCGCGTTCTGGTTCAGGTTGACACCGCGCCAGAAGCCTGGAGGCACATGCGGGTTGCGCATGGCGTGGTCGATCAGCAGACTGGGGAACGAGTAGCCGATCATGGCCTCGCCGCCGCCCTCGTTCAGGCCCTGGAAGACCACCGGGTCGCGGCCTTCGCGGACCAGATGCGGGAGTACGCCGGCCAGGATGGACTGGCCCGAGATGCGCATGTGCAGTCCCGTGATCTCGCCCTTGTCGTCCAGGCCTGCCGTGAGCTTGCACTGGGTGATGGGGTGGTATCGGCCGTGCTGCATGTCCTCTTCGCGGCTCCACAGCAGCTTCACGGGGGTGCCCGGAAGCTCACGCGCGATCAGCACCGCTTGGGTGACCCAATCCGCCATGCCCCGACGCCCAAAGCCGCCACCCAGCGGGAGCTTGTAGACGTCGCATCGGGCGGGCGGCAGTCCGGCTGCCGCGGCCGTGGCGGCCAGCGCAGATTCGCCGTTCTGCGTGGGCGTCCAGACCTCGCAGCGCTCGGGCGTCCAGCGCGCCGTCGCGTTCATCGGCTCCATGGTGGCGTGGTTCTGGAACGGGTAGGCATAGACGGCCTCTACTTTGCGGGCGGCCTTGCCGATGGCCGCCTTGGCGTCACCCCTGGCGTTGCCCACGACGGCTTGTTCGGCGTCCAGGCCCGTCTTGAGCGTGGCCGCGATCTGCGCCTGCTGCACCCCGGCATGGGGCCCCAGGTCCCAGTCGATGGCCAGGGCGTCCAGCGCGGTCTTGGCGCGCCACCAGGTGTCGGCCACCACGGCCACGGCGCTGTCGCCCACCTTGACCACCTTCTTAACGCCCGGCCGGCTGGCCACGGCCGCGGCGTTGAAGGAGCGCACCTTGCCGCCAAAGACGGGGCAGTCCTTGATGGCGGCATTGAGCAGCCCGGGCATGTTCAGGTCGGCGCCGTAGACCAGCGAGCCGTTGGTCTTCTCCACCGTGTCCAGGCGCGCCAGGCGCTTGCCCACCAGCTTCCAGTCCTTGGGGTCCTTCAGCGGCACCTCGGTGGGCACCGGCAGCTTGGCGGCGGCCGCGGCCACCTGGCCGTAGGTGGTGCGGCGGTTGGTGCCCGGGTGTGTGATCACGCCGGCACTGGCACGGCATTCGGCGGCGGGCACGCCCCAGCCCTGGGCCGCGGCCTGCACCAGCATCATGCGCGCGGCTGCGCCGCCCTTGCGCACGTAGTCTTGCGACTCGCGGATGCCCCGGCTGCCGCCAGTGGAGAAGTTGCCCCACACGCGGTTGCGCGCGAGGTTCTGCCCGGGGGTGGGGTACTCGGTGGTGACGCGGGCCCAGTCGCACTCCAGTTCCTCGGCGACCATTTGTGCCAGGCCGGTGAGCGTGCCCTGACCCATCTCGGAGCGGGCGATGCGCACGATCACGCGCTCGTCCGGTTGCACCACCACCCAGGCGTTGACCTCGGGGGCAGCCGCCTGACCCTGGCCTTGGCCCTGGGCGTTGGCCGTCAGCGGGACATGGAAGCCCACCACCAGCGAGCCGCTTGCTGCGGCCGAGCCCAGGAAGGTGCGCCGGCGCATGCCTTGTTTCTTTGGGGCGGCCGTGTCTTGCAGCGTGTCGGTGTGGACGGTGCTCATGCGGCGGCTCCCTTGACGATGTGGATGATGTCCAGCCCGGCGGTCTTGGTGTCGGCCCCGGCGGCCACCTTGATGGCCGCGCGCACCCGGTTGTAGGTGCCACAGCGGCAGATGTTGGTCATGGCCGCGTCGATGTCGGCATCCGTCGGCTTGGGTTTGTCCTTGAGCAGGGCGGCGGCGGCCATGATCATGCCGCTCTGGCAGTAGCCGCACTGCGGCACGTCCAGCGCCACCCAGGCTTTCTGCAGCGGGTGGCTGCCGTCTGGCGACAGGCCCTCGATGGTGGTGATCTTCTGGCTGGGCTGCACGGCAACCGCGGGCAGCACGCAGGAACGCACGGGGGCGCCATCGATGTGCACCGTGCAGGAACCGCACTGCGCCACGCCGCAGCCATACTTGGTGCCGGTCATGCCGAGTTGTTCGCGGATCACCCACAGCAGCGGGGTGTCGGGCTCGGCCTGGTAGGTCATCACCTTGCCATTGACGTTCAGTTGGGGCATCTCAGACTCCGTGGGGCGACAGAGGCGGTTTGTCGCACGGTCGGGCCCTGCCGGGGCTAGTGATAATCACCAAGACCCCTTGAATTTCCGGGAATCTCCTTGGTCAACCCTCCCGCTCCCGCTCCCGCTGTCGCCGCCCTGGCCTGCACCGCACTCATCGACAGCGACCACCCGCAAGTGCAGGGCTTCGCCCGCCAACATGCTCTGGGCGTGGACGACCGCGAGCGGGCGGTGGCGCTGTACTACGCCGTGCGCGACGGCTTCCGCTACGACCCTTACCGGATCGACCTCTCGGTGGTCGGCATGCGCGCCAGCCATGTGCTGGAAATCGGCGTGGGCTGGTGCGTCACCAAGGCGGCCTTGCTGGCGGCCGCGGCCCGGGCCGCCGGCATCCCGGCCCGCGTAGGTTATGCCGACGTGCGCAACCACCTGAGCACCGAGCGCATGCGCCAGACCATGAAGACCGACCTCTTCGTCTGGCACGGCTACACCGAGCTGTGGCTGGACGGCGCCTGGGTCAAGGCCACGCCGGCCTTC
>CANHVY010000167.1 GCA_947464185.1 Burkholderiales bacterium
AGCTGGATCTCGATCATGGCCTCGTAGGTGGGGCCGGCCATGAAGTAGTACGGTGCCTTCACGGGGTCGGCCAGGTCGGAGGCGAAAGAAGGGCTGGAGGTCAGCGTGGTGCCCAACTGGCTCACCTCGGCCGCCGAGGCCTTGGCCCAGGCGGTGGAGTCGCCATAGAACACCGGCGGGCGGTGCGCGCCCATGATCTTCTTGAACACGGCCATGGCCTGGTCCATCTTGTAGGCCGAGTCTTCACCGATGTAGCGCAGCTTGCGTCCGGCCACGCCGCCATTGGCGTTGCGCCACTCGCAGTAGTCGCCCAGGCCCTGGTGCAGGCCCACGCCGGCAAAGGCGAACACGCCGGTGATGGGGGGCGCGGCGCCCACCACGATCTCGCCGCTCTGCGCGAAGGCGGTGCTGAGCGGCAGCGCGCCCAGCCCGGCAGCGCCCAGGCCGGCTTGCACCAGACGGCGGCGGCTGGTGCTGGCGATGTCTCGTTCGGTCTTGCTCATCGATGTCTCCTTCAAGGGTTGTGGATTGGGGCGGCGCTAGGCTTGCGAGCCGCCCGGGGTTCAGGAACGGAAAGGCCAGAGGTGGAAGAAACGCCGGATGCGCCGCCAGACCTCCACCAGGCCGTGCGGCTCGAACACCAGAAAACCGATGATCAGCAGGCCGAACACCACCTGTTGGATGGGCGAGAGGATCTCGATGGCGCGCGGTGACCACTGCGCCGCCAGGGACACGCCGGCGCGCAGCAGCTCGGGCACCAGCGTCATGAAGACGGCGCCCAGGATGGTGCCCAGCGTGCTGCCCAGGCCACCCACGATGATGGCCGCCAGGTAGAAGATGGACAGCTGCAGCGTGAAGTACTCTGGCGTCATGGCGCGGTAGAAGTAGCCCAGCAGCGCCCCGGCCACGCCCGCGTAGAACGAGCCGATGGCAAACGAGGTGAGCTTGTACTGCAGCAGGTTGATGCCCAGCACCTCGGCCGAGATGTCCTTGTCGCGGATGGCGGTGAAGGCGCGGCCCACCCGGGTGCGGAACAGGTTGCGCGCCCCGATCAGCATCACCACGGCGCAGAAGGCGATGAGCCAGGCCATGCGGGCATCGGTGTTCAGCGGGATGCCGAAGAAGTCGGCCGGCGGCACGTTCACGCCGCGCACGCCGCCGGTGACCGAATCCCACTCGCGGAAGATGTAGACCATCAGGAACTGCATGGCCAGGGTGGCCACCGCCAGGTACAGCCCCTTGATGCGCAGGCTGGGCAGCCCCACCACGATGCCCAGCGCCGCCGCCATCAGCCCGGCGGCCGGCAAGGTGACGAACACCGGCAGGCCGCGCTGCGCCAGCCAGGCCGCGGTGTAGCAGCCCACCCCCATGAAGGCGGCATGGCCCAGGGAGATCAGCCCCGTGCTGCCGGTCATGATGTTCAGGCCCGAGGCGGCGATGATGTGGATGCCCAGCACGCACATCAGCCCGAGCGCGTAGCCCCCGCCCACCAGCGGGAACACGGCAATGGCCAGCAGCAGCGCCAGCAGCCACAGGCGCTGCACGCGCGTGGGCCACAGCGCCTGGTCGTCGGCGTAGCTCTGGCGGAAGTCGTGGATGCGCATGGGTCGGGCGCCTTACAGGCGTTCGATCTGCCGGGTGCCGAACAGGCCGTAGGGGCGGATCAGCAGGATCACCAGCACCACCACGTAGGGCACGATGTCGCGCACCTTGCCGCCCAGGTAACCGGCGGTCAGGCTTTCCAGCAGGCCCACGATGAGGCCGGCCACGATGGCCCCGGCAATGCTGTCCAGCCCGCCGAGGATGATGACGGCCAGCACGGTGAGCGCGGCGCTGCCGAGTGCCGGCGACAGGCTGGTCATCGAGGCCACCACGATGCCGGCGATGGCGCCCACCAGGCCGGCAAAGATCCAGGTCAGGCGCTGCATGGCGCGCACGTCGATGCCCAGCACGTAGGCGGTGACGGGGTCGCTGGCGGCGGCGCGCATGGCCACGCCTGTGCGCGAGCGGCGGAAGTACACCGTGAAGGCGGTGATGACCACGGCCGCGAGCAGGAAGCTCCACAGCACCTTGCCCGGGATCAACACGTCGCCGATCAGCAGGGGCTGGCGCGGCAGCAGCGTGGGCATCTCGTAGTTGCGTCCGCCCCAGATGGCGTCCACGCCGCCGTGCAGGGCACTGGCCAGGCCGATGGTGGCCATCAGCACCGAGATCACCGACTGCCCGGCCAGCGGCCGCAGGATGGCGCGCTCGACCAGCGCCGCGCAACCGGCCACCGCCGCCAGCGTGGCCGGCAGCGCCACCCAGATGGGCAAGCCCCACATCACGTGGGCGGTGTAGAAGAAGTAGGCGCCCAGCATCATGAACTCGCCCATGGCGAAGTTGATGACCCCGGTGCCCTTGTAGATGAGCACGAAGCCCAGGGCGATCAGCGCCAGCAGCCCGCCCGACAGCAGCCCGATGGCCGAGAACTCGGCCAGGGCGATCCAGTCGAACCCGGCGTTCACTGAGTCACCCTCCGCGTGGCCTCATCGCCCAGGTAGGCACGCACCACCTCGGGGTTGGCCCGCACCTGCGCGGGCGTGCCCTGGCCGATCACCTGGCCGAAGTTCAGCACCACCACGTGGTGCGAGATGTCCATCACCAGGCCCATGTCGTGCTCGATCAGCAGCACGGTGATGCCACGCTCTTCCTGGATGTCCAGGATGAAGCGCGCCATATCTTCGGTTTCCTCGCGGTTCATGCCGGCCACGGGCTCGTCCAGCATCAGCACCTTGGGCCGCATGGCCAGGGCGCGCGCCAGCTCCACGCGCTTTTGCAATCCGTAGGCCAGGCCGGCCACCGGCAGGTGGCGGATGTGGTCAATCTCGAGGAAATCGATCACGTCGCGCTCGATCTCGCGGCGCAGCGCCATCTCCTCGCGCTGCGCCGGGCCGCGGTACCACAGCGCCGTCAGCGGGTTGGTGTTCAGCCGCGTGTGGCCGCCGAGCTTGATGTTGTCCAGCACCGACATGCCGCGAAACAGCGCCACGTTCTGGAAGGTGCGCGCCAGGCCCA
>CANHVY010000168.1 GCA_947464185.1 Burkholderiales bacterium
GCATCTGCTGGGCGTGGCCCAGCACCAGCGCGGCGACATCGCCCGCGCCGCCGCGTGGATCGAGCGCGCCATCGCCCTGGCCCCGGCGCAGCCTGTGTTCCACGACAACCTCATCAAGCTGCACGAACTGGCCGGCCAGGGCCTCCAGGCCCTGCAGTGCCTGGACAGCGCGCTGCAGGCCCTGCCGGGCCAGGCGCACTGGTGGGTTCGGCGTGGCGCGCTGCTGCAGGCGATGGAGCGGCTGGACGAAGCGCTGGCCAGCCACGACCGCGCCCTGGCGCTGGACACCCAGCAGGCCGAGGCCCACTTCCAGCGCGGGCGCGTGCTGGGGCGCATGGGCCGAGACGACGAAGCCTTGGCCAGCTTCGACCACGCCCTGGCCCTGCAACCCGATGCCCCGGGAGCGCTGCTGAACAAGGCCACCGCGCTGCTGCGCCAGGGCGACTATCCCCACGGCTTCGAACTGTTCGAATCACGCTGGCAGGTGGCCGAAACCGAGCTGCAGCGCGCACACCCCGCCTCCACCTTGTGGCTGGGCGACACGCCACTGCAAGGCCGCACTCTGCTGCTGCACTGCGAACAGAGCCTGGGCGACACCCTGCAGTTCTGCCGCTACGCGGTGGATGCGGCCGATGCCGGCACCCGCGTGGTGCTGCAGGTGCAGCCCGGGCTGGTGAGCCTGATCAAGACCCTGGACGCGCGCTGCCTGTGCATCGGCTCAGACGAACCGCCCCCGCCCTTCGACCTGCACACCCCCCTGATGAGCCTGCCGCGCGCCTTCCGCACCACCGTGCAGACCGTGCCGCGCGCCGAGGGCTACCTGCACTGCCCGCCAGACGCCCTGCAACGCTGGGCGGCACTGCTGGGCCCCGCCACCCGCCCACGCATCGGGCTGGCCTGGAGCGGACGGCGGCACCCCTTGCAGCCCGAACGCAGCATCCCCCTGGACACCTTGATCCAGGGCCTGGGCCTGGGCGCAGAAGACGCCCTGGCCCAGCGCTTCGAATGCCTCAGCCTGCACCGTGAACTGCCTGAGGCCGATCTGCACACCCTGGCCCGCCACCCCCACATCCGGCACTTCGGCACCGAACAGCACGACTTCGCCGACGCCGCCGCCCTGTGCGCGCACGTGGATCTGGTCATCACCATCGACACCAGCCTGGCCCACCTGGCCGGCGCCCTGGGGCGCCCCACCTGGGTGCTGCTGCCCCAGCCCTGCGATTGGCGCTGGATGCTGGGCCACCCCACCACCCCCTGGTACCACTCCATCCGCCTGCACCGCCAGACCGAACCTGGCCGCTGGGAAGGGCTGCTGCAAGAGGTGCGCGCCCACCTCAACGCCCTGCCCCACCCCGCATGACCACGCCCCCTGCCCACGACCCACCGAGCCCCCCAGCCCCCCAGCCCGTTTCCAGCGTCCTGCATGTGGATTGCGGCATGCAACGCCTGACCCACAGCCAGCGTGCTGGACGCGCCCACTTTGCTGACCGTCTTTGACGGGCATTGATCACGCCCGCCCCTGCTCCCACGCCCACGCGTGGGCGATGATGGTTTGAAGATCGGGGTAGGCGGGCACCCAGCCCAGGTTCTCTCGAGCGCGCCGCCCATCGGCCACCAGAACGGCCGGGTCGCCCGCGCGCCGGGGAGCGTTCACCACCGGGATCGAGCGCCCCGTCACCCGCTGTGCGGTGTCGATCACCTGCTGCACCGAGAACCCCGTGCCGTTGCCCAGGTTGAACGCGTCACTGGCGCCCTCTTGCATCAGGTGCTGCAGCGCCAGCCAGTGGGCCTGGCACAGGTCCTCAATGTGGATGTAGTCGCGCACGCAAGTGCCGTCTGGCGTGTCGTAATCCCGGCCGAAGACGCTGATGTGGGGGCGGCGCCCGCGGGCGGCCTGCAGCACCAGCGGTATCAGGTGCGTCTCCGGGTCGTGCCTCTCCCCCAGACGGCCGGACGGGTCTGCGCCTGCAGCGTTGAAGTAGCGCAGGCTCACCGACTTCAACCCCCAGGCGGTGTCCATGTCGGTGAGCATCTGCTCCACCATCCATTTGCTGCGCCCATAGGGGTTGATGGGCCGCTGCGGGTGGGCCTCGTCGATGGGGGTGTACACCGGCTCGCCGAAGGTGGCCGCGGTGGAAGAGAAGATAAAACGGCGCACGTCGGCGGCGCGCATGGCCTCCAGCAGGTTCAGCGTGTGGGCGACGTTGTTGCGGTAGTACATGCCTGGCTGTGCCACCGATTCGCCCACCTGAATGAAGGAAGCGAAGTGCATCACCGCATCAAAGCGCGTGCTGGCAAACAAGCTCGACAGCAACCCGCTGTCAGCAATGTCGCCCTGCACGAATCGCCCGGCCAGCACCGCTTCCCGGTGCCCGCTGCAGAGGTTGTCCAGGGTGGTGACCTGGCAACCTTCGCGATCCAGCCACTGCACCATGTGGCTGCCGATGTAGCCAGCGCCTCCCACCACCAGGATGTTCATGACAACTCCAAGATCCCGCCTCTCTGTGGGCGGCCGCTTGGCCAAGTTGAACACGGGCAGCGGGCTCGCAGGGAACCCTCAAACCAGCCGGGCCGTGTGGCGCACGACATCGCGCAGCTCAAATCACACGCACCCCTGAAATCCAGTCCCATTTTGGAATCGAAGCCGCCAACTCACCCGCCACTTCGGCCCGCTGCCCGAATGGGTGGCCCAGCGGCTGCAAAGCGCCAGCGCCTTCGATCCACCCCCTTGAAGGCCCCCCGTACACCCCCTTCCAGGTGATGGCCATCCCCAAGCACGCTGCCTACAGTGCAGCGAATGGCCAACGACACCCTGCCCGCCGATGAGCATGACATCCCCTGGAAGGAGGCCATCGAAGGCGCCTTCCCGGAGTTCATGGCCTTCTACTTCCCCGCGGCCCACGCCATCATCGACTGGATGCTTCAACTGCCCAAACCGTTGGAGCAGCAGGTCTGGCAAGATATCGAAACCATCGAGGGGAAAGCCGACATGAAGTACGTCACCAGCGTGGAGCGC
>CANHVY010000169.1 GCA_947464185.1 Burkholderiales bacterium
GGAGCGCCGTGCCGGCGAAGTGACCGTCAGCAACGGTCTGGCCTTCAGCCCCGACGGCCGCACCCTGTACTGGAGCGACACCAAGGCCCACACCGTGTTCGCCTTCGACTTCGACGGCCAGGACGGCTCGCTGTCGCGGCAGCGGGTGTGGGCGAGCTTCCCGTCCCGCACGGTGGAGCAGCCGCTGGCGTCCTACGGTGGCCGGCCTGATGGCGCCGCCATGGATGCCGAAGGTTGCTACTGGGTGGCGATGTTCGAAGGCGCACGCCTGCTGCGCTTGTCGCCGGCAGGCGAAGTGCTCAGCGAGTTGGCGCTCCCGGTGCGCTGCCCGACCATGCCCTGCTTCGGCGGCGACGATCTGCGCACGCTGTACATCACCACCTCCCGCCAGAACCGCCCTGCCGAGGAACTGGCACGCGAGCCCTGGGCCGGCCAGGTGCTGCACTGCCGGGTGGAGGTGCCCGGTCTGCCGGTGAATTTCGCCCATGTCTGAGGCGCGCTCGCAGGCCCTGGCCCGGCTGCGCGAGCCGCGGCGATGGGACCTGGTGGTGGTGGGCGGCGGGGCCACCGGCCTGGGCGTGGCGCTGGACGCGGCCGTGCGCGGCCTGCAGGTGCTGCTGCTGGAGGCAACGGACTTCGCCCAGGGCACCAGTTCGCGCGCCACCAAGCTGGTGCATGGCGGTGTGCGCTACCTGGCGCAGGGCCACCTGGGCCTGGTGCGCGAGGCCTTGCGCGAACGTTCGGCGATCCTGGCCAACGCTCCCCACCTGGCGCAGCCCCTGGCATTCGTGGTGCCGGGCTATCACCTGTGGGAACTGCCCTTCTACGGTGCCGGCTTGAAAGCCTATGAATGGCTGGCAGGGCAGCGCAGCCTGGGGCCCACGCAGGTGCTGTCGGCCCGTGCCACGCGCCAGGCGCTGCCCACGGTGCTGGAGCGGGGCCTGCTCGGCGGTATCCGCTACTGGGACGGCCAGTTCGACGACGCCCGCCTGGCGGTGGCGCTGGCGCGCACTGCTGCCGCGCATGGCGCGGTGGTGGTCAATCACCTGCGGGTCACGGGCCTGCGGCTGGAGGGCGCACGCGTACGGGGAGTCCACGCACGAGATGCCGAGATCGGCGAGGTGTTCGAGATCGCGGCCGGCTGCGTGGTCAACGCCACCGGGGTGTGGGTGGACGGGCTGCGCCGCGCGGCGGCCTTCCCGACTGCGGGCGAGGGTACGGGCGGCGATACGGGTCAGCAGACGGGCCAGGAGACGGGCCAGGAGACGGGCCAGGAGACGAGCAGGGCTACGGGCCAGGAGACGGCGCCCCTGGTCACGCCCAGCCAGGGCGTGCACCTGGTGGTGGACCGGGCTTTCCTGCCTGGGTCCACGGCCCTCATGGTGCCCAGGACGACTGACGGTCGGGTGCTGTTCGCCGTGCCCTGGCTGGGCAAGACCCTGCTGGGCACCACCGACACGCCGCGCAGCGACATCGTGGCCGAGCCCCGTCCGTTCGCCCACGAGGTGGACTTCATCCTGCGCGAGGCGGCGCGTTACCTTTCGCGTCCGCCCACCCGCGCCGATGTGCGCTCGGCCTGGGTGGGTCTGCGCCCGCTGGTGCGCGCTTCCGCCCCGCCCACCGCCGAAGGCGGGCAGGCTGCCGCGACGCGCAGCCTGTCGCGCGAGCACACGGTGGAGGTGGGCGCCACCGGGCTGGTCACCGTCACGGGCGGCAAGTGGACGACCTACCGGGCCATGGCCGAGGACGTCCTGGCGGCCTGCATGGCGCAGGGTCTGCTGCCCCAGCGCCCGGGCGGCGCCACCGAGCACCTGTTGCTGGCGGGTGCGGCGCCGGGGCGCGCGCTGTGCGAGCCCCCAGGTGAACACCTGTACGGCAGCGAGGCCCCGATCCTGCGGGCCCTGCCGGGTGCGGATCGCTGGCTGGCGCGAGACCAGGAGAGCGGCCAGGGCCTGCTCAGCGAGGCCATGGTGCGCTTCGGGGCGCGGTTTGAGATGGCGCGCACCGTCGAGGACATGCTGGCCCGGCGCAGCCGACTGCTGTTCGTGGATGCGCAGCAGGCTGCGGCTTGTGCCGACGAGGTGGGGAAGATCCTGGCGGAGGAACTGGGCCCTGCGTCTACGCACCAGGACCTCGATGCTTTCAAGGCCTTGGCGGCCCAGTACGCCGCGGTGCCTTGATCCGCCTGGACCCGGGCAGATCGGGGCGGAACCGACAGAAGGCGGCCAGTGCCTCGCCGGCCCGGGACGCCCTCAGGGCAGCGCGGCCAGGGCCTCGCGCACTTCGCGCACCGACAGCACCTCGCTCAGCACGCGCGGCGGGGCACCGCCCGGGGCTTGCAGCAGGTACACCGGTACCCCGTTGCGGCCGAGTTGGGCCAGGGCGGCGGTGATGGCCGGGTCGCGCCGCGTCCAGTCGGCACGCAGCACCACCACCCGCTTGGCTGCGAAGTCGGCGTGCACCTGTGCGTCCGCCAGCGTGGTGCGCTTGTTGAACTGGCAGGTCACGCACCAGGCCGCGGTGAAGTCCACGAACACCGGCCGGCCGCCGGCCAGCGCGGCCTGCACGCGCTCGGGCGACCAGGGTTGCCAGTCTGTTTCACGGCCTTCTCGGCGGCCTTCTTCGCGGTTTGCTCCGCCGCTGCGCGGGGCCTCCGGGCTGCCGACGCCGCCGCCAGCGCTGCCTGACGTCGTGCCCGAGCTGATCGGCGCCGTCTGGAAGGACGGCCAGGCCCAGGCGATCGTGGCGGCCAGCAGCAAGGCCGAGGAAGACCACCACAGCGCCCGCGTGGACGGCCGCCGCGCCGGCAAGCCCCAGGCCCAGGCGGCAAAGGCCAGCGCGAGCAGCACGCCCAGCAGCCCGGCGACGGCGTCCACGCCGGCCTGCTGGCCCAGCACCCACGCCAGCCACACCACCGTGGCGAACATGGGGAACGCCATCAGCGTCTTGAAGGTCGCCATCCAGGGCCCGGGCCGCGGCAGGGCGCGTGCCAGCGCCGGCCAGGCGCTGGCC